>NZ_PEII01000008.1:0-373781 GCF_002750415.1 Paenibacillus sp. LK1
ATTAGAATATACCATGTACAGATTTGGAATGCAAGCTTTTTTTTCATTAAAGTTATTTCTTTCTACACTCTCTCTAATATGGCTCCCATATAAGCCTGATCCTATATACATTACTCTGCTTAATTTGCGTAAGAATATCTCTCCACCTATGCATGCTAATCTCATACTCTACTTTAAGTTTAATAAAAAAGCCCTTCCATATTGGAAAGGCCCTGTTCTTATATATGAATTGAAGATTTAGTTACCCAATGACTTCCTGGATATGTAGCTGCCTTTGCTGCATCAGATTGATGATTGTTCCTTCTACTGATACCATCGGCCTTGTAGGATGATCCCGATCTGAGAATATAATCTCACCAATTTGATTATTGCTGAGCTTCACTCGGATACCGTTATGGATCTGTGTGGAACGCTGGACGAATACATTCACGATAGCAGGATCCAATTTGCCAAAAGCCTCACTCTGAATTTGTTCAAGTACCAGGTACGGTGACTGTGCCCTACGATAGATCTTTTCCAGAGTCATAGCGTGGAAGATATCAGCGATAGCTACAATCTTGGCATAGATATGAATCTGCGTGCCGCTGAGCTGCAGCGGGTAACCCGACCCATCCACTTTTTCATGATGCTGCAATGCTGCGAGTCTTGCTCCCTCATTGATGGCCTTCGCCTGTTTCAGTACCTGGTAGCCATATTTCGTATGCTGTCGGATCTCAGCCTGCTCTGACGCAGTTAACGTAGAGGGTTTATGGAGAATCTGTGGATCTACTTTGTTATTACCAATATCATGGAACAATCCTGCAAAAGCTACCTGCATCCAGTCTTTGGACGGAAGATCAATCCACTGGGCCAACTGATAAGACGTAATGGCACTCAAGACGGCATGATGATACACATAATCATGTTCCTGCATCACTCGTGGACTGAAGGTAAGCACATTATACTGTTTAAGATGAACAAACAAAGCTTCCAGCTGTGTACGCAACTCATATACAGGTAATTCAGCCGCCAAGGAGGATAGGAAAGCATTTTTGGTCAGTCCCACCATCTTTTCATACTCTTCATGCAGAGACGGTCCTGCGGGTGCTGAGACTGCGCTGCTGCCTTTCCCTGCCCGTTCTCCGTTCTTCTCATTAGCTGCATGGACTGAAGAGGCGGATGAAGCCTTAGAACCTGAGCTGCTTGTCCCTGTTCTTTCTTGCTCGATGTCCACTTGATGAATCATAAAGGCTCTGAGTACTTCCACATCTTTAGGCAGAATGACTTTGCCCTTCTGAAACAGAACATTGCCACGAAGCGTTTGTACGTCATTTCCCAGTTTAAGTCCTGGTTTGACTTCAGACAGGGTGATTAATCCCATGTTTATTCCCCTCACTCATCGTTCTTCTATAATGATATCAAGACCATAGTCCCGGTTTTTCACGTTAATTCCCATTATATTACTCAAAAATCAGGCTGTACATCCCAGATTTCGAGGAGAATGGTCCTGGAGCCGTGAAAATAACAAAGGGCCCCCATATGGGAGCCCTCCAATTTCATTGAAATCATGAAATGATTTTCGTTATAGAAAATTGATTCTATACTTCCGAACCTGAATCATCGCCCTCAACTTCAGCATCGGAAACCGCACCCTCATCAAGAGTTGACTCTAGACCTTCAGAATCAGCGGCTTCTGCACCTTCAAGCAATTCTTCGTCATCTGGTTCTTCCTCATTCTTATCAATTCGGCTGACTGTAGCTACGGCATCCTCATCGCGAATATGAATCAGCTTCACGCCTTGCGTGTATCGACCCATCGTGGATATGCCTTCCATACTCATTCGAATTAACGTACCACTGGAAGTGATGATCATTAGATCTTCTTCCGTCTTAACCATTTTCAGACTGACTACCGCACCGTTCTTATCTGTGACGTTAATGGTTTTAATCCCTTTACCGCCACGAGTCTGCATCCGATAATCGCTGACAGGCGTACGTTTACCGTAACCTTTGGCTGTAACAATCAGAACATCCAGTTCCTGATCTACAACGTCCATACCAATTACAACATCCTGCTCATCCAGTGTGATCCCTTTAACCCCGGTTGCACTCCGTCCCATGGAACGAACATTTCCTTCCGAGAATCGGATGGACATCCCGTGAGCTGTACCCATAATGATCTCTTGCTGTCCGTCTGTCAGCTTAACATCAATAAGGGCATCATCATCACGCAGGGAGATCCCGATTAGACCGCCTTTACGAATATTGGTGTAATCCTCAAGCGGTGTCTTCTTCACAACCCCTTGACGGGTAGCAAAGAACAGATACTTGTCACTTTCGAATTCCTGAACTGGAATCACGGCATTGACCGATTCACCCTGCTCGATCTGAATCAGGTTAATAATCGGCGTCCCCCGTGCTGTACGGCCAAGCTCTGGAATCTCATAAGCTTTGAGACGGTACACTTTACCTTTGTCGGTAAAGAACATGAGGTAATTGTGAGAGTTGGTCACAAACAGATGCTCAACAAAGTCAGTATCTTTGGTGTCCATTCCCACAACCCCACGTCCGCCACGCTTCTGACTGCGGTATGTGGATACCGGCAGACGTTTCACATAGCCTGTATGGGTAATAGTGATGATAACTTCTTCACGCGGAATCAGATCCTCGTCCAGAATGCTCTCTTCACCTACAGTGATTTCGGTACGACGATCATCGCTGAAGCGATCACGGATTTCTTGCAGCTCCGTGCTGATAATTTCGAGCACCAGGTGCTCGTTGGCCAAAATTTCACGATATTCCTTAATTTTGACCATCAGTTCGTTATACTCATTTTCGATGCGCTCACGTTCCAGACCTGTCAGGCGTTGCAGACGCATATCGAGGATAGCTTGAGCCTGATCATGACTGAGTGAGAAACGCTCAATCAGACCTTCTCTGGCTGCATCCGTATTGCTGGATGAACGAATCAACGCAATAATTTCGTCGATATGATCCAGCGCGATACGCAAGCCTTCCAGAATGTGTGCGCGTGCTTCCGCTTTTTTCAATTCGAACTGTGTACGTCTACGTATAACCTCAATCTGATGCTGCAAGTAGTGATACAACACTTCACGCAGATTCAAAATCTTAGGTTCTTTATTTACAATCGCTAGCATGTTAATCCCAAAGGTAGACTGCATCGCAGTATGCTTGTACAAGTTGTTCAGCACTACACCCGGGTTCACGTCTCTGCGAAGCTCAATCACAATCCGCATACCGTTACGGTCAGACTCATCACGGAGATCCGTAATACCATCAATCTTTTTATCACGTACCAACTCAGCAATTTTCTCAACGAGTCTTGCCTTGTTCACCTGATAAGGAAGTTCCGTAACGATAATCCGTGCTTTGTTGTTGTTTTCTTCGATGTTAGTTTTGGCCCGCATCGTTACTGAACCACGTCCGGTTTGATACGCCTGGCGAATTCCGGAGCGTCCCAAAATATAACCGGAAGTTGGGAAGTCTGGCCCGTGGATATAATCCATCAATTCCATGGAAGTAATGTCTGGATTTTTGATCATAGCCTGTACGCCGTCAATGACCTCTCCCAGGTTATGAGGAGGAATATTGGTCGCCATACCTACCGCAATCCCGCCGACACCATTGACAAGCAAGTTAGGGAAACGAGCTGGCAGAACGATAGGTTCACTTTCTTCACCGTCATAGTTCGGCTGGAAGTCAATCGTATCCTTGTTGATGTCTCTGAGCATTTCCATAGCAATCTTGGACAACCGGGCTTCCGTATAACGCATGGCTGCTGCCATATCGCCATCCACCGATCCAAAGTTACCATGTCCATCTACGTGCATGTAGCGCAGGGAGAAGTCCTGTGCCATCCGTACCATCGTTTCGTATACGGCAGAGTCACCGTGTGGGTGATACTTACCGATAACTTCGCCGACGATTCTAGCTGATTTTTTATGTGGTTTATCGGGTGTCATGCCTAGCTCGGACATTGCGTACAGAATACGCCGGTGAACCGGCTTCAATCCGTCACGCACGTCAGGTAAGGCACGGCTCACAATAATGCTCATCGCATAATCCATAAACGATTCACGCATCTCGACGCCAATATCCCGATCTTTAATCTGCGAGTTCATTTCTTCCGCCATGCTGGACCTCCTTCTTGTCCTTCAACAAACATTCCATTCAATCATTCAAAATTAATTATATGTGAAGAGCCTAACAAGGCTAAAACCGCACAAGGACGCTACTCTTTATTATATTACTTTCACAAAAGGTAAACAATTAAACGTCCGCTGGGCAATAGCCTTTCTTCCGGGAACTTTAGAGAGTCTGGGGGTTCGCCCTGCCTTCCTCCCCATTTGCACATACAATGCTAGAAAAAGCGGCAATTGTACTGTGTATATTCAGGCTTAGACCGTTCCCGTTCTACGATCAAACTACATCTGTGCAACAAAACCGCACAAAACGCCATATTTCTCTATTATACCACTGAAATCATCTCTTGTCCTTTGATTTCTACGCGTCTGCCACTCTTATAAACCCCATTAAAACACGAAAGGACTGATGGCTCTTGGGCATCCAGCGTGTCTCCAGCAAATGGACCAAGACAGCTGTGTTACAACGCAGCCGAAATGTGAATGAATATATACCAGTAACACGACAATATAATCGCCAGACCCTGGAACGGATGACTGAATTATTCGAGTCAAACTATATCAAACCGGATCGGGGAACTTATGGCAATGGCGTCATGCGGGTAAAAACCATCCGTATAAAACCACACCCGATTACCGATTCAAACACATCGGAAAACGCCGTTGATCCACTCTCCCCATCCGAAGCTGAAGTCAGTGCCGAGATCTCTGCTGAAGTCCCTCTGACCACGTATGAACTTCGATATGGGACGGAGGAAAAATACTTCCATTCCCTCGATGAGCTGGATCTGGCGCTCACTGAACATATCCAGAATCGCGAATACATCATTCAGCAAGGTATTCCGCTGATGAAACATGATGGATTACCTTTCGACCTGCGGGTACTGACCCAGAAGAATCTAGAACGCAACTGGGAAACGACAGGTATTCTGGGAAGAGTTGCTGCACCGGGCAAGATCATTACCAACATTCATGGAGGCGGACGATTGGCCACCTTTAATGAGTTGGTACGCCCTCAATTTGATCAGGATCGGTTCCAGCAACTACGCAGTGAGCTATATCGTTTAGGCATTCATACGGCGGTACAGCTTCAGAGGTCATTTCCAAGGCTCAAAGAGATTGGTATCGATATCGCACTGGATGAAGATGGACGGCCATGGATTATTGAAGTCAACACATTACCAGGTATCTATGCTTTTGGCCTATTGCCTGATAAGGAAACGTACCGAAAGATCAAGCGTTATGCGAGAGCGTACGGCAGATTACCCTCCAAAAAAGGGAAGACATCTCGCACCTCCCCCAAAGCCCAGGCCTCCACTGCCAAAAGCCGCACACACCGATAACAGGCACTCCAGAGACCAACCTAAAATCTCTATAGCTTAACCCCATAATGTAAAAGAGGCGCCCTCGCAGGCGCCTCTTCGAATATCGTTAGATGTCGAGGTTTTTCACGTATTTTGCATTTTCCTGAATAAAGTCACGACGAGGTTCAACATTATCCCCCATCAAGGTGTCGAACATGGCATCGGCCAGCATCGCATCGCTGATCGATACTTGAAGCATGGTCCGGCTTTCAGGGTCCATCGTCGTTTCCCATAATTGTCCGGCATTCATCTCGCCAAGACCTTTATAACGCTGGATATTGAATTTCGCATTCTCACCGAGAGTTGCGATAATTTCATCACGTTCCTTCTCGGAACCAGCATAACGAATCACTTTATTGCGCTCAATCTTGAACAATGGCGGTTGGGCAATATATACATAACCAGCCTCAATGATTTTGCGCATATAGCGATAAAGGAATGTCAGAAGCAATGTCCGAATGTGGGCGCCATCGACGTCGGCATCCGTCATCAAAATGATTTTGTGATAACGTGCTTTGGCAATATCGAAATCATCACCAATTCCGGTACCCATTGCAGTAATAATTGCTCTGATCTCCGCATTACCCAAAATCCGGTCAAGACGTGCTTTTTCCACGTTCAGAATCTTACCACGCAGTGGCAAAATCGCTTGGAAATGACGATCTCGTCCTTGCTTCGCCGATCCACCGGCAGAGTCACCTTCGACGATGTACAATTCGCTGATTGAAGCATCCTTGGATGAACAGTCGGCCAATTTACCTGGCAAAGAGCTGACTTCGAGTGCACCTTTACGACGCGTGAGTTCACGTGCTTTACGAGCTGCTTCACGTGCACGGGCAGCTTGCAGTCCTTTTTCCAAAATGCGACGGGATACGGAAGGATTCTCTTCCAGGAATTCCTGCAGCTTCTCAGCAAACAGGGATTCCACAATTCCGCGAACTTCACTGTTACCCAGCTTGGTCTTCGTCTGTCCCTCAAATTGCGGTTCAGGGATCTTGACTGAGATAATCGCTGTTAGACCTTCACGTACATCATCCCCGGACAGGTTACCCGTGCTGTCTTTGATTACGCCGGCTTTTCGCGCATAATCATTGATAATCCGGGTAAGGGCACTTTTGAATCCGGATTCGTGCGTTCCACCCTCATGTGTGTTGATGTTGTTGGCAAAAGAGTAAATATTCTCGGTGTAGCTGTCATTGTATTGCAATGCAACTTCAACCTGAATGTTGTCTCTTGATCCTTCTACATAAATCGGGTTTTCGTGCAGTACTTCACGCTTCTGGTTCAGGAAGGAGACATACTCGATAATACCGCCCTCATACAGGAAAGAGTTGGTTACACCTGTACGTTCATCGGTTAAAGTCATACCAATTCCCTTGTTCAGGAACGCGAGCTCACGAATACGAGTCAGCAAAGTTTCATAGTCATAAACTCTTGTTTCCGTGAAAATCTCCGGATCCGGATGGAACGTAACCGTTGTTCCCGTTTCCTCCGTTGTTCCGATCGTTTTCAGATCATACTGCGGAGCACCGCGACGGTATTCCTGTTGATACACATGGCCGTCAACCTTAACTGTAACAACTACTTTCGCTGATAGAGCATTGACGACAGATACACCTACACCATGAAGACCACCGGATACTTTGTACCCGCCACCGCCAAATTTACCGCCTGCATGCAGAACAGTCATTACAACCTCAAGTGCAGGACGTTTCATTTTGGCATGTTCACCGACAGGAATCCCCCGCCCGTTATCGACTACAGTGACGCTGTTATCTTCATGAATAGTAACTTCGATATGATCACAATAACCTGCGAGTGCTTCGTCAATACTATTGTCCACTACTTCCCAAACGAGATGATGCAGACCTTTGGCACTGGTGGAACCAATATACATCCCCGGTCGTTTACGTACGGCTTCCAGCCCTTCAAGTACCTGAATTTCATCTGCACCATATGACGGTTGATTCATAGACATGCCTTTCACCTACTTCTATAGATTCAATATCGTAAATATGCGTTAACTAAGAATGCATGCTGAAATGAACATATTCCCTTAATTCCAGTAAGCAATCTAAATAAAGACAAGCAGCAAAAGGTACAATAACTCGTACCGCCGATAGGCTAGAGATCAGGAAAAATGTGAGCTCGCTTCTTGAGCGTAGCTGAGGAAATAGGCGAGTAGTACACAATGTTTTTGGTCACGACAATGGACTTGGCTTCCTCTTCACCAATATGCTCCACTGTTTTTTCCTGCTCGGCATGCGTGACATACTGCTTGGAAATTTTTGAGGATTTTTCAATCGATATATCAAAAATAGCGACCAATTCGGAAGATCGGATAATCTTCTCGCCGCCCAGATGAATGTACATAAGCCCTCACTCCTTAGCGTTCAACCTGTCCGGCATGAACGTGATAAATACTGGCATCTTTGAGTTTGTCAACGTTCAGACTCTCGATGCCGGTAGCCGTAATAAAGGTTTGCACCTTGCTCTGGAACGTTTCGATCAGCTGCGTTTGACGAAAAGGATCCAGTTCAGACAGTACATCGTCTAGCAGCAGGACCGGATATTCTCCGATTTCTTCATGAATCAGTTCAATTTCCGCAAGTTTAAGGGACAACGCCGTTGTGCGCTGCTGCCCCTGCGAGCCATACGTTTGTACTTCCCGATCGTTAATGAAAAAGGACAGGTCATCCCGATGCGGCCCACTAAGCGTTGTGCCTCGGCGAATCTCCTGCTCTTTCATTTGTGATAATTTTATCATAAATTGGTCCATTAAGACAGCTTCATCTTCCTCAGCGGCTTCGCTGAAGGAAGGAAGGTAGGCCAGACGCAGGACTTCTCCGCCTCCGGTGATGCCCTGATGAATCGTTTCAGCCCACTTTTGCAGTTTCTTTATGAATTGTTTCCTTTTTTTGACGATTTTAACACCATGCTCCACCAGTTGTTCATTCCACACCTCAAGCATGGTCTGCGCTGAAGCGTTCTGCCCCCATAATTGCTTGAGCAGATTGTTACGCTGAACGAGCACTTTTTGATATTGCTGCAGATGATACAGGTAACCTGGAGCAACCTGTCCAATCTCCATGTCAAGAAACCGGCGGCGGACCCCCGGTGTGCCTTTGACAATCTCAAGATCTTCCGGTGCAAACATCACCACATTAAGCGCTCCGACAAAATCACTCAGCTTGCGCTGTTCCAAACCGTTGATCTTTGCTTTTTTGCCTTGTTGCGACAAAGATAGCTCGAGCTTGACCGATCCGTACTTTTTGTCGACCTCTGCTGCAAGCCTTGCACGTTCTTCACCGAAACGAATCAGTTCCTTGTCACGGGATGTACGGTGGCTCTTAGTGAGTGCAAGCACAAAGATGGCTTCTGCAAGATTGGTCTTACCTTGGGCATTTTGCCCGATCAAAAGATTTACAGGACCAAATGAATCCAGTCTCAGATGTTCATAATTGCGGAATTGCTGCAGATCTATGCTGTTTACAAACACGCGGTAACCTCCCTTTTATCCCGTCCGTCAGGAGGCAGCAGGATCTAACTGGTCTTCTTATTGTGCGACAACTTCGAACGAACCTTCTCCGTCCACCTCAACGATATCCCCAGGGTATAACTTGCGTCCCCGGCGTTCCTCAGGCTCTTTATTCACACGTACAAGTCCGTCCTGAAGCAGTGCTTTGGCCATACCTCCAGTTGGTATGCAATCGGCCAGTTTCAAAAATTGGTCAAGCTTAATATATTCCGTACGAATCGCTACTTGGTTCACTATGATCTTCCTCTCGTTAGTTGGTCGTCCGGTAAGGCAATATGACGTACAAGCTGTGACTGTCGTCCAGCGGTTTCAGGATGATAGGACTCATGACGCCAGTGAAAGCGATCATCAGCTGCTCACTCTCCACCACTTTCAGCACATCCAGCATATATTTGGAGTTGAACGAGATTTTCAGGGGTTCGCCGTTAAAGTCGGCAGGTTCGATCTCTTCTCTTACTTTCCCCAGCTCGGAAGAGCTTGATGAAATTTCGATTGATCCGGAATCCATCGTCTGCATCCGCACAATATTTGTTTTTTCTTCACGCGACAGCAAATAAGCCCGGTCAATAGATTCACTTAATTTTTTTGTATCCAAAACGAGTTCTGTTTTGTACGAAGTCGGAATAATTCTAGAAGTATCCGGATAAGTTCCGTCCAAAATACGCGAATAGAACAGAACACGGTCGATTTTAAACAAAACCTGGTTGTCAGCGACAACGATATCCACAAGTGTATTTTGATCTGGCACAATTTTGCTGAGTTCGTTCAGCGTTTTGCCCGAGATCACCACATTGTTGAATCTCACACCTTCTGCATTATCCAGCATTGCTGAACGAGTAGCAAGACGGTGACGGTCAGTTGCCACAAATTTCAGTTCATTGTCACCCAAACTCCAGAGTACACCTGTCAGAATCGGCGTAGTTTCATGAGTGGAAATGGAGAATACGGTTTGTTTGATCATGTTTTTGAGCAAATCTCCTGGAATGGAGACCGTTTGGTTTTCTTCGATGCTTGGCAATACTGGGAATTCTTCCGGATCAAGACCAACCAGTTGAATTTCTGTAGCTCCTGCGGAAATAAAGGTGTTGAAGTTATCTTTGACTTCCATGTGCACTTCCTGCGATGGCAGCTTCTTGATGATCTCCACGAAAAACTTGGCTGGCAAAACTACACTACCGGGTTGATCTACCTGAACAACACTTTTATCACCATCTTCAAGCGGGATGAAGGATTGAATTGAAATATCGGTGTCGCTTGCTGTCAACGTCACACCTTGATGATTAACGTCGAATTTGATACCGCTCAGAATTGGGATCGTCGTACGGCTCGAGATCGCTTTGGATACTTGCTGTATGGAATCGTTTAAATAGTTTTTCATTATGCTGATTTTCATGGTTTCACTCCTAGCTGATTTTTTGGGTGTAGAGGTGTTGAAATGTGTTTTTCAAAAGGCCGGAGGCCAAGCTTCGAAATCGCTTATTTGGAGATGATATCTTTTAGATCTTTATAGTAATAATAGTAATAGGGGCACTGAATATGTGGATAAGTGGGTATAAACCCATAAGCCCAAGCCTATCCACATGTGTATACGTTGTGCACAGGCTTGGGACTTATTCAGGTTGGATTCTTAATTTTTTCGGTTAAGTTGTTGATAACTTTATAGAGATCCTGATCGACTTTAATCGCCTGGGAGATCTTTTCGTGCGCGTGGATGACGGTGGTATGATCTCGCCCTCCAAATGCTTCACCGATTTTGGGCAAAGAAAAGTCTGTAAGTTCACGAGAGAGATACATAGCAATCTGTCTTGGGAACGCAACGGCCTTGGTCCGTTTCCGTGCTTTGAAATCTTCAAGTTTAAGGCTGTAATACTCGCCGACCTTTTGTTGGATGTCGTGAATAGTGATCATTTTTGGACGACTGGAAGGAATAATATCCTTCAGTGCTTCAGCTGCTAGATGAGTGGTTACATCTTGATTAGTCAGCGAAGAATAGGCAACAACCCGAATCAGTGCCCCTTCCAGTTCACGAATATTGGTATCAATCTGGTTGGCGATGTACATCATCGCCTCATTCGGGATATCCAGGTTTTCCGCACGAGCTTTTTTACGCAAAATAGCAATCCGTGTCTCCAGATCTGGAGGCTGGATATCCGTAATCAACCCCCATTCAAAACGGGAACGAAGCCGTTCTTCCAGGGTCGGAATTTCCTTCGGCGGTCTGTCGCTGGAGATAATGATCTGTTTCCGTTCCTCATGCAGCGCATTAAACGTATGGAAAAATTCCTCTTGCGTCGATTCTTTTCCAGCTAAGAACTGAATATCATCAATGAGCAGAATGTCGACACTACGGTATTTGTTACGGAAGCTCTCCCCGCGGTTATCACGGATTGAGTTAATGAATTCGTTCGTGAATTTCTCAGATGACAAATAAACAACTTTGCTGCCCGGATCATGCTCCAAGACGTAATGTCCGATCGCATGCATCAAGTGAGTTTTGCCGAGACCTACCCCTCCATAGAGAAACAGAGGATTGTATGCTTTGGCGGGCGCTTCAGCGACCGCCAGCGATGCGGCGTGGGCAAAACGGTTGCCCGGCCCAATGACAAATGTATCGAATGTATATTTTGGATTCAGCATGCTGAGTACCGCTTCTTCCTGAACAACTGTAGGCGTTGGCGCTGGCAGTTGAGGGTCCGGTTCAGCAGGCTTGTTCTCCTCGATGACAAATTTCACATCGACCTGTTTGCCAAGCAGTTCATATACCGTCGATCCGACCAGTTTGGTGTAACGGCTCTCCAGCCATTCGACGGCAAACGTGGTTGGTGCGGATATGACGATCGAACGATCATTCAGCTTGGTAGCTTTGGTTGCTTTGAACCAAGTGTCAAAGCTGGGTTTGCTGAGCTTGTTTTGTATGATTGATAAAATTTGCTGCCATAAATCAGAAGTATGGCTGTCCACAGACTGTCACTCCTTTTACATGTTCCAAGTGTGGCTTAAGCCATGATGCAGTGTCGAAATAAGAGATATATTGTTGAATTTATCCCCAAACCCCCGCAGGTCGAAAACAAAAAAAGAATGAACAACGGAAAATTGTTCACAACTTTATCCACAGGCTGTTGATAATATTATGGGTCAGATCACATATTCACATCCAAAAGTAATACAATCATAGCAAAAGAAGCCCGGCATTTCAATGTATCGCGTGATTTTATCCACAAATTCAATAACTTGTGTATAATTTTTAATCACAACACAATATATTGTTTATAAATTGTTTAACTTTCGACAAGATGACCCAAAAACCCAAATTATTTTATACACAGGTTATTCGTCAAATGATGCTGAATTGTGTGTAAAAGTATTCTCTGTTTGTGAATAACCTCTCTGTGGATAACCGTAAAGTGAAAATGGCCGTTTTGGGGATTTACAGGGGAGTGACTCTTCATACCCTTTTTCCTTTTTTGAAGAGAGGAATTGAGGAAACGACAAAATCAAAGGCAGAGGAGATCAAGAAGAGGGCCTGTTGGTACCAAGGAACGTTTACTGATTTGTATGAATTGAACGTAGGATTTATTCCTAAAAGAGGTGGGATGGATAAGCGTGCAAACTTTGGAGATGGATGTGTCCCCATTGCAGCAGTTTTGCGTATGCCAAAAAGAGGTTGTTCTTGAAGACCGGAATGGTGGTCTAAGAGAACAACCTCTTTTTGGTGGTTATAAAAGCATGATTTACTCGATATGAGCGGAAAATTTACGTTGGAAATCCGCGATATCTGCATATTCTTCTTCCAATTTTCGCGATATGCGAATAAAGATGGGGAGCAGCTCCTGGTAGATCGATGCATGTTCTTTAATAGGGGTATGCTTGTGTGTTGTACCCACCTTAGATGAAACGGCATGAAGCGACTTAATTCGCCCTGTAGCATAAAGACCGAGCACGACGGCCCCCAGACAGGAACTTTCGAAGCTCTCGGGCACAATGACTTCCTGATTGAATATATCGGACATCATCTGACGCCAGAGTGGGGAACGAGCGAAACCACCCGTTGCCTGAATGGAGGTAGGTTGTCCGATCTGTTCTTCCATGGCCAGCAGTACCGTATACAGGTTGAAAATAACCCCTTCCAAAACGGAACGAATCATATGCTCTTTCTGGTGGTGAAGGGTCAAACCAAAGAAGGAACCCCGGGCGTCCGGATTCCATAAAGGGGCGCGTTCCCCTGAAAGGTACGGATGGAATAGAAGTCCTTCCGAACCGGGGCTGACGCGTTCCGCAATCTTAGTAAGTACATCATAGGAATTGATGCCGAGCCGTTTGGCTGTTTCGACTTCCGAGGCAGCGAATTCGTCCCGTACCCAGCGGAACAGCATGCCACCGTTATTCACAGGTCCGCCGATAACCCAAAGATTCTCGGTGAGGGCGTAACAGAACGTTCTACCTTTTGGATCGGTAACCGGACGGTCAACGACGGTGCGAATCGCGCCGCTAGTGCCGATCGTTGCTGCAACAACGCCAGGTTCAATGGCGTTTACGCCCAGATTGGACAATACCCCGTCACTTGCACCGATGACGAAGGAAGTAGAGGGGGAGAGAGCCATTTTTTCAGCCCATGTGCGATCCATTCCCTCTATGATATGTGTGGTCGGGACGAGCTGCGATAGATGGTCAGGTGTAATGCCTGCAACCTCAAGTGCTTCTGCATCCCAATCCAGTTGTTCCAGATTGAGCAGGCCGGTACATGAGGCGATGGAGTGATCCACGACATATTGGCCGAACAGACGGAAGAACAAATATTCTTTAATAGAGATAAATTTGGCGGTACGTTGAAATAGTTCAGGTTCATCATGACGCAGCCACATTAATTTGGTCAGTGGCGACATGGGGTGGATCGGTGTACCTGTTCGCAAATAGATAGAATGCCCGATTCCATCCTCTTGCAGTTTGGCGGCCCAGGCAGCACTCCGGTTGTCAGCCCAAGTGATACAGCGAGTGAGGGGCATACCATCTTGTCCCATCGCAATAACACTGTGCATGGCAGAGCTGCAGGATACGAACATAATTTGTTCGGCAGCTACGCCGCTTTGATCCATCACGCCGCGTACGGAGCGAAGGGCGGCTTGCACAATTTGTTCTGGATCCTGCTCAGCGACATCGGGAGCTGGGGTGTATAAAGGATATTCCTGAGTCGAGGTGCTTACAACTTCGCCCTGTTCCGTAAAGAGTACGGATTTGGTACTGGTTGTACCGATATCCATACCAATCATATAGTTGTTCACTTTACATAAACCTTCTTTCTTTTGAACCCATAAAATAAAACTCTAATGGTGTGGATTTATTTTCTTCTTCTATATAGGTAGTCAATTTATACGACTGTACTCAGCAGCAAAATAAAGATCAGTCCAACAACAGATAATAGTGTTTCCATAACGGTCCACGTCTTCAACGTCTGAGACACACTCATGTTGAAGAATTCTTTGATCATCCAGAAGCCTGCGTCGTTCACATGAGATAGTACAAGTGAACCTGCACCGGTAGCGAGTACGACAAGTTCAATATTGGCACCAGGCGTTAGTGCAAGGACCGGAGCTACAATACCAGCTGCTGTCGTCATGGCCACAGTTGCAGAACCGGTAGCAACCCGAATGAGTGCGGCTACAAGCCAGGCGAACAGGATCACATTAATATTGGCATGTGTGGCGACCTCAGCAATGGCATTACCTACACCACTATTAATCAACACCTGTTTGAACGCACCGCCACCGCCAATGATGAGGATGATGGTCGCCGTAGGCGCCAGACATTCACTGGTGAAGCGGGAGATGTCATGTTTGTTGAACCCCCGTGAGAAACCGAGCGAAAAGAGGGCGAACACGACGGAGATCAGCAGGGCTATAATTTCATGGCCAATAAATTCACAGAAAACGGTAAATCCGCTTGTAGCGTCTGGGTCTACGATATTGGCGATGGAGCCAATAAGCATCAAAATGACCGGCAGCAAGATGGTAAACAGGGTTATGCCGAAACCGGGCAAGTTGTTACTTTTTTTCGTAGCGAATTGTTCAGCCAGCTCTGCAGGCGGTTCGGTATGTATTCTTTTACCGATAAATTTACCAAACAGAGGTCCAGCGATAATAGCAGTCGGGATACCTACAATAAGGGAGTACAAGATCGTTTTACCCAAATCGGCGCTGAACGCTTCGATGGCAATCATGGGAGCCGGGTGAGGTGGAACGAGACCATGTACAGTAGAGAGACCTGCCAAAATCGGAATACCGATCTGCAGCAGCGACATATTGGTTTTACGTGCAACGGTGAAAATGATCGGAATCAGCAGAATGACGCCGACTTCGAAGAATACAGGAATACCGACGATAAAACCAACAATCATCATCGCCCAGTGCACACGTTTTACACCGAAACGATCCACCAGTGTGGTAGCAATACGCTCGGCTCCGCCGGATTCAGCCATCATCTTACCAAGCATGGTCCCCAGACCAATAACGATGGCGATCGTTCCAAGTGTTCCGCCAAGTCCTCCCGTAATGGAGGAAATGACATCCGCAGGCTTCATACCTGTAAGCAAACCAAGCATTAGTGCGGACAACAAAAGGGTAATGAAAGGATTCCATTTATATTTGGAGATCAACACGATCAGGAAGACAATCGCAATTAATGTCCAGACCAATAACGTTGCATTATGGGATAGCCCAAAAAGAGTGCTCATGAGGTATGCTCCTTTTTTTCTGATATATAACGCTTACAACGGTTCCATGACCAGGTGGAGGGAAGACACTTTTACGATCATGTAGCACGGGCGGCTTGAATCCCTCTTAATATGCCCCAAAAAATTGAAACAAATCGCATTTTGTATACTTGTCGACAAGTTGGAGGGCAATCATTCACAACGGATATGATTGCGAACCCTCTGCACAGATATTCCATGAATTGACGAATGGAATTTCATTACAAGTCATTAAGAATCAAAGCTTTCGTGCAGCGTCTTGCCTGAATCCTGAAAATACGTGCGAACTCCAGCTTGAATGCGTGTTTTATCACCTGATTCAAGAGCCTCGATCAGCAAACGATGTTTGCCGATTACAGCGCTTACTTTCTGCTCGCCTTGAACAAAGACCCTACGGGTGGTGAGCAGCATAACCGTCATGACAACATAACGAATGCTTCTCCATAGATGTAAAATACGGGAATGCTGGGCAGCTTCAATAATAGTCTCGTGAAAAACGAGATCCTGATATGCGAATTCAACCGCATCTTGATGGCGTCCAGCCAAGTCCATTTTGTCTATTACATTACGTAGCTGGGTAATCAATTGATCTGGCACATCCCCCGCAAGCCGCTGCTGCACAAAACTTTCAATCAGGAAACGTACATCGTACAATTCCTCGACATCTTTAATTTTCAATCCAATAACAACGACACCCATACGCTCCAGCCGAATGAGCCCTTCATTCGACAATGTTCTTAACGCTTCACGTACAGGTGAGCGACTGCTGTCAAAATCAGCGGCAATCCGATTTTCTGACAAAATTTCGCCAGGACGAAGGGTTCCGCTAATGATCCGCAGTCTTAGTTCGCAGGCAATGGCTTCCCCGCGGGAAGCTCCCTGAAGCCAGGATGAAGGAAACAGCATAGTGGCTAACGCTCCTATTATAAGTAATCAGTTCAATACTGATCATAGCACAACTATTTTGCAGATTGAGCGATTTACATCAATCCTTATGATGAGAATAAGTGGTTCTATTCTCTGTGCGCCTGCTGAATTTAGGAACGTTATACTGCTTCAAATGGATTTATCAAAGAGCTGGAGGAATAATTGTCTTCCTTTAAATGTGTCAGGATATATACTGCACTTTCCAATAAGTATACTTGTATACAAGATGTGTTTTTTTTATCCTACACTTTTCTCGAAAACTTGTAAACCATAAGAATAAAGCGGATACATTAAATTTAAAGTATATCAATTCAAAAGCCAAAATATTTGCTCATCTATTGGATCACTACCTCACTATAGTTCTTCAGAAACGTAGGAATATTAACCGAAACATGGGCCAAAGAAACAGTAAATCAACGTTAAATAATCGTTATCCACATGTGAATAACTTGAAGAGGTGATGAAAGATAAGATTAAGGGGATTGAGGGGTGTGGATAACCGTAAAATTTGATTTTTAGTGAATGAACCGGGACTTGGGGATAACTTTTGGAGCCTCTAATTGATGCTTTATGAAGGTGATAAACAGGAGAACGCATCCATGGCCGTTTCGGTAGGGTGGAATAGGCATTAAAAGGAGAAGGGAGGTACGTGGCTCGCAGTTGACTTTTCCAGGTGTTCGTGGTTAAATGTATAAAGGTGTTTTCTGTGAAGATGAAAGTGATTCATCACATAAGTATTTCCTTGTGAGGAGGTGCAATACATTGAGACCTACATTCAAACCGAACGTTAGCAAACGTAAAAAAGTTCATGGTTTCCGGAAAAGAATGAGCACGAGCAACGGACGTAAAGTTCTGGCTGCACGTCGCCTTAAAGGCCGTAAAGTCCTGAGTGCTTAAATGCATGTGAAGACCACCGAGGTGGTCTTTTTTTTCTTAAATAGGTCATTTCAGACTGGATGCTGGTAAAGGTCAGGTCTGAATTGGCTGCGCAAAAGCATAAGTACACATTTATGTTCAATGAATGAGATCCGTTTTTTCGAAAACGTTCCTTATATAAGGATGAATGTTTGCTCAGTTGAAATGACTGATCAACAATCGTCCCAAATGAAGTTGCCGCCAAGACGGTTTATCGTTATTCAAGAAAGCCTATACTAAATCAGTAATGAGGTCTTCGTCAATAATGTTGGTGGAAAACAGCAAGGAGAAGCGCCGTGTATAAAAGACTGCGTTTACGAAACCGGGCGGACTTTAGCCGCGTATACCGGTATGGGAAATCGTTTGCCAATCATCAGTTTGTGGTGTATGGCTGTCGTCGTAAAGATACAGAACAATTCCGAGTGGGTGTATCCTGCAGCAAGAAAATCGGAAACGCTGTCGTACGCAACCGGATGAGACGCATGATTAAGGAAATTGTACGTCATCATGAGAATGAGATTGTCACGCAGATGGATCTGATCTTTATCGTCAGAAAAGGTGCTTTGGACATGTCTTATAAGGATATGGAAAAAAGCCTGCTGCACGCGTTGCGCAAGGGCTCTCTTTTGAAGTCGGGCAAGCGGTAAGCTTCGGTTTATTTGTCCTCCTAATTATGGTATGATTTACGGTGGAATGGAATGGTTAAGAGAGGGGTTATGAAGTGTCGCGATTGAAGACATCAAAGGGGAAGTGGATTCTCCTCATTGCAGTCATTGCAATGGTCACTGTACTAGCCGGGTGTACTCCGCAAGGTTCGGGGGTTACTACGGAAGATCTGAAGAATAGTGATTCTTTTTGGCAAGCCAATGTTATTTATTGGTTCTCACTGGCGCTCGATACATTTGCCAACTGGTTTAACGGTGAATATGGACTGGCCGTCCTTGTGATGGTGTTAATTGTTCGGACGTTAATCTTGCCGCTGACAATGAAGCAGGTTCGCAGTTCCAAGGCGATGCAAGCTATTCAGCCGCAATTGAAAGAAATTCAAGCCAAGTATAAAGATACACCTGAGAAAGTTCAGCAAGAAACAATGAAGTTGTTTCAGGAGAACAAAGTTAATCCGATGGCCGGTTGTCTGCCACTTATCATTCAGATGCCGATTTACATCGCACTTTATAACTCAATTTACGGAAACTCCAGTCTGAGAACACATGATTTCTTGTGGCTACAACTCGGATCACCCGATCACCTGTTTATTTTGCCAGTGCTGGCAGCCATCACAACATTTGTCCAAACGTGGATGATGATGCGTATGAATCCTGCACAGCAAGTCGGACCGATGCAATTCATGCTGTGGGTGTACCCGATATTGATCTTCGTTATGTCGTATCAGTTCCCGGCTGCATTGCCACTATACTGGTTCTACAGTAATATCTACACGATCGTGCAAAACTATTTCCTTTACCGGAATAATGATAAAGTCGTGGCTGAGGTCAACGTGAAGCAGACCAGCTCTTCCAAAAATGGAAATGGAGCTAAACGCAAAAACGGTGGCAAGGCAACTGTCTCTGGAAAAGGTTCGAAAGGGGCCAAAAAATCGAAATGACCAAAGTCATTGCGTCAGGAAAAACCGTTGAAGATGCTGTAAACCAAGGATTGGCTGAGCTTGGCGTGAGCCGGGACAAGGTCGAGATACAAGTGTTAGAGCAGCCGTCAAAAGGATTCCTGGGTTTGATCGGGGTTAAGGCCGCTAAAGTGGAAGTGAAACTTCTGCCTGTGCCTGAACCTGTTTCACAGCCGATCAAGCCGGCCGCACATATACCTCAGGTTGAAGAAACACTTGAGGGTGTGGCTGCTAAAAATCCCTATGAGGAAGCGGCTGCTTTCTTAAAAGAAGTGGCAGCAGGTATGGGACTGGATGTTGAAGTGCATATCAAAAAACAGCGGGATGGACATATCTTCAATATTGCCGGTGAAGACCTGGGCATGATTATTGGTAGACGTGGACAGACGCTGGATGCCCTTCAATATTTAACGAACATTGTAGCAAATCGTTATTCGGAAAGCTTCGTTCGCATCGTACTTGATGCAGAGAATTTCCGTCAACGTCGACGCAAGACGCTGGAGGATCTGGCTGAACGTTTGGCTGGACAGGCCATTCGCACTGGCAAGGAAGTTGTGCTGGAGCCAATGCCGCCACTCGAACGCAAAGTCATTCATGCGAAATTGCAAAATCACTCGCAGATTAAGACATACAGCAAGGGCGAGGAGCCTAATCGGCGCGTGGTCATTACGACGAAATAACACGAAGTTGAAGACGCAATGGCTTCCTGCCCGGTGCAGAAGCCATTGCTTTTTTCGTACAGAAGTACTTTTCCAAAACTATAGAGCGACTTCAATAAAGCCATATCAAGATATGAATGATCGATAAGAAGCGTTGTGTAACCGAACAACTGAACTATATATAGAAATTAATATAGCGTCCCGAGGGGCGCAATTTTAAAATAGAGCAAGGAGAGATAACGATGATTAGTGATACGATTACAGCGATATCAACAGCGGTCGGAGAAGCGGGTATCGCTGTAATCCGGGTGAGCGGCCCGGATGCGGTGTCGGAGACGGAGAAGATTTTTCGCAGCAAAACCCCACTAACACAGGCAGCATCCCACACGGTTCATTATGGTCATATTGTAGATCCGGGGACTGGCGAGAAAATTGAGGAAGTATTGGTTACAGTGATGCGGGCGCCACGATCCTTCACAACAGAGGATGTCGTGGAGATTAGCGCCCATGGCGGAGTGGTGTCGGTTAAGCGCGTAATGGATCTGTTGTTGCAGCTCGATATTCGCCTCGCTGAACCCGGCGAGTTCACAAAGCGTGCCTTTCTAAATGGACGGATTGATCTGTCCCAGGCGGAAGGGGTCATGGATCTCATTCGTTCCAAATCTGATCGGGCGTTCTCCGTTGCACTCAAGCAAGTGGAGGGCAAATTGTCGTCCAAGCTGCGTGATCTCAGATACACATTGGTGGAGACTCTTGCTCACATCGAAGTAAATATTGATTATCCTGAGCATGACGTAGAGTCACTAACCTCTGAATTTATTAAAGAAAAATCCAGTCAGGTGATGACTGAAATCGATAAATTGCTGGTAACAGCAGAGCAAGGAAAGATACTGCGTGAAGGGATCACAACTGCGATCGTAGGCCGGCCAAACGTAGGGAAATCTTCATTACTCAATACGTTGGCCCAGGACAACCGGGCAATTGTAACGGACATTCCGGGTACAACGCGTGACGTCATTGAGGAGTTTGTTACGATTAACAATATACCGCTCAAACTGCTCGATACGGCAGGTATTCGGGAAACGATGGATGTCGTGGAAAGAATCGGGGTGGAGCGTTCGCGCTCTGCTGTCAATGAGGCTGATCTGTTATTGATGGTTATCAATGCTGCCGAGCCGCTGCATGAGGACGAGATTGAATTATTGGAACAAATCCGCGGTAGACAATCCATAATTATTATGAATAAAATGGACTTAGCGCCGCAGGCGGACCGCGAAGTGCTGCTTCGTTACATCCCTGAGGAACGGCTTGTTCCGATGTCGGTGAAAGATGATCTGGGCGTGGACCGATTGGAAGATGCCATCTCGACGTTGTTCTTCAGCGGCAAGCTGGAGTCGGCCGACCTGACGTATGTCAGCAATGTGCGTCATATTGCTTTGCTCAAAAAAGCGAAACAGTCGCTCATTGATGCCTATGAAGCGGCAGAGCAGTTGATTCCCATTGATATGATCCAGATCGATGTTCGTCTGGCATGGGAGCAGCTGGGTGAGATCGTGGGCGATACAGCACATGATGCGTTGATTGATCAAATTTTCTCTCAATTTTGCCTCGGAAAATAACACCTGACAAACATACCGGCTCTGAAAAGTAGTATGATAATAAAGTCCATCTGTGGGTGGTCAAAGAATCCGCGAATATGTCTGAAGTATCTATAGACTTGATGGCTTAATATAGATCGAAATGCATTCCATTTAGTGTGAATCGCGTTTCGTAGTTTTTACAGAAAATAGATCGTTTGCATGAATTTAGGCGTGCGGCGGCAAAAAGGAGGTAAACTGGAATGGCTTTTGATGGCGGAAGTTATGATGTAATCGTCGTTGGTGCAGGACATGCTGGTGTGGAATCGGCATTGGCTGCAGCCCGTATGGGTTCGAAAACACTGATGATTACCATCAATCTGGATATGGTGGCCTTCATGCCTTGTAACCCATCTATTGGGGGACCGGCAAAAGGACATGTCGTACGTGAGATTGATGCACTTGGTGGAGAAATGGGACGGAACATCGATAAGACTTTTATTCAGATGCGAATGCTTAACACAGGTAAAGGACCTGCTGTGCATGCGCTTCGTGCTCAGGCGGATAAATTTTCTTACCAGCATACGATGAAAGAAACGATGGAGAATGAACGCAATCTGACGATGCGTCAGGGCATGGTTGATCGGCTGATCGTTGAAGACGGACAGTGCGTAGGTGTGGTTACTCAGACGGGTACCGAGTATCGGGCCAAAGCCGTTGTTTTGACAACAGGTACGTATCTGCGCGGTAAAGTAATTATGGGTGAGTTGATGTACGAGAGTGGTCCAAATAATCAACAGCCTTCCCTTAAGTTATCCGAACATCTGCGTGAGCTTGGTTTCGACCTGGTTCGTTTTAAAACAGGTACACCACCGCGCGTGCATAAGGATACGATTGATTTTAGCAAAACGGAAATTCAGCCAGGTGATGACAAGCCGAAGTTCTTTTCTTATGAAACGGAATCTTCCGATAATGAGCAGCTGCCTTGCTGGTTGACGTATACGTCTGTGGAGACACACCAGATTATTAATGATAACCTCCACCGTGCTCCAATGTTCTCAGGAGTTATTGAAGGTACCGGACCGCGTTATTGCCCATCGATCGAGGATAAAATTGTGCGTTTCAGCGACAAGCCGAAGCATCAGATTTTCCTGGAGCCAGAAGGCAAAAACACATCGGAATACTATGTACAAGGTCTGTCTACAAGTCTGCCAGAGGATGTTCAATTGGCGGTCCTTCGTTCCATCCCGGGTATGGAAAAAGTAGAAATGATGCGTAATGGCTACGCTATTGAATATGATGCAATGGTGCCTACACAGTTGTGGCCTTCACTGGAAACGAAACGTCTGCCAGGTCTGTTCACAGCAGGGCAGATTAATGGAACCTCCGGGTACGAAGAAGCGGCAGGGCAAGGCGTAATGGCCGGTATCAACGCTGCACGTAAAGTACAGGATAAAGAGCCTGTCGTACTCGATCGCTCCCAAGGGTACATTGGTGTACTGATCGATGATCTCGTAACCAAAGGTACGAATGAACCTTATCGTCTGCTGACTTCTCGTGCAGAATATCGTTTGTTGCTTCGTCATGATAATGCCGATATGCGTTTGACGGAAATTGGTCATGATATTGGTTTGATTCCTGATGAGCGTTATTCTAAATTCCTGGACAAAAAGGCAAAAGTAGAACAGGAAGTGAATCGTCTGAAGGCAGCTAAAGTTCGCCCTGTCGAAGTAAATTCGAAGCTGGAAGAGATCGGTTCCACACCGATTCAGGATGGCAGCACACTTCTTACATTGATGCGCCGCCCAGAGATTGGGTATGACTGGATTGAGCAGATCTCACCTTCTGAGTTGGAACTGACTGCTGACATGAAAGAGCAAGTGGAAATTCAAATCAAATATGCGGGTTATATTGAGAAACAATTGATCCACGTGGAACGTTTGCAAAAAATGGAGAAAAAGAAAATTCCGGACACGATTATATATGACGAAATTCATGGCCTTGCCATGGAAGCAAAGCAGAAGCTCGCTACGATTCGTCCAATCTCGATAGGACAGGCGTCCCGTATAGCTGGGGTTACTCCTGCGGATATCTCCATTCTGCTGGTTTACCTGGAGCATTATAACCGTGTAACCGCAGCAAGGGGACAATAATGGACGATATTCAACAGCAGCTACAACGGCGCCTGAAGAAACATGGACTGGAGCTGGATGAACGCCAGTTGGAGCAATTCGAGTTGTATTTTCAGGAGCTGGTAGCTTGGAATGAAAAGATGAATTTAACCGGGATTACCGAACGTGAACAAGTATATACAAAGCATTTCTATGATTCGGTATCGCTGGCGTTTTATACAGATATTTCTAAGGTAAACAAACTCGCAGATATTGGTTCAGGGGCAGGGTTCCCAGGACTACCTCTTAAAATTTGTTTCCCGCATATTAAGCTGACGATCATTGACTCGCTAAATAAACGTATTGGCTTTCTGCAGCATCTTGTAGATACGCTCGGCTTGACCGATGTAGAATTGATTCATGGTCGCGCGGAGGAACTTGGACGCAAAGAAGGATATCGTGACAGCTACGACCTTGTTACTGCGCGTGCAGTTGCTAAGCTAGCGGTGCTTAACGAATTCTGTCTGCCATTTGTTCGCAAAAGTGGATTATTCGCTGCCATGAAGGGTGGAGACCCGCGCGAAGAAATGAAGGAAGCTGAATTCAGCTTTAACCAGCTGAAAGGACGGGTAAAAGCAGTTCATCCGTTCCAGCTGCCTGTTGAAGAATCGGCACGTCATATCATTCTGATTCAGAAGTTTGATAAGACACCTTTTAAATATCCACGTAAACCAGGAACACCATTAAAAACACCTTTGGTATAGTTCTTGGCACAACATCGTATGTATTAAAAGGTAAGATGATCATTTTTCGTTTATTTAATGAAGAACTTAGGATAAGAGTAAAGAGGATGTTTCACGTGAAACATCCTCTTTTTGTTTTTTTGATTTTTTATCTGAGTATAGATAGTATCCACATTATGAGTACATAAGAGTAGAGAAAACAGAATCGGAAATTTAATTCATTTAGCATAGAAGTTTTTCTTGCTGGAAAATCATTTTTCTTGTTACAGCTATTCTTGAATGAAGGTCATTGACCTATGGATAGAGAAGAGCATCGGCAATAGTAGTAGCTATAGAATAGAAAGACACGTAAGGAAGATTTTATTCTGCCACTGAGGCTATCTTATGAAAATTCATTTTTACATGGTATTAAAAGAGCACACAGCGTAGCTACTAGGAGCAGGTCCTGTTTACAGAGATCTTCCATATCTTAATGGGTACAAACAGGTCATATAGCTAATGTTCATGAAGAAAAAGCAGGAAAATTAGAAGAGTTTAAAGAATAGGTAAACATAGGATTATGGAAGAAAAGATGATAGAATAGAAGTATCCGGTCCTGGATTACAGAGATCATAGATTATATGTGTAGATAGATTTTTGAGCGTTATTGTATAGGTTACAGAAAGCGTCATGGAAGGCAAAACTTATTCGAAGAACGACAGCATTTGGAAGGGTCGCATATTGAATAAGAAGCACCTGCAATTCTGCGGGAGCTATTACGAAACTAGGTGGTAATATACGGAATGAAAGAACAATTTTCGAAGTTGTTTGGTTTGGCGGAGCGCAATAACGGAGATGAGATTAAACAAATTCCGGTCAATGAAATTGTGAGCAGCCCATATCAACCCCGTACTATTTTTGATGATGATAAAATTGATGAGTTGCTGCAGACGATCAAGACACATGGAGTTATACAACCGATTGTCGTCCGCGTACGAAATGGATCATATGAGATTATCGCCGGGGAACGTCGCTGGCGTGCAGTTCGAAAACTGGGCTTGGATCATATTCCGGCCATTGTGCGTGAATTCAACGACTCTCAGGCAGCGTCCATCGCATTGATCGAAAACCTGCAGCGTGAGGGACTCACTTCAATTGAAGAGGCTGTTGCTTATCAGAAATTGATTGACCTGCACCAACTTACACAGGAAAGTCTTGCGCAGCGATTAGGCAAAAGCCAGTCGACGATCGCCAACAAAATCCGGTTGTTACAGCTTCCGGAGGGCATTAAGACAGCACTGATGGAACGTAAGATTTCGGAGCGTCATGCCAGAGCTTTGCTATCATTGGATACGGAAGAGCTGCAAATGAAATTGCTCGGCGAAATTATTGATAAAGAGTTAAATGTCAAACAAACGGAAGCACGAGTTGCCTTTTACAAGGAATCCTCGAAGATCAAAAAATCCAAACGTATCTCCTTTACGAAGGACGTTAGACTTGCACTTAATACGATTCGTCAATCCATTGATATGGTATCGGGCTCCGGTCTAGACATCAAAACCAAGGAAGCGGACCATGAGGACCATTACGAGATCGTTATCCATATCCCGAAACGCAAATAATTGAAGCTTAAGGCGGCAATGGGCCGCTTTTTCTGTCTATAAAGTTGAGAGTGGCATGAACAGCGTAGAATAGCACCATGAAGAAACGGTAGTTGATGTTTGTGTGGATGATAGCCACCTGCTTTTTGTTAACTGTAGTTCACAACCTACAAGAAAAGACTCCTATTTTATTTGAGGTGAAGTAATTGTCTAAGATTATGGCCGTAGCAAATCAAAAGGGCGGTGTGGGGAAAACGACGACATCTGTTAACTTGGGTGCAGGACTAGCTTCGCTCGGGAAAAGGGTACTGCTTGTCGATATTGACCCCCAGGGGAATACAACCAGCGGAGTCGGAATCAACAAAGCAGATGTGGCCAATTGTATATATGATGTCATCATTAATGAGGTTCCCCCTCAGGAAGCGATTGTGGAAACTCAGATTGAAGGCCTTCATATCATACCTGCAACGATTCAGCTTGCCGGAGCCGAGATTGAATTGGTATCGACGATATCACGGGAAGTCCGCCTGAAAAAATCACTCGCCATGGTGAAAAAAAACTATGATTACATACTGATCGATTGTCCACCCTCCCTCGGCATGTTAACGATTAACTCGTTGACAGCTTCCGATTCGGTGATCATTCCGATTCAGTGTGAGTATTATGCGCTCGAAGGGTTGAGCCAATTGCTTAACACGGTGCGTTTGGTGCAGAAACATCTGAATACGTCCCTACAGATTGAAGGAGTATTGCTGACGATGTTTGATGCTCGTACGAATCTGGGCATTCAAGTGATTGAAGAAGTGAAGAAGTATTTTCAACAAAAGGTGTATCAGACCATTATTCCGCGCAATGTGCGGCTTAGTGAGGCGCCTTCTCATGGGCAGTCAATCATTACGTATGATCCTCGATCCCGTGGGGCTGAAGTTTATTTAGAGCTCGCAAAGGAAGTGATTTCTTATGAGTAAGCGGCTTGGAAAAGGTCTTGATGCCCTCATTCCTTCGCTTTCAATTAATGACGATGATAAAGTCGTAGAAATCCCGATTAGTCAACTGCGGGCAAACCCTTACCAACCTCGTAAAGTATTTGACGAGGATGCGATACATGAACTCGCTGAATCGATCCGTCAACATGGTGTTATACAACCTATTATTGTACGACCTGTTTTGAGAGGTTATGAGATTATTGCTGGTGAACGGCGTTTCAGAGCTTCCCAGTATTGCGGTAATGCCACTGTGCCTGCTGTAGTTCGTAATTTCAGTGATCAGCAGGTTATGGAAATTGCTTTAATCGAGAACCTGCAGCGGGAGAATCTGAATGCGATGGAAGTAGCAGTTGCTTATCAGGGGCTGATGGACCAGTTTGGATTAACCCAGGAAGAGCTCTCCGTAAAAGTGGGCAAATCACGTTCTCACATCGCTAACTTCCTGCGTTTGTTATCATTGCCGGAAGAAGTGAAGGATCATGTTTCACGTGGAACATTGTCAATGGGGCATGCACGTGCTATCGTCGGCGTTAAAGATGAAAGCCTTGTGAAGCAGCTGGCAAAACAAACTATTGATCAGCAGTGGAGTGTACGTGAACTGGAAGAGGCTGTTCAACAATTGGATCGTTCCAAAACGGGTGAAGCGAAAGCAAAATCCAAGTTAAAGAAAAAAGATCCGTTTATTGATACATTGGAAGAGTCTTTACGTGAACGGTTTAAAACAACGGTGAAAATTAAGCATAACAAAGATAAAGGCAAAATTGAGCTCAACTACTACAGCAAACAAGATCTGGAGCGACTGTTGGAACTGTTGCAATAATAGTCATGACTCCATGATCGATGAACAACATGCGGGGCTTTTTCATGTGATGACATATCGCCTCTGTACCATGGAGAAACGATATGTCATTGTTTGTTTCTAGGGATTATATCAAACCATAACAATCAATTAGGGACAGAGGTGGTCATGAGGTGGAGGGAGTTATCTATCTGGATCATGCAGCGACATCTTGGCCTAAGCCACCTGCTGTCGGGGAAGCCATGATAAAGGCTCTGGATGTGGCAGGGGCGAACCCAGGCAGAGGAAGTCACCGGATGGCAGTACAGGCGAGCCGAGTTTTATTTGGTGCCAGAAAAGCGATATCCACTCTTTTGGGTGTTCGTAATGCCAATGATATCGCTCTGGGTTCTAATACCACAGAAGCTTTGAATCTAGCTATTCAAGGGTGGCTAAGAGAAGGCGATCATGTCATTGCTACGATGGCTGAACATAATTCAGTAAGACGGCCACTGGAGTACATGCGCAGATCTCGTAATGTAGAGGTTGATTATGTGCCTGTTAATGCAGCCGGGGAGATCGACCTGGTCCAATTCGCACGCTTGTTTCGTTCCAATACAAGATTGGTTGTCTGCACGCATAGTTCGAACCTGCTGGGGAGTATTCTGCCTATTGGTGAAATTGCACTGATGTGTCAAAAACATCAGGTGACTTTGCTTGTTGACGCTGCTCAAAGTGCTGGAATTATCCCTATGGATGTGAAGCAGCTTGGCATCGATATGCTCGCCTTTCCAGGGCATAAAGGAATGTTGGGACCGCAGGGAACAGGTGGACTGTACATTGCTCCTGAGCTGGATGTGCAACCATTGCTTCACGGCGGGACAGGAAGCCAATCTGAGGCAATTGAGCAGCCACTTGTTCGTCCTGATCGCTATGAGGCGGGTACGCCCAATACCGTGGGTATAGCAGGTCTGGCAGCCGGAGTGCAGCATGTGCTTGAACTGACACCTGAATTCATATATAAACAGGAGTGGGATTTGACTCAGCATATGATGGATGGGTTATCATCAGTACAGGGGATTCGAATGCTTGGCCCTGAAATTGGACAGCCGCGTACGGGATTGTTATCCTTTACTGTTGAAGGGTATGATTCGGCTCAGCTCGCTTTTCAATTAGACCGAAGTTATGGCATCGCTGTGCGCTCAGGTTTTCATTGCACACCTCTTGCCCATGAGTCAGCTGGTACAACGGCAAGTGGGGCTGTCAGAGCGAGCGTGGGGTATAGTACATCAAGAGAAGATGTCGATGCGTTGATCGAAGCAGTTATCGAATTAGCAGCATCAAAATCGGTAGGAATCAGTCCTAATAAAACATGAATTTCAACGCTTGAATAAGCAAAAAGCAAAAGAGGTAAGAGGCTAAAACGAGTGATTAGCTGTATGGGTTATCTGGTGAATAATAAGGGTAAGCTTGACGGTTACATTAGAGCGTTGGATGCTTTTCTTGGCTGAATGGATCGATGATGTATGATGTGGAGTACGTTTGAAGGTACAAACGTTAACCTGAACAAACCAACAGAGGGGTAGTTGCACTACATGGCTGAATTAAATGAGCTGATTCTGGAACAGCTGATATGGATTATTGGCGGCATGGCTTTACTTTTGGTGATTTTGCTTATCATAAGTATTGCTCAAGGCGCAAAGCTACGGAAGTTTAAACGGAAATATGAGGCCATGATGGCTGGCAGTGGAGTGGAAGATCTGGAGTCGCTGTTAATCAATCTGAAAATTCAGATGGACAGCATTGAGGATGAGCATACACTGCAAACGGATCAGTTACAGGCTGTCATGCAGAAGCTGACCCGTATCCAGGGTAAAGTGGGCGTGAAACGGTATAACGCATATGGGGAGCTTGGCAGTGATCTTAGTTTCTCCATGGCAATGGTTAACGATAGCCAGGACGGTATGGTACTCACTGGTATCTATAATCGAGACGGTTCCTATGTATATGCTAAACCTCTTAAAGGGGGAGAGTCCACGTATACTCTTTCCCCTGAGGAAAAGGAAGCCATTACTCTGGCACAGCAAGCAGAGTAGAACGGGTATGCCATTCGCGAATAGCGGAATAGAGACTGCTGGATATAATCTCGGACATGCGCATGACGAGACTGAGACGTGTGTTCTGTAAAACAAAGTATTCCATAAAGCCGCCGACGTTAACGATACCTGTAAGATGGATATCGCCGACCGGCGGTAATTCTTTATTTACACCTGCTCCTGGTTTGAGCGGTCCATTCACGACCTGAATACATCCTACACTCGAAGACTGTCCCAGACAGGCATCAATGCCGATAACATAAGGGTTGTGATGTGTGTTGTGTATTTTATGAAGGGTGTCCTGTAGGTTCATTGCATGTACGGGTTCATCCAATGTGCCATAGAGATGGAATAGAGGGCTGTCCCACTTGGCAAGCGATGAGCCGACGAGCGGGCCAAGGCAGTCACCGGTAGAGCGATCTGTACCAATACAGACGACAACTACATTTTGCAAAGAATGAGCTTTATAGAGATGGAACATTAAACGATGAATGATGGCTGAGTGAATGCCTGGATCTGTATGTGGGATTTTCAGGCTGGCCATGTCTTGAGATGAGAAGGAATGCGAAATGGGATTCATAGGATCTATCCTTTCCCTTGGAATAGTAGTAACAGTATATGGAAGGATAGAACGTTTTATACTTCGTGGGGACAAGCTTTTTCAAAGGGATGAATGTATCGCGAAAGGAGACGGACATGGACGAGTGGATTGATGATTGGATGCTGATTGCTTTTGATTCCACCCAGCAGGCGCTGCGGGCAGAAATGCTGCTGGAGTTTGCCGAGATTGAGATCGACTTATTTCCTACCCCAAAAGAGATCACAGCGGGCTGTGCTCTATGTATTCAGTTTCCAAAAGAAGATCTGGAGAGAGTGATACAGATCATTCGTAACGAATTTGTGGAGATCCGTGGCCTCTATTTCAAAACCGCTGACAGCTATGATAACATACCCATGTAGAGGAGGTTTGATCTATGTTGCCATTTAAGTTTGCTACGACGACAGACAATGAGTCTCCAAAGGACGTTGTAAAAAGTGCTATAAGCTGGACAGATAAATTATGGGATAAAGTCGCTGATGCAGATATGTGGTTTAATATTCTGTTCAGCTCAATCCGCATCATTATTATTTTCATTATTACACGTATTGTGATTAAGATTGTATCACGCATTATAGATCGCACGATGGCACGTAAGCAGGAAGGCAAGATTCGAGTCAACCCACGGAGATTTATAACGGTGGGAGAGTTGATGAAAAATGCGACCTCCATAACATGTAATTTCATTATGATTCTGTTACTGTTATCTGAGATCAACGTGAAAGTTGGACCATTGTTAGCGAGTGCGGGAGTACTTGGACTGGCTATCGGTTTTGGTGCCCAAGGATTGGTGAAGGATGTTATTACGGGTTTCTTCATTATATTGGAGGATCAATTCGCAGTAGGCGATGTTATTCAAACAGGTACTTATAAAGGAACGGTTGAGGTCATTGGACTGAGAACAACCAAGCTGGTTAGCTGGCAGGGTGAGGTACACATTATTCCAAATGGTACGATTGCAAGTGTAACTAATTACTCGATGTCTAATTCCCTTGCAGTTGTGGACATTCCCATGAAGGGTGAACAGACCCTGGACGAGTCAGTACACTTGGTGAAACGAGCGTTGACTGGGATTGAGGATCGAGATCTGAACATCGTTAAAGTACCTGACGTGCTTGGTATCCAGTCGATGTCTACCTCGGAATATGTGGTTCGCATTGTTGCTGAATGCTTGCCTAACTCCAGGGCATCTGTAGAGCGCCAAATCCAGAGTGATGTGAAGAAAACACTGGAGTATCATGAGATGAGCAATCAAGCAGCATTAGAGCAAGCAGCAGCTCAGGAGAAGGATGAGGGGGATGGCATTGGTGGAGCGTAAAAGTTTCCAGCTTGGGGACATTGTGCAGATGAAGAAGCAGCATCCATGTGGCAGCAATGAGATGGAGATTATCCGGATGGGCATGGATATTCGTATCAAATGTGTAGGATGTAAACACAGTGTATTAATTCCCAGAGCGAAATTCGAGAAAAACATGAAAAAGGTACTTCGTTCAACAGAGGATTCGTCTGAATCCTAATGAAAAAATGCGGTAATGTTTACTCTTTTCGCACTCCATAATAACGTTTACATGCAGGCACAGCTTAGGTATTGCGTTCTGTAAATGATCATGCTATAATCATTATTGCTGCGGAAAGGTACCCAAGAGGCCCAAGGGGGCTGACTCGAAATCAGTTAGGCGTGTCACAGCGTGCGTGGGTTCGAATCCCACCCTTTCCGCCACTAATAGATCTTGCTTTTTAATTGAACAACTTACTCAACGTGTGTTGAGCTTTATACATGCAAAAAAGGCCTTCCATCTGGAAGGTCTTTTATTTTTAATTTTGTTGATTGATTATCATTTGTAATTGAAAAAAAACAAAGAGCCCCTAAGGGCTCTTCATTCGGCGATGCATTCGGTTTGTTAGGAAACAATCGGTCGTAACGATCAGAAACTTGCTCGTGCTTCAGACAAAGGCCTTACACACAACCATCGTGCTTCTTAAATTACGTGATGAATCTCCAACAGTGAATGTTCGGCTTCGTTGTCCAACGGAACCACACCTCTCTCGTGCATCGCCTGATTGTATTATGTGCATTAGTACGTTTTATATACAGCAGTCTGAAAAAAATCTTTACGCCTAGTGGACGCGGGCTTTGGTAAGCTTTTTCCACTTGCGATTCTGATTGCTTGTTTCAGGGAAAGCTTCGCCCTTTTGGAGGGTTACCCGTTTCGGATTATTAATCTCCGTATGAAAGCTCTTCTCACCAACCTCGGTGTACTCACCATCGTTTGGAGCTTTGTCTCCTGGTTCAAACTCGGTTCTTTCACCCATGATAAAACCTCCTCGGCAAAATGGATTTCAATGTTGCTTCTGTAGTGTGCTCCATTGGAGTTATGATCATGTGTAATGAGAAGAGGGAACGTTTGCTTGCATTGGGGCGTCATTTTTGTTATATTAATATAGTTCGAGTTTGTGCTCGTTCCTTGCTCTCAACCTAGATTGAGGGCCAGAGTCCATAAGGAGGTGAAAATTATGCGCAAATATGAAGTGATGTACATTATTCGTCCTGATGTTGAGCAAGAAGTTGTTCAAGCTACAGTCGATAAATTCCAAGGCATCATCTCCAACGGCGGTGGTGAAGTTACAGCTCACGACGTTATGGGTAAACGCCGTCTTGCGTATGAGATCAAGAAATTCCGTGATGGTGTTTATGTTTTGGTACACTTCACTGCTGAACCAGCAGTAGTTACTGAACTTGAGCGTCTCATGAAGATTTCTGACGAAGTAATTCGTTATCTCATTACAAACGACGTTAAGTCTGCTTAAGACAACTCGTGATCAACGCACCAATACGCTCTGAAGGAGGGGATTACATTGTTGAACCGTGTCATTCTGATCGGCCGGTTAACCCGGGATCCTGAGTTGCGTTATACTCCAGCTGGAGTAGCAGTTACGCAATTTACTTTGGCAGTGGACAGACCGTTTACAAGCCAAGGGGGAGAACGGGAAGCGGATTTCATTCCGGTCGTAACCTGGAGACAGCTTGCTGAGACTTGTGCAAACTATTTGCGCAAAGGACGCCTAGCTGCAGTCGAAGGACGCATTCAAGTACGGAATTACGAGAATAACGAAGGAAAACGTGTATACGTGACCGAAGTCATTGCCGATAACGTCCGTTTCTTGGAGTCAGCTAACCGTGATAATAACGGTGGCGGCGGTGGGCAACCAATGCGTGAAGAGCCTTCTTACGGAGGCGGCGGGCGCGCGAACAATAACAATAATTCGCGTAGCAACAATCAGGATCCTTTTTCCGATGACGGAAAACCGATTGATATATCGGATGATGATTTGCCATTTTAACGTGAACCGACACTCTTAGAGTGATTGGCTAAACGATAGGAAAGGACTGAAAAGCATGAGCTTCAAGCAAAGAGAAGGCGGAGACAACGATAAAAGACCGGCTCGCCGTGGCGGCCGTAACAAACGTCGTAAAGTGTGCTTCTTCACAGCTAACAAAATTACTCACATCGATTATAAAGATACGGACTTGCTTCGTAAATTTATCAGCGAGCGCGGAAAAATTTTGCCACGCCGTGTAACAGGTACTAGCGCTAAATATCAACGCATGCTGACGATTGCCATCAAACGCTCCCGTCAAATCGCATTGCTGCCATACACAACTGAGTAGTCTTACTCAGCATGGATACAAAGCAGTCGGCTTATAGCCGGCTGCTTTTTTGCATCTGAAAATAATCAAGGTGTTTATCTCCTGGTAATTGGATTTCGTAAGAGTTGCGACGATAGAAGCAATTAAGGCGTAAATGATTTATAATAGAGTCTATTATATTGCTGATATCAGGTAGTTTGAGTTGAACGAATATAGATTCCACCATCAGGAGAGAGCATGAATACATCCAAACGTAAAGTAAAACAGAGACGCAAGAGTAGTCTGCGATTTTGGATCGTAGCTACGTTTTTGCTTTCCATTATATATGTGTGGTTACAGCAAAAAGGAGATACCTATGATATATGGCCACGAACCAACGTACAAGAAGCCGTGCCGATCACAGGACTCCACCCGGTAGTCGCGGAAAGTGAGAAGTTGTTGGTTCGAAAGGCAGCTAGACGAGGAATTGAAGTCGTGATTACACATGATTTCCGCAGCATAGACGAACAAGATGCCCTCTATAATCAAGGACGCTCCCTTTCCGGAAATATCGTTACCAACGCCAAAGGGGGAGAGTCCTATCACAACTATGGTTTGGCCATTGATTTTGCGTTACGGACTCCTGAAGGAGATGTAGTGTGGGATATGGAACGTGATGATAACGGCAATGGAAAGCCAGATTGGTTGGAAGTTGTGGAGCTTGCCAAAGAACTAGGGTTTACATGGGGAGGAGATTGGGCTAACTTCCCGGATTATCCTCACTTGCAGATGGACTTTGGATTAAGTATCAACGATTTGAAGCGTGGGAAAAGACCTCCGGACACACACTAAATAGGATATTATATATACATCTATATGTATAAATATTAGAAAAGCCTTGCATTTTGCAGGGCTTTTTTCTTTCTTTTGTAAAATAAATGATAAAAGATGACAATTTGTTCTTTACATAAGCGATTAAATGAAACTATACTATAATAACTAGAAATTTAACTTCAATCCTTTAGTAATATCTAAATTACACCTCTAAAAGTACAGAATTTGGATAGAAACCAATTTCACTTCCAAATAAAATAAGACCTCCACAATTCCCTCATACCTAACATAATAATTTGTTATATCTACATTTCTAACATTTAACTACACAACACGTGTAATGATAATGTCATATATTTAGATAATCGGTATATTTAAGATTCAAACCTTACCATTAAAAGTATCCGCCTGGCTCTGAAATTCCTTGATTTATTCCCTTTAAAGTATAACTAATACCCAAAACTGTGCTATAAAAAACATTTATACCATAAATCTCAAATTAAGCATTGACGTCATCTAAATTTACACGTATGATTACATTAATTATTTTGCATTATAATCCCGCTAGGAATTGTCAGCATTAATTGACCATCGGTCTAAATAGCAGTAGTCAAAAATGGATTCTCCTAATGATTTGTTATTTTGTATACACTTTCGTTCATTATCTTCAAGAACATGGAAATATACAGTGGATGCATTCTTCTACACATGAATACAGTCTGCGGAAATTATGGGGTTAGGGTGATTGATTTGAATACAGAGCTATTGGAAGTCAGAAATCTAACTACATCATTCAGAATTGAAGATGACTATTATGCAGCAGTTGATCACGTTAACCTTACGGTTAAAAAGAATGAAGTACTGGCTATTGTGGGAGAATCAGGATCGGGCAAGAGTGCTTTTGCTTTTTCCATAATGGGTTTGCATAACAAAGCCAAAATTGAAGGGGAGATTCTATACAAAGGGCAGAATATTGCTGGTATATCTCCAAACAAATTAAACAAACTCCGCGGTAAAGAGATGGGAATGATCTTTCAGGACCCACTTTCCGCATTAAATCCTCTGATGGTGATCGGTGAACAAATCGAAGAGATTCTGACACTGCATCAACCGAAGCTATCTTCGAAAGAAAAGAAAGACAAAGTAATTGATTTACTCAACCAAGTAGGGATTCCGCGTCCCGAACAATTATACAAGCAATATCCTCACGAACTATCGGGTGGTATGAGACAGAGAGTTGTTATCGCGATTGCGATTGCCAATAAACCTGAATTGTTGATTGCCGATGAACCAACGACAGCGCTTGACGTTACAATCCAACTACAAATTCTGGAGCTTATCCGCGAATTGAAGAACGAGATTAACGCAGGAATCATCCTGATCACGCATGATCTGGGAGTCGTTGCCGAGATGGCTGATCGCGTAGCAGTTATGTATGCAGGAGAAATTGTGGAGATTGCAGATATTTATACTCTTATGACGGATGCCAAGCATCCATATACACGGTCTCTACTAAACTCTATTCCTACTATTTCTGAAGAAAAATCGAAGCTTCATGTCATTCAAGGCATTGTTCCATCACTGAAAAATCTTCCTCGCCAAGGGTGCCGATTCAAGGCTCGAATTCCATGGATAAGTGATTCGGCTCATGAAGAAAACCCACAGATGCATGAAATTGCGCCAGGTCATTTTGTACGCTGTACCTGTTATCAGCACTTTCATTTCCCTGATCAAGCTGAGGAGGAATAACATAATGGCATTACTCGAAGTAGAAGGACTAAAAATTCACTTTCCGATTCGCGGAGGGTTGATCAAGCGTGAAATTGGTAACATCAAAGCCGTTGATGATGTGAGCTTCTCCATTGAGCAGGGGCAAACATACGGCCTTGTAGGTGAATCAGGCTCAGGCAAAACGACTACGGGTAGAGCCGTTATTGGCTTAAACCATGTGACAGCCGGGAAAATTCTTTTCAACGGAAGAGATCTAGCTACTGAGAGGCGGAAAGATAGACAACTGCAGCGTGATGTGCAGATGATCTTTCAGGATCCGTACTCTTCGTTAAATCCCAAGAAGCGTGTTATCGACATCATTGCTGAGCCACTCCGCAATTATGAACGACTGACGGCTACGGAAGAGAAACGTCAGGTCCGTGATCTTCTGGAGAAGGTCGGATTGAGTCCCGAATCGATCTATAAGTATCCGCATGAGTTTTCCGGGGGTCAGCGGCAACGGATTGGGATCGCTCGTGCGATTGCATTAAAGCCAAAGTTGATCATCGCAGATGAGCCAGTATCCGCACTCGATGTATCTGTACAAGCACAGGTGCTGAATTTCATGCAGGAAATTCAAAAAGAGCTGAATCTGACCTACCTGTTCATCAGTCACGATCTCGGCATTATCCGTCATATGTGTGATCAGATCGGAATTATGTATAAAGGTCGATATGTGGAGCAAGGCACAACGGATGATATTTTTGAGAATCCACAACATATCTATACCAAGCGTTTAATTGCAGCCATTCCGGATATGGACCCGAAAAAACGTGAAGAAATGGTAGCCTTCCGTCAGCAGGTCAAATCCGAGTATGAAAATTCATACCGAAACTTCTTTGATGAGGAAGGGCTGGCATACTCGCTCCAATCCATTTCCGATACTCACCGAGTAGCTCTACCTCAGAAAGGTTGAAGACCATATGTGGAAAACGATAGTACGCAGAATTATCATTATGATCCCTCAGATCTTTTTGCTTAGCCTTTTGGTCTTTCTGATGGCCAAGGCGATGCCTGGGGATGCACTTACCGGATTACTCGATCCGAGTATTGATCCAAAAGCGCTCGATGAACAGCGGGAACGACTTGGATTAAACAATCCATGGTATGTACAGTATTGGGATTGGATTAAAAATGCTGCACAAGGCGATTTCGGACAATCTTTCCGATTTAAAATGCCAGTTTCTGATCTGATTGGTCAACGTGTAGCCAATACGTTCTGGCTTGCACTGGCGACACTTGTGTTTACCTATCTGATTGCCATTCCACTTGGCATTATCAGTGGTCGGTACAACGATACTTGGTCTGATCGGTTGATCACAGGTTATACCTACTTGGGCTTTGCAGCCCCATTGTTTATCTTCGCACTGGTGATGTTATGGATTTTTGGATTCCATTTTGGCTGGTTCCCAACCGGGGGAAGCGTGGAACCTGGACTAACGCCAGGTACATTCAGCTATATAACAAGCAAATTCTATCATTTGTTATTACCTTCACTATCTATGGCATTAATTGCAACGGTATCTACCGTCCAATACTTGCGTAGTGAAATTATTGATATCAAGCACAAGGAATTCGTCCTTACTGCGAGAGCCAAGGGGGCCTCGGAATCTCGAATCTACAACAGACATATTTTAAGAAACTCCTTGTTGCCGATCGCCGCATTTTTCGGTTATGAGATAACGGGACTTATCGGAGGTACCATCTTCATTGAGAGTATATTCAGTTATCCAGGTATGGGACAGTTGTTCTTGAATTCCATTTCTCTTCGGGATTTCAGTGTAGTAACTGCACTCGTTTTGTTATATGGCATAGCTACAATCCTAGGATCGTTGCTGTCTGACATTATTCTGGGTATTGTTGATCCGCGTATTCGGATCAAGTAAGAACTTGAAGATTTCGGGGTGAAAATAAGATGAGCAAGGCCAATGATGTCGTTATAACTTCACAGAAGATTGATAAGAGCCCCTCTAGCTTGAGTATCTTGTGGAGGGAGCTTGTCAGAGATAAGGTGGCACTAATCTCGCTCATATTTTTGGGACTGGTCATACTACTGGTCTATGGTACTTCTTTGATCCTGGATCAAGCTGAAATAGTTAAAGTAGATTTGTTCGCCTTGTATGAGCCGCCTTCCGCGCAGTATTGGCTGGGAACTGATTATGGCGGTCGCGATGTGTTCGGACAACTGATCATCGGTACACGTAATTCTCTAACCATTGGTATTATCGTCACGCTAATGACGGGTTGTATAGGTATCCTGGTGGGTCTTTTATCCGGCTACTTCGGTGGAATGATTGATAACCTGTTTATGCGCGTTGTTGATTTCTTCATGATTCTTCCGATGCTGATGATTGTTATCGCTTTTGTTACTGCAGTACCCAAATATAATATTGTATCTTTCTCATTAATTATGACAGCCTTTCTCTGGATGGGGATTGCCAGGTTGATCCGCTCCAAAGCATTACAGGAACGGGAACTGGACTATGTAAAAGCTTCAAAAACATTAGGTTCGTCCCATCTGAAGATTATGCTCTCACAGGTTCTTCCTAATCTTAGCTCCATCATCATCGTAACGATGACATTGAATCTCGCTGCCAACATTGGCCTCGAATCGGGACTTTCCTTCTTGGGATTTGGATTCCCGGAAAGTACACCCAGTCTTGGAACACTCGTAAGCTATGCTCGTAATCCGCAAACACTGGAATACAGATGGTGGATATGGCTACCTGCGTCAGTACTTATTCTGGTATTGATGTTGAGTATAAATAATGTCGGACAGGCCCTGAAGCGTGCGACTGATGCAAGACAAAGAAGAGGTTAAAAAAAGGGAGGAAAGGTTCATGAAAAAGGGATTATTTTCACGGGGACTATTTTTCACGATGATGTTGGTCTTCGTACTTGCGCTTGCGGCGTGCTCGGAGAAAGAGGCAGCAACACCAACGCCTTCTACGAACACAGGGGAAACCAAAACAGAGGAAAAGCCTACTAAAGAAGAAGGCGTTTACTCGATTGAAGATTTCAACAACGTCAAAACGAATGAAGGCACTGCAATTGAGGGTGGATCCATAACATACGGACTTGTATCCGATACTGCGTTTGAAGGAACATTGAATTTTAACTTCTACTCCGGTAATCCAGATGCAATGGTTTTGCAATGGTTTGATGAAGGTTTGCTGACTTGGGACAAAGACTATGTATATACCAACGACGGTGCAGCAACGTATGAAACATCGGAAGATGGCAAAACGTTTACACTGACGATTCGTGATAATGTTAACTGGCATGACGGCAAGCCGGTAACGGCTGAAGATTTGCAGTTTGCTTATGAAGTTATCGGTAACAAGGCTTATGATGGTCCACGTTATGATTCCAACTTTACAAGTGTAGTAGGTATGGATGATTATCACGCTGGAAAAGCAAAAACGATCTCTGGGATCAAGGTTCTTAGCGAAAAACAAATCAGCATTACGTACAAGGAATCTACACCTTCCTTGCTGACAGGTGGCGTATGGACATATCCACTGGCTAAACATATCTTTGGTGATATGGATGTAGCGAAAATGTCTTCTTCCAAAGAAGTACGTGAAAAACCAATCGGTTTTGGTGCATTTAAAGTGGAAACAATCACTCCAGGTGAGTCTGTAACCTTCGTTAAAAACGATGACTACTGGCGTGGAGCTCCAAAACTGGATAAAGTGACTCTGAAAGTAATCAACCCAACAACGGTTGTTCAAGAATTGAAATCTGGCGGGGTAGACCTCGTGGATTCATTCCCGACAGATCAATATAAAGACAATGCCAATATGTCCAACGTTGAATTCCTGGGTGCAATCGATCGTGCTTACACCTACATTGGTTTCAAACTGGGCACATGGGATGCTGAAAACGGCAAAGTTGTAACAAATGCTGAAGCAAAAATGGGTGATAAGAATCTGCGTAAAGCCATGTGGATGGCTGTAGATAACGATCAAGTGGGCAAACGTTTCTATAACGGTCTGCGTTGGAATGCAACAACATTGATTCCGCCGTCTCACCCAGAATTCCATGATTCTAACAATCCGGGTGTTGCATATGACCCAGAAGCAGCGAAAAAATTGCTCGATGAAGCAGGTTATAAACTGGATGGTGAATTCCGTACGAAACCGGACGGTTCCCCACTTGAAATTAACTTTGTATCGATGACAGGTGGCGACACAGCTGAACCACTGGCACGTTACTATGTTCAATCGTGGGCAGCAATCGGTCTGAAAGTAAACCTGGAAATGGTTGAGTTCAACAACTTTTATGACCGTGTAGGTAACACAGGTAAAGATGATCCAAATATTGATGTATATCAAGCTGCTTGGGGCGTAGGTATTGACGTAGATCCAGCAGGTCTGTATGGCCGTGATGCACTGTACAACTTCTCGAGATTCTCCAGCGAAGAAAATGACAAGTTGCTGGCACAAGGTGTCTCTGCTGAAGCGTTTGACGTAGACAAACGTAAAGAGATCTACAACCAATGGCAACAGTACATGGTTGATGAAGTTCCTGTATTCCCGACATTGTACCGTGCTGTTGTAGCACCAGTGAACAAACGTGTAATGAACTACGCGATTGGTGACGGAACAGGTTTATATCTGAATGACATTCAAGTTAATGCAGATAAAGCGGTTGTAGCAGAGTAATAAAAAAGCATTAGCAACAATAAGGATTGGGGTCCTTTTAAGAATTCGGTTGCTAGATCTAATTGAAAAGAATCTTCTAGGTATGAATACAAAAAGTCTTGAAAAACATGGATTCCGTACACTCTGGCATGGGGGTATGGGGTCCATGTTTTTTTGGTGACAAAAAAATAAAAAAAATTTAACTTTTTTTCAAAAAAGTGCAGACAAAATGCCTCTTCACTTCGTCTATATCTGTAAGAGGTGATTTTCCGATGAAAAGATGGTGGATACGGGCAGGAATGCTGCTGGCTCTACTGGTCATTATATATTTGGGTGTAAAACCGGACATGCTGGTGGGCAAACCGGGGATTAAGGCTGAATCGGCTGTATTAATGGATATGAACTCTGAGCAGATACTAATCAACTTTAACGGTTCTGAAGAGATTGCACCTGCAGGAATCAGCAAATTAATGACAGAACTGCTGATAATGGAAGCCGTGATCAACGGACAATTGCGTTGGGACGACCCAGTGAATATCAGCCTGTATGCAAGTTCAGTAGGTGGAACCCACCTGGGTTTGAAACAAGGAGAGCAATTTACTGTGCAGGAGCTATTCCAGATTGTAGCCGTCTATTCCGCGAATGACGCTGCTATTGCTCTAGCTGAACATATTAGTGGGACAGAGCAGACTTTTGCACAAAAGATGAATCAGAAGGCTACCGAGATCGGACTGTCTGACAAGACGGTGTTTACCAATGCAACAGGTTTAAGCGAAAAACGACTCGGTCCGAATCGTCCCAAGGAAATACAAGGCCAGACTGTAATGACTGCTATAGATGCGTGCAAGCTTGCTCGTTATCTGCTAAATAACTACCCCGAAATATTGAGAGTTTCCAGCCAAATGCAGGTATCAATGCACCAAAAAGGAATGTACATGAGCAACACCAACTGGATGCTGTCCTCTTTTGGCGGACCCTATGCTTACGATGGCAACGATGGATTGAAGACCGGATATGATGAGGATTCCGGCTATCATTTCGTTGGAACGGCTGAGCGAAATGGCAAGCGGCTGATCTCCGTTGTACTGGGTTCGGATAGTCGTGAGGGACGTTTCATCGAGACACGAAAGCTATTCAATTATGGATTTTCCGGTTCAAAGTAAGGGGGTAATGGAACGTGGGGGCTCTACGCTGTTAACCAATGGTGGATCATGGTAAAATGATTTACGTATAATTCCAAATTATGATGTAATTAACTTTAAAGGGGGAACTAGCTTGAACGCAATGAGTAAAAAGGTATATGCTCTCACGCTTAGCATGGCGATGTCAATCGCTCTAATTCAACCAGTGGTCCAGGCAGCAGAAGCGGTGAAGCCTACGGCGACAGTCGCTGAATCCATTGCTTCGAAGGCAACACAGACACTACAGCAACTGGGATACATAGATGGCACAACAGATGGAATGAGAGAATCACAAACGCCGATTACTCGTGCTCAGGCAGCAATCATTCTGCAGCGTGTACTTAAACTGGATGCTCCAGCGTCTCTTACAGGTTTCGCAGATGTATTGGCTAAGGATGAAGCTGCTCCTGCCATTTACGCGCTGAAGCAAAGTGGTCTTATTCAAGGACAAGCCAAAGGGTATGCACCAGATGCACCTCTCACAAGAGCACAGATGGCATCGTTGTTTACTCGGGCATTTGAACTGAAGGATAATGGCATTCAGGTTGTATACAGTGATATGGCGCAGATTCCGAAGGTACATACGGAGGATGCGATTCGTCTGAAGCAGCATTTTATTATTGAAGGCAGTGCGTTTAATGCCAAAAATTCAGTGACCCATGGTGAGTTTGCTGATGCGTTGTACCTCGCTCTTGGGCTTGATGTACAGTCAGAAGGTCTTACACCTCTGGAAGACTTCTTCAAACAGCCGGCTCAAGCAGGATTCCAAATGTCTCCGGATGGTAAACATCTGGCTTACATGGAGCCGTGGAACAACCGAATGAATATTGTGGTGAAAGAAAATGGTCAGGACAAGTCGGTACGTATCACAAGTGAGACTGAACGCAGTATAGCGGGATTTGTATGGGCGACAAAGGATAAGCTGTTATATGTAAAGGATGAAGCAGGGGACGAGAACTATCATATTTATGTAACGGATATCGATGGGAAGAACAGCAAGGATCTGACACCATATCCGAATACAAGAGCGATCCTGGTAGACTCTCTGGAGAATATTCCAGATGAAATTCTAGTAGGTATGAACAAACGTGATCCCCGAATCTTTGACGTGTACCGGATTAACATCAAGACAGGTGAGGCTGTGCTTGCTGCAGAGAACCCGGGCAATATTACGGGCTGGCTTACGGACCATGAGGGTAAAATCCGTGTGGCCATATCCAGTGATGGTAATGTCTCTTCGTTGATGTATCGTGAATCGGAAGATAAACCATTTGAGAATTTGATGACCACCAAGCTGGGAGAAACATTTGCGCCGGTGATGTTCACGTATGATAACAAAAACATCTATGCAGTATCCAATCTGGAGCGGGATAAAACTGCGATTGTCGAATATAGCCCAAGCAGTAAAAAAGTAACGAAAACCATCTATGAAAATAAGGATGTGGATGTATCCAGTTTCGTTCCTTCTAAAGAAAAAGGCACAATCCTTGCAGCTGTCTATGAGACTGACAAGGTTAACTATGAATACTTCGATAATGATTTCAAAAAATTGATGCAGGATATTCAGGCAAAAGTTCCGGGTAAAGAAGTAAGCATTTCAAACATAAGTGAAGAAGGTCAGGTTCTGTTCATTGCGTATAGCGATAAATCTATGGGCACCTATTACTTCTACGATTCCAAGACAGGTAAGCTGGATAAGTTAGCTGACGCGGCACCTTGGATCGATGAGAGTAAAATGTCGGATGTAAAACCCATTACGTACAAGTCACGTGATGGCTTAACGCTTCATGGTTATCTGACGCTTCCACAAGGAGACGAGACTTCCCAATTGCCACTGGTTGTTGTTCCTCATGGTGGACCTTGGGCGCGGGATTCGTGGGGGTTCAATCCGGAAATTCAATTTCTCGCAAGCCGTGGCTATGCCGTACTACAGGTTAATTTTCGTGGCTCTACTGGATACGGGAAAGAATTCCTGGATGCTGGCAACAAAGAGTGGGGTAAAGCGATGCAGGACGATCTCACAGATGGTGTAAATTGGCTGGTTGAAGAGGGAACGGTTGATGCGAAGCGTGTAGCTATCTACGGTGGATCTTATGGCGGATATGCTGCTCTGGCAGGACTGGCATTCACACCAGAAGTGTATGCCGCAGGAATTAGCTATGTCGGGCCATCTAATCTGTTCACGCTGCTGGATTCACTCCCACCTTACTGGGAGTCGGAGCGCAACATGTTCTATGAACGTATGGGTGATCCGGAGAAAGACAAGGAGCTGCTGACAGCTGTCTCACCACTGTTCCATATCGATCAGATGAAAGCCCCATTGTTCGTGGTTCAGGGTGCAAATGATCCGCGTGTCAAACAGGCCGAGTCTGATCAGATCGTGGAGGCTCTGCGCAAGCGTGGAGTAGATGTGCCTTATATGTTAAAAGCCAATGAAGGACATGGCTTCGGCAATGTTGAAAATCAACTGGATTTATATCGTGCCATTGAAAAATTCCTGAATCGTCACCTAATGCAGCAATAGTAGCTTAGTTCAACAAGAAGGCCGTCCCACGGGTTCCATTCAACCTGAGGGACGGTTTTATTTTGGAGCAGGGAATTGAATGAGGTATACAAGCATATTAACAAATTGACATATGAAACCATTCTGTTTTAAAATGACCAGTGAGTCATTAATGTTCGATTTGGTTTAATATATATGTATCATTACAGCCTTACGCTACTGGATTGCAATCTGATTGGGGAGGAAACATGGGATGCAAAAACAAATGAAATGGCCGCTTATCCTATTTGCTATCGGGGTGTTTATGGCTGCGCTGGATAACGGAATTATTACGTCGTCCCTGACGACTTTAAATGCGTCGTTTGGCGTGTCGCCGACGTGGGGAGCGTGGACAATTACGCTCTATACGCTCGGACTTGCGGTGAGTGTGCCGATTGCAGGTAAGCTCTCCGACCGTTATGGACGCAAGAAGCTGTTTCTGATTGAAGTGGCTTTGTTCGGAATCGGGTCTTTACTCGTTGCACTAAGCACATCGTTTACCTTCTTCCTGATTGCTCGTGTCATCCAGGCGCTGGGTGGTGGCGGGATTTTTATCATTGCGAGCTCTTACGTATTAAGCAAGTTCCCAGCGGAGCGTCAGGGCACAGCCTTGGGTCTTCTGGGAGGGATGAACGGGGTTGCGGCGATTCTTGGACCGAATATCGGTGCTTTTATTCTCGACATTACGGGGAATTGGCATTGGCTGTTCTTAATCAATGTACCGATCGCCATTTTGCTGTTTATTGCAGGCATCCGTTATATTCATGAAGAACAGGAGCTGAGCCGTAAGGCGGTGGACTGGAGTGGTATCGCAGTCCTGACGCTGGGTGTGCTTAGTTTGATGTACAGCTTCAGCAACCTGGATGGCGTAAATATGCTGCAAAGTCTTGGCTCACCAACGTTCTATGGTTTCTTCCTGGCAGGTGTGGTCATTCTGGTGCTCTTCTACTTTCTTGAAAAAAGGCTGGAAGGATCACAACGTGATCCTGTTGTATCTACACAGCTTCTGGGCATTGCGTCCTTTCGTTGGACGCTACTGATTGCCTTTTTCTCAGGAGCCATTCTGGCATCTGTGATCTTTATTCCAGGCTTTGTTGAGCAATACCTCGGGGTATCCAACACAGCCTCCGGCTACTGGTTTACACCGCTTGCTCTTGCTTCAGGCATTGGTGCGGGTGGTGGCGGTTATCTGGTTGACCGCAAAGGACCAATCTGGACGTTATCTGTAGCCGGATTGCTGTCAGCTATCGGCTTCCTGCTCTTCCCACTATGGGTAGAGCATATCTGGCAATTCGTGATTGCGAGTGTACTTGTGGGGATTGGCTTCGGTATGATGCTGGGAGCTCCAGTGAACGTACTCGTTACTGAGCAAGCGGGTGAGAACAACAAGGGCATTGCGGTAGCGACCAGTTCCTTATTCCGTCAGATGGCAATGGCGATCGCCCCTACCATTTTTGCCGGTTTCCTTGCTCGTTCCTTCTCCAACCTGGGATCCAATATTCAGCAGGGTCTTGCAGATCAGGGCATTCAGGTGCCGCCCGAAGCGCTCCAACAATATGCGTCTGGCGGCGGTTCGGCCTCAGGGAGCGATATTTCCAGCTTAACAGAAGGACTGTCCCAAATTCCTGATCCGGGCATTCGAGATGTGCTACTGCAGGCTCTACATCAGACGACCGGCGAGGGTTATAATGGGCTGTTCTGGTCAGCGGTTATTTTCAGTGTACTGACGCTGGTCGCTGCGCTTATTACAGGACGTCTGCGTCATAAAGAGAAGAGGAATCGGGTGGAGACAGCCTCCACAAACTGAATGGATGGCCATTCCACATCAAGAGAACAGTGCACCTTTTGCCAGTAAAAAAAGGGCGCTGTTCTTTTCAATTTAACCGTATTGTAACTTTTCATCATCCAGCAATGATTACAATAGAACGAGCGTGAGCGGCGTTTTCTTTTCAGATAGAGAAAACTTCAGAGAACACCGTGTCACCAGCCATTGCGCACGTTTAATGGTAAGTATATAAGTTGAACGGATCATTAACACTGTACCGTTGCGGGGTCAGGATAAGTTAAATTCAACTTATATCGTAGTAGTATCGAATTTCATTTTGACAGTGAAGAAGGAATCGATGGATGACAAGCAGAACTAAAGATAAGAAGAAGAAAAGAAGAAAAGGTCTATATATAACGCTCGTATCGCTCGTTGTTTTGTTAATCGGGGGCTATTTGTTTCGTCAGCAGCTTGCTGTAGCAGCCTTCGATCTGTTTCTCGCTGGTTCAGTTGAAGATCAATTGTCCCGTTCCTATGTTCCTCAGGAGGGCAACAATACGCCCGACCCAACAGTATATCGCAAAGAACCGTTCTCTGTGTTGCTGCTAGGCTCAGACAAACGTGCCTATGAGAAAACACGTGGGCGCTCAGACACGGTTATCTATGCCGTTGTTCGTCCGAAAGAATCTCGAGTACTCCTGGTGTCCATTCCACGTGACACCTATGTGCAGATTGTTGGACGTGATGCCAACAAGGATGGCGAGGATGATTATGACAAGCTCGCGCATGCCTACGCCTTCGGTGGGGAGAATATGTCTATCAATACGGTGGAGAAGTTTCTCGATGCGGATGTAGGTTACTATGCAACGATTAACTTTGACGGGATCAAAAAAGTCGTTGATGCGCTTGGTGGCGTGAAGCTGCCGATTGATGAGGACATTGTGAACAAGAACCCGGAACATGTGCAGTTCACAATTGAAGGCGGTAAGCCGATCTATGACGGGCAGGAAGCACTTTACTATGTAAGATACCGTGAGGATAGCGATTTTAATCGCACCAAGCGGCAGCAGATTTTCCTGAATGCCATGGCGAATGAGATGCTTAATCTGAACGCCATTAGCAAAATCCCGGAATTGATTCAGATTATGGGAGACAGCTTTCAGACGGATATGCAGCCTTCCTTCATTATTGATCTGGCTAAACAGGTACTGACTCAGGAAAAACCGCAAATCTCAAGCTTCACTATTTTGGGCGAAGGGATGCGGAAAGACGGAATTTATTATGGCAAAGCAGATGAGAAAGACGTCCAATATGCCAAAGAGCTGATTAACAACTGGATGGATGAGTCGACCCCAGCCGGTGAAGTGATGATTCCTGACCGGCAGAAGATCGAGTAACCAATTCCATACAGCCGTTATGTTTTTGACAACGATCAGCAGTGCGTTTATTGGCGGGCTGCTGTTTTTTTTACTTTGTAGATGGAATTATGTCCTTTTGGAACATCTTGCGTTCTAATGCGTACTATGTAAGTTGAATGTAATAAGCTGACTGATGAAATTTCACAAGGAGGATACTTAAGGGTATGAACATCGCATTTTTTTTGCTACCCAAACAAGAAGTTACGTGCGTGACGTCGGATTCTACTCTGCGGCAAACGTTGGAACGGATGGAATATCATCGGTTCACGGCGGTGCCCATTTTGAATAAGGAAGGCAAGTATATCGGTACAGTTACCGAAGGTGACCTGTTGTGGTATATGAAGAACGCCGAGGGAAAGATCACATTTGAAAACGCTTCAAAATTTCTGCTCAAGGACGTTCCACTTCGGCTGGATATCAAACCGGTATCCATTGAAGCCAACATGGAGGATTTGATTAATTTGGCCAAAGTGCAGAACTTTGTGCCGGTTGTTGATGATATGGAGCGCTTCATTGGGATCGTAAGACGGAGTCAAATTATTGAGTATTGCGAGGGTATTGTAGCCAAGGAATCCATGAAAGTGAAGTAAGTCGAAACAAATTTCGATATTGTTGCAGCAGCGTGGATAATCACAGCCGTCCGGTATCATGTTAAACTTAAGAAGAGCTGAACGCGAACTTAAATGAATTTTCGACAAGATAAAATACGAATTCGTTCTACGGGGTCCCCGCAAAGTACCTGAGATAAGTTTCGGAGGACTTCTCCGCTTTTTGGGGTAATTTTGCGGCCCCCCTTTTTATGCTATAATGGAGAATAAAGCTTTTTCGGGGGAGAGTGACTTTCGCCAATATGCCTAAAGAACTGGATGTAGCCAAACGCGCTAAAGTGATTGAATGGCTTAAAACCGAAGTGCTTGATCAGGTATCCCGATTATTCAAAGCGTTATGGGAAGGCAGTACAACCCGAATCGGGGACAGTCTCGCCAGTTTGATGATGAGTAGTTACATATTGGGCCGCAGGCTCGGTATTCCTTTCAAGGATCTGGATGCACTGCTTGTTGAGAAATTGAAAAAGCATAAACAGGAAGGTCACCAGTTGGAAGATTGGTACCAGGATATTTCCGCGCTAGAAGATCACATGCGTAAGAGGTGAATTTGTTGAAATTTAGCTTTAAATCAGCTGTCTGGAGCGTAGTTTATCTGCTCTTGCTACTTTCGCTGTTAACTCCTTTATCGGTTCTGGCCATATTTTTCATGATGATACCTGGAGTTATTTTGTTTGCTTCATTACCAGTAAAATCATTCATATGGCATCTCGTCCCAGTGGCGATTATTTTGGTCATATTTAGTCCGATTTATTTGTTATTACTGCTTTTGTTCACCCTGCCCGCCATTGTTATGGGCAATGCGTACAAGAAAAAGAAGTCAGCCCTGTTCGCCCTAATGGTAGGAAGTGGAGCCATGCTGGCCGAATATCTGTTGGTCCTGTTGATTGGAAGTGTAATCTTCCAGTTTGATTTGTCGAGTTATATTGATGATGTGGTCAGATTGACGATTGAACCGCTGACGAATTCATCCAGTCAGATGGTAAATGGGTTTGTATGGACACCTGAAATGACTCAAGATGTCGCAAGACAGACTCAGCTTATGATTCCATTCGCCTTGGTGGTCACGTCTCTGGTCATGGCTCTAATCACACATCTCATTGCACGTCCGATTCTGAACGTTATGGGTGTGGTTGTACCGAAATTTCCACCTGCGCGTGAATGGCGTATGCCGCGTGCCCTGATCTGGTATTACTTCCTGGCATTGTTGTTCGAAGTGATATCCAGACAGAGTGACGGATCGTACTGGACCATGATTGCCATGAACTTGTCGCCTCTAATCAATTTGGGCTTCATGATTCAAGCTATCGGATTCTTCTTCTTTCTCTCACATGCAAAGAAATGGAATCCGGTTGTACCGTATTTGCTGGCGGCGGCAGTCTTCTTCATTGGACCGTTGCGGATTATCGGGATTATCGATCTGGCGTTCCCGCTTCGCGAGGCAATATCGAAACCAAAACGATAGGGTGATGAGTCATGCCTAAATTTCTGAAGAAACGCTGGCACGGCTACTATACCGTATGGGCGTTCATACTGCTGCTTCTGCTTGTTATGTTCGTGACCATCTACAACTGGACGCTTGGTTTGATTAGTCTGATACTGGCTTCGGCGTTGGGAATCGTCATGATTAAGGCGGAGCTCGCGTTCCGTCGTGAGCTTAACGACTACATTAATGGCCTGTCCATTCGGATTAAGCGAATGGAGGGAGAAGCGGTCAGCATGCTCCCATTCGGTATTGTGCTGTACAGCGAAGATCGTACCGTAGAGTGGCATAATCGCTTCGTCGCGGACATGTTCCAAGAGAAGACGATGGTAGGCAATCCGCTGCAAAATTTATTTCCTAAACTTCCTCAACCGAAGGAAAAAAAGGATGGGACCAAGGAGCCGTCCAAGGAACTTCATGACGAATTCCAACTGGATGATCGATTTTATGGAGTTATCCATAACCCGCAGGAGCGGTATGTATATGTTTACGAAATTACGGAGCTAGCCATTCTTCGTGATAAATATGAGAATGAACGCATTGCACTGGGCATTCTGGTCCTCGATAACCTGGACGAAGCAGCCCAGGGTATGGACGACCAGCAGCGAACTGCACTGATTGCCCGCGTAACAAGTGAGATCACGTCCTGGGCGAAGCGGTATGAGGTGTACCTGCGCCGCCTCTCCTCTGATCGTTATCTCATGATGCTGAACTATAAGTCTTTGCAGGAACTGGAGCAGAGCCGGTTTGTCATTCTGGATGAAGTCCGGGAGATGACGGCTGATCTTAAGGTGCCGATGACACTAAGTGTTGGACTGGCATTTGGTTCGGATACCATCAGTGAGATGGGGGAACTGGCTCAGTCCAGTCTGGATATGGCACTTGGCCGTGGCGGCGATCAGGCTGCCGTAAAATCTGGACAGCGGTTGTCCTTTTACGGTGGGAAGTCCAACGCGGTGGAGAAACGTACACGGGTAAGAGCCCGGGTTATCGCGCATGCATTGCGTGATTTGATGCAGGAGAGCGACCGCGTGATTATCATGGGTCACAAAATGCCTGATATGGATGCGATTGGCGCGTCTATTGGGGTATGGAAAGCGGCGAGTCTGTACAATGTGGAAGCACGAATTGTACTGGATGGGCCCAACCCTTCCATTGAACGCATGATGGAACAGGTGAATAAGGATGAAAAGCTGTCCAAAGCCTTTGTGTCGCCGGAACAGGCAACCCAGATGATGACGGAGCATACGCTGCTCGTTGTTGTCGATACGCACAAGGCATCCATGACAATGGAGCCGAAGCTAGTTCAATCGGCTACGCGTGTTGTGGTTGTGGATCACCACCGTCGGGGTGAAGAATTCATTAACGATGCAGTGCTGATCTATCTGGAGCCCTATGCATCTTCGGCAGCAGAACTGGTGACTGAGCTTCTCCAATATATTCATGACAAGGTGCAATTCACTCCGCTGGAAGCGACGGCGTTATTGGCCGGGATTACGGTGGATACAAAGCATTTTGCACTCCATACAGGATCGAGAACGTTTGAAGCGGCAGGCTTCCTGCGTCGTAGTGGTGCAGACACCATTATGATCCAGCGGCTGATGAAAGAAGATTTGTCAGAATATATTGCTAAGGCAGAAATCATAAAGCATGCTAAAATGGTATACGGGAACATTGCGCTGGCGGTCACAGACCCTGGCAACAAGATTCCACAGATGATGATCGCCCAAGTGGCGGACACATTGCTCAATATGACTGACGTGGTCGCTTCATTTGTCATCAGTGAACGTCCGGATGGACTGATTGGCATCAGCGCGAGATCGCTGGGGCGCATGAATGTTCAGGTGGTCATGGAACGACTGGGCGGTGGCGGACATTTGACGAATGCTGCCGTGCAGCTTGAAGGAACGCTTGGAGAGGCGGAAAAACGGCTGACGAACGTACTGGCTGAAATCGAAAAGGAAGAGGGTTTGTTCGAATGAAAGTCATTTTTATAAAAGATATGAAGGGTCAAGGCAAAAAAGGACAAGTGAAGGAAGTATCCGAGGGATACGCACAGAACTTCCTTCTGCCACGGGGAATCGCACGTCCAGCAACAGATGGTAACATGAAAACATTGGACAACCAGAAGGCAGCGGAAGACAGACGTAAGCAGGAAGAGAAAGCAGAAGCGGAAGCTCTGGCTAAAAAGCTGGAAGCTGAAGTAACTGAGCTGAAAGCAAAATCTGGCGAAGGCGGCCGTCTGTTCGGGGCAATCACGAGCAAACAAATCGCAGAAGCTCTGGCAGCGAAAGGTCTGAAAGTCGACAAACGCAAAATTGAGCTGGACGAGCCTATTCGCACACTCGGCGTAACACAAGTCACCGTCAAGGTTCACCCTGAAGTGAAGGCTACCTTGAAGGTACAGGTAACGGAAGAGTAAGATGGGCGGCGAAATGTTATTCGACCGGATTCCCCCACAGAACCTGGAAGCCGAACAGGCCGTGCTGGGTGCAATCCTGTTGCAGGGCGAAGCCCTGATTACAGCGATGGAACGGGTGCAAACCGAGGATTTCTATGATAAACCCCATCAATTAATTTTTGAAGCGATGATCCAGCTTGGCGAGGGAAACCAACCGATTGACCTCGTGACACTGACTTCGCTGCTGAAGGATAAAGGCGAGCTCGAGGACATCGGCGGCGTCAGTTATCTGGCGAAGCTGGCTCATGGTGTTCCGACTGCCGCGAATGTGGATTATTACGCTCAGATTATCGAAGAGAAATCCATGCTGCGTCGCCTGATTCGTACAGCTACGCAAATTGTGAGTGAAGGATACACGGGTGGTGAGGATGTCGCGGCTATGCTTGGAGAAGCAGAGCGGCGCATTCTGGAGATTTCCAACCGACGTTCCAGTAGCGGTTTTATAGCCATTCAGGATGTACTGATGGAAGTATTCGACCGCGTGGAGACGCTGCATCAGAACCGGGGAACGACGACGGGTATTCCGTCAGGTTTCATCGATCTGGACAAGATGACCGCCGGATTCCAGCGTAGTGACTTGATTATTGTAGCTGCACGTCCATCTGTAGGTAAGACCGCCTTTGCCCTGAATATCGCTCAGAATGTAGCCATTCGAGCGCAGGAGACGGTTGCGATATTCAGTCTGGAGATGTCAGCGGCACAGCTCGTACAGCGTATGATCTGTGCAGAGGCCAATCTGGATGCGGGTGTCATGCGTATGGGTGACTTCAAAGGTGATGAAGATTGGCAGAAGCTGACGATGGGCATTGCAGCCTTGAATGAAGCAAACATCTACATTGACGATACGCCAGGGATCACCGTAGCTGACATTCGTGCGAAATGCCGTCGTCTCAAGAAAGAGAAAGGCCTTGGTATGATTCTGATCGACTACCTTCAACTGATTAGTGGACGTGGTAAAGCCGGCGAGAACCGTCAACAAGAGGTATCCGAGATTTCGCGTACACTGAAACAGATTGGTCGGGAATTAGAAGTTCCGGTTATTGCCTTGTCTCAGCTGAGCCGGGGTGTAGAGCAGCGTCAGGATAAACGTCCGATGATGAGTGACTTGCGGGAATCGGGTTCGATCGAGCAAGATGCCGACATCGTTGCGTTCCTGTACCGGGATGACTACTATAACCAGGAGACCGAGAAGAAAAACATTATCGAGATTATTATCGCCAAACAGCGTAATGGTCCGGTAGGCACGGTGGAACTGGTCTTCCTGAAAAACTTTAATAAATTCGTTAACTACGAGCGGGCACATAATGATGCCTTTGCCATGTAGGGGACAGGCACAGACTGCTTCAATTGGGAAGTGAAATCGTCTGTCCCCGACATCAACCATTAGATCATATGAACTTGTAAATACGTTGTGAATACGACATATAGCGTTGGATTTAAACGCGTAGCGTATAACCGGGGTTAGCCGTCAAGCAAGATTTGACTGGCTTCGCCGGTTTTTTGCGTCGCAATATAGAGTCAATTCCGAACATTAGAGTTTGACTATATCTAATTGTTCGCCATTTGATTTGACTTTGAAAAAAGGGACTGGTACACTAGTACTGCTGCGTTAAAGCAGCGAAAACCTTCCCTTGGATGTAAACCGAGGGGGATTTTCACTGTCCGTTAGCACGCTTCTCCGCTGGTAATTTCACTTCAAATTCCTGCCGAGATAGAGGACGGACAGACCAATACAAAGGTGCGCAAGGCACCCACGGAGGTATGTACTATGTCAACGGTAGTTGTAGTGGGAACGCAATGGGGAGACGAAGGTAAAGGCAAGATTACGGATTATTTGGCGGAATCCGCAGATGTGGTTGCTCGTTACCAAGGCGGTAACAATGCAGGACACACGATTCTGATCGATAACAAAAAATATAAATTGACGATGATCCCATCGGGTATCTTCTACACAGATAAAGCATGTGTAATTGGTAACGGTATGGTTATCAACCCGAAGGCACTCATCGAAGAAATTAACTATATTCATGACAATGACTTTACGACCAAAAACCTGTCCATCAGCGAACGCGCACACATCATCCTGCCATATCACATGGTATTGGATGCATTGGAAGAAGAGAGCAAAGGCCCGAACAAAATCGGTACAACTGGCAAGGGAATTGGCCCATGTTACATGGACAAATCAGCCCGTATCGGTATTCGTATGGTTGATCTGCTGGATGCGGAAGAGTTCGAACTGAAACTGCGTCATTTGGTAAAAGAAAAAAATCGTGTAATCGAGCAAGTCTATGGCGGCGAGCCTGTAGATGTAGAAGAAATTCTGAAAGATTACCTGGGATATGCAGAAATTCTGCGTCCTTATGTGCGTGATACATCAGTGGTGCTCAACGAATACATCGATGAGGACAAAAAAGTATTGTTCGAAGGTGCACAAGGCGTTATGTTGGATCTTGACCAAGGTACTTATCCATTCGTTACTTCATCCAATCCGTCTGCAGGCGGCGTATGTATCGGTTCTGGCGTAGGCCCAGCTCGTATTCAACAGGTTATCGGTGTGGCTAAAGCCTATACAACACGTGTAGGAGATGGTCCTTTCCCGACAGAGCTGCATGATGCAGTTGGTGACCAAATTCGTGAGACTGGACATGAGTACGGTACTGTAACTGGACGTCCGCGTCGTGTCGGTTGGTTCGACAGTGTTGTTGTTCGCCACGCTCGTCGTGTCAGCGGAATTACGGGTCTGTCCCTGAACTCCCTGGATGTAATGACAGGTCTGGAAACGGTGAAAATCTGCACAGGATACAAATTCCGCGGCGAGGTTATCACTCACTATCCGGCAAGCCTGAAAATGCTGGCAGAATGTGAAGCGGTATACGAAGAGCTTCCAGGCTGGAGCGAAGATATCACAGCAGCGAAGAAGCTGGAAGACCTGCCTGTGAACACACAGAACTATGTGAAGCGTGTGTCCGAACTGACAGGCATTCCAATCGCTATCTTCTCTGTAGGTCGTAACCGTGAGCAAACGAATCAAGTTCTTCCTATCTACGAATAAGTAGCTAGGTTAACTCGGCAATTCGAAGCTAAACGTTCATCCAAATGATATGCCTATATAGGCATCATAGAGCCCCAGTTATCGCTTAAATAGCGATAGCTGGGGTTTTTCGCACGCCTTCCTGATATAATCCCCGGATTTCCGTCAATACTGGTTAACAGTAGACTCATAGATCCTGAAACATTGAATGTGATATGGGGTCGGAAAACGGAGGGAGAGAACGGGAATGAAGTTGCTTCAATGGTTCATTAAAATATTGCTTACCGTGATGCTGGTCAGTTCATTGACCCTGCTGACAACCGGATTAATCGTTCAGTCATATGTAAAATCGCTGCTGGCGAGTTTCAATATTCAGTGGGAAGGGCAGCCTATGGGGTTAACGGCCATGTTTCAGGGGGCATTAGGTGGTAAGTCTGGTGAAGAGAAGAAGCCGGGAACGGGCACGACAGATCAGCCAGCAGGTGCGGAGGAGGAACACGTTCCAGAAGATGCGATATCTGTCATGGGCAATGGAACAGAAAGCGGAGAAACAGGCGCGAATACAGGCAACAGCCAAGGACAGGGTACGGGATCAGACGAGGGTCAAGGAGCAGGCTCAGGAACGGACTCCTCCGCTACGGGATCAAATCCAGGGGGCAGCTCAGCCGCGGGAACAGACGCAGATGCTGGTAGAAATGCCGGTACCGATTCTGGGACAACAACTGGCAACAATACAGCATCTGGCAACGGAACAGGTACGAACTCCACTGGTACGGCTTCTTCAGGGAATGATGAGATTGTAGTTTCTCCGGATGACATCACAGGTAAGAAAGACAAGCTACCGTTGGAGGAAAAAGAAAAGATTTTCAGCCTGCTGATGAACAAGCTGCCTCAGAAAGAGATGCAGCAAATCTCAGGCGCCATGGAAGGAGGCTTAACGGAACAGGAGTTGCGTGATATTGAGCAGGTGATCTCCAAGTATCTGACGAGCGAAGAATATGATAATCTGATGGAAGTCCTTCAGGCGGAATAGACCAAGTTCATATAGGGTGAGATCCGTAGGTCTGCTACCCTTTGATGAATATTCAAAAAGGCGATCGAGAGATCGAGTTCTGAAAGCTAAATTTAGAATCGATTTATTTATTCAAGCCATTTGGAAAATGAAATAAAAGCAGAATTTGGTTAGCATATAATCTAGCCCATATGAGGCACTCTATAGCAAGAGTTCAACGAAATCCCTCACCAGAGTTGATCTGGCGAGGGATTTCAGTTTGTATTTTTATGAAAAAGAAAACACATTTCAGTGGGTCTTAGAACCTAGTCTTAAAAAATGATCAAAGTACATAGTATACCTGAAGTAGAGGCGTTATGGGGAAGATTTCTGTTCTTCCATCTTATGGATAATACAGGAAAACCAAGCGTGGCGCGGCTTTGAGCTATGACGTGTACAGTTGAAATGAGTGTAAAACCTGTGTTAAAGTATACGGGTGTGATAAAAGGTTAAAATTTTGACACTTTTACGAGCGCAGCTAAAGTCCTGATTTGCGGACACCCGAATACAAATATCGACAAGCATGGGACAGACACATTGGGTGATGTCTTGACAGAAATGCGAACTGAGAAGTGCTGAAAAGGAGAGAATCATGAAAGGTTTCAGAGGCATACGCCAACCGGGCAAGAACCGGGAACACGAACAATCCGGGGAACACCGGACGGCCGAAGACAAAAACAACATGAGCATGTCCAACTTCAGTAGTAACAAAAAGCGCGTTCTGGCCTCGCGCAAATGGATCATAACAGCAGCATGCGGTTTATTCATCGCTGCATCGATCGGATTCGCAGGCAAACAATACGTTGCTGCAAACACCGTCCCATATTATAAAGTGATGGTTAAAGGAAATGAGATTGGCACCATCACGGATGAGACGCAATTACAGAAATTATTTGCAGACAAAACCGAGGAATTCCAAAATAAATATCCAGAAGCGGAAATGGTGCTGAACACAGACGGCATCACGACTGAAACCATTAAAGCATACAAGCCCGTAGTGAACAGCGATGAGACGCTGGACAAGCTCGGCGACATGCTTACCGCCTATGCCAAGGGTGTAGAGCTCAAGGTAGACGGTGAAGTAATCGGCATTGTGAAGGACCAGGCTACAGCAGATGCGATTCTGGAACAAGTGCAGAACAAGTACATATCGGCATCGGCTTTGCGCAGTTCGCTCAAGACGAAGTCGGTATCGGCAAACTCAACGAAGAAAGCCGAGGGGCCGAGTACTACGCTGAAGTCGGTGGGCATCAAGGAAGATGTAGCGACAGATGTAGTGAAGGCTGACCCAAACAAAATATGGGATGTATCAGAGGCGGTTGAAGCTTTAACCGTTGGTAAAGACGCGCCTGTAACTTATGTCGTGCGTGAAGGAGATACGATCTCTTCCATTGCTGCCAAATACGAAATTACGCAAAGCGAGATTCGCAAACATAACCCGGGCATCAAAGAAACGTCGCTGCAAATTGGGGACGAGCTTACACTGACGGTACCAAAACCAGCCGTTACTGTTAAATCGGTAGAGCAGGTGGTAGAACAGATTGAGATCAAGCCACAAGTGGAAGTACGCAAAAGTGCTGAGCTCAAAGCAGGTACAACCAAAGTGGTGCGTCCAGGTCAAAGCGGTTTGAAAAGCATGCAATATCGGATAACGAAGGAAAATGGTGAAGTCGTTCAGGAGGAATGGCTTGGTCAGGAAGTCATCAAGGCAGCAGTTACTGAAGTGGTCCTTAGTGGAACCAAAGTGGTCGGTGAAGGTACAGGTGAATTTGCTTGGCCGGTATCCAACGCTACGATGAGCAGCAGCTTTGGACAACGCTGGGGTCGTCAGCACAAAGGTGTCGATCTTGTCGGTAACCGGGACGTGAAGGCGTCTGATGAGGGCGTGATTACTTTTGCAGGACAGAAGAGTGGTTATGGCAATGTTATTATTATTAACCATCGTAATGGATACGAAACACTTTATGGGCACTTGAACAGCATTGGTGTTAAGGTTGGACAAGTCGTCGAAAAAGGTGAGAGCATCGGCGTCATGGGCAATACGGGCCGTTCGACCGGAACTCATCTGCATTTCGAGATTATCAAGAACGGAACGGTGGAAAATCCGTTGACATACTTGAACTAGATATATCGCAATCCAGGGCAAGGTTGGCAGTAGATGCTGGCCTTGTTTTTTGCTGCTGTAAAAATTTTTCAGTTTGGGCTGCACATTGGCCCTGATCGGGATGTGACGGTGCTTCAGGTATGTTAAACTATAGACTATAGGCAACAAGCCATATGATATAGACTATATTCAATGAAATCGTAGAAACACAATTTATATAAGTTGAATAAGAGAGATAGACCGCTCAGGCGGATCAAGCAGGATATAGGGGTGAAGACAGCCGATGCAGGGGAAGATTTTGGTGGTGGACGATGAACAGCCCATTGCGGACATTCTGAAGTTTAATTTGGAAAAAGAGGGGTACGAGGTCATCTGCGCTTTTGATGGCATTCGTGCGGTTGAATTGGCGTTATCCGAGAAGCCGGATCTGATGCTGCTGGACCTGATGCTGCCAGGTAAGGATGGTATGGATGTGTGCCGCGAGGTGCGTGCCCATCTGGAGATGCCGATCATTATGCTGACCGCAAAGGATGGCGAGATCGACAAGGTGCTCGGTCTGGAACTAGGCGCGGATGATTACGTGACGAAGCCTTTCAGTACGCGCGAGCTGCTCGCCCGGGTGAAAGCACAGATGCGCAGACGGCAGAAGCCTGCCATTACGACTGAAGCGCCGGAAGACGAAGAGAAACAGGTCATGCGCTTATTTGATCTGGCGTTTGATATGGACATGTATACAGCTTACAAAGGTGGCGAACCGCTGGATCTGACCCACCGTGAGTACGAACTTCTCTATTATATGGCGAAGCATTCCGGTAAGGTCATGACACGTGAACATCTGCTGCAGGCGGTATGGGGATATGAATATTTCGGGGATGTGCGTACCGTTGATGTTACGATTCGTCGTCTGCGTGAGAAGATTGAGGAGAACCCGAGCAAACCGGAAACGATTCTGACTCGCCGCGGGCTGGGTTATCTCGTGCGCAGTCCCAAAAGCGTGGGGATATAATGGGGCGTTTCTCGCGATTTTCGTTCTTTCGAACGATTCAGGCGAAACTGATTATTATCTATGTACTGCTGATTCTGATTGCGATGCAATTGATCGGCGTTTATTTTGTGAGTGCGATGAAGAACTCGTTGACCAGCAACTTCACTGAGGATTTGCAGGCGCGGGCTGAGATGCTCTCTGTGCTAGTAGGGGAGACGATGGCTGGTGGGGAAGCTGAGGCTGGTGAGGACAAAACGGAAAACCTGCGTGTGTTGGTTAACAACCTGTTCAACATTAACGGCGCCGAGATTCAGGTGCTGGATGCCAGCGGGAAAGTGCTGACCACCTCGCTCAGTTCCCACTCAGACTATGTTGGGCGCAAAAACACCCAAACCGTTGTCAGCCGTGCGCTGCAAGGCATTCGGGACAATGAGGAATATATCGTGGACGAGGATAATGTTCGCAAAAAGGTCGTTGCCAAGCCGGTGCTGTCCGGCGGCAAGATTATCGGCGCGGTCTACATCGCCGCCTCGATGAATGAGTTATATGCCACAATGGAGGGCATTAACAAGATTTTTATCTCCGGCATTTTGATTGCTTTGGTATTAACTGCAGTGCTCGGTGTCATTCTGTCACATACGATTACGCAGCCGATCAAGGAAGTCACCCGAAGGGCGACGGCAGTCGCGGAAGGCAACTTTGATCAGCAGACCCCTGTATTCGGAACGGATGAGATTGGGCAGCTCAGTCGGGCGTTCAACTATATGACCAGCAGATTGCGAGATGCACTCTCCCAGAACGAAGAGGAGAAAGAGAAGCTCACGTCCATTCTGACCAATATGAGCGATGGCGTGGTCGCAACGGACGAATATGGCAAAGTCATTCTGGTGAACCGCCGTGCCAGCAGCATTCTGGGCATGCGTCCGGCGGACATTGAGGGACGACACTTTGCCGTATTGCTCGGCATTGATCCGGAAGATGCAGAAGCGTTAGCCAGTGGTTTTACAGGCTCGACGCTGCTCCAGATTGCGCCTGCGGGACAAGAAGATCCCGTTGTCATCCGCATGACGTTTACACCGGTTCATCGTCGTGAGCTAGGCATTACCGGCACGATCGCTGTGCTTCAAGATGTTACGGAGCAGGAAGAACTGGAAGCATCACGACGTGAATTCGTGGCGAATGTCTCTCATGAGCTGCGTACACCGCTGACTACCATTAAGAGCTACGCAGAAGCGCTGGATGATGGAGCTCTGGAAGATCCGCAGCTCGCTGGACGATTCGTTGGGGTAATCCAGAATGAGACCGAGCGTATGATTCGCTTGGTTACGGATTTGCTGCATCTGTCCAGACTCGATTCCAAGGAAGCGATGCTGCGCAAACAGCCAACTGACATCATGGAGATGTTGGAAGAAGTGTCAGATCGTTTTTCGTTCCAGATGCATCAGAAGGATATTCAACCTGTGCTTTCTGTGGAGAACGGAATTCCAGCAGTTCCGCTGGATCGCGACCAAATTGATCAGGTGCTTGATAATGTCGTGTCCAACGCGCTGAAATATACGCTCGAAGGCGGCACGATTACAATTGCAGCCAGACGCAATGATGATCATACTCTCGCCATATCAGTGACCGATACGGGGATGGGGATTCCACAGCGAGATCTGGACCGCATTTTTGAGCGGTTTTATCGGGTAGATAAGGCTCGTTCCCGCAGTATGGGCGGCACAGGGCTTGGGTTATCCATTGCCCGGGAAATTGTGAAGGCCCATGACGGTAATATCTCACTGGAGTCCGAGGTGGACGTGGGGACGACGGTAACGTTCACACTGCCTATGCGTGAGGAAGGAGGTGAGCACCTTGAAAGAGCGGATTAAATCTTTGGTGCTTGCTTCCCTCGTCGTTGCCAGTTTGGTACAAAGTTACTTCTTAATCTATCGTTTGCCCGGTGGTGGCGATTCGATTGTGACGTCAGAGACGAACTATGTGAAAACCGAGAATATGGGCCAGGAGCGCAATATTGAAGATTTAATTTTCCCGGATCAGATGGTTATTCATCTGGGAGAGGACAAACATACGGTGTTTTATCCGGGCAATACGTTCTATCAGTTGATTTATTCACGATTGCAAGGACGTACGTTTGATGATTTCCAGCGTCGGAGCGTGCAATCGGTCAACTGGGATCAGATTCGTAAGGAGAATCCTGGCTTTGAGCTGTCATTCAAAGAAGGCATCCCTGTAGCGTTGTTACAGCGCGTGATGCGGCTAGGTACAGATTCCCTCTTCCAAGGGGAAACGATTAATCGGATCTCGATCTATACCGCCAAAAATGAAACAAAGGCTCACGCACTGTTCTTCAGCGCCAAAGGCGATGTGGTCTATGAGGCGACGCAGGCGGATCTGACAGTACAGGACGTGCAGCAGCATGTCGACTTCGGCAGCAGCTGGACACCTTATACGCTGATGGACGGCGGATATTATATCCCGGCAGAAGCACTGGAGACGATTGAGGCTGACGTGCCTACAGGCCAGTTCACTGTCGAACAAATGCAGCGCAGCCTATTCTTTGATCCAAGCATGACCCGAAACATTCGGGAAAAGGATGGATCGGAGATCTATACAGACAGTAAGCGCAGTCTGCAAGTGAAGCAAGAACAGCGCTGGATTAGCTACACCGATCCGGCGGCACCGCCTGCGGGACAGATTGACGCAGCGAAGGATGCGCTGTCCGCAGTTGATTTTGTGAATCAGCATGGTGGCTGGAAAGGTCGTTCGCGCATGATGCTGGATACAACCGATACGAAGACGAAACTTCAGTTCCAGCAATATTACAGCAGCTTCCCGATTATGGACTCAATGCAGTTCAGGTTCGGCACAATCAGCATGGAGATGCAGCAGGAGACGGTATCCAGCTATGAGCGTTCGCTCGAATATCTGAACGAAGGTGCGGAGACGAAGAAATCGGTCACCCTGCCCGGTGGGGACAAGCTGAAGGCGCTCATCCAGAAGGTGGCGGGTACCAACCGTAAGGTCGTAGACGTGTATCCGGCGTACCGTCCATCCAGCATCGAGGATGGGCTGAAGCTCATCCCGGTGTGGGTAATCCGCTTCGGAAACGGGGAGGAAACCACCGTTTCTTGATGGGTTATAGGATATGAAGACATTTGATATCCGGGCGAGGTTTAGAATCACACGTTAACGGAGGGGGCAGAAATAACCTGAAGAAGCGAAGCGCTCGCCTTTATCTCCGGATTTCTCCCTTGGGAAAAGGGAATCAAGAAATCTGGGGATAACAGCGATCGGAAGGTTGTTCTGACCACGGAGTGGTAAGTGTGATAGTAGTCGTATTTATCAAATGATGGAGGTGGATGTTTTGGATTGGGGACGGGCGAAAAATGTGTTGATCTATGCCTTCCTGCTGCTCAATCTGGTGCTGGGATACCAGATCTGGATGGATGCGCGGGAGACGGCCGGAGCCAATCTGGACTTCACCTCGCTGGCGGATAATACACAACAGGCGATGGAGGAGAAGGGCATTCAGGTGCTGGCTCCTATTCCAAATGAGACGCCGAAGCTGCCGAAACTGTCGTATGAGTTCATTGAAGATAACAAGACAGGCATTGATGTTGAATTGGAAAATACCGTGGACAGCAAGCTGATCTTCTCGCAAAGCGAGCTGGAGGATGCACTACAGGACGAGATTCCCCAGATCGGTACGTATCGATGGGATCAGCTGATGGCGGAGGATGGGGCATTTGTGCTGCATCCGTTGGTGGATGGCAAATGGCCGCTCTTCAATGTTAGTCTGGAGCTATTCTACAGCGATCAGAAAATTACGGGTTACCGTCAGACTCCGGTGCGGATTACGACAGCGGAGGAAAGCGATCAGCAGGTGCTTCCGGCGTCGAAGGCGCTGGGTACGCTGATCGAGAACTTTTTGCCAAATGATGCGATTGTGAAAGATATTCAGTTGGGCTATTACGGCCAGTTGTTCAATTCAGATATGCAGGTGGCGATGCCGGCATGGCGGTTCGTGCTGGAAAGTGGCGAAGTGTTGTACGTGCAGGGCATCAGTGGGGATGTATTCAGTCCCAAGACAGACAAACCAGGGGAGTAATGCGTTATGGGGATTTATTTTACCGTGTTATCCAGCGGTTCGACAGGGAATGCCACGGTTATACAGCATGGGGGCACGTCCCTCATGATTGATGCAGGTCTTAGTGCGAAGCGGCTGGAGGCATTGTTTCTGGAACGGGAGATTTCGGGAACAGAGCTGGACGGGATTCTGGTTACACATGAACATTCCGATCACATTAAAGGACTAGGCGCGATGTCTCGGAAATATAATTTACCAATCTATGCAAATACGAATACGTGGGCGGCACTGGAGAAGTCCGTTGGGGCGATTCCAGAGGAAAACCGGAGGGTGTTTGAGACGGGAGAAAAGCATGATTTTGGTTCCCTGCGTGTGGAATCCTTCGGCATCTCCCATGATGCGGCGGAACCGGTAGGGTACACGTTCGATGATGGAAGTGAGAAATTGTCCGTCGCGACAGATCTCGGATATATGAGCGACAAGGTTCGCGATGCGATCTCGGATTCGGATGTACTTGTGCTGGAGGCGAATCATGATGTCGAATTGCTGCGCATGGGGCGATATCCATGGAACACCAAGCGCCGCATTCTGAGCGACATTGGGCATTTGTCGAACGAAGCGGCGGGAGCTGCGCTTAGTGAACTAATGAACGGACGCATCAAGCGCACGTATCTGGCACATTTGAGCCGGGATCATAATATGATGGACTTGGCGAAAATGACCGTACGTGATGCGATGGAGAGCCGTGGTTGCTTTTATCGGGATCATGAGTTCAAGCTCTGTGATACGTATTATGATCGGCCTACGCCATGGGATAGGGTGGGTGAGCCATAAAGCTGTCGAGTTCGGTAGCTTTGCGCTCCACTTCCTCACGGGTCAGAATGCCTTTGTCGACGAGCAGTTCAATAATCGTGCTTAGGGCAAGGGTATTGCGGTAATGTTCTTCCTTGAGATCGGCCAGCTTGGCCGCCATATGAACTTCATCCATGGCTGTGAGTGTACGCGTGCGATCCATAATGTGAATCCTCCTTCTATGAAGCTTCGAATTGTCTTTTACTATTATTGTAGTCAGGCTTGATGGAAAACATTCCTCTTTTTGCCGCTATAATTACACGTAAGGGACGTGTATGCTGAACCAGGGGCCGCATTTTGCTTAAGAAGATGAAAAAGTTCACGGGAATAGGCAAAATTGCGCTTAGCGAACTGGATTTTGTGGTGATAGATACTATGGACCTTTATTGTTAAGCGCGTTATAGCGGAAATTTCCGTTAATCTTCGTAATTATGCAACTTTTTAAGATTTGGCGTGTTTAGTATATAAGGAGCTTTTATAGTAGAGGCTGTTTTGCGCGCAAAAAGGTATGTCGTAGAATGCGAGAGCATTTCTGATAGAGTCACAGGCAGAATGGGATGTCCGTTCTGTTGTACATAGACGCTTCATTCCGAGTTAATGGGAATGGCAGCGATATGCAAAACGATTTTTAAAACACAAGAAAGCATGGAAAACCGTTGGGGTCTTCACGTAACGGAGACGGCAGAAGGAACCTGAAGAAACGGAGTGCTCGCCTTTATGAACAAATTTTTACCTTATTATAGGGTAATCAATAAAATTTGTGAGTAACAGCGATCGGAAGGTTCGTCTGCCGGCGGAGTGGGCTATGTGAGAACACCATCGTTGGCCATGCCAAAACGATCGGGCGGCAGTCAGGGTCTTGATGCGTGACAACGAAGGGGAGAGGATCACGATGGGATTGTTTGGAGACGATTTTTATTCAACCAAAGTATCAAGACGCGCCGAACCTGAACAGAAAGGTAAACTTCAGATCATTCGCCCTGGAGGCAGGGGCAGAGGACGGGACCGCTGGCAGAATCCACGGAAGTCACGCTCGGGCTTTAGCTCCACGGTCAAGGTAGCCGTGATCAGTTCGGTAATCAGCTCCATCGTGACCGTTACGCTGTTCAGCTTTATCATGCAGCCTGCATCATTACCTCTGGCGAACGCTGCAGGGAACGGCGGAGGCGGTACACAGACAGCGCAGGCGGCTGATCCGTATGACCGGATTATCCAGGCAGCGGCGAAGGTTCGCCCTTCCGTGGTGAGCATCGTGAACCATAAGACGGGCAGCAGCCTGTCGATGGAGGATTCCGCGCTGGGATCAGGCGTCATTTTCAAGAAGGAAGATGGCAAAGCCTACATCATGACCAACCATCACGTCGTGGAAGGCGCGAGTGATCTGGAGATTGTAACGGTGGATGGGGAAACGCATAAGGCGAAGCTGGTGGGCAAAGACCGGGTGAGTGACATTGCGGTATTGTCTGTGCAAGATGATAAGGGCATCGGTCCAGCCGCAGAACTTGGTGATTCCAGCAAACTTCAGCGCGGTCAAACGGTGCTGGCGATCGGTAATCCGCTAGGCCTTGGTGGCACACTGACATCCGGTATTGTGAGTTACACAGATCGGATCTTGCCGGTATCCATTAATCAGGATGGTGTGTACGACTGGGAACAAAACGTGATTCAGACGGATGCGGCGATTAACGAAGGCAACAGTGGCGGGGCGTTGGCCGATCTGAACGGCAAATTGGTCGGCATCAACACGATGAAGATCTCGGATACAGGCGTTGAAGGCCTTGGCTTTGCGATTCCGATGAATGAAGTGATGAAAACAGTCGATTCCCTGCTGCTGAATGGCAAAGTATCTCGTCCATATCTGGGTGTGTATACTGTCGATCTGAGCAATCCGTACGCCCCACTGGATGACGAGCAGCGTAAAGACCTGAAGCTGCCATCCCACGTGGACAGCGGTGTGGTTGTACTGGAAGCGTCCGGTCCAGCATCCGAAGCGGGCATGAAGCTGAATGATGTCATTACGGAATTTGATGGGCAAAAAATTACCTCTACGCTTGATTTGCGGAAATATCTGTACGATAAGAAGAAGATCGGCGATACGATTGAAATCACCTTTTACCGGGATGGCAACGCTGAGAAGGTGTCGGTGAAGCTCACGGATAAACCGGAGTAAGAGAATTGCTCTCATGTGCATGGCACACAGAAACAGGGTAATAAAAGAGAGTCGATCAACTCGTTGATCCGCTCTTTTTTATTGCACTAATCTTGATTTACATATAAACCAAATTCATGAGGTTACAGGGGGAATTTTGTCGTTTCCCAATGATAGGTTAGGACCAGAGCCAAAGTCTCTGTTATAGAGGGTTTCATTTATGGTAAACTGTTGGGAATGTGTTGGTGATGGGCGGCTGTGCGAGTAACATCTGTTTGTCGATCTGTATTCTCAATCTGGATTGGAAGGGGTTAATTCAATGAAACGTTTGACGAAAACCATGTTGGGGGGAACAGGCCTGGTGTCTGCGCTGTTTGTTTTGTCCGCATGTACTTCTGAGGTGTCCCCGTCAGGGACTGCTGATGTTAGTGGTTTACAGGAGAAGATTACAGGTTTGGAGAAGAAGCTTGCGGACCAGAGTGAGAAGAATAGTGAGCAGAACAAAAAGATCGCGGATCTGGAGAAGAAGCTGGAGGAGCTGAGCACCACCGTGATTGCAGTGAATGAGCCTGGCGGTAAAGCACCTGTTGGCTCGGGAAATAACGGATCGGCTGGAAAGGGCGATGGGGTGCTGATTACGTTTGCCCAGTATGAAAAGCTTGAGGTCGGCATGGCGGTGGAGGAAGTTATCGATATCCTTGGCGGCGAAGGCGAGGCATTGAGCGAAGCGGAAAATATGGTGGTTTATAACTATAAGGGCACCGGGGGTTCGGGAGCCAATGCAGTAATCGCATTCCAGGGCGGCAAGTTGCTGACGAAGGCGCAGTCGGGGCTGGAGTAAGACCCATATCTATTGAGGGTGGATTGAATACAATCGGACGATGGATTTCATATGTGTGGTAATCTGAATAGTAACGAATGAGTGGGATAGATTCGGAATTTGGAGAAGTGTTACTTTGGGATGCCAACGGGGTGTCGAGAAGTGACGCTTTTTTGGTTTTTTTGTGCTGAAATGAGAGGATTGACGGAAGTTGGACACGATAAATGGGGGCTAGGGGTTTCTTTTCCGCGGCAGGTGTGATAGAACAGAGAAGTGGCTATCCTGTATGGATAAGCGGTTGTGAATCGGGAGCATAGCTGGATACAGAAAGGATGCTTGAACGGATGTACGTTGTATGCAAAGAACACGTGGACATCGCCATTGACATGTTTGTTGATGAGTATGAGGACGCTCCGGATATCGTTGATCTGAAGGAGACGGAATTTGCCGATTGGGACCCGCCTGCGAAGTGCGCCGAGTGCGAACAAAAGGCCGAGTATCTGGTCGTTTAGCGTACTGTGTAGGCATCCGCAGTTGGTGCGTCTGTCATGGATGCACTCGCTCGCCTGCCATCCGGTATGAACATCACAGGTAAGGAGCAAAGAGAGCGTGTCGGAGCGCTCTTTTTGTGTTTTTGGCGTGTTTTGAATGTAATAGCGTGTCTCGGATTCTTTAGGTTTTAAAGGAGCCGTAATGGGGCTGGATAAGGTATGTGGAGTTCGTTAGCTTTATTGGAACAAACGATGCGTTGAAGCATCTTACTTATAGATTATCTCGCAAGACGATTAGGAGGAATGAATCTTCATGTTGATTCAGATTATTGGCGTAGGCAAACTGAAGGAAAAATATTTGACGCTGGGCATTCAGGAATATGCCAAGCGGCTCGCCCCGTACATCAAGTTTCAGATGATCGAGGTCGCAGACGAAAAAGCGCCCGACACCCTGAGCGAAGCCGAGGTGCGGGCGGTGAAGGAGCGCGAGGGTGAACGCATCCTCGCACATGTGAAGAGCGAGGCGCATGTGGTTGCGCTCGCATTGGACGGCCAGCTCTGGAGTTCCGAGGAGCTGGCTATGGAGATCGACAAGCTCGGCACGTATGGGACGAGCCATGTCGTGTTTGTCATCGGAGGAAGCCATGGGCTCTCTGATGAGGTGCTGCGCCGCGCGAAGCAGCGCTTGAGCTTCGGGCGCATGACTCTGCCGCACCAGTTGATGCGGCTGGTGCTGGTGGAGCAGATTTATCGCGCAGTGAAGATTAATCGAGGTGAACCATATCACAAATAGAACGAATGCAAACGAAAGAGTAAACTTGAATAATTGTATGGTGCTATCTCAAATGCATATCAGTAAACGTAAATGATAGCTCATTTTAACAAAAAATCATGTTAATACTGAAGAAAATAGCGGTCTAGGAGCTTATTCCTTAAACGCCATTTTTGATTTTGGTCAATTACTACTTTCTCAAGCAAGTTATGGTGGGTAAGTGAAATCGCCCTACCTCCACCATGCTTACTGATTTAGCAACGTCATGGAATTTGCAGGATAGCGGTCACTAACAGCCGTGCCTACTGGAATCGTTTTATCTATAAAATCCTTAACATCTTTAGGTAGCTCAATGTCTAGCTCCTATATTTTCTGCCACGTAAGAACTCTTTTTTGTCCCAGGTATAGGAACCAAGTCTTCGCCGTTAGACAGTAACCATGCTAAAGCAAGCTGAGGAGGATTAATATGCAGCTCATTAGCTAATTCTTCTAAACGTTGAACCAATGCAAGATTGTAAGTGAAATTGTCTCCCTGGAATCGTGGTGTATTCCCTCTGTAATCATCTTCTACGAGTGTATCAACAGATTTGATCTTTCCAGTTAAGAACCCACGCCCTAAGGGGCTATAGTGTACAACTGCAATATTAAGTTCACGGCAGAGGGGGAGTATTTCTTCTTCTATATGCAGCAACGAGCAGGACAGCTCCCCAGATGAACTACTTTCGGCCTCGAGCATTAGACCATATTGCAAAAAAACACCCGGATGAAGATGTGACTGAATTGGTCGCAGCTAATTTGGTATTTGAACAGCTCCGTTCATTTCATGTCACATGACATTATGACACTGGCGGATATGACATCAAGATCCATAGAATACATCTACTACTTGGAAAGGATGTGGACTATTTGATGGCCAGAACCGTCGTCAGCTTTGTTCAAAATGGCTATTTCCTGCTGCTTACTTTTGTCACAGGATTGTTTTACTTCAGTTTTTATCTGGTCGCTCTTACATTGGGCGTGAGCCTTTCGTTTACCGTCGCGGGCGTTCCTCTCCTGACTCACGTTATGCGGACGACAACCGCCTTCCTGCAATTTGAACGAGTACAGACCAAAATTTATACGGACATTACCACCGAGCCTTGCGTTAAAACCGTGAATGTCGATGTGTCCAACTGGCTCCAAGTGAAAAAGGAGCTGCTGAATCTACGCAACTGGATCGCAATTTGCTGGCTGCTGCTGAAATTTCCGATAGGGATATTTAGTCTGATCAGTGCGATCTTGCTCTACGCGGCGCCGCTTATATTGATTGCGGTTCCGTTCCTCTATCGGTTCATCGACCTTTCCTTTATGGGTATGCCGGCAGTAGATACGGTTGCCAAAGCCATGATGGTGTCGGCTACAGGGGGCGTATTGATGATGGTGAGCTACAGGCTTACGGACCGCTTGACGCGCCTGATAGGCGGCTACACGGTCCTGATGATCAAGCATGTGAACCGGTAGACGTCATGCCGGGCTTCGCTGCATAGGTCGTCGGATGGTAGTTTAGGCTATAGCAGTTTACTCAATACTAGTTACGTAATGTCATACTGAGAGTCTTTAGGGGTTGATGATTTTGTTTGATATGGTCAAGCAATGGTACTGGTACGACTGGCTCATGTTCATAATTCGTCTGATATGCAGCATTTCTCTCATGTTTACGACCATAGGGCTAGAGCAATATTTCACGCTGCCGATTGTGGTTCTTGTGCTGTGGCAGTTGATTGCTTTTTCTGTTCCATGGCTTTGCTTGCAGCTCGATTTTAAATACTACCTGTTTACTGAAATCGTGATCTCGGGCGGGTTGTGCTTATATCTGGCTTCATTTTTTCCACAAGCCTACTTCTCATTCCTGCTGTATGCCTTTTTAATTGCTGCCCACAGTTCGCAAAGGAGTTATCTCTGGTCAGGGCCTATATCCATATTGCTTCTGCCTGCCATAATCAAGTTGCTTGCAGAGCAGAGTGAATACTGGGTCATGGCCGTTCACATTGGGCTGGCGTATATTTTTGGATTTTCCTTCCATTTACTTGCGCTCAATTCTCGCCAAGGCGAAATTATCCGCGACCAAAATGGGGTGCTGGAGCAGTATCTGTCCCAAATTGAGCGCATTACGCTTGCCGAAGAGCGGAACCGGCTGTCCAAAGAGCTTCACGATACCGTCGGCCATGCCTACACTTCGCTGATTATGGGATTGGAAACGTTGCGTCCTGAGCTGACAACGGATACAGGAACAGAAAGGCTTAACTCCCTATTGAACCTGGGCCGCAAAAATATGGAGGAGGTCAGAAGCTACGTGCATCAAATCGAATCGCCGCATGAGGCGCTCCCGCTGCTTCAGTCTTTGAGGAAGCTGGCGGAGGAGTTTCAGGAGCATGCCAACGTGACGGTTCGTTTCCATGCCTACGGGGAGGAATACCCTGTAACGAAGCAAGCGAAGACAGCACTCTATCGCTGCCTGCAAGAGTCGTTGACGAATGCTGTGCGTCATGGGAACTCGACAGAGATTAAGGTGTCCGTGCAATTCGAGCCCCAGCAGACGAGACTGGAAATCCAAGATAACGGCCGCGGGATAGAGCATGTGAGAGAGGGCTTCGGCCTCAGTGCCATGAAGGAGCGGGCGATGAACTTGCAAGGCCATGTGGCCGTCTATACGGAGCCGGAAGAAGGCACTCTGGTAACCTGTACGCTGCCTAGACAAACGGAGCCTAAGGATGAAGTCATCCGTCTGTTGGTTGTCGATGATCAGCCCTTTATTCGTGAAAGCCTGCGAACTCTGCTGGAGGAGCAGCAGGATTTGCAGGTTGTTGGGACGGCAGAGGATGGCGAGCAAGCGATCGAGCTGTGCAGGCAGGTTCAGCCGCAGCTGGTGCTTATGGATCTGGAAATGCCGAATATGGATGGAATCTCCGCATCCCGTAAGATAAAAGAATTGTGGCCCGACATCCGCATTCTGATTCTCACCACGTTCGAGGATACCCAACAGGCTCTAGAGGCGATGCGAAGCGGGGTGGACGGGTACTTGTTGAAGTCCATGCAGCCGTTAGATCTGGCTGAAACGATACGCACGGTCTACCGCAGGGGCACGCTGATCGATCAGGGGATGTCGCACAAATTGTTTGCCCAACTGGAAGCGGACAATAACGGGGATGATCCTTCGTTAGTCAAAGAAGCGTCATCGGCCTATGAGTTAACGCCGCGGGAGCTTGAAATTTTACAGTTCGTGTCCAAAGGGCTGCGATATAAAAGCATTGCTTCCAAATTATATTTATCCGATGGTACGGTTCGAAACTATGCATCATCAGCTTATATGAAGCTGGGGGTCCGCAACCGGGAGGAAGCGGTGGAAAAAGCCAGGGAGGCCGGGCTTCTGGAATAACCCCCGAGTTATGTATTATGGTGGCGGATGCCGGCATACGGAGTGATTGTGCTTCGTATGTCGGCATCCGCCATTTAGCTTTTTAAAGGCCGTTTTTTACTTATTCAGAATTAGGGTTTACGTTCATTACCGTTTGGCAATTGGCAATGTGTAGTAATCAAATGCCAGATCCAATAAGGCACTCGCTTCCTGCCGCTTCAGTAGTTGCTTGGAACGGAAGTTGATCGAGCCGTCCGGATTGATCTTAGTATCCGGGTCCATGATGCCTTGGGATACAAGGGTTGTGATGGCTTTAACTGCCCAGGCATCACTTTCGCCACGCAATGTAACCTTCTTGGATCCAGGCTCAGCTTGCCTCAGGTTTTGGATCATCACTGCCGCCATCTCTCTGGTGATAGGAGAATTAGAATTATAATTAGGCACTCCGGACAACATCTGCTTCTTGTTGGGTTCAATCGTATCAGGCATGCTTTCCCAGCCATGGGCGTGTATCAGCAATGCCGAGAACTCACCCTGAGTTAACGTTCCATTCGGATTGAAGCGGGTAGCTGTTTTTCCGTCCATGATCTTTAAAGCATGGAGATTTTGAATATAAGACGCATACTTGCTGCCGGCCGGTACATCAGTGAATTTCGCATTCATATTTAATTTTTGTGCATAACCCACGTAGTGAGGAAGTGCCATGTAATAGAAATAGGTGATTTTGCCTGCCCCATTTTTTTGAAAGGCTACTTTATTGCCTGATTCATCCTCAAAGAGTAAAGGATGGATCATTTTCAGCGTACTCTTGCCCAGATCTCCTGTCTCCGTAACCAATTTTCCGTTTGAATAGGAAACGAGGGTCCGCATGGATCCAAGACGCGTGTTTTGGTACAATCCCACGTAGTCCTTGGCCTGCTGCTCACTGATTGCCGAATAGGATGGCTTTGGAGCCGCTTCTTTTCTCGGATAGTAATGATTCATAAATTCCTCATACACGTCGAGACTCATCATGGAGTCGTTATTGTAGGACATGTAGAACGCTGTATTTTTCTCTGGAAGAAGAACAATTAAGGACGAATGACCGGTCACATTTCCCCCTTTGATAACCACATGTTGACCATTCATCTTCTCTTTGAAGTAGCCTTCAAATCCGATGGTTGTGACAGGGTAGTCTTTGTCAGGGAACACCTGATAGGTGTGCATTTGGTCAATGCTCTTGGCACTTAAGATTTGTTTGCCTTTATACGTTCCTTTGTTCAGATGCATCATAAGGTACTTCACCATGTCATCTGCGTTTGATACCATGCCGCCGCTAGGCCGATCGGTTGGTATGAATCCCTCCAAGGGGATTAGCTTGCCTTTAGGATCATAATGGGCAGCCATTTTGCTGAGCAGTTCGGGTTTAAACCGCACATTCGTCGAGTTCATGCCCAGCGGCTTGAAAATATTGTCCTCCATATACTGGGCGTATGACGTGCCGGCTACTTGCCCTACCGCATACCCCGCCAGTGTGAACCCAAAATTATCGTAGGTATACGCTTCCCCCGGAGGTCTGACAATCGTCGGCATATTCGCTTCAAGAGCCTCCTTCATCGGGTAGAATTGCTTCACATATTCCGGCTTCGATCCCGAGAGAATATCCGGTTTGTCAAAGCCGCTGGTATACGTAAGCAGATCGTACATCGTTAGTTTTTTGCCTGTCTTATTCGGTACCTTCATCCCTCCCAGGTATTCCTGGATATCGTGATGCAAATCAATTTTTCCCTTATCGACCAGCTGCATCGCTGCCAATGCCGTGAACTGCTTCGTTACAGAACCAATTTGGAAAACGGTGCTGCTGTCTACCGGAATTTTATTTTCCCTGTCGGCATAACCGTACCCCTTGCTTAATAGCACTTTACCATTCGAAACGACCGCGAAATTAGAACCAACCGTATTATACTTTTTCATCGCATCCGCAAAAATGCCATCTGCAAAGGTCTCCAGTTCCTTGGTATCCAGCGGTCCCTCTAGTTGTTTGGCATCCTGCGGCGCCTTCAGGCTGGTAACCTCAGATGTAACTGGCGGGTGAGTCTGCGGGGCATTGGATGCGTTCCCTACTTGCGTACAAGCGTTAATGACTGTACCCGTTAACACCAGAACAGTTAATAGTAGAACTGCGCGATTCTTGTGAATCCATTTCTTCGTGTTCCTCATATTCTTCGTATTCTTCATAAATGATATCTCCTTAACCATTGGATTTGCCTTTTAACCATCGGCTGAGCCCAGTATCGCAAAGGAGTTGTCACACCAACAAGTTGCATTTCGTCATCTATGACATTCCAGCTATTTAGAAAGCGTCATGTGACAATTCGGCACTAGGTTTATTTACAAGGGAGGCAGTAGGATACCAGGAAGGGCGATGAAACATTCAGGAGACGAGGACAGTCTTCCTTGCCCAAAGCCATTAGAACTGGAGTGTGAACATCATGGCTTTCTTACAAGATATTGTTATCCAGTACGGTTATATTGGCATCTTCTTATGCCTTGCGCTTGGCATTATTGGTTTGCCTGTGCCTGATGAGGTTCTCATGACGATTGTTGGCTATCTTTCTTCAATTGGGCTGCTTTATTTTCCGATATCCCTTGTGATCAGCGTAATCGGGGCTATGACTGGTATGCTGTGCAGTTACTCCCTTGGGCGGAAGTTCGGCAAGCCGTTGCTGTGGAAGTATGGAAAATGGGTCAGGCTCACGACCAAAAGGTTAGAGAAAACAGAGAATTGGTTTCAGCGTTACGGCCCCTGGGCGATATGCATTGGTTACTATATACCAGGGTTCCGTCATCTGACTTGTTATCTTGCAGGGATGAGTGCTATGAGCCCACGGAAATATATACTCTACTCGGGCCTCGGAGCCTTGTGCTGGTGTTCGATTTTTATTACAATTGGTTATTTTCTAGGGAGATATATTGATTTTTCGGATTATTATGCTTCTATTTTTGGATTGTTTTCCTCTTGAGAATAGAGGGCGAAAGGAAGTACAGCGCTATATTGAGTGATGTATGTGAGTATTTTCCAGAAAGATGAACAATAAAAGTGTAGCCTCCCGCAATAGGGAGGCTACACTTTTATTTGCGTTAATATGTTATCCTTTGTTTTTATCCTTCAACATTTTTTCCATGGCTTCTATGACTGTAGTATTGGGTTCTGTATACTGATACGCGTACACGTCAGGATAGTTAGTCTTGTACTCTATGCGGTTTAACATACGAGGTACCATATCTTGATAGTATGACGTTGAATGACAATGGCTCAATATATCCGCCGCTTCATCTCCAGGGATAATTCGAGCAGCATGACCTAACACGGCTTTAATCTGTTCATCTGTAAATTGTTCTTTAATCAAATTTAAGAGGGTAGAGTATGTTGATTTAAAAGCAGAGGCGAAATGACGCGTTCCATTCGCTTCAGTCGATTTCATCAAAGCAATATTCATTGCCGCGGCATCGCGCACATCAACCCCATACAATTGCGAATCTGCCATAGCTCTATCGCCGCGAAGCATGGCATAGATCATATCATTGTGCCAAGGCGCAAAGCTTGGTCCCATGACATGCGTAGGATGGATCGTTGTCATGATTATATTTGTTGTATTTTCATCGGAGAGGATAAATGACCAGGCTGCTCTTTCTTCCATCGTCTTCGATACCATATTGTGGTCGAATAAGCCTTCCCTGTCTTCATTGGTCCAGTCATCCTCTGTAAACGTCGTTTTTGACGGATCATCGTTGCCATAAGCAATAGTTGACTCTGCAGTGGTGTGCACGATCTTTTTAACAGTGCCTGATTGGGCAGCCATTTGCAAGAGCATGCGGATTCCTTTTTCTTTCGTGCGGCCCCTATCTTTAAATGTTTTGTCGTCGGGACTGGAGGCACTCCCCTGATTAAAAATCCACTTCGCTTCACTTAATACTTCATGCCAATTTTCTGTTTCACCTAGGTTTGCTTTGTAAAATTTTACGTTTGGTAGCATCGTTTGAAGCTGCCCAGCTTTTGCTTCATTTCGGTACGTTCCGACAATCTGCGTATAACCTATATCTGTTAACTTTTTGGCAACCCATGCGCCAATATAACCTGTTACCCCAATAATAACAATCTTATCGTTTAGCTCCATTTTTACGTATCCCCTCTCAACAACATTGAATGATAATAATATCTCCTGAGCATTGAGGCTGTATTTCTTCAATATAATGATAAGTGTTAAAGTGGACTTTAAGTCAAATTGTATTTTTTATATAAAGTGAGCTTAGGATATAAGCAAAAGAATTAAAGGAAATATTAATATTTCCAAGTGAGGGTAAGGGATACACATCGATTGAAGTTGTTTGTAAACAATGTTACTCTAACAACGGTAAACTCAAAACCTATGTTCATCAATACATCTAATAATAAGCTATATAAAAACATTTCATTCACGTTTGAAGAGGCACAACATTGCGCTTTTATAGGAACAAGTGGCAGTGGTAAAAGTACACTGATTGATATACTGATGGAAAACCATGCTTCAAGATGATTACAGTTATCCTTTTGGTTTTGGGTCTCTCTATATTTTCGCCAAATTAGGGACGGATGAGATACAAGATCTAGTAGCAGGTTTTTGGCAATTCTCATGATTTAGCGCAGGTGTGATAGTCGCCGACTTTCAATATCGTCGATGGTTGTTTTTCTAGCCCTTTTCGCCGATAGGCCCGTTAAACTGAACCGTACCATAAGTGACGGCGAAAAATAGCCTTGATGGGATCCTATGAGACCTTTAGTTTCAGATTTATGTTACGGATGATCCTCCAAGGCCTCTCTTGCTAGGCACATTCATCATCTACGAGCGCTGGGAAAACCGGGATGCCCTCGATCGGAACCTGAGCGCCCCCCGGATGCAGGAACTGGTGCCCCAGCTCTTAGAACTGATGGAGGGATCCATTGAGGAAGGGATTCGACTCCTGCAGCCGTTCCGCCTAGAGCAGTAAAACGCAATGGAGGAGGAAAAAACGTTGGCAACGATCGATGATTTTGCAGCACTAGATATTCGTGTCGGAACGATTAAATGCATTCATACTTCAAAGTGCTAAAGAGTGAGATAAAATCTGGTGACAATCTAAATAATAAGAAATAAAGAAGCCACTCCATTTTTCTGGAGTGGCTTTGTACTCAGCTATTATACGGTAAACGGTATAATAGCGATCGTGATAAAGCAAAGGGTCGAGTGTTAAATCAGCCGTTTGGAGACTGTCCAAAGACTACATTGTAGCCTGCACGGCAGCTATTTTCTACCTAGTGTCTCCCAAATTCCATGGAGCCAGGAATCGAACTCAGCATCTTTGTCGCCCTCGTAAGTATCATAAATATCCAGGCGTGTCTTTTGCAGTTTTTCCTTGAATTGCTCAAATGTGTGACCTTCAGGAAGGCTTTTTTTAATTCGCAGCAAAATTTTGTTAAGACCTTTAAACAGCTCACCTTTGTTTTTGGCAGGCATTTGAACATCTTCATCCAACTGCTTCAGCTTGAAATATGCAGCTTCACGCACCTGGAACACCTGATCATTTTTCAAAACATGCTGCAGTAACTTAATGGTAGGGGCTGTATCCCAGTTCCCCAATTCGTTCACCGCATTTAGTCTTTCTCTCCAACTCGTCCGATTAGCCGCTCGTTTGAGCTCTTCAAAGTTTTCCGGTAGTTCGTTAACTGCTCCAATATCATGGTTGTTCGTCAAAATTCAATCTCCTTAATCATCGCCATCTCGGCAGAATGATGAATGTTATTTATGTGAACACTATTATAGCACGAACGTGACTAAACTACTCCTATGAAGCCGATTGACACCCTATACATCACATTCACCAATTCATGTTTTTGTATGTAATCACTCATATAGATGTATCAACCTATCTATTCTCCTTGACCATCTTTTTTCTCTTAATGAAGTCTACCGTGTACACCCAACCAATCAGTCCACATAAAACAAAACCAAATGCATGCAGAGATCCGTAAACGGGAATGAAATCAAGTATGGTTAAGAAAAATATCTTTTTTAGTAGCGGATATAAAAAGGAAAGCACAACAACCGTGTAAAAGGCTAGACAAGATAGGCCTAAAAAGAAGGTCGCCTTATTATCCAAAGCGTTTTTCCTCAAGTAAGCAAGGAGATAAGCGGTGTAAATCACAATATTACAGGCGAACAAAGTGACACCAATGTATTCAATTGGCTTGGAGAAAATCATACCAATAGCAATCAAGATGGGTCCGATGATATCGATGGCAACGACCCAGGGATACCAGCTTTTCTTCGTCATGATGCGTCCAAGTTCACCAATAAAAATTGGAACGATAGCAGATGAGAAATGAAAGTGAACTGAGCTTAATGCGTGCGTTGCAGGATTAGCTTGGAAGAGGTTCAATTGATATTGATATAAGGTAAACCAAATGCCCCCGATAAAAAAATAAACGAGCCCCGCTCCAATCGCTATTTCCGCTGCTTTTCCTTTAGCGATCACAATAGTGGTGAAGCCATAGATGCCAAGCAGCAGTGTGAACAGTAGCCACCCAAGGGACAGAATCCCTGGGATTGTCGTACTTTCTAACCCCCACATCTTACTACTCATTACCGAGGCTAGGGTAAGAAGCGCAGCGGGAAACTGGAGCCATTTCATAGCAGCATAAACCATTCGTTGATGTTTATTCTTTTCGTCATGGTTCATAAGTAAAATCACAAGAGGTACAATGACGAAAGCCGCAAAAAGTAGAAACTTTTCAACAAGTTCGAATTGAAAGTAATCAAGATAAAATATCAGAATGGTTATGATTCCACCGGGGAACGCTGGTGCTAATAATGATTTTATTAGTTGCTTCAGGGAACGATTCATGGGGTTTCCTTTCTAACTACGTTTATCGTAATAACTGCCTGCATCCAGTTGTGCAGCGTTCTTTAGTATAGATCGGCAATTCTTCTTTTAGTAGTCTAACACATTAATTTGTAAATATATGAAAATAAGCTTATCTTACTGTGGTTGATGGAGTCATGGAAAATAGCCCTACGAGACGCTGGAGTGATGTCCGCGTCTCTTTTTTCTGCGTTCTGATGTTTATTTATCGAATATATTAAAAAATAAAGGTAAATTTCCGATAATAAATATGCGGTTATATGCCATAAATCGACATTTATCAACATTATCCTAGAAAAGGTGATTTAATATATGTTTTCACCGTTCCAAAAGAAGAAGAGTAGACTTGAGCAGCAATCGAGAGAGGACCTTGACATGAGGAGGGACTTGGACGAGCCACAAGAGGAAGTGTCGCTAAATTTGACTCCTTCCGAGGTGAAGGAAGAGCCTTCAAGTTCTGTTTTAATCAATAAGGGTCTTATGGATAAGAGCTCGCTTGATCTGGTATTCGCCGTAGAGCAGATGATTAAGGACAAGCAGCATGTCGAAATGAGTCATAATGATTTGCAGGATCGATTAAACCATTCGAACGGACAAAACGATCGTTTAAACAGAGACCTAAAGAACTTGGGCAAGGTCATTGAGGAACGCGAGAAGAGCATTTTGGAGCTGGAGCGAAAGCTGGCCGATAAGAATCTGAAGGTCGATCAAATAATGGAAGACTTTCGGGAGCTTCAATCCACTATGTCTGGTCAAAATGAGGAGCTTAAAGGTGTAATTGAGCTTGAACGCCAGAATTATGCCGGCCTGCTTCAGAAGCACAATGAGATGATTACCGATAAGAATAAGAGAATCAGCGAGCTTGAGGAGAAGAATGTAAGATATGAATCCGAGCTCACTCAAATGAAACAGAAATTCGATGCTCTTCGCCAGGAGAAAACGCATTTGCTTAATGTTGTAAATGACTTTACTAACAGATTGACATCTCCGTTTGCATCGAACGCAGGAACAACCGAGGAATCTCCAATCGATTAAAGTCATTGCTGATCGGAAGAGAGGACGAATGGTATGGAGACATACATTACGCAGGTAATGGAGCTGTTATCGCTTGGGAAGACCTCGGATGGTGTAAATCAAATCACGGTCGCAGTGTCCCAAGAGGATAGGCAAGCTATATACGAAATTAATATTGACGAGTTTACATATATTGGGCTTGAAATGTTGAAGCCACTAAATGGAGACAGGATCAGACTCTCTCCCTATTCCAAGTGGGATCCATACCGAAATACCTTTTATAGTTCCATAATTAGAACTACAGAAGTTTCCCGGGATGTGCAGTATTTTGCATGCAGCGAAGCATACATAAATGAAATTAAGCGGATCAGGAACCTTCCGCCCGTTCCAGTGGAAGACAGAGTAGCGGAACCCGCTCAGCAACGGACACAACTCCTGCGGCAATTGTCTGCACACATGCCCAAAATTTTGATTCTGTCCCTGGTAACTATCGGCTTTCTGATTGTTCTATCTATCACTTCGAAGGGGAATGACGATTCTGCAAATACGTTTAGCGGATCAGTCGGGGTGGCGATGGCTGGGGAAAAAGACGATGATTTTGAAGCGCCGATGGTGCTTACAGCTATAAGTGAACCATACAAGACGGAAACTTCAGTTACGGCTGCCAGAACAAATCCTATCGTCCTATCATACGTATCCGATCAGCCTGACAGTAATCACGAATCCTTTGAAGTCATCGACATTGATAAAGAGGAGTCTTTCTTTGGTTTACCGAAGGAATATGTGGCTTTAACCTTTGATGATGGACCTTCCACACTCACGAAGCAGTTTGTGGACATTCTGACAGAACAGAAGGTAGCGGCAACATTTCTGTTTGTAGGGCAGAAGGTGGAACGAAATCGAGATGCTGTTATCTATGCGAGTGAACATGGAATGGCGATTGGGAATCATTCCTGGGATCACAGTTTGCTTCCAAAGGACACCCCACAGGATCAGAGCGAGAGCTTGTCGAAGACAAACAGCGTTCTGGAATCATTGACGCATAAAACGGTTACTTTGTTCCGTCCACCATACGGTGCAGTTAACAACAAACTTGTCTCCGAGGTTAAGAAGTTGAATATGAAGACCCTTCTCTGGAATCGAGATCCAGAGGACTGGAATGCGAAGAAGCCAGAGGATATTATTCGATACTTTCATCAGGTCGAAGCTGCTGGCGGAGTATATGTGCTGCATGAGAACAAAAACACATTAGAAGCACTTCCGGCTATTCTTAAACACTTAAAAGAAAAAAATTTAAAATTCGTCATCTTCAAATAAAAAAGACCTCAGAGCAGATTGAAACCCCAAGAACTAGCTTTGGTTAAAATCCAGATACAGGTATGTCCTTTCTCTATCAATCTTTAAATTTTTTACATCCATTTAATATATTCTACGACTTTTATGAATTGAACTATGGTAAAATATTTCAGGATCTATAATTGGAGAGGGGTTTTGTTAATTCATGTATTGGAAAAAAGTTCTGGGCCAAAGCACAATTCGTGTGGCAACTGCTGCACTATTACTCACCCAACTATTGGGCGCAGCGGGTTCTGTCTCTGCCGCAGGCAAAGATGTAGAAGTACACTTGATTGGTATCAATGACTTCCATGGTCAGTTAGATACCACATCGATCGTTAGTGATAAAAAGGCAGGAACGGCTCCAATTCTAGCAACCTACTTAAAAGAAGCTCAAGCAAAATATGAACATTCCCTACTCTTCCATAATGGAGACTCTGTGGGTGCATCTGCTCCAGTCTCATCTCTCGATCGTGACGAGCCTACCATGGAATGGATGAATATGATGGGCTTTGATGTAGGTTCTCTAGGCAATCATGAATTCGACCAAGGTATCGCTGCCTTGAAGGCACAAATCTTTGGTGGCCTTGATCCAAAAGAAGGCAAAGTAACTCATGCTGGTGCGAAATTTGATTACGTCAATGCAAACGTCATTGAAACTGCCACTGGCAAAACATTGATTAAGCCGTATGTTATTAAAGAAGTAGGCGGAGTCAAAATCGGATTCATCGGATTAGTGACTAAATCCACACCTGCCAAAGTATCCCCATCTGGGACAGCTGGTGTGCGTTTCTTAAGCGCAGAAGAAGAAGTTGAAGCCGTTAATAAATATGCAAAAGAATTGCAAGATCAAGGTGTAGAAACGATCATCGTTTTGGCACATGATCCAGCAACAACCAAAGAAGGCGTAACCACTGGAGAAGCGGCTGATTTAGCAAAAGCTTTGCCAGCAGATTCCCCTGTTGACGTTATCGTCGCAGGTGACAATCATGCCTTGGCTAACGGTGAAGTGAATGGAAAATTGATCGTTCAAGCGTTCTCTTATGGTACGGCATTTGAAGATATTAAATTGATGATTGACCCTGCTACTGGGGATGTAACTGAGAAATCAGCTACCGTTACAACGACTTTCCAAGAGGGTGTAAAAGAAGATCCTGAAACGTTGGCTATTATTAAAAAATCATTAGACAAGCATCCTGAGTTGACTAAGCCAGTTGGTACAACAGATGGTTCTGTTACCCGCACAGATGCTTATAATAACGAAGCCGCTCTGGGCAACCTCATTGCAGATTCAATGCGTGAAGCAGACTTTGGGGATAAGGCAAGTGCTGCTGACTTTGCATTTATGAATCCGGGTGGTATTCGTGCGGATCTGCCAAAAGGCGATGTGACCTTTGCTGATCTTGCTAAAATCCAACCTTTTGGCAATACTCTAGTGAAACTGGAGTTGACTGGCGAACAAATTAAAACGTTGTTGCAGCAACAATGGGGTACCAACGCTGACGGTACACCAAACACAAAAACTCTACAGATCTCTGGTTTGAAATATACTGCAGACTTCAACAAGCCAGTTGCAGAACGTGTTACTAGCCTTAGTCTGGAAGATGGCACACCTATTGATCCTGCAAAAACATATACAGCTGTAGTTAACAACTTTATGGCTGCAGGTGGAGATAACTATAAAGTGCTAGTAGATGCTAAATCATCCTTGGCTGGCCCTATCGATCTGGATGTATTCTACCAGTACATTGTAGATACGTATAAAGGCGCTGACATTGTGGCTAAAATCGAAGGACGTATCACGAATCTAGCTGCATCTACAGAGGAAACAGAAACACCTGCAACAACAGAATTCATTTCCCGTGCTGAATTTGTAAGTGCTCTTGTAGACCTGTTGAAACTGAACGAAGTAGCTACACTACCTGCATTCAAGGATGTTGCTGCTAACGCTTCATATGCAGATGCAATCGCTGAAGCGACTCATGCTGGATTCATTCAAGGTTACGGTGGTAACTTCAATCCTGATCGTGATATCACTCGTGAAGAAGCAGCTACCATTCTTGCTAAATTGCTGAAAGATCAAGCATCTGATAAAAATGCGGCTACGATCATTGCAGGTTTTGAAGATGGCAAAACCGTTTCTACCTATGCGGTGAAATCGATGGCAAAACTGATTGACAAAGGTATTCTTAGTGCAGCAGAGAAAAACCTGCTTCAACCTAAACAAGGTCTTTCTACTAACGATGCAAAAGCTTTAATTCAAAAAGCTGTTGCAGCAAAAGCTTCATAATTTAAAAAGAATCTATCATTCTCGAACCACCTGTGTAACAACACAGGTGGTTCTTTTTGTTTTGATGACAACCTTATAAGGCCCCTCAGGCCACCGGACAAACGCACTTTTTGTTCCTTGTCCACATTTATACCTTACCAAAACATTTGAAGTGCATTTAATAAAACTATCAATAATAAGGAGGTTTTGATAATGGGAAATAGAAGACCTGGAGGACCAAGAGGTGGTTATGACCCTGTTCAGATCTATAACTCTACTTCGTTTAATGCGTCTGGAAAAGTTGAATATGCATCCATCTTTTGTAGTGACGACAACTATAGTGTTCTGCGTGACGAGACTTGGAGAGCTTCCAGTCGTGGGGCTTGTTTGTTGACTAGAATCACCGCAACGGTTAGAACGCCAAGTGGGAATATTGAAGCCGAGCCGTATACTTCTTCCGGTACTTCTTACAGCCAGTTTGCCATTATACAGGTAGGGGTAAATAAGTTCCAAGTGACACGTGTTACTAGTGCCACGAGACGCCGCAAGTAATAACTGAAGCGATCATCATAAGCATCAAACTTAACCTAAAGAGACGACTGGCCGTAGAAAAAGGCTGGTCGTCTCATTTTTTGCTTTAATGTTTCTTGTACCATAATATTTTGCGATGCATTGAGGAATCTTTCAAAAGCTGGAAAGGCCGTAGGTCCGGTTTATAATTACCTTCAATGATCCAAATTCGACGTTTCCTGTCGATACCTATATCGAACCCGACTTGTCTAAGCTTAGGGTAACGTTCTCCCAGTCGTTTGGCAGCTGATATTGCAATGTGTTCCGCTTTGACAAGCAAGCTCGGATCTTCGATTCGAGCTAATTTGAGAGCCTCCAGCACTGGAATGGTGCGGCTAGTCACATTCGTGACCAGATACCCCTGCGCCGCAACTTTAGCGTAGGAGCCGGTAACGTTCCAAGTGGCTGAAGAGCCTTTTTTGCGCTGAATAATGATTCGAATGTCGAACGGCTTGTGCCCAATTTGGGCAAGATACAGACGTTTTTGGACAATGTATCCATGACTTTTATTTCTTTTGAGGAGCCATTGAAGTACCTTGTTGGTGTCTCTCATGATGACCACATTATTTTCATTTTGAATACGATAGGTTCTTACACCGTTCCGTTTGATAAAAATAATATCTCTTCCATAACTTCCGTTACGAGGTTTCAGTACGATGCTTTGATATTGAAGCAGCATTTTCGTTAAAGTGTCCTTTATAAGTAACTGTGTTTCAGGTAACCGTCCGGCGAGAGAGGACGCATTGCGGAGGATGCGATACTGCAGCCATTTATCTCTTTTGATTAACATTGGAATCACAGCCTTTTTCCAGACTTCTACGGTAATTCTAATTCAAATTAGGGATCAGCATAAGCGGCCATTCGTCTATATTTATGAGAAAAGCTAGAACGCAAAAAAGCTACTGACATTACGTTGTCAGTAGCCCTTTTGTATATTAAGAACATGCGAATAGCGCAGTGCTTTGGAGAAGGGGCGACCTTTCTCATCATATGATTATAGAGGTGGAATTTATTTATGAGCAATGTCAAATGGGAAGTGGATCCGGACCACAGCTCTGTTGAGTTTTCGGTGACGCATTTAATGATTAATAAAATCAAAGGTGTATTCGAGCAGTTCGAAGCGGTTATAAGTTTTGACCCCAATGATATAGCAACTATGGGGATTCAGGCTTCCATCGACACAAATAGTATCACAACTCGCCAGCGGCAACGCGATGAACATCTTAAGAGCGAAGAATTCTTTCATACTGCCAAGTATCCAGCGATTGTGTTTCAAAGTACCAACTGCGTTCTTGCTGGCGAGCGGCAATATGAACTTGCAGGCAATCTAACGCTGCATGGAGTATCAAAACCTATCACTTTTCATACCGTTTTTGAAGGGTTTAATAAAGACCCTCGAGGCAGGGAACGTGTGGGGTTTCATTCGACTGCCAGTATCGATCGTAATGAATTTGGTTTGAGCTTTAACTCGCCTCTGGAAACGGGTGGAATTGTCGTCGGAAATGAAGTAAACATCGAGCTTTATATCGAAGCAATTCGAATAGAATAGCATTGTTACATGATATCTGAACATGCACTCGCCATAATTATGGCGAGTTTTTTGTTGTGTATACCACAGTCCTATTTCTAGTATTTTTTGCCTATACATTAATGCGAATGTGTATACAACTTTTTTACCAAAATATATACAAGTTGTTCGTTTACTGTATACTCTTTCGATGTTATACTCACAGTATTCAAAAAGAATTTGTGAAAATATGTCGAATTGAGGCTTAACTAGGATGATTATAGATAAAAGTGAAGACGGCAAAACGATCATCCTTATTCCATCGCTTGAGCCAGATGAGAGACTTCTAGCCTATGTACGGCAATTGCGAGAATATGGCTTGACCCATATTGTCATTGTGGACGACGGATCTGGTGAGGCGTATCAATCGATTTTCGAAGAGCTGAGTGAGAACGGGTGTGTCTTGCTTCGGCATGCGGAAAATCTGGGAAAGGGTGCTGCACTTAAGACCGGATTTAAGTATATCGGACAGCAGTTCGGTGCGTCTTCGTTCGTCGTCACTGCGGACTCAGATGGGCAGCACGCAGCAGAGGATGTATACAGACTTGCCAAAGAAGCCAGACAGCACCCTGATGCATTGGTTCTCGGGGTAAGGAACTTCAGTGAGGGAGGCATACCGCCGAAATCTTTGCTGGGCAATCGAATGACGTCCTTTATTTTTGCTATACTTTACGGCAAAAAACTGTCAGATACCCAAACCGGACTTCGAGCCTTTGGCCCCGGACTACTTGCTTTCATGCAAGATGTTCGCGGCACTCGTTTTGAATATGAGCTGCAGATGCTCATCTCGTGCATTCAATCTGGTATACCGATTCATACCATGCCGATTCAAGTCATCTATGAGAATGGAAATGCAGGGACACACTTTAAAGCTGTTCAGGACAGCGCTCGGGTAATGGGTGTGCTGTTTTCCAACTTCCTGCGCTTTATTTCCTCTTCCGTTGCGAGTTCTGTCGTTGATTTGGGAATTGCATGGTTTTTGATCGACTTTTTGCGGCCTATATTGGGTCAGCAGGATTATCTAAGAATTCTGCTCGCAACCGTGATTGCAAGAATTATCTCTATTGTCGTCAACTATGTACTAAATAGGCACTTTGTATTCCGTAAAGAGGATAGCCAGGGCAGTCTATGGCGCTATTTGACGTTGTGCGGTTTCGTGATTGTGCTTTCCAGTACGGGGGTATATTTGTTCCATACGATTTTCTTCGTGGATGAGAAAATCGCGAAATTTGTCTGTGATGCCTTGCTGTTCCTGCTCAGTTTTCAATTGCAGCGAAGATGGGTATTTGCAGCAAGGAGGAAGCAGCTGTAGTGCAAAACGAAAAAAGACAACATATTTTCTTTGTCATCACCATGATCCTGATGTCGATTTATTTGCTATGGCGGATGTTCTTTACACTGCCATGGGGAGAAGGCGTTCTGAACGTCATTTTCGGCATGCTCTTAATTGTGGCTGAAACGGTAACCGTACTGACCACCTTTGAATTGTTTTTTCAAAAGATGCAAAAGGAACGTACCCAGCTCGACTTTCCCATCGTCCCTCCCGATTTTTATCCTCATGTGGATGTGTTCATTGCCACCCATAACGAGCCGGTTGATCTTTTGTATAAAACCGTCAATGCTTGTACGTTCATGGATTACCCTGACAAGCAGAAGGTTCACATCTATCTGTGTGATGATGGAGCACGACCTGAGGTGGAGGAGCTTGCGAAGCAGTTTGGCGTAGGATATCTGGGTTTTCCCGGCAACAAACATGCCAAATCAGGTAACCTGAATAATGCCCTGAGCAAAACCTCTTCTCCACTCATTGCAACCTTTGATGCAGATATGATCCCGCAACACACCTTTTTGATGAAAACCGTCCCGTATTTCCTGCTCTCCACGTTTATAGAAGAGAACGGGAGATGGCGGCTTCGCCGTGAGGATGAAATAGATAAAAAGTTCAAGCTGGGGCTGGTACAGACCCCTCAAAGCTTCTATAATCCGGATCTGTTCCAGTTTAACTTGTATGCAGAGCAAGGAATTCCGAATGAACAGGATTTCTTCTCCAGAGAAGTGAACATCCTGCGTAATGCCTCCAATGCGGTAGCCTATACCGGAAGTAATACGATCATTTCCCGGCAAGGCATGGAAGACATCGGCGGTTTTCCGCTGAACACAATCACCGAGGACTTTGAGACAAGCATCCGCCTACAGCAGGAAGGCTATATTACCTATGCGACTCAAGAGGTTCAAGCTGCCGGGCAGACGACAACAACAGTCCCGAGCATGATTAAGCAGCGAATACGCTGGGCAAGGGGAATTATTCAGAGCCTGCAGAATACACGTGCTCCTATATCCGAGAAGCTTCCTTTCTGGACGAGGGTAACCTATTTAAGCAGTTTCTTATACTGGTGGTCCTTCTTTAACCGTTTGATTTTCATTCTTGCTCCTATTTTATTTGCATTGTTTGATTTCAAGATTGTAAACACAACCTTCTGGCAAATCTTAATATTCTGGCTTCCGTCCTATTTCTTCTACAGTGTATCGATGCGTTATCTGTCGAGCAATATTCGGAATCAGCGCTGGAGTCAGGTTATTGATACAATATTTATGCCTTATCTGATATGGCCGGTTCTCCTTGAAACGCTGGGCATCCGCGAGAAAAAATTCAAGGTTACGAATAAAAGCAGAGCGAACGGTCGGAAATGGATGTCTGCTTTGTTATATGCACTTCCGCATATCTTCCTGCTTTTGCTTTCGATTGCGGCTGTGATTCGGTACGTTAACGGTAAATATGGCATCGCGCTGTTCTTCAGCAGTATCATTATTTTCTGGCTCATTCATAATATGATTGCGCTGTGTTATGCCCTGTTCTTCATGATCGGGCGTCGTGCGTATCGGGAGACAGAGCGGATTCGGGCGCAGGAGGATGTCATGATCCACGACCAGGACACGAATCTGCGCTATCAGGCCAAGACTGTAGATGTATCTGAACAAGGTATTGCCTTTTATGTCCCCTATCCCATTTATCTACCTGAACAGAAGACGATCTCTCTGGTCGTAAAATCCGAGCGGTATGAGGCCAATCTTCATGCGGTCATTGTTTATGTGAAACAGGATGGAGAAGGGTGGCGTTATTCCGCTACGGTTCAGCCGATTGATGAGACGGATAACCGTCAATACATGCAAATCATCTACGATCGTAAACACTCATTGCCAGAGAAAATGAATCTGTGGGATACGGCTTACGACGATATGCTTCGCAATGTAAAAAAACGTATTGTTCAACCTAGATCGGATCAACGAAAAATGCCAAGGCTTTCCCTTCAGCTTCCAGTTCATTTCACCAATCATGCTGGATGTACGCTGCGCAGCTTCAATTATCGTTTCTTTTCCGCCACGGGTCTTCATGGTGATATTACGGCAGGAGAGGTCGTTACTTTTTATACGAAGAGTAATATTGAAGTCATCTTGCAGCATACAGGGAAAACAACAGCCAATCGTCGCGAAGTGCTTCTCTCGGTGGAGAATATTGATGATATCGTGGAGCGCGGTTTGATTGATCAATTGCTGAGTGATTTGACCCATCCACATGCCGAGCGTTTCACCAGAGAGGGTTAGGAGAGATAGATATGCTGTATTTGCTTCAATTTGTGATGGGAGTTTTATTGATATTTTCCTTTATGGGTTACATGCAGTTTGTTCGAAAGGCACTATCGATACGTTGGGAGTTCATCCCTGTATTTGTGTTTTCCTCCATAGCATGTATTGTCTTTCTTAGCGGTTTGGCAGGGCAGCTCTACATTGGCAGCCTTGTCCTTCTTTTCGTCGGATTACTATTGTATGGAGGAATGGTGTTTCTCGGAATGCGCCGAGGAGCATCCTTTCGCATTTCTTTTTCCTTATTCCAGTTTTCATTCCTGGCAGGGACGTTCATTTTCTTGCTGGTACTCTTCCAAAATCAACTAACGCACTACGATAATTTTTCCCACTGGGCGATTGTCTTGAAGCAGATGCTCAGCACAGATACTTTTCCGACACCGGATTCGAACCTAATTGATTTTAAAAATTATCCGCTAGGGACCTCATCATTTATTTATTACGTCTGTCGCTTCATGGGACATTCCCAGTCCGTGATGCTCCTGGCACAAGGTCTGCTCATCTTTTCCTGTTTTTACGCCATGTTTGGCATTGTATCCGAGAAGAAACGTTTTCTGCTGTATGCATTTCTTGGACTCGGGTTATCTACACTTTCTTTCTTCAACCTAACGATTCGGATTACCAACCTGCTTGTGGATTTCTTGCTTCCTATCTATGCGCTCGCCATCCTGGCGGTCATATACCAATATCGTCATGATATCAAGCGAGCATGTATCATCATGCTCCCACTTGCAGGTGTGCTGACAGTCATTAAAAGCACAGGCATTATTTTCGCAGCCATCAGCCTGATCTTCCTGGTGTATACATGGCTAAAACACAGACAAGAGTTCAGTTGGAAAACTGCGCTGGCTGTTATTGGCACCATCTGCGGTTCACTGATTCCATACTTCGGCTGGAGCTGGCGGATGGCAACGGTGTTTCAGGGCGTCGATAACAAATTCGATGTGGCCACTTCCGGAATTCAATCCGGCAAAACGGCGGAGCAGATGCATGAGATTCTGTGGCTGTTCTTAAAATCGAGTACGGATATTACGACACGGCCGGTCATCGGTATTGTCATTTTCGAGATTGTAGCGATTGTGGCTTCGATATTTGCCTATGTGGTGCTCAAGAAGAAGTGGAATTTGTGGAAAGCACTGATTGCACTGGATGTTGTATTGCTGCTGTATTATGCAGGCATTCTGGCGCTGTATCTCTTCTCCATGCCGATGGATGAGGCGATCGTACTGGCAGGTTTTGAGCGTTATGCCTCGAGTATTGTGGTGCTGTTCGCGGGCGGGCTGGTGCTGTGTGCTGCAATCGACCTGGAGCGTTCATTCCACTATCGGATTGGTGAAGTGCCTGATTATCAAGCCTTTAAGACGGTCGAGACGAAGGGGCACTATCAAAAAGGAATCATCGGCTGTATGGCGATTGCGGCGACCATCCTTTTATCGGAATACAACGGGATTGTCTCGATTGCCAAAACCTACGATACAACGCTCCCTTACAAAATCCATGCGGTTACCGGCGATCGCTGGTATAAAGATGGGCAGGAGGACAACAACAGATATCTGTTCTACGCCTCGGATAGGGACCAGCAGGTCACGAATTATTACATGCAGTATGTCGGGAAGTATTTCTTGTATGCTCCACATGTGGACGGGATCGTGTTGTTCTATGAGGATAATATGGACAATCTCCTGAGCGGCTACGATTATCTGGTCGTCGTGGAGACGGATCGTAACGCAAAGTGGTTGCTGAAAAAGCACTATGGCATTGACATGCAGGAGGGGATCTACAAGATTACCCGTTCCGGAGAACAGATCATTCTTACGCTGACTTGAGATCTATAGAGTGGATTCTGATTCGGTCAAAATTCTTGCTATAATGTAAATAGCCTGGAATTGAAGGGACTGAACTATGCGCAGATATCAATATCTTAAACCTAACTATTAAATCCTAATGGAGGTAAAAGTATTGATTACAGAGTTACACACAGAACGTTTACAATTGAGAAAAATGAAGGTGTCGGATTCTTCGAGCTTGTTCACCGTTTGGTCTGATCCCGAGGTTACTAAATTTATGAATGTTAGTTGTTTTACTAACGTAGAGCAAGCGAAAGAAATGATCAAACTTCTGGATGATCTCTCTCAAGATCGTAAGGCTATTCGTTTCTCCATAATTAAAAAAGAGTCCAACGAAATTATAGGTTCTTGCGGTTATAATTCTTTGGATTTTGACAACTTAAAAGCAGAAATTGGATATGATATTGCTAAATCATCGTGGGGAAGAGGATATGCTTTAGAGGCGGTCTCTACTTTGGTAGATCATGCATTCTCATCTTTAAAACTGAACCGAGTCGAAGCAAAGGTTGATCCCAAAAATGTGAATTCGATAAAGCTCTTACAAAAGCTCGGTTTCACATTAGAAGGAACATTTAACGATCTCCATATGTATTCAAGGTTAGTAGATACATGAGTTTTATATAAAATTTAAAGAGGCCGTTCCGTAGCTGGAATGGCCTCTTTGTTAATATACAGAGAAACGGGTGAGTCACACGGTGTCTCATAGGCGAGTTATTCAATGAAGTTTTTCGTTGCGTTATACATATTTTCTGCGTATTCATCGACTTCATCTCGGGACATACGTAAGCGAGCAACAGAAGTACCATATCCAATTTCCTTATGACCCTCCTGTAATCCTTCGAAAATTCCATCTGCAAAGGCATCCAATGGTTCTCCATGCGTATGCAATCCTGCTCCACCCAGATCTGTACTTACTGCCGGAGGAGCAACTTCAATGACCTCTACAGATGTATCCGAAAGCTGGTGTCTCAGGCTGATTGTAAAGGAGTGAAGTACCGCTTTGGTTGCAAGATAAGGAGCGAACAGCATGGATAGATGAAAAGGAGCGTAATTAAATTTCTCTTTAGGATAGGGATATACCTCACGGGTAAAGGAAAATCGGACTCAGTTATAGCTTATAACTATAACCTGCTATAGCCCATTCATAGAACATTAAATCCGATCGGATATGTTATATTTAATCTTATAATTAATTTACGGGGAGATTAAACGATGAGCATTCAAACAGAACCTAAACAGCGGACCGTCACTCCATTTCGATATGATATTGTAGGCAGTTTCTTGCGCCCAAGCGCGTTGAAAGAGGCGAGAGCGAAATACCAAAACGGTGAAATTACTTCTGGGCAACTAGAGGAAGTAGAAAACGCTGAAATTGTGAAGCTCGTGCAAAAACAAAAAGAAGTTGGCCTTCAAGCTGTAACGGACGGGGAATTCCGTCGCTCTTGGTGGCATCTGGACTTCTTCTGGGGACTTGACGGTGTTGACCGTACCATCATTGATCAAGGCTATGAGTTTAACGGTGCGAAATCCAGACCCGAAACAGCACGTCTGACGGGCAAAGTAAGTTTCAGCAGCCATCCGTTTGTTTCACATTATGCATTCTTAAAAAGCGTTGCTGGCGATGACGTCGTTGCGCGTCAATCCATTCCTGCTGCAGCACAGTTCCTGTTTGAATTGGACCGGGCAGAAAATAAAGAAAGTACGCAAGCCATTTACCCGAACCGGGAAGAGTTGCTTACGGATATTGCTAAAGCTTACAAAGAGGCGATTCTGGCTTTGTATGAAGCGGGTTGCCGCAGCATTCAAATTGACGATTGCACGTGGGGCGCACTCTGCGACCAGCAGTTCATGGCATTCATGGAGCAGATTGGCGTAAATGTGGCCGATTATGCGAACGAACTTGCGAAGTTGAACGAGGAAGTTGTATCCGGTTTGCCGGAGGACCTCGTCGTAACGACACATGTATGCCGTGGGAATTACGTATCAACATATGCCGGTGTCGGTGGAGGCTATGAGCCGATCGCGCAAACGCTCCTGAACATTGATAACTACTCCGGTTACTATCTGGAGTTTGATACCGACCGGGCAGGCGATTTCAAACCACTTCGTTTCCTGAAGGACAACCAACAGGTCGTGCTTGGGCTGTTCTCTTCCAAATTTGGTGAGCTTGAAAACAAGGAAGATATTCTGAAGCGTATCGAAGAAGCGAAGCAATATGTGGATCTGGACCGGATTTGCCTGAGCCCGCAATGCGGATTCGCTTCCACGGAAGAAGGCAACCATCTGACAGAAGAGCAGCAATGGCAGAAGCTTGCGTTTATTAAAGAAATTGCTGAAGAGCTCTGGAAATAGTCCATAAGCTGAAAGCATATTTTCAACCGAAATTAGTCGTACGGACATTGATCCGTACGGCTAATTTGCATTTTGAGCCGTGCCCTATTATGGCTATTAATTGGTTTATGTTGTTGGGAATCGTTTATTTCAAATTTTCATATTTATAGGTAGTTAAATGAGATACAATGCTATTATAGATAAGGGCATCCAGTTGGATGCCTTTAAATATAGGAATGAAAAGGACTACATACATACCGAAGGTGTCGACATTAATTTAAAGTGGTGAGTGGATGAAAGAATTGTACAGTCAGGTGAACCGAAAAACATATTATATTTCGATGTTAACTCTCATTGCTCTTATGTTATCTGGATTAATCCTATCGACGACAGAATTAAGCGGAATTACAGTGGGCTATGTTTTCCATTTTTTTTGTGTGGCCATTCTAGCGGTTTGTTTGTTGATCTACCCCAAGCATGAAACCTATGTTTTCAGAAAGATCATCATCCTGTTTGGCTTTGCTTATTTCTATACCATGTTCTTCTTATATCCAGAGACCTGGACTACGTACATTCTCATTTGTTTGATTCCCTTACTTGCCATTTTGTTTTTTGATTTAAAATTGTTTTATTTCTCCATCATTCTGAATGGAGTTTTAATTGTGATCACGTTTGGCTATATCATCCTGATTGATCAAGGTAAAATATATTCGTATGTACATCATGACATCGTGGGGAACCTCATTAATATTATAGCGAGTCAGGTATTATTATTTCTCATTTTCCATTTGTCCTTTAGTCGTATGAAAAAGCAGCAGCTCTATCATGAACAATTACAACAATCGGAGCGTTTAAAGATGATAGCCCATTTGACGGCAGCTGTGGCGCATGAGATTAGAAATCCAGTCACCGTTGTCCGAGGTTTTTTGCAGTTATACAGAGAAGATCCTGCATTTGATGATCCAATCAAAAAGAAGTTTAATTTAATGATTGATGAGTTAAATACCGTTGAACAGATTACCTCTCAGTTTCTAACCCTTTCCAAGCCCAATAGAGATCAGCAACCAGAAAAAGTGGATGTGAACGATGCTCTTCAGAGCGTGACAGGTCTGGTTCGTTCCTATGCGATGTTATCTGATAATCAGCTGAATATCGAGGCAGAGGAGAATTGCTTCATTTTTATTAATCCAATCGAGTTTAAGCAGCTGATGATGAATTTAATTAAAAACGCTTTGGAAGCCTCGACTATGGGGAAACCTGTCACTGTGATTGCCAAGAGGAATCATCATTATATCGAGATCAAAATCATTGATGAAGGAAGCGGAATGTCAGAGGATGAGGTGAGGTCGCTCGGGACTCCGTTTTACTCATTAAAAAGTAATGGAACCGGATTAGGATTAATGATCTGTTTTAATATTGTAGAAAAATATGACGGGGAAATTAATTATGAGAGTAAGAAAGGTGTAGGAACGACCGTTACGATTCGCTTCTTGGCTACGGAGGGGAAGTAAAGGATACATGAAGGGTCTTATGTTAAAAGCTTACGATAAATGAAGGGCAAGTTAGCGTCAGTCGTGACAACGGCGCTAACTTGCCCTTTTAAGGTTAGAGATTTGTTTGGTTTAAATCCTGTTAGGAAGTTACCTCATGATTCACATGATATCGCCCTTTTGGTACAACCATCGGAGATCCCGAAATCGGGTCATCAATTACCGTGCAGTCCAGGCCGAAGATGTCTTTGACCCGTGTGCTTGTAATGACCTCTGAGGGTACTCCTTCAGCGACCAGCTTACCTGTATGAAGTGCGAAGATATGATCTGCATAACGTGCGGACAAGTTGATGTCATGAAGCACCATGACGATCGTTGTTCCGTGTTTCCGATTAAGCTCCGTGAGCAGGTCAAGAATCTCGACTTGATAGGTGATATCCAAAAAGGTTGTCGGCTCATCGAGAAACAGGATGTCCGTTTGTTGCGCTAATGCCATGGCTATCCAGACACGTTGTCGTTGGCCGCCTGAGAGCTCATCAATATTATGATTGGCAAACTCGGTGATATTCATGATGGTCATTGCTTCGGCAACGGCCTCGTAATCTTTTTTGGTCCAGCCACTGAACAAGGATTGGTGCGGAAACCGTCCTCTGCCGACCAGATCCGCTACAGAGATCCCTTCCGGGACAATGGGAGACTGGGGTAGCAGCCCCACCACACGAGCTAACTGCTTGGGTGGGATTTTGGATAGGGGCTTACCGTCTAAAGTGACCTTGCCGGATATGGGCTTGATGAGCCTGGCCATCGTTTTAAGAAGCGTGGACTTACCGCATCCGTTGGATCCGATAATAACGCTTATCTTATGACTGGGTATAACGAGGTCCACACCATGTATAATCGTTTTGTTCTCATAGCCTGCGACGAGTTGTTCGGCTTGAAAAATATGTGTTGCTTTCATTATAGTTCCCCCTTTCGATTCATTCGGATTAACAGGAAGATCAGATAAGGTGCTCCGAGTAATCCGGTAATGATGCCTACGGGGAATCTGTACTCAAAAGCAAATTGTCCGATAAGATCGGATGCCAGGACAAGGTTGACACCAACAAGACCTGCCGGAATAATGTTGGAGGAGCCCACACCGACGAGTCTTTTGGCAATAGGGCCCGAAAGGAATGAGACAAAAGCGATCGGACCTGTGGTAGCCGTAGCAATCGCAACCATACAGACAGAGCTCACAATAAGTGCAATTCTGGTCTTGTCCGTGTCTACGCCCAGGGAAAATGCCGATTGTTCACCAAGCTCCAAAATGCTGAGATGTTTGCCCAGCAAGATGATGATCGGCGAACAGATGATGACGGTGATCACAAGAGGCGGAAGCTCGTGCATCTGTGAACCGTTAAGACTACCTGTGAGCCATCTGAGCGCTGAGGGAACATCCTTTTCAGAACTAACCAGAAGAAGATAGGAGATGACAGCATCAAGCATCGCTTGTATGCCGATACCGATCAGGATCAATCGTCCGATGGAAAATACTTTTCCTCTTGATAGTACATAAATGAACAGAACGGTGACCAGGCCTGCAATTACCGCAGCGAAGGACACGACGGCTCCACTTGCATGAAGAATGACGATGCAAAAAACAGCAGCAGCACTTGAACCAGACGTGATCCCGATGACATTGGGGTTTGCAAGGGGATTCCGCAACATGGTCTGGAACGTGTAACCTGCAATACCGAACGCAAATCCGGCAAAAAGGCCGGTCAGCATTCTGGGTAGACGTATGGTACTCACGGCAAAAGAGACACCCTTGATTTTTTCACCGGAAAGGGCTTGAATGACGTCCTTCACCGGATATATCGTGTTTCCTAGTAAAAGCATGGCGCAGCATAGAATGCATGCCAGTACGGCAAGGAGACTAGTGACAAGGATCCATCGGCGGCGTCTTTGACGTCTTCCCGCCATAATAAATTCAATAGAATGATTGGTCATAATGAACGCACTTTCGATCGTATAGCTAGAATAATGAGTATGGGAGCACCTATAAATGCAGTCACTACGCCGACTTCAAGCTCGCCAGGGTTACTAACGAGTCTGCCCCCTACATCGGAGATTGTCAGAATGATCGCACCAGCAATGGCTGACATGGGTATGACGAAGCGTAAATCAGGCCCAATAATAAGGCGTATGACGTGAGTGGATAACAATCCGATAAAACCAATAGGTCCAGCCAGAGCGGTAGCCGCTCCGCATAACAGTACACCCGCAAGGGCGGAAATAAGCCTCAGTGTTCCGGTTCGAACGCCCAATCCCGTAGCCACATCATCTCCCAGCGCTAACGCGTTAAGTGCGGGAGCGGTAATAAACGCAATGAGAATTCCGATGATCAGAAACGGGATGAATGTGCCGATCCCACTCCAGGTTGCCGAGCCGACGCTTCCCACTTGCCAAAACCTGAATTGGTCCATGACATACGAGCGGGGAATCATGATGGCGGTGACCAGAGATGAAAGAGCAGCGCTTACAGCAGCTCCTGCCAAAACAAGCTTAATGGGCGTGGCGCCGCCACGCCCCATAGAGCCGATTCCGAATACAAATACTGCAGTAATCGCAGCCCCAGCCAAAGCCAGCCATATATATTGCCCCGCGCTGCTGATGTTCAGGAACGCAATGCCGCATACCACAAACAAAGATGCGCCTGTGTTAACACCCAATATACTTGGGTCAGCAAGCGGGTTTCGCGTGACGGCTTGCATAATTGCTCCCGATACTCCGAGTGCCACCCCACATAATAAACTGAAGACAGTTCGGGAAATCCGTTTGCGCACGATGTTTGCCCCATAGGAGTCTACTTCCGGGTGAAATAATCCGTCGATTAGTTCATGAAACCCCACTGGCCGAGAACCGAGGACCAGTGAGGCTACCACACTTACAATGAGCAGGATAAAGCAGATGACCAGAACCAGCCCGAAATTTTTCGGGATATTCAAGCGTGGTTGATTGTTATTCGGAATCGATGAACTATTCATTTATTTTATCAATAGCTCCGCCGATCAGTTTCAGATAATCATCGATCGTATAAGAGATCGACAGTGGGTTTGGCGTTCCAGCAGCAACCAAAGGTGTATCTGCTTCAATGAATGCTACTGAACCACGTTTAACTGCTGGAATTTTACCAAGAAGCGGATCAGCCTGAAGAGCTTTCAACAACTCGGCATTTCCGTATCCAACAAGGATATCCGCATCATTAAGGGCTTCAGCATTCTCAGCACTTAGACTTAGGGAGTAGCTGTTAGGGTCCGTAATTTGGCTAGTGATGCTTTCTGGAACAACCAGTCCCAACTCATTCAGGAATGAGACGCGGGAGTCTACAGGTGTATAAATATGCAGTTTAGACATATCTTCAGCTGAGAAGTTTACCCAAACCACTTTTTTGTCTTTAATCTGAGGATAGGCGCTTACTTTTTCATTAATCATAGCCTCAGTGTCTTTAATCAGTTGCTCGCCTTCTGCTTTCATGCCCATACCTTCGGAATTGAAGAGAACCTGTTCACGCCAAGTTGTTGCCCAAGGAGCAGTCGGATAAGCTACAACTGGAGCAATCTCACTAAGAAGATCGTAGTCTTCCTGAGTAATACCGGAGTAAGCTGCAAGAATAACATCCGGGTTGGAATCGGAAATGGCTTCAAAATCAAGACCGTCTGTGTCCTTGAAAACATTCGGGTCTGTTACGCCGAGATCTTCGAGTTTTTTCGCAGTCCAAGGCAAGAGTCCGCTGTCATCTTGAACGCCGAAGTTTGCCGCCGAGAAGCCTACAGGAACTTGTCCAAGAGCGAGAACGACATCATGGTTAGCCCATTGAACCGTAGCTACACGCTCAGGCTTTTTCTCAATAACGGTTTCTCCCAAAGCATGCTTGATCGTAATCGGATATTCGGTATTCTCATCTTGAGCGGCTGGTGTTTCGGTTGTTTCGGTCGTTGCTGAATCACTCGCAGCCGGACTCGCTGCAGGAGTTGCTGGCTTGCTTCCACAACCTACCAGGGCTAGGATCAGCACTACCGAAATAAGTAGTGTCATTAAAGAGAGCTTTCTTTTCGTGTTCATGTGTTTCCCCTTTCTAATCTGTAATATATTTGTTGATTCTGACTTTCAGGCTGTGAAAACTCATCAAAGCAGATGAATATAAAACGTTTTACATATGAGAATGATTATCAACATCAATAAATATATCTTTATTTGAAAGGAAGTGTCAATGAAAAATTTGTAAATGGTAACCTCCGGTTAAGTATCAATTTCTTCATTAAACAAGTGAAAAAGTTTAGAAAAACAGACGCAAAAAGCTCCGTCCACATATTGGTGGATGGAGTCGTGATACTCACAAACTGTGTAGAGCTTTTCGTCGACTCAAGTTTAATATTTGCCTGGATAGATAAAGGGTTATACCTTAATTTACATCAACCAAACCTCGGTCCCAATACTATTCCAGCACAATTTCTTTGACTGTCTCTCCCTCAACCAGCACGGACTGGTAGTAAGTGTTGGTGGGAAGATCCATTTTGCCCTGCAGTTTCTTGATGCCCAAATCTGCCGTTTCAGGGTCTACTGTTCTGGTTGTGGAGATGGCGGCGATTTGACGAAACGTATTCATCATGGACAAAGTTGAAGAAAGGAAGTACCATCGTAAAAGATGTACTTTTCTGGGAATTTTATATAAACATATGACACATAATCTAAGATGCTTAAAGGAGACTGAAATGCCTACTCAATTCGTAAAAAATATGATTGTATTTTGTTTGGTTCTCATATTATTACCGGCAACAACCATGTCGGCTGCACCTGTTATTAAAGATGTGGCTCTGTCAAAAGTTATTCGGACAACATTGAAGATATCATCTAAAAAAGAAGTCAAGACGAGCGATCTGAAGAAATTAAAATCGTTATATGCCGAGGATACCAAAAACAAGATTTCCAATTTGCAAGGACTTGAACATGCCGTTAACCTGGTGGATCTAATTATGCCCGGTCATAAAATAAAAAATATTACATCGCTCAGCAAGTTGAAAAAACTAGAGTTCTTAGTTCTTGAAGGGAATCAGATCTCAGATCTATCCCCACTCTCCGGGTTAAGTAATCTAGAAAGTCTCTTGATTAGTGGTAATCAAATTAAAAACCTAACACCATTGAAAAATTTACATAAGTTGACCAGTTTGCTTGCCAGCGGCAATCAGGTAGCAGACCTAAGTCCTCTTCAGAAACTAAATCTAGAGTGGATCATTATGGATGGTAATAAAATTCAAGATTTAAGTCCGTTAAAGAACCATCCAGCATTGGAGTATCTTTATGTGGAGGATAACCTCATTCAAGATATTGCAGTGCTCGACACCATACCCCATTTAATAGAGGTATCGTTGGCCGGCAATCCGTTGAATGAACAGGCGGAGCAGGTTATAAAAAAACTGGAGAAGAAAGGTGTCATTGTGAGTTTGGAATATGAAAATGAAGCTGAAACGAAGTAGATTCGGTTTCTCCTCGGTGGGAGTAATTTAATCACTTATATATGGATAGAGGCCGTTGAACAATTCAACGGCCCTTTTTTCATGCTTAGTCCCAATACTATTCCAGCACAATTTCTTTTACTGTTTCACCCTCAACCAGCACGGGCTGGTAGTAGGTGTTGGTGGGCAGATCCTTTTTGCCTTGTAGTTTCTTGATGACCCAATCCGCAGCGTCACGGCCCATTTGCTCTTGGGGATGAGTTAACGTCGTGAGTTTGATGTTGGCGTTCTTGGCGATATAAGAATTATCCTGGCCGATAATGGATAACTCGTCTGGAATGGAAATGCCCAGCTTTCTACATGCATGTACGACTTCTAGGCCCACCTCATCGTTGTAACAGACAAGGGATGTTAGCGCATCTCTGTTTTCCTCCAGGAACACCTCCAGATTGGTGGAGAGGTCCGGCTTCGATGCCGTATCGAACGAAAGCACTTGCTCGGGATGAAACCGCAACTTGGCTTCGCCCAGCGCTTTGATATATCCCTTCATCCGATATTTCCCTTGTAAATCATCCATTTTCGCGATAATGCCGATCTGGCTATGTCCCTTGGCGATCAGTTCCCGAGTAGCTAGGTAGCTGGACTGCACGTCATCCAGACAGAAGAAAGGCACCTCCAGCTCTTCATAAAAGGCATTAATCATTGTAAACGGTACATCCTGCTCTTTAAAGGAAAGGTAGTACGCTATGTTGGGGTTGTACAGATTACTCTTGGTCGGTTCGACGATCAGGCCATCCACACCGTAAGAGAGCATCATCTCTAGCGCTTTTTTCTCTTGTGCAACGTCGTTGTTGGTGCTGGCTAACAGCAACGAATAATTGTCTTCATTTAATCGGCCTTCAATGCCGCGGATGATGGAGGGGAAGATGTAATCGGAAATATACGTCGTGATGACGCCGATTGTTTTTTTCATCGTGTTCCCGCCAGTTCTGGATCGATACAGATTGCTTACATAGGTGCCGGAACCTTTCTCGCTTCTCAAAAAGCCTTCGTTTGATAGCTCCAAAATGGCCTTTCGCACCGTCTGGCGGCTCACGTTGTAGCTGTCCTGCAGTGCGGATTCGGTAGGGATTTGTTCGCCTACGCTATAGGTTCCCGATAGGATATTGCTTTTGATATCGTCAATGATGACCTGATACTTTGGCTTCACGCAGTCCACTTCTTTCATCGTTACTTATCTATAAAAAACATCGTCATATTCATAGTTGTACGTACATATTTTATCATGATTCGAATGGAATGGCTATGTAACAGCCAGTTTTACAAAATAAACCGTACAATTCCCATCCTTAAACAGAAATGTGTACCCTACAAAATAACCTTTTAAGCACAGAAATGAGATCATTTAGACGTTATATCTTAACTAATGTAAGTATAACTATTATATATTATTGACAAATGTACGTACAAAAAATATACTAAGGCTGTCAGAAAAGGAAAGCGCATTCTTTTCAATGAACCGAAATATGAATCCAATTCAATCATCTTTAAGGCAATTATATTTTTACTTTTACCTACTGTGGTCAGAGAGGGGACTACGTGATCATGAGTCATGTGGATATGAAAGAAGCGATTAGCAAGGGAGCCACTTCACTAGGCATTGAATTTGGTTCGACACGGATCAAGGCGGTGTTGATTGACGAACGTTTTGAGACCATCGCGTCAGGTAGTTATGAATGGGAGAACCTCCTGAAAGGCGGATATTGGACGTACGACCAAGAGGATATTATCACAGGTCTTCAGACTGCGTATCGTGAGATGAAGCAAGACGTAGAGCGGAAATACGGAATCACGTTGCAAACGGTAGGTTCCATCGGATTCTCCGCCATGATGCATGGATATATCGCTTTGGATAGCGCGGGAGAACTGCTGGTACCGTTCCGGACGTGGCGTAACGCGACCACCGGGAAGGCTGCGAGGGAGCTGACGGATCTTCTACAGTTCAATATACCGGAACGGTGGAGCATCGCTCATTTGTACCAAGCGATCTTGAACGAAGAGACCCATGTACCTCGCTTCGATCACCTGACAACTCTGGCTGGTTACATACACTTGCTGCTGACGGGCAATAAAGCCATCGGTATCGGCGATGCTTCGGGCATTTTCCCAATCGACGAGTCTACGCATAACTATCACCCATCCATGATCAAGCAGTTCGATGAACTGATCGCAAGTAAAGGTTATCCGTGGAAGGTCGAGGACCTTCTTCCCAAGGTTTATCTCGCTGGTGAGAATGCTGGTGAGTTAACCGAAGCGGGAGCTAAGCTACTCGACCCTTCGAATGATTTGCAGTCAGGCATTCCGCTCTGTCCGCCAGAAGGCGATGCCGGAACGGGCATGGTAGCAACGAATAGCGTGAGGAAGCGTACGGGCAACATCTCCGTCGGCACGTCCGTTTTCGCAATGATCGTCTTGGAGAAGGAATTATCCAAAGTGTATCCCGAGATCGATATGGTTACGACACCAGACGGCAGTCCGGTAGGCATGGTGCATGCCAATAACTGCTCCAGCGATATTAATGCCTGGCTTGGATTGTTCCGTGAATTTTCCGAGGCTATGGGATACGAAGTCGACACCGGTAAATTGTTCAGCGTGATGTTCAATAAGGCGTTGGAAGCTGACCCGGATGGTGGCGGTTTGCTGAGCTACGGTTATTACTCGGGTGAAAACATTACCGGCATCGATAAAGGCCGTCCATTGTTCGTCCGCTCCCCGGAAAGCAACTTCAATCTGGCGAACTTCATGCGCACGCATCTGTTCACCGCGTTTGGTGCACTCAAGCTCGGCATGGACATTTTGACGAAGAACGAGCATGTGGCGATTGACAGCATTTTGGCTCATGGTGGTCTGTTCAAGACCCCTGTCGTCGGTCAGCGGATTGTAGCCGCAGCGATGAACGTGCCGGTGTCAGTCATGTCTACAGCGGGTGAAGGCGGCGCATGGGGTATGGCGCTTCTGGCCTCGTACATGATCAACAAAGATCAGCAGGAGAGTCTGGATGTGTTCCTAGAGCAGAAGGTCTTCAGCGATGTCCAGGGTGAGGAAGTTTCGCCGGATGCATCGGATGTCAAAGGGTTTGAAGCATTTATCGAACGCTACCGGAAGGGCCTCGCGATTGAGCAGGCGGCGGTAGATCATCTGGTAGAGAACGGGAGGGACTAACACATGTTAGAACAACTGAAAGAAGAGGTCTATGAGGCGAATCTGGAGCTGCCGAAGCACGGACTCGTGAAGTTCACATGGGGTAATGTCAGCGCAATGGATCGGGATAGTGGCCTGTTTGTCATCAAACCGAGCGGTGTCAGCTATAACAAGATGAAGCCAAGCGACATGGTTGTGGTGGATCTGGACGGCAATGTGGTGGAGGGCGAAATGAGACCTTCTTCTGATACCGCGACACATGCTGTGCTATACAAACATTACCCGGAAATCGGTGGTATTGTGCATACTCATTCCACTTGGGCGACCATCTGGGCGCAAGCTGGTCTGGACGTACCCGTGATGGGGACGACGCATGCTGACACCTTCTATGGTGCCGTACCTTGTGCCCGTTTCTTGAACCAGGATGAAGTTGATCGCGGATACGAAGCGGAGACGGGCCGCCTCATTATTGAAACATTTGAACAGCGCGGGCTGGATGTGATGGCAATCCCGGCAGTTCTGCTTCATGGACATGCACCGTTTACATGGGGGAAAGACGCCAAGTCGGCGGTTGTGAACAGCGTCGTGCTGGAGGAGGTGTGCAAAATGAACCTGTATGCGCGGCAATTGAATAACTTTGCAAAAGAACTGCCGCAAGGCATTTTGGATAAACATTATTTGCGGAAACACGGAAAAGACGCCTATTACGGACAGAAGTAATTTGGTTATGTAGCGATCGGTTGATAATAATTCAAGCGAATAAGTTGTTTGTTACTACTACCAATGAAGTTGTATCAAACTTTTACACGATAACGGAGAGTGCAGTACCAATCTGTAGAAGCGAAGCGCTCTCCTTTATAACCGGATATCATCCTTATTAAAATTGATCAAAGAAATCCGGGGATAACCAGCGATCGGAAGATGGTACTGCAATCGGAGTGGTAAGTGTAACCCATTTGTTCAACTATAAAAATGAAATGAGGATGATTACATGTCAGCAACAGCAGCTAAACAGTTTTGGTTCGTCGTCGGTTCACAGCATCTGTACGGGGAAGAAGCACTGGGCGAGGTTAAAGCCAACGCACAGAAAATCACGGATGCCCTTAATGCAAGCGGCGTTCTGCCCTACCCGCTGGTATTGCAGGACTTGGCCGTAAGCGCAGATAAAATCACGAGCATCATGAAGGAAGTGAACTACCGCGACGAAGTAGCGGGTGTGATCACCTGGATGCATACGTTCTCGCCCGCAAAAATGTGGATTCGGGGTACGAATTTGCTGCAAAAACCGTTGCTTCATCTCGCGACACAATTCAATGAAAGCATTCCATGGGCGACGATCGATATGGACTTCATGAACCTGAACCAGGCGGCTCACGGTGACCGCGAATATGGCTTCATTAATGCACGCCTGAGAAAACAAAACAAAATCGTCGTTGGTTACTGGGAGCGCCCAGAAGTGCAACAGCAGGTTGCTGACTGGATGGACGTAGCGGTAGCTTATAATGAAAGCTTTAACATCAAAGTTGCTCGTTTTGGCGACAACATGCGCAACGTGGGCGTGACCGAAGGGGATAAAGTGGAAGCACAGATCCAATTCGGATGGACAGTCGATTATTTCGGTATCGGCGACCTCGTGCAATACGTGAATGCCGTAACGGAGCAAGAAATCGATGATTTGATCGCTCAGTATGCAGAGTTGTATGAATTCGATTATGGCACGAACAGTAAGGAAGCTTGGGAAGCCAGCGTACGTGTGCAAGCGAGCTATGAGATTGCGATCAAACGTTTCTTGGACGAAGGTGGTTACAGTGCCTTTACGACGAACTTCGAAGATCTGCATGGCATGAAACAGCTTCCGGGTCTGGCTGTGCAACGCCTGATGGCGCAAGGGTACGGATTTGCCGGTGAGGGTGACTGGAAAACGGCTGCGTTGGATCGCCTGCTCAAAGTCATGGCTCACAACGAAAACACGGGCTTCATGGAGGATTACACGTACGAGATGGCAGTTGGTCAAGAGGCTATCCTTCAATCCCACATGCTTGAAGTTGACCCGACACTCGCCAGCAACAAACCTAAAATCATCGTGTCCCCACTGGGTATTGGCGATCGTGAAGATCCTGCACGTCTCGTATTCGATGGCAAAGCAGGAGAAGGCGTCGTGGTTTCCATGGCGGACTTCGGAACACATTACAAACTGTTGATCAACGAAGTATCCGCATTCGAGCCAACGGTTCCAGCACCTAATCTGCCGGTAGCACGTGTATTGTGGAATGTGAAGCCTAACTTCCAGGATGGGGTTAGAGCTTGGATTGAGAATGGCGGCGGTCACCATACCGTAGTATCTTTGAACCTGACTACGGATCAAATCGTGACCTATGCGAAATTGGTGAACCTGGAGTACGTTGTGATTAAATAGTTTTGTTATTTATGGACTTATACAAATTCTTTCCTTATGGCCGGGGGGTTCCCCGGCCCTTTGTCTTGCCATGAGGCGTATGGTGTATGGCCTGAAACGGGTCTTGTGCTCTCTCCAATGCAAAGGATAACGTTAGTACCGTCGTCTACGCTCTATTTTGCTATAATAGCCCAAAGGAGGTTATCTATTCATGATACATACCCAAGAAAGTTTGCTACACCAACTGCGCCAACTTGGCATTGACGATCAAGGGACGCTGCTCGTTCACTCTTCCATGAAAAGTATGGGCGAAGTCGAAGGCGGTGCGGATACGGTGCTGGATGCATTGACCGAGTATATGAAGGACGGACTGCTGGTATTGCCAACACATACATGGTCCACGATCAATGCGGACAATCCGATGTTCCACGTGGAATCTTCGCCATGCTGCGTCGGTATTCTTCCTGAACTATTTCGCAAACGACCTGAAGTAGTACGTTCTTGGCACCCTACACATTCGGTAGCCGCTCTGGGACGCGACGCCGAAGCAGTTACGAAGGACGATCATCTTTTCGATACACCTTGTGCGAGAGGCTCAGCCTGGGGAAAACTGCTTGATCGGAAGGCAACCATTCTTTTGGTCGGCGTTGATCTGAAACGGAATACGTTTATCCATGGTATCGAAGAATGGGTCGACATCCCGGGCAGATTAACGGATGAGCCCGAGATGTTACGCACGGTTTTACCCGATGGAACCGAAATTTCGGTGCCTTCCCGGAGACATTGCGGATTGTCATGGTCGGAGCATTTTTGGAAAGCGGATGACGTTCTTGAACGTAAAGGTGCGATGCATAAGGGACAGCTTGGCGATGCGATTGTCAGAGTGTGTGATGCAGCCTTGTTGACGGAAGTGATCACAGGCATGCTCCAAGATAATCCGGATTTGTTCTCTGACAATTTGCCTTTGGCTTCTGTACACGAATGAGGAGAGGGCCGTCCGGTGACGGAGGGCTCTACATACGTACCTGCTTGCCTCTTACGACAGCTAACAAGGTCTTCTTTCCTCCCGGTTTACATCTAAACGTTCAATTTCATTCACAAAAACGCAAAAATTGCGCAAAATTCAATCAGAGGTTGGTTGGTTTGCCATTGTATGGGCTACTCACCCCATTAGCGGTGTGATAAGATGTGGTTAAATTAACCAATAGCAATAATATAGGAATATCTTTTAAAGGTTTATCGAAGGTTCACATAGCGTTAAGGAATAACCCAGTTCAATACTATCTTCGTTGTCGCATGCAAAAAGGAGAAGATTCGTGAGCCCATTAGTATGGTATGATCTCTTTCTATTCGTCCTATTGTTTGGTGTATACGTATATGTTTTTGCAACGGTTAGAATTACGAACTTACATAAGGTTTACTTTTTGTTTCATGGGTTGATGATGCTCTGGCCATTCTGTCAATTTGCGAGTACGTTGACGAAGGACCCCGGCTTGCAGTTGTTCTATGTTACGTTATCTTTTGTCGCCGTTTCCTTACTAGGGAGTGGTTGGCTGCTGCTTACGATCTTCATTACGGGTGAAGCGGAGCGATTAGGCCCAAAAAAATCCTTCCTATTGTTCATCCCTGCGGTTATTGGAGCGGTTGGCGTGATCCTGAACCCGTGGGGCTGGTTTGTAACTCCGCTGGAAGGCGGTTATATCGAGCGGGAATATGGACACTGGTTCTGGGTTGTCATGGCTATACTCGTGAGTTACTTTGTAACATCCCTCTTTATTTTGTTCCGGGCACTTTATTCTTCTCGAACGTCCTCCATGATTAAAAATCAGGTGAAAGTTACGCTATGGGGCATATTCGTGCTGGCTGCTTTTGCAACAATCGACGCTCTGCTTAATGTGGTTCTAAGAGCGTATTTACCGTTCATTATTCCCGGACTGACTTCGCTGGGGATCTTCGTGTCCGACCTTTTCTTCGTCTATGTCATTAAAAGGTACAATGTGTTCGATCTGGTTTCCATTGCCCATGAGGATGTGATCAATACCATTCCTTACGGCATCCTTGTACTGGATGAGAATGAGATGATTATTGAATTGAACAAAGCCTCCCGATCCTTCATGGATCTGCATGTGGGGGATTCTTTTGATATGGAGGCATTTCTGGGTTCTGTTCGTGTAGAGGGCAGCCGTCAGAAGTTTCTGGATGAGTATAAGCAAAAGGACAATACCTTGTCTCAAATTGAAGTACTCGTGGGGCGGGATGACATCCGTCATTATATCCTCCAAGCGTCTCCCATTGTTGATGCTGCTCGCGCGCCTATTGGACATATCCTTACGTTCCAGGATGTCTCTCAAGAGCGCTTCTATGTTAAAGAAATGAATCGGCAGAACGAGACGCTTCAGGAGCGTAATCATGCCCTGGATCGCATTCGTCTGGAGTTGTCCGAGGCCAATCGCAAGCTGGAAGAACTCGCCCTGACGGATAGTCTGACGAACTGCTACAATCGCCGTTATCTGACCCAACACCTGAATCACGAGGTCATCACCAACATTCAATATAAAACGCCGTTTTCACTCATACTGCTGGATATTGACTACTTCAAAGCGATCAATGATCGCTACGGACATGTCATCGGGGATGAAGTGCTGCATCGTACAGCTCAGGCTGTCAAAGAATCCATTCGGAGCACCGATATTCTAACTCGATATGGCGGGGAGGAATTCATGATCTACCTTCCGTATACGGAGCATGATTTGGCGAACCAAATCGCGGAGCGCGTAAGATTAGCTGTGGAGTCCAACCGCATTATGGTGGATCACGAGATTGAACAGGTGTCCATTACGATCAGCATAGGCATTCTGTCGATTGAGGATTTTGAATTGGAGCATGTACCGGATAACCCGGAGGGGTATCTGATTCAGCTGTTCGCTGCGGTGGATAAGGCGTTGTATCAGGCGAAGCAGAATGGGCGTAATCGGATTGAATTTGCGGAGTTAGAGCGGGTTGTTTTTTGATTGTCGAGAGCGGAGGGACTTCATGGCATGAAGAATATATTCAGTTTTTTAGCATTGATGAGAGATAGAATTTCAAATTGTTGAGTAACTTCCTTAAAGCTTATCGTTACAGACAGAGCGGAGTAAGGTATCATAAGTGAATATAACCATCTTAGTTAAATTGGAGTTGCTTATAATTAGTGGTTGACATCCTAAAGTGTTAATCCATCTAAGTAGCTTCTATAGGTAAACTTTATTGTTGATTTTTAAATCAGGATAGATTTCAAATGAAATCCAAGTATGTTTGTTAATCAGGATATTATATATGGAAAAGAATATGGATGTGATTTTATGTCAAGTAACGAGAACATAGCGAGAAAAATGTTGAATAGTGGTTTTTTTCCAAAAGAAGTTCCAAGTGAGTTCGTTTCTGCCACTATGAGTGAAAAATTAGAATCTCTGGATCTCTCAAAGTCAAGACTATCAAGTAATACATTAAATAAATGGACTAAGTTAATAGATATATCTGTGCCTAAAGGAGATAACTTTAGGAGAACGGTATCTATACCACATCCGCTACATTATATTTTATTGGCCAATCTAATTGAACAGAATTGGGAGACACTCGAGGATCACTTTTTGAAATCAGAATATTCATTAACAACCCCTAAAAATTCTGATACTGACAGGATAAGGCCAAGATATGAGATGTCTGAAAAAATAAAAAGAAGAATTGATAATCTTGCTTTAAAAAGGTACATTTTACAATTAGATATATCGAGATATTACCCTAGTATTTATACTCATGCTATCCCGTGGGCACTGCACACTAAGGAGTATGCTAAATCAAACACTAAGTCTGAAATTATAGGGAACAATATCGACAAATTAGTGAGAAATATGCAGGATGGCCAAACAATTGGTATACCTATTGGACCTATTAGTTCATTGATCATACAGGAAATAATAGGAGTAGCAATTGATGTTGAGTTTAAGGAAGAGTATAGCGGAAATTTAAAGGGTTTTAGGTACACTGACGACATGGAGTATTATTTTAGTTCATCTGAAGAAGCAGAAAGAGCGTTAAACATAATAAATAAAATTTTAAAGAAATACGAATTGGATATAAATGTAAACAAGACTAAAATTATAAAAATTCCGCAGGTTCTAGAACCAGAATGGAAGTTTTATTTCAAGAGATTTAAATTTAGAGTTAATAATAACAGTATTCAAAATTCTATTTTACTTCAAAGAACTGATTTAATGGAGTATTTTAGTGGAGCATTTAAATTCAAATCAAAACTAGAGGATAAGGGGATTCTAAATTATGCGTTAAAAGTAATAAGAAACGTTGTAATACATAAGGAAAATTGGGATCTTTTTGAGTCGTTATTGTTTCAATCTATTTTAGTTGATCCTTCTATAATTCCTGTAGCTTTTGAGATTATTGAGAGCTACAAATATAGAAGTTATCCATTGGACTATGATAAAATTTTGGAATTTGTTAATGCTCAAATAAGGGATAACATCGAATTTAAAAATGATTACGAAGTGTTTTGGGCGCTAAGTTTTGCTGTAAAACTCGATATACCTCTCATTGAAGATGTAGCTCAATTATTATTGAAAAATGATAATGCTATTGTAAATGTACTTGTGATGATATTAAATTCAAAAGGCCTTTTATCGGGAGAGTTAGACTTTTCTTATTATAAGAGTCTTCTAGTGGATGATAGTTTATACAACAGTAGTTGGTTGTTCTACTACGAGTGTTGTGTACAGGGCTGGCTTGGAAAAGACAAAGACGATCAGTGTATTAAAGATGATAGGTTTTTTTCTCAGCTTTTGAATTGTAGTATATCATTCATAGATTCTAATCATTCCAAGGTATTAGAGGAATTGAAACATTCGATAATTTCAATCTGTATCGAGCAGTATAACAAAGAAGAAAATTGTAACTCAACTCAAGATATACTACAGGATGTTATTAAAGAATATTCATTCTCATTGGAGAATGAATTAATTGACGACATTGGAAATAGGCTGGATTTAGAAATCAACAAGTTAGAGGAGCAACCAGGGACAGAAAGGGAACCGGAGCAACCAGGGACAGAAGGGGAACCGGAGCAACCAGGGACAGAAGGGGAACCGGAGCAACCAGGGACAGAAAGGGAACCGGAGCAACCAGGGACAGAAAGGGAACCGGAGCAACCAGGGACAGAAAGGGAACCGGAGCAACCAGGGACAGAAGGGGAACCGGAGCAACCAGGGACAGAAGGGGAACCGGAGCAACCAGGGACAGAAAGGGAACCGGAGCAACCAGGGACAGAAAGGGAACCGGAGCAACCAGGGACAGAAAGGGAACCGGAGCAACCAGGGACAGAAGGGGAACCGGAGCAACCAGGGACAGAAGGGGAACCGGAGCAACCAGGGACAGAAAGGGAACCGGAGCAACCAGGGACAGAAAGGGAACCGGAGCAACCAGGGACAGAAAGGGAACCGGAGCAACCAGGGACAGAAGGGGAACCGGAGCAACCAGGGACAGAAGGGGAACCGGAGCAACCAGGGACAGAAAGGGAACCGGAGCAACCAGGGACAGAAAGGGAACCGGAGCAATCAGGAACAGAAAGGGAACTGGAGCAACCAGAAACAGAAAGGGAACTAACAATTAAGGATAATTGGATATTTAACTTTTTAACGACAAACATTAATAGAACTTCAAGAATTAGAAACAGAGGGGAAGAAGATGAATACTAGATTTTCGGAATTTAGTTTGGAGCGAATGAAACAATCAACGAAAAGCACGAAATATTTCGGTATTAACTCTTTGGATAATTCTAATTTGCTCATCTGTCATTTTACTTGTCTTGACAATGAATTCATCAATTGTCTGCTGTCGTAGTATGTCATTTTGAGATGGATATTTCTGTAATCATTAACTCAATAAGTGGTACATTTAAGGCGACTAAAACCTTTTCCAGCGTATCTATGGAAAAGGTTCTTTCGCCTCTTTCTAATACTCCGATACGCGGGAGATTGAAGCGGGGCATGCAGAGCTGCTGGAGGAGTATGTGAATTTTCTGCTAGAGCATCCAGAGGAATGTATAGAAGGTCTGAGAACGATTGTAGAGGCTGCGGTCCGGTATCGTTGGCAGATCGATCGAGTTTTACATATGTTTGCGAGTCAGGTTCAGGATGTCGGTAGAGAAATAGATTCTTCAAACAACGGAAATATGTACCATCACTGTTATCACCGGGCTTTATACGAACAATGCATGGGAAGGCAAAAGAAAGCGGTGGAGTTCATTTTGCAGGCACTCAGGTTAGCGGATGAGCTTGAGATGAATCGGTATTTCAAGAAATGCGCGGCACTATTGGAATCGTTGCGGGAATGTGCGACGGAGGAGCAGGTTGGGCGGTATCGGGCGTTTTTGGAGGAGATAGGGTAAGGGGATTATTTGCTGGTGATAAGTACTCTGAAATAGGTAAATGCATATAGGACCCTAGCACCGATGATGGGTACAGCTTATGTTTTAGAAATGGTCAAATCAGGATGTTAGCCGGATGGTCTATGCTACAAACTTCTGCTAACATTGGTTAATCCTATTTTAAATGAGCGGAGAAACGTATGAGTACAATCAAAGTAACCCCTGAACAACTGCATCACGTATCGAATCAGGTGGATCAAGCCAGACAACAGTTGGAGAGTATACGTGGTGATCTGACGAGACAGATCATGTTCATTCAGACAATGTGGATGGGTGCGACGCAGGAGCGGTTTTTCTATGAGTTTGAGCAATCACGCCCTATACTGGATAAAGCGCTGGAGAGTATGGTGAATACATCCAAGGAATTGAAGGACATCGCTACGCGCTTCCAGGATGCAGATGCTCAGTTGGTAAGTCTGGGTGGTGCAACTGGAGCAGTCGGTGCCGCAGCAATCATGACCAATTCAGCAGGTGATTCAAGCTCGGGTGATAAGGGATATCGGATGGCACGAATCAATATGTTTGGAAAGTGGGTGTGGATGCCTGTCAACGAGGATGGTGATGCGGATCAGGCTGCCCTTCAGGCGTATGAGAAGGATCATGGACATCTGGATGTTAATCGCATGGAAGGTGTGAAGGTTGAACCACCTGGGGATGATATATTTTCACTACAGATCAAGGCATTCCAGAACGGAATACATCCCTATACAGGAGAAACTGTCTCTGATTCTTATGCTCGAACCATGGTTACCTCTCTAAAGTTTGCCCAAGTGTTTATGGCGATTCAGATGGTTCGTGGGAGTGTTCCGGGAGGCAAGGGTCCATTTCGCTTACCATCATCTAGTCCAGCCGTGGCGAAAATTAAGAAGAATATAGAGGCTGCTAAGGCGAAGAGTGATAAGGCACAGACTGTTGCTTCTGTGAATCCACAAAAGATTACAAATAGCGGAACTCTAGTTAAGGAAAAGAGCAAAACAACGTACACTAACCTCGCTGGGTCTGAACTCACATGGGTAGATCAGCATCCAAAGAATATTAATCGGGATGTTGATAACTTTTTGGGTAGCTCCAACATTGGTAAAGCAACGGAAGCAAAGGTTGCGAATTTTGTAAGAGACGAAACAGAAATCATTGGATTTGGACTAAAGATATTAAAAAAGGATGGTCAACCTGCCGGAGATTTAGATGTTGTTACAAAAGATGTGATAATTGAAGTGAAGGCTTCCATTAAAGCTGTAGACTCTGAGCAATTTTTGAAAATGACTCAGCGCGATCATCCTGATTTTTTCAATCCTGAAAACAAAAAAGTTGTCCTATATATCGATAAACCCTTAAATAAACTAAGAGATGAGCATGAGAGCATGTTAAAAGATATTAAGTCTTATGGCGTTACCGTCGTCAATTCGTTGGAAAAATTAAAGGAGGTAATAAAATAAAATGGGAACCACTGCATTTTTCTTAACGGAGCGTGAGAAGTATACGCCAGAAAAATTTTTGTCCGACACTATGATTGCGGTGTTTAACTCCGATAACCGACTTATATTTGATAATCATAAAAACCTTGAAAACGGAATATTTTCTTCTACAACGTTGAACATACTGGCTCATTCCTATAATAGTGAGGAGAATAATCATCAATTCATTATGTATGTGAAGGCAAAAGAAAATAAGAGTGTAATATTCAGTGACTATGAAGATCTTGATTTAGATCCTAATTACGAACTCATTCGAGTGGGGACAATAGAGGAAGTGTTTGGAGCAGAAGGGGTCATTCTTAGTTTTGTTTATGAATATCTGAATCTTAATAGATCAGACTATTTTTGGGTGGCTGATTACGATTGGGTCTTCACCTGGGAAGATATACAAAAGATACATTCAATGACTTATGACTCTGATTGGTGCTATAAAGATCCGAAGATGATTTAATATTACAAATAGAGCTGAACCTTTTGTTTTATCTTTGAATAATAAGTTAATCCTGCCAGCGGGAGAGTAGAATAAATGAACAAGCCAATTAAAGAGATTTACGCACTAAATCAAAATATTCAGACCGAAGAATCTGAGTATCCTTTGGATCAGTGGTACAACAGACTTATCGATAAAACAATAGATGAGATAGAATTAGAAGATGTTAGTAGAATGCTAGCTCAAAATATTTTTATGGATCTTGGTATAAAAAAAGCTTTGGAAATTTTAAAAGGTGATCCACTTGCTGGGGAAATGTATGATGGTCATTTATTAAAAATACTCTACTCGATTGAATTAAATCAATTTGAAGAATTATCACAGCTTGCATCTTTGCTTCAGGATATTAACAGAAACCTGTCTAATATTGAATGGGCTGACGAAGAGGATCAGGAAGAGTATACTGAATTATTGACTAATTTCATGAAAAAATTAGAACTTTATCAGGGATAACATTGGAGAGTAGCATCTTGATCTTTTTTTAGGACGAATTATTAAAGGCAAAGGTACCAACACGCCCATCTTTCAGAGACAATTCAGGCCACGCAACCAGAATTGTCTCTTTTTATTGAACAAATTAATCTTTCAGCCCTATAACCGGGTTATCTATCTGACATAAACTAGCGTATACTGATGGAATAGCAAATATCTTCAAATTGCATATTTAAATTGATCCATATTATTGATACACTAGATCAAGGTTATATCATTCAGAGAAGGGGCGGGCCTGTTCAAGAATGGGGCTTGCTGCAATGCCAAATCGATAACGCTTACATCCTTTTGGCAAATATAGGATATAAGGACGGTAGACATGAGCCAGGGACAAACGAGTACAGATGTTATCTTGATTGGTGCCGGAATTATGAGTGCAACTTTGGGAACTTTGCTTAAACAATTGGCACCAGACTGGAATATTAAGGTTTTTGAGAAGCTCGCCAGTGCGGGGGAGGAAAGCTCCAACGAATGGAATAATGCCGGAACCGGGCATTCAGCATTGTGCGAACTTAACTATACCGTTGAACGACCAGACGGATCCGTAGATATTAGCAAAGCGATTAAGGTGAATGAGCATTTTCAAATCTCAAGGCAATTTTGGTCCTATCTCGTCAAAAGCAATCTGATTCGTAATCCGCGGGACTTCATTATGCCGCTCCCTCATTTGAGTTATGTGCATGGAGAGCAGAATGTCCAGTTTCTAAAAAGACGCTTTGAAGCGTTATCGAAACATCCGTTATTCGTAGGCATGGAATTCTCGGATAATAAGAAAAAACTGGCGGAATGGATTCCGCTGATGATGAAAAACCGCACGGGCAATGAACCGATTGCAGCCACCAAAATTGACTCCGGTACGGACGTTAACTTTGGTGCTTTAACGCGTATGCTAATGGAACACTTAAAAAGCCAAAACGTGGATATCCACTACCAACATAGCGTGAAGAACATGAAACGCACAAGCAATGGATCTTGGGAATTAGCCGTGAAGAATCTGAAGAGCGGAACCGTCGAACGGCACACCGCGCAATTCGTTTTCATCGGGGCAGGGGGCGGCAGCTTGCATTTGTTGCAAAAATCCGGCATTCCTGAAGGTAAACATATCGGCGGCTTCCCGGTTAGCGGCATCTTTATGGTGTGTAAAAATCCGAAAGTCGTGGAACAGCATCATGCCAAAGTATATGGAAAAGCTTCGGTGGGTGCTCCGCCAATGTCTGTTCCGCATTTGGATACCCGATTTATTGAGAATCAGAAGTCGCTGTTATTTGGACCGTTTGCCGGGTTCTCGCCAAAATTCTTAAAAACAGGCTCCAATGCCGATCTGATTACGTCCGTGAAGCTGCACAACTTGCTCACGATGCTCGCGGCAGGCGTCAAAGAAATTTCACTAACCAAATACCTGATCCAACAACTCATGTTATCCAAGGAACAACGCATGGCCGAATTGCGTGACTTTGTTCCGGATGCCAAGAGCGAGGATTGGGATATGGTACTGGCGGGCCAGCGTGTGCAGGTGATTAAGGACACGGCTCAAGGCGGCAAAGGAACCCTTCAATTCGGCACGGAGGTAGTTACTGCGGCGGATGGCTCGATTGCAGCATTGCTCGGAGCTTCACCGGGGGCTTCAACCGCTGTTCACGTGATGCTGGAGATTCTCCAGAAGTGTTTCCCGCAGCATATGGATGCCTGGGAACCAAAGATCAAGGAAATGGTTCCTTCGTATGGCGAATCACTGGTTGACAACCTTACTCTTCTAAACCAGGTACATGCTTCAACCGCTCGGGTGCTTGGGCTGACAGCTGAGAAATCAGTCGTTCGGATGTAACGAGCTGTATGTAACCTGTTTACCATGCGTGTGATAAAGAGCTAAGCCGTCTAAAAACCGTGCTTAGCTCTTTTTTTATGTACCATCAGTTGTATGCCGTTCTTCAGTACTGATCGACACAAGTCAGAGAATTCCCCCTTAGTTTCGCATGTCGTAATACTTTCGCCCTGTTGGGAGATCGTGGAATCTGAGATGATGGGTTCATCAAAGGTTCGGGTCACAAACTTCGGACCTTTGGCCTTCAGGCTATGACGATCCTTCCTTCTAACTTCATTGGCGAACTTAGGGTTGCCGCTTTCCTGAAGATCTCAATTCAGAGAGGAGGCGTCCAGGCTATCATATTCCTTCCTTCTACAGCAGACCACCAATTGTAGGGATATGGCTTTCCTGGACTCTTTTATCATGAACAATACCATCTATTTGCGCAGAGCGAACAAACTCATGATCGAGCAAGAACAAGGGGAGAAACAGCTGCCGAAGGTTTATTTGGCGACTGCCCTTAAAAATATAGAAACGCTTGGATACACATTCTCGGATGAATTGATGCAAGCAGTGCGAACATTATCCAAGGAACAGTTTGAAGCATTGGTGGCCCAGGTTGTGGCTGATCTGAGAATCATGGTCGGCGCGCATGTGGACTACAAACCGATGTACCCTGGATTTCCAACACAGGTGATGGAGGAAGATGAGGTGGAACTCTACCTGAATGCTATCCTTCATTATCTGACCTTGGTATATCCGAATCATGAACCTGTGGAAAGAGTACCTTTACTGGATAAAATAAATCTAAAAGTCATTGACCTTGGAGACAAGGCAGACTTTCAGACGCTCATCCGCCAACTGATCGAAGCCAACGGCTCCATCTCGGAGACAGACAAAGCAGATATCGATACTGTGCTGGAACTTGCGGAACCGGATGAAGTGGATGCGCTGTTGCCGGCCGAGATTCCTTTCAAGGAAAATGTGGGGTTCGTAGTAGCTTCCTTATTAAAGTATGAAAAGGCTAATATCGACCGAATCGGCCCGTATTTCAGAACGGCAACGGATGTGCTTCGTCTTGCTGTGGCCTGGTCGGATGGTGATGTCAGCCTGGCTCTGGCTTCGCCTTTTCGCAAATTCAAGCGGCGTGAGAGACGCCTGTTGCTCGGTTTGCTGGAGCAATGCGGTTCAATTACGGAAGACATGCTTCGATATAAGGATCGCTGGATTCGTCTGGGCGAAATTCTGCATCCATCTGAATATAAGCTGCGTTATCCGCGATGCGAGGAAGCTTTTGATATTTTGCGTCATAACAAGTCGTTTACGACCTTTAACGGAAGTGTGGAGTTGGCCTTCCAATATCAGAATGTGTGGAGTTTGATTGAGCTGTTGAAGCAGCGCCCTGGTGAATTTGCGAGAAGATTGGATCACCTGTTGCGCTCTACCACGGATAAGGAGTATGTATTGCTGGCGTTCGGAGAAATTCTGGAGCACGTATCGACCCCGGTTTTGTTGCAGGTGAGGGAGCATTTTGCCCGACGTAATGAACCGCAGGATCTGCGTGTATTTTTTCCGAAAGGCAATTTAGCGAAGGCTTTCGCCATTCCGAATCAGCTTCCCGAGATGGACGATGACACTTGTCGTGCCGTCGTGCAGATGTGTGAGCAGGCGCTGGTGCAGCGTTTCGCCGCCCTTCCTTCGCTTGGAAAGACGTATGTTGATCCACAGCTCCATGATTATCTGGTTCCCTTTTCCCAAAGATCGGCGAGCAAGGCCCTTCATACGATTGTTCGGGGAAGCCGGGTGCCGATGGCCGAGGGAGATACGATTCGTTTCTTCAACTGGTGGAAGGAAGGCACCGTGAATGGTCAAGCAACGGGGCGTGTAGATATCGATCTGTCTGCGGTGATGTACGATGAGAACTGGAACTATGTGGAGCATATTTCCTATACGAATCTGCGTTCATCCAACTACAAGGCCGTTCACAGCGGGGATATCGTGACAGCGCCTCATGGTGCGAGTGAGTTCATTGACCTGCATATTCCGTCGATTGTTGCTTATGGTGGGCGTTATGTGGTGGCGAGTCTGCTTTCCTTTACGAGTCATCCATATTGCGATTTGCCGGAATGCTTTGTGGGCTGGATGATGCGTAAGAAGCCGGGTTCTGGCGAGATCTTCGAGCCGTCCACGGTGGCAAACAAGATTGATATCACGGCAGATACACAGATTGCCATTCCCGTCATTATGGATCTAGTGGAGCGTACGGTCATTTGGACGGATCTGGCACTGACTAGGCACCCGGAATATTACAATAATGTCGAAGGTAATCAAAAAGGGATGGTCCTGATGGGCAAAGCCTTGACCACACTACGCAAGCCGGATCTATACGACTTGTTCACGCTTCATGCCAAGGCTAGAGGTGAACTGGTGGATACGTTGGATCAGGCCGATACAATTTATTCGGTGGAACAAGGAATTACCCCGTTTGATATCGAGCAGATTATGGCTGAATATTTGGCTTAAGTACATCACATATGAATACCGGGATCGAGAAAAGAGAAGAGCAGCGAAATGCTGCTCTTTTTTTGATATTCAACCTGCCGTTAACAGAATCATCGATCTGTAATTTTAAATAAAGTTATCGGGTTGGCATATAAATTCTCTTGGGTTTCTCACTTTCAGCACTTTAACATTTCTTGTTAAAAGCTCTTTATCGCTTACGATCCACGTATGATCTTTGGAGTTCCTCCTGCGGATCGCAAGGAAATGGGATGAACCTCCTGAATAAATTTTATAGCCCTTTGCCAGGCTGTCCGAACAAAACGTCACGCATTCTCCTCGATTTTGGTCGGGAAAGCCAACCTCGCTTATTACATGTCGTTTTACGAGCAGGGTCGCTCCTTGAATCAGGGGAACATATTGATTCGCCTTGGTAGGGTAACGTAGCAGAAGGAGTTTTTTGCTGCTCAAGTACATGTAGTGGGCTCGTTTCCCTACAATATCTGCTCTGGTCTTTCCCAGGGTATGCACGCTATCTGTTAAATAGAGAGGAGCATAATAATCATCGTCATCAAACTTAGCGATGAGATTGAAATTAGATAATGAAGCTCCATAATTTAGGCAATGTCCAAGCGATACTTGTTCCGGCAGAGAAACTACCCTTACATTTCTATATTGTTTTGCCGCCTGGATATATTCGTTTACACGCAGATTATTATTATTTAATATGATGATAAGCTCTTTGATCTTATAATTTTGTCTGCTGTAGTTACGAAAAAGGTTGCCCATGCATTGTCGCCGTTTGGTACAAACAATGATAGAAACTCCATTCAAATCAAGAGAACGGTCTGGGTTCACCATTATAATAAGCCCTTTGGCTTTTTCTGCACATATTTCTTGTAATTCGTAACAGAAGGTATTTTTCGGCTCTGAGAGATCAGTTCTTTATCGCTAATGATCCATGTATGGTTGGATGAGTTTCTCCTGCGGATCGCGACAAAATTATTTTTTCCAGCAGAATAAACGCGGTATCCTTTTCGTTTGCTTCTAATGCAAAAAAGATCATCCTCACCGACGCTTTGATTTGGGAAAGGAACTTTGTTTATCACCTTGCGTTTAAAAACTAGCGTTGCGCCAGGGATTAGAGTCACAGGTCGATGTTCATCTTGTGGAAAACGAAGAATAAACGTCTTTGACCCACGTAAATACATATAATGAGACCGCTTGCCAATGACATCGGCTTTGGTTCTTTGAAAGGTTAGCAAACTTTCCGTCAAATAATAGGGAGCGTAGTAATCATCATCATCAAACTTGGCAATATAGTTGTATTTCGTTTTCTTGATCGCGTAATTAAGACAGGCACCTAGGGAGGTACGTTCCGGAAGACGATATACGTGTACGTTTGGGAACTTTTTCGCTAGACTGAGATAAGGCTTGAGGGGGATGTTATTGTTGTTGATAATAATGATAAGTTCTTTCTTGGCGTGGATCTGTCGGCTGTAGTTCTTAAACAGGTTTCTTATATAGCTTTGGCGTTTCGTGCAGGCAATAATAGAAACTCCCTGCTTTTTGATAGAGCTTTTTGGCATGACTCCCATGTGGACCGCTCCCCTTATCCGTTATGTTCAAAACTATCTCTCTTCAAAATATGTGGACAGCAAATAAGAGGAACGGCATATCTACAAAATGGAGAATTCGCACATAAGGCTCTCTTCAACTAATAGTGGTGAAATAGGAGACTCCATTTTACAATTGGTGGTGAGAGAATGGAACGATTAAAGAACAGTGGATTTTATAAACTGAAATTTTTCATTACGCCTGAAGAGCTCAAAAGCCTGCTAGCCCTTTTCGAGCAGAAACAGGTTCAATTTATCAGACCCAACCATGCGCAGACCAAGTATGATTATGATCAGGTATATGAAGCGTATAGCCGATTTTATCAATCTTTTACTGCTACGAAGGAAGAGAACAGAGAGGAGATCCCCCCTCATTTCGTATATTCGCTCTTGAGTAAGCTGGATCAGGGGAAGTCTGGATTTTTCTTGAAAAACGAGGGTGTCAGCTTCCCGTATCTTGGACAATGGGCGGAGGATGAATTGCCGTCTATCGTGCTATCGTTTCCTAAAGGGGTCCAAATGGATTTGGAAGATGAGATTGGGAAATATTATATATACGAGGATATTCGGGAGCATCGGCCGTTAACGTATGGGTTATATCATGAAGTGGCAAATAAAATAAAAAAAATAACCAAATTGCTGCGGTTTTCCGTACCTGCACCAGAAGGTTTACACGAGCAAAAGACTTCTGTTCGGGTTAGCAAAGAAGCTATGAATGATATGAGGGAGTCCTGGATTTTCAATAAATATTCGCTTGTTATGGATACCAAATAGGTTACAGTAAGGTAGGCGTAAATTATCGATATCTATCATTCGATCACTTCACGATGATTATTGTTCGCAGCTCGATGAAGCTGCGTTTTTTTTATTCATAATTTATTGATATAATTTCTACAACGAATAAGACAGGGAGGCAAGGTCAATGAATGATGAACTCTTGGAACGGCTAGAGGCTTGGCATGAAGAGGATGAGTATGAAGAGATTATAGATGCGATTACAGAGGTTCGGGAAGAGGATCGGGATTATATTCTGGTCAACCATCTGGGTAGAGCCTTGAATAATATGGAGCGTTACCAGGAGGCGGTGGAGCAATTCCTGTCGGTTGAAGAAGAGGGACAAAATGACCCGCTTTGGCATTACCGCATTGGTCTGGCGTATTATTATTTGGAGCAATATGAGAACGCGCGTGAAGCTTTCGAAGCAGCGGACCGATTAGAGCCGGGAGATGAGGATACACAGGAGTTCCTGGAATGGATTCGGAATAAAACAGCAGACGAGCTCACAGAAGAAGAGGTAGAGGTGCCTGTGGATACAGTCCATTCAATCAATGAAACCACCATCGAAGCTGCACCTGGTATCCACCCCGAATCGACGAGCTTCTGGAATGACAGTCCAGCAAACGTCGATCAATATGTGTTGTCCCCTCCTACCGATGAGCAAATTGAAGCAGTGGAGGATCAATTGGTGTTCAAGCTGCCGACATTCTATGTGAACATGATGAAACTACATAATGGTGGTGTGCCCCACTATCGTTATTTTCCGGTTAGTCAGGCGGAGAGTGATGGGAAGATTCAAGTTGAAATTTTCAATATCCTGGGTGTTGGACGGGAAAAGGCACATTCACTGTGTGGAGAAGCTGGAAGCCGGGTGATCATCGAACAAGGGGGGTACCCCGAAATTGGTGTCATTCTATGTGAGTGTCCTTCCGATTCAGAGGTCGTGATGCTGGATTATCGTGAATCCGGCAATGCCGGTGAGCCCGAGGTTGTCCATGTGAATAAAGCAGAAGGCTACAAGATCACTTGGCTTGCGCCCAATGTTGAGACCTTTATTCAAGGTTTGGTGAATGAGGGAAATCAACCTGCAAATCTTGAGGGTTCACTGTAAGAAGGTGATAGCTTCCTGATATATAAAATATTGAAGAGGCTGCATCCGTAACAAAGGGTGCAGCTTTTTCAGTTGAAACCTCTCCTTCCTGCTGTAGGAGAAGAACGTAATGTTAATGGTGAGATCACCGGTGTATTATTTAGCTGCGTTCAGGCAGCTCAGTCGTCAGATCTTCCCCATAAAGCTCGTTCAAATGATCGATGTGACCCTCGCCCCAATCATTCATGGCCTGTAATAAAGGGGTCATTCGTTGACCGTACTCCGTGATGGAGTACTCAACTTTGGGAGGAATCTGCTGATAGACCTCACGATGGACGATGTCGTGGTACTCCAATTCCCTTAATTGTTGGGTGAGCATTTTCTTGGTAATGTCAGGGATGGCCCTCTGAAGCTCGCTAAATCTCATGGTGCCATTGGCGAAAAGCCGAAGTAAAATCACCGGTTTCCATTTTCCAACAAGAATGTCCAACGCCGTTTCAAACTTGCAGTAAGTACTCATATGATGCCCTCAACTCCTTTATTTATCTAAGGTTTCTTTTTGTATACTATGTTTAGTTTAAGTGCCTACTTCCAAATATTTACCTCATAAAATATTATATGCCTAGGTGTTGATCATATACAAGAAGAGGGGCTTACGAGTTATGAATATGGCGTTATGGATTGTTCAAGGTATATTGGGTTTAGGATTTATTTTCTCGGGATGGATGAAGGCGTTCCAGTATGAACAGGCAAAGAAATCGTGGCCTTGGGCAAGCGAAGTTTCGAGAGGGTTAGTATTTTTTATCGGGATCTTGGAACTGGTTGGGGTCATTGGACTTATTGTTCCTCAAGTAACAGATATCGCCCCTGGATTGACGCCACTGGCGGCCATTGGTCTTGCTGTCGTTGTACTGTTAGGAGCCATATTCCACATTGCCCGTAAGGAGTATAAGCAAATTGGCGTGAATATCGTGTTCCTGGCGTTAGCTGTGTTCGTAGCGGTAGGCCGCTTCTGAGTTTCAAGATCACGATAGGGACAATGAACAAATATTTTGGATAACGGGAAGTAGAGGCGAGGCGATTGATTTCCGGTAGGGTTACGGAGAGCGGTCGCTATTTTTTATCTGGATAAGATACAAAAAACAGAGAGAGATTACGGCAGGCTGATAGCTATTTTCATTGCTACGGAATGTAATATAATGGTATTATTTTAATGATATTACCAGTAAGTTAGATGCAGATTATTCCTATATAGGAGGTGACGGTAAAAGCGGATGATATGGAAGAGAGTTGACTCCATGGATATGCCACATACAGCAAGAATACCGAGATGAGACAGAGGCTCGTTTGTCATACATTATAATGTAAGCGCTTTACTTTTAATTCAGCTATCACATATACGATATTTAAATCTGATTTTGGCCCATTGCGAAAACGTTAAAAAAACTATTCCAGGGAGGGATTAGCTCGTGAGCAGACGTTTAATGAAGAAGGCATTCAGTTCGTTTCTATTACTGGTTATGATGGCAGCAGCGGTATTATATCCAACATCCACCGGACACGCGGCCACCATCTATGTTACGGATAACGGGTCGAGGATTGAAGTGAACACAGGAGCAGGGCTGGTATACACGGTGAATAAAACCAATGGAGATATCATATCTGCCAAAATGAACGGAACGGAGCTGAACGGCTCCAGCAAGGCATCCCATATCGGCTCTGGTTTGGGCTCCGCCAATGTAACCTGGAACACATCTCCTTCGGGATCAACTGTATTGATCACCGTATCAACCAGCACGCTTACCCACTATTATGCGTCACGGGGCGGTGAGAACATTATCTATATGGCCACGTATGTCAAAGCAGAGCCGTCTGTGGGTGAATTACGCTATATTTTCAGGGGCAACGGCAGCGTATTAACAGGAGTTCCGGCCAATTCGAATAATCGGAATAACACCGGCGCGATTGAGAGCCAGGACGTTTTTGGTTACGCTAACGGACAGAGTACATCGAAGTATTACGGCAATGATCAAGCTAAGGATCTGACCATTCGAGGCGTTACGGGTAGCGGTGTGGGTGTGTTCATGGCCTATGGCGACCGAGAGAAAAGTTCGGGAGGTCCGTTCTTCCGTGATATTCAGTTTCAGAGCGGTGGAGATACGGAGGTCTACAATTACATGAATTCAGGACATGCCCAGACTGAAAATTGGCGCATGGGTCTGCATGGGCCGTATGCCTTGATTTTCACCACCGGTGCAACGCCAAGCGTACCTGATTTTAGCTGGATGTCGGGTCTGAACCTGACAGGTTGGGTATCCAGCCGAGGTAATGTCGTGCTTAATGGGCTCTCTGGCATGGATACGGGTTATGCGTATACAGTTGGTTTTGCCAATAGCAACGCCCAATATTGGGTGAATGCCTCTTCGAGCGGGGCAGCTGCCAAATACAGCATGATTCCGGGTACATACACCATGACGGTGTATAAGGGGGAACTGGCCGTCTATACGGAAAGTGTGAACATCACTGGAGGATCAACGACAACGCTGAATACGCGTACGATCAACAATGACCCAAGTAAAGCATCCAGCATCTGGCGTATTGGGAATTGGGATGGTACGCCATCGGAGTTCCTGAGCGGCCAGACGATTCCAATCCGTCATCCTTCCGATAGCCGTAATCCAAGCTGGGGTCCTGTCAGTTATGCCACCGGCAGTGCAACCAACAAGTTTCCAGCAATTCAGTTCCGGGGGCAAAACTCACCGACAACCGTTACCTTTAGCCTGAACTCTTCCCAAGCGGCATCTTCGCATGTTCTTAACATCGGTATTACGGCAGCATACAACAATGGAAGACCCAGCGTAACGATTAACGGTCAAACGTTAACCAATCCGGCAGCTTCATCCCAACCGAATTCGCGGAGCTTTACGATTGGGACCTATCGGGGCAACAATACAACCTTTTCCTGGAATATACCGGCATCCTATTTCGTTAATGGGTCTAACACCGTGACCATTACGCCAATCAGTGGCTCCAGCGACTTGGGCAATTGGTTAAGTGCTGGGTGGGTGTATGACTGTGTTGAATTGTTGAATTAATTTAGTCGGGGTGCTGAGGGAGGTTTATCTGCATACGTTCATATATATTAAATAAAGCCGGTGACTGTATGTCTGGCATCAAACATTGTTCAGGAATATTGCACGTAGTGAATATTCTAGCTCTGATTCTTTTCTTGACGGCCTGTACTTCTTACACCAACGTCTCTTCAGAAGAAGTCAAATCATTTCGGCAGGATATCGAGCAAGATTTTCCTGCTATTCAAAAGACGGAGATTCGTTATGCCACACCTCGGGTCGAAGTCGCATATACGGTCAAAACAGAACCGGATGAAGAAGAGATTCATCGACTTTTCACTCAAACCACAGTATTTATGACCAGCCCTTCTTTTCAAAGTGAAATTATTGATAAACAGTACCGTAGGAAATATCCAAGCTGGGGCGACCCTGAGCTTGCCGTGACTGTAACCTTACGCGGAAAGGATATATCTGCTTACCAATTTACTTGCAAGCCAGAGAAATCCGAATCCGATTCTGGTAACGCGACATATGCTCAGTGGTACGTTCAGACACCAGATGATACGGTGGGCAAGCCTTATCCTGACTCTGGGATGGAGAATGAAAAGTGACATTATCAAAATTTTCAGAAAACTTGGATCAATTTATTGATTAAGAGACTTGATGCTATACAGCCCTCAAATCCATGAGGGCTGTATTTTTATAACACTTCGCTTGTTTCGCTAAAGGCATCCAAAATAAGGATACAGGGCCGTATGCATTGCAGAAAGACCATTCCTCTGCTATTATTTAGACATCTAATATTTAGTCATCTAAATAATTAAATAATAGAGCTGCTATTTATTTTCGGTTTCTTTATGAAAGGAGCTTGAGAACCATGTTGAGAATGAAAGACAAAGTAGCCCTTGTAACTGGAGGTGCTTCTGGAATAGGATTGTCCGCAGCCCAATTGATGGCGAGAGAAGGAGCGAAAGTCGTTATTGCTGATTTCAATGTCAATGGGGCAAAAGAAGCGGCAGCGAACATTCAAGCTGAAGGCGGAGATGCAGTAGCCGTTTTTGTTGATGCGGGAGACGAATTTTCTATTAAGGAAGCTGTGGAATTTACGGTCCAACAATATGGTAAACTCACGAGTCTGTTCAACAACGTTGGCCTGACCAACCTGAAGAAGGATTTGGACGTGGTTAACGTAGATCTGGACGAGTGGGATCGGCTGATGAACGTGAATCTGAAAAGCGTGTTGCTCGGCTGTAGATTCGCCATCCCTCATATGATTGAAGCGGGTGAGGGTTCCATCATTAATACGGCCTCCATGGCTGGCTTTACAGGCGATGCGGTTCGGGTTGCTTACGGTGCCTCAAAAGCAGGAGTAGTGAATCTAACAAGGTATATTGCCACCCAATATGGCAAGCATAACATTCGTTGCAATGCTGTCGCACCTGGATTGATCTTGACCCCGGCAGCCCAGAATAATATGCCTCCGGATGTATTGGATATGTTCGCAAAATATAACGCACTGCCTTATCACGGGGAACCCAATGATATAGGATACACCGTCGTATTCCTGGCCTCAGATGAGTCCAAATTCATTACGGGACAGACCATCCAGGTTGAGGGCGGCCATTATATTGCCAACCCAACCGTTCCCGATTTTGAAGAGTTTATGAATTCACACAATACGACTAACAACTAAAGCAGCGTCGTACAAATAAAATACGTTAGGAGCGTTTTCATATGGGAAGATTAGATAATAAAGTAGCTATTATTACTGGTGGAGCTTCAGGAATTGGTGAAGGCATGGTGGATCTCTTTGCAAAGGAAGGCGCCATCGTTATTGCTGCAGACATTAATGAGGAAGCACTGGAGAAAGCAAGCCAAAAAGAGAATGTGTATGGAATGAAGTTGAATGTTTCCTCCGATGAAGATTGGGAGATATTAGCGAAAGTAGTTAACGAACGTTTTGGTAAAATTGATATTCTGGTCAACAATGCAGGCATTTCTTCAGAGAAGCCATTTGAGGAAATCAATGCGCAGGATTGGCAGAAAATGCTCTCCATTAATGGCTTTGGCCCATTTGCTGGCATGAAACATGTAGCTCCTTATATGGCAGCACAAAAGAAAGGTTCCATCGTTAATATCTCTTCATACACCGCATTGATTGGACAAGGCTTTAACCACTATTCGGCATCCAAAGGGGCAGTACGCGCATTATCCAAAGCAGCGGCGACAACCTTTGGTCGTCAAGGTGTTCGGGTGAATGCTCTCTTCCCTGGGATCATCGAAACACCAATGACTCAAGCTTTGAACACGTCGAAGGAATTGCTTGATCGACTCGTTCAGGCAACGCCTTTGCAACGTCTGGGGCAGGCTATCGATATTGCCAACGCTGCATTGTTCCTGGCATCGGATGATTCTTCGTACATTACAGGATCTGAACTGGTTATCGATGGTGGATACTCAGCCCAATAGCGTGTAAAATGATGACAGCCCTTAAGTAGAATGAGGGCTGTTGTTTTATTTTTGCGAGGAGGATCACATGGAAGAACAGAACATTTTTGAGCTCATACACAACATGGACAATTTCACCAATAAATTGATTATACAGTGGAACAAATCGTTTAATGAGGACCTCGGCGTCTCTCATGTGCTTGTACTCAGTCATCTCAATCAAAATGGAAAAAGCCGACCTTCAGATATTGCCAAACTATTGGGCCTTACCCCACCTACACTCAGTTATTTAGCTGATAAGCTGGTTGCCAAGAAATTAGCCGTCAGGATTGTAGATGAAGCTGACCGCCGCATTATATATTTGAACATTACCGATAAAGGGATCGAAGTCCTCGAAAGAGCAATATTGGAGGGGCAGAAGCTGCGTAAAAATTTATTCCAGAAACTGACCCAAGAGGATCGAGCACAATTAGTTAATATTTTTGAGAAGATGAATCGGGATGATTGAAGAATAGCCTGAACCTTTGAAATAAAGGAAGCAGGCTATTTTTTTGTAACACTAATACCTATCCAGTCAGAATTTTAGTTATGATATAAGGATAAGAGGCATTTTGCCAAGCGCTTCTAGTTCAATAATGATCCAGCGCATCGCTGGTGTGCAAAATACAATTTGTTCAGTATGCACTGAATTTTGGAAGGGGGTTAGAAGCTGATATGCAGGAACCGATCAAAGTATATAACACTGCAGTTGAGGCTCTTCTTGAAGTGATTGGCGGCAAGTGGAAGCCAGTTATCTTATTCCATCTTACCTTTGGCAAGAAGCGTAATGGCGAACTGATGAGGCTGCTACCTTCCATTACACAGAAAGTGTTGACCCAACAGCTTGGTGAATTGACGGAGGCGGGTATTATTTTCCGCATTTCCCATCACCAGGTCCCGCCGAAGGTGGAATATGAGTTGACGGAGTATGGGTGGAGTCTTAAAGAGATTCTTCATCTGATGTGCAGATGGGGCGATACACATGTGGAAAAGGTTTATGGTGATCGAGGAAAAATTTTATTCAAGCCGCCGACATCTGACGGTTAATGGTGCAAAGCCGATTCTTGTAACAGGAATCGGCTTATTGTACATGCTATATCTATTACGGGATGATCTTACGCTCGCGTAAATTTTCGAAAATATCCATAAACATACTCTCTGTATCAACGAAATCGTGAAATCCGAAGCGACGGGCTTTGGATCCATCCGCGAAGAAATCATAATCCCATGAGAAGACAAAATCACCGAAGGGCCAGGAGGATACATCCTCATAGGAGGTCTTCATTAAATCATACTTTTCAATCATGGAATTCCAAAGCACCTCTTTATCTGCCATAACGGTTGCAAGCGAGAGAGGCAGGGGTGGCGCCGTTTCCAGTTCGAAAAATGCAGCAATTTTGGGCCAAAGTTCATTCCAGCGAAACAGATCGCCGTTGGTGATATTAAACGCCTGATTAGCACAGCGTGGATCGGTTGCCGCCCAGACAGTCGCACGAGCGAGCAGTGATGCATCTGTCATTTCAAGTAGAGAATGGTAAGCTCCGGGTTTCCCGGGAAAACGAAGTGGCAAGCCAAGTTCCTTAGAAATGGATGCATACACCCCAATAACCATGGCGAGGTTCATGGGATTACCCAGAGCAAATCCACATACAACGGATGGACGCAGAGCAGACCAGGTCCAACTGCTTCCGGGTTGCCGATTCTCGAGAAACATTTGCTGATCGACATTGAATTCAGGGGGCATATGATGTGCATCTGTTTCTTTGGCAGGTGTTTTAAATGGGCCCAGATGTGCACCGTACACCTTATAACCTTGCATTAGACTGATATGTTGGAGATTGGGGGCGATCGGTTCGATGGTATTCACGACATTGACGAGCATGGCCAAGTTGGGCTGTACCAATTCGGCCCAGGTTGGGCGATCCTGATACGCGGCGTAGAAAATATGCGTAACGGTCGTTAAATGACTCAGTTTGTCTTGTGTGTCTGCTTCGTTCAGCAAATCGGCCGATATATATTGCAACCTAGGGGCATCTTCCCCTCCGCGACGTGATACACCAATAATATTCCATTGCGGAAGTGTCATCAGATAATCGATGAGGTTTCTTCCAATGACACCTCCAGCACCAATGACAAGCGCGGTGTAACGGGTAACCAATTGTTCGGTTTTCAATGGACATGCTCCTCTCTTCTTCTGTTCATATTGTGGGTCAGAAAAAGAAGGATGAGAAGTACGCACCTCAAAGTCATATACGTACTTTGAAGTAATATATGAGCCTGGAGCAGGATATGAGCGTTATAATCTGCACTTCAATGGATGTCACTTGCCTATAACCACAAGAAGCTGTAAAAGGAACAATCGTCCTTTCACAGCTTAGATGTATGTGTCTGTAAATTCGTCCAATTGATCGGATGTAAATAGGGTTACGCTGGGAAACCGCCTCCTGGTGGTGGCCATGCCCCGTAGAAGCGACGCAGCAGCACAATCTCGCCCAGATGGTACGAGTTATGAGATGCGATGTTGCGCAAAAGTCCGGCTTTGGTTTCGCCTGGGAAATACGGCAGAGAATCATCCAACTGCACCGTTTCGGCAATCGTTACTGCTCGATCTACCCCGTCCAGGAAGGCCTGAATATCTGCCTCCCACGCTGCTTCATCCTGAGGACCCGTATCTTCTGGCCAACTCTCCATCACATTCGCTGGAAGCTGCGGCTTTCTTCCTTCCAAATGCTCCAACATAAATTGTTGCCAGTAATGCATATGTTTCATCAATTGATAGATACTGTATGGCATATGTTCGTGTTTGCGACTAGCTAGTTCTACGCTAATGTCCGGTAGAGCGCGTGCAATACGAATATGTCCGCGTTCTCCGACTAGTGATTTGACTAGGGCTTGTCCGAACAGTTGATTGGTTTCCGACATGTGAAATCATCCTCTCTTTGTTCATCTGGTTGAGCTTAATGGATGTGTAATTAATAGTATAAAATTTAATTTTGCAAAATCAAAATGTGTAACTATTTTCAGCCACAGGATTTCTAAAGGATTCTTCATATGTTAGTATTTTTACTTAATCGGATGTATGGTGGGTGGAATATGATGCGCAATTGGGTTCGTAATGAAAATGTGCAAATGACAGCAGTTGCTTTTGCGACTGCTGTGGGGGCGCTTTTTAAAATAAATCCTTTTCGGGAGGATTACTTCCGGATTGGTCTGGGTGTAAGTATACTTTTATTTTTGCTGATGCTTATGCCGCATCTGTCTTATGTAAAGACAGGGATTTTGGCGGGGATTGCGAATTTCATTTTTCAATCGGCTGATTTACTGAATCATGTGAATTCGATCTCAATCGTCGAAAGTATGCAGGATAATCTGGGCGCGGGAATATATTATGTCGTGTTCACCTATGGCCTCAGCAAACTCAAGAACAGATTCCATGAGATACCGCCTCTTGTGCTGGGTGGATTGATTACGTGCATTGATTTTTCCTCTAATCTTGTCGAGCTATTCATTCGCGGTGTGTTGAGTGGGACAAATATCTTTTATATGAAAGAATGGCTTTATCTGCTGGTGCTCGGTGGTTTGCGAAGCTACTTTATCATCGGGCTGTATAACAGCTTTGCGGTGAGGCAGATGCGATTGCTGCATGCTGAACAGGAGAAGCGGATGGAGCAGATGCTGAGCGTTAACTCTGGTCTGTACGGTGAAGTCTTTTATCTGAAAAAAGCCATGAATACCATTGAAGGCATTGCCGTAGACAGCTACGACCTTTATCGTGATCTCAGAGAGCAGGAATTGAACCAATATAGCCAGCGGACGCTCGGCATTGCTCAACAGATTCATGAGGTCAAAAAGGACTCCCAACGTATCCTTGCAGGTCTGTTGAAATTGTACGATAGCGAAAAATCAGTGAATATGAGCCTTTCCGAGGTACTGAACTTTGCAACCAAAGGAAATCGGAAATATAGTGAAATGCTGAACAAAAAGATTGGGATTCATATCGACCAGCAATATGATTGCGACTCCCCTTACTACATTCCTCTCTTAACTGTAATGAATAATCTGATCGCCAATGCCGTGGAAGCCATTGAGAACAACGGAACAATTCGGATTCGAGTATTGGAAGAGGGAGCGGATGTGCAATTTGTGGTTATCGATTCTGGGAAAGGTGTACCCGAGGCGAAGCGAGACGTGATCTTCGAACCGGGTTATACAACCAAATTCAATGAAGTGGGCATTGCAGCAACCGGAATTGGCCTGTCCCATGTACGTGATATCGTTCAGTCTCTGGAAGGCCGAATTAGCGTGAAATCAGCGCCGCAAGGCAATAGGGGCTCCGCGTTTGTCGTATCGATTCCGAAAGCTAATCTTGTTAAGGAAGACTGTGCAGACGATGCTTTCTATCATGATCGTGGGTGATGAATATAGGGCGTTATTTTGTGCCAGTCTTTATATTTCAAAAGTAAATGTATTCTCCGTCCTCAGGAATCACGACTGAATCTAATAACTGCTGCTGTTCTATGTACTGTAATAGATCCTTTCTTGATGAAGTACAATGTCGGATGGCATCCATATGTACAGCGACAACTTTGGTGGAGGGTGAAGTCTTCAGGATTGTACCGATATCCTCGGGTATCATTGTAATGACGGAACCAAATAACAATTGAGCATTTGGTGCATTGACGATGCATATCCGGGGTTTGTGCTGCTCGAACACTTGCTTAATCTGATCTGTAAGGACACAATCACCCACAATATACAACGATCCGTCGTCAGGTGTATTCAGGATAAACCCGGATATGGGGCCAAGCAGTTTGGAGATGTTTCCTTTTGCGTGCTGACCACGAATTCTTGTAAAATCTATCCCCTCCCAGTGTTTGAACTGCTCGATAGGGAATACATTCTCGAACCACCACGATAAAATGCGTTGTTGATCTACCGGCTGGCAAAGTACAGGCATCTTTTTGTTGAGTATTTTCTTTGCCGTTTTGTCAAAGTGGTCAACATGTAAATGTGTAACGAGTATCGCATCAATGTGTTTGAAAGTTTCTAGTGGCACAGATAATGGGACGGTTGGGTTTCTACGAACGTGACGTGTAAAGGGGATAGGCGGAAGTTCTCCCGTATCACTTAACATTGGATCGAGTAGAATCGTTTTTCCTTGTATGGTGATCAGGGAGGTAGCATGGCGGATATGCTGAATGGTTAGCGTCATGGCGAATATTCTCCTTAGATGGAACGTGTATTTGTTTAATAATACCGACCGGTCTGTTTTAAAATAACACAAACTACGCTCCTCATGCAATATCCTTGATTTTCTGTTTTCATGTACAGCATACGTATGAATACATGCTTGTATTAGGCCATAGGCGTATGATATTTTAAGACCAATCGGTATGAATGGAAAAGGAGGGAGCATTGTGCGCAAAGGCCAAATCACCAAAGAACATATTATTCGTGAGTCGGCAGCACTTTTCAACACGAAGGGATACACCGGTGCCTCCCTGTCTGAAATTATAGAACGATGCGGCGTTCGTAAGGGCGGGATTTATAATCATTTTGAAAGTAAAGATGAGATAGCACTGGCTGCTTTTGATTACTCGGTATCACAGATGCTGCAATTCCACTCACAGGCTCTTGAAGGCGTCACAAGTTCCAAAGACAAACTACTCGCCATATGCGGTGTTTATATTGATATGATGGAAAACAATACGCTGGAAGGGGGATGCCCCCTACTAAATACTGCGGTTGAAAGTGATGATGCACACCCTTTGCTGAAAGAAAGGGCACAGCATGCCATGACCAATCTGCTGAATGAGCTGACACAGGTCCTTATTCAGGGTACGGAGCAAAAGGAATTCAGAACAGATATTGCACTAGAGGAAGTGAGCAGCAACATCATCGCCATTATTGAGGGAGGCGTTATGTTAAGCAAGCTTTATGAAGATAGCAAGTATATCCGGCATGCCGTACTTCATATCACTCAATTTATGGATGACCGAATATTAATCCAATAATTTAATAGGAGAAAGGTGGATTAAAATGAATATAATCATTGATCAACAGGGCCGCTCCAAGGTCGCTATCGTCGAAAGCAATGACATCGTTATTAACAATACTCAAGATGCATTGGATTTGATGGCCTCAGTGAACTATACAGATGACGCACATAAAATCTTGATTGATAAATCCAACCTCACCGAAGATTTCTTCGAACTGAAGACCAAACTTGCAGGTGATATTTTGCAGAAATATGTGAATTACCAGGTTAAACTTGCCATAGTCGGAGATTTTGAAGGATACAACAGCAAAAGTCTCAGAGACTTCATCTATGAGTGCAACCATGGCAAGCATGTTTTCTTTTTGAAAAACAAAGAGGAAGCGCTTAAGGCTTTGCATAATATCGATTAATTCCACATGCAGAGCGGCAAGTCATCGATTAATTCCTTATGGAGGAGGTACTATTATGATTGCAGATTTGAAGCGAGTACCGAATGGCACCCTGGCTTGTTTTGAACGTCATTGGAGGCACGCTGCGGAGGATGTATGGTCCTTTTTGACGGAAAACGAAAAGCTTGCAAAATGGTTCTCCGAACTCGAAGTAACGGATCTTCGGGAAGGTGGAAGCATCAAGTTTAATATGCCGGATGGCACCTTTATGGAACTCAACATTATCGAGCTTATCCCTGGCTCTGTTCTCGAATATACTTGGGCAGAAGACCGGGTTCGATTTGAGCTGTATCCAGAGCCGAATGGGTGTCGTCTGCTGCTTCTCGAAACCATCCATCACATCACAAACCATACGCCTAAGGATCTAGCGGGGTGGCATGTCTGTCTGAACGTCATTAAGGCATTACTGGATGGCAGTACCTTGGAATCTCGTGAAGCAGAATGGAAAATCTGGTACGGGAAGTACCAGAAGCATGTAGACCATTTTCTCAAAATCTAGTCATATGAGACCGCCCTTTGGGCGATAATCATGCGGGAGGAATAGATCGTGAAGGCTAATGAGAAATTACAGACGTACGCGTTATCTGATGTCAGCAATCTTAAAGTACATGGCAGAACGACAGGACAACGGTCGCCCCTAACCTTGTTTTGGACTGGAAGTGCGGTTGAACTTAATGTAAAAGGCTCTGAGTTGTGGGTGGAATTCGAATCTGATTATGACCTGTATGAACCTTGGATCAGCATTCTGATTAACGGTGTCCCGGTGAGCAGACAGATGTTAACGGCGGGAAGGTATTGGATCTGCGTATTCCGAGGAATGAACGAGAATGTGGTGAAAAATGTACGCATCGTCAAAGATGTACAGGCCATGAATGGAGATCCGGGCTGTTCCTTGCAGATTAATGCAGTGAAGTCCGATGGTGTCTTCGTGCCTGTTGAGCAGAGACCGTACAAGATTGAATTTATCGGCGACAGTATTACATCCGGAGAAGGCGCAATTGGAGCCAAAGCGGAAGAGGATTGGATTCCGATGTGGTTCAGCGCCATACATAATTATACGGCCATGACAGCAGAAACGCTGAATGCAGAATACCGCGTCATCTCACAGAGCGGCTGGGGTGTGCTGACGAGTTGGGATAACAATCCGAATGCAAATATCCCTGCTTATTACGAGCAAATCTGTGGATTGGTGACCGGAGATAAGAACGCAGCGCTTGGGGCAGGGGACAAGCATGATTTTAACGCCTGGCAGCCAGATGTAGTGGTGATTAACCTGGGAAGCAATGATGGAGGAGCTTTTCAAACCCCGGCATGGAAGGACCCCGCTACCGGAAAGTTGTACAAGCAACGCCTTAACGCAGACGGGACTTACCATGAAGAGGATCTTGCTGTTTTTGAGAATGCTGCGACCCGATTCCTAATTCAACTTCGAAAAAACAATCCTGAGGCGCATCTCGTATGGGCATACGGCATGCTTGGGTTCCCGATGATGCCAGCGATTTATCGTGCTGTTGACGCTTATACGAAACAGGCTGGAGATACAAAAGTTTCGGTGATACAGCTTCCCAATACGACCGAGGAGACGGTAGGCGCCAGAAGCCATCCGGGTGAGTTATCTCATCGAAGAACTGCTGATGCGTTAGCGGAATATCTAAAGGAAATTTTAAAATAAATTTTAATTTACATTTGAAATCGGAAGAGCCAGACCTCTCTTAGTTAGAGAGGCCTGGCTCTTCTTTTAGTACACCTTATACATCGAAAGGGATGTGTTAACTACGCTAAAGTTACTTCCCTTGTACCTGATAGCGGATCGAAATGATCTGCCCCAGCGTGTACGTATGAATCATTTTGAAATGAGTTGGTACCGTTCCTATTGGAAAGAGGGGAATTCCTTCACCCAGAACCTTCGGAATAATGGCAATCTCAACCTCATCGAGCAAGTGTTGTTCCAGAACGGCTTGCACCAGCTGGCCTCCGCCAACAATCCAAATGTCACCGCTGGAGTCCTGCTTCAACCGAGGAATCAGGTTCTCTACAGCTTCGTCCGTAAATTGTACGTGTGGAGCAGGGGCTTGTTGGGAACGGGAAAGTACATATGTCGGGCGATCCGCATAGGGGAAATCCTCTGACAGCTTGAGCACCTCTTCATACGTAAGACGTCCCATAACCACCGATCCAATCGTTGAATAGAACTCGCCATACCCGTTATCGCCACCATCACCTTCCACATCGAACAGCCAATCCACCGAACCATCCGGTCTTGCAATGTATCCATCCAGACTCATCGCAATATATAGCACAACTTTATTGTTAGACATATCAATCGCTCCCTTCTGAAATGTATGATACACTCCAACTATGACAAAAGTTGACGTAGTTAGGTGGGGTGAATATGAATAATCGAAAACTCGCATTAATGCGACTCATGGATTCGAGAAAGAAGTTTACGGCTCGTGAATTGGCGGAGCGTTTTCAGGTGTCGATCCGTACGATCCAGCGAGATCTGAATGATCTGCAGGAGTTGGGCTTTCCTTTGTATACGGAGGTTGGAGTGAACGGGGGTTATCGAGTGCTTCCTAATCGGATTTTGCCACCTCTTCAACTCACACAGCATGAGGCGTTGGGTTTGTTTATGATGATTGAATATTTGGAGAACGTCCCGGATTTTCCGTATGGATCGATTCGTGAGCATCTCGCCGAGGAATATTATTCAACTTTACCTCAGGATGTACAGGATCTGATTACACGGATGAGGCAGCACATTACGTTCCTTCAACATCATGCTGTGCAGGTCGAGGCACTAACAACAGAGATATTAAGCGCGGCAGTAGATAAAAGAGAGATCGAATTTATATATCATTCCCGGCAGGGACATAAAAAAGTACAGGCTTTCCCCATCGGCATCTATTACGATCACGGGTATTGGTATATGCCAGCCCGGAGGAAGGATCGGGTGCTGTTGTATCGAGTGGATCGCATGCAGGAGCTGGTTATGCTGGATACTATCGACGAGTCGGTTCCTAGTTTGAAAGAGTGGCTGAATTATAAGGAAAACAGAAAAAGCGTAGAAGTGGTGCTGCAATTCACGGATTTTGGGGGGAGAATGGCAGGATCAGATGTACTGTTCAAGTCGGTTGAAGGGAATGAGTGGAGAGGACTTGTCCCGCCTGAGGAGTTTCCTTTTACAGCGCGAAAGCTGCTCTCCTATGGGCCTGAAGTGAAGGTGATTGAGCCGCTGGAGCTGCAACAACAAGTGAGAGAGTTGCTGGAACGGAGTTTGAACCAGTACTGAATGTTGTAAAGGATATTGTGTTCTCATATGGAACATATAAGAGTACCATGAAAGTAACTTATATAGGATTCACCGAATGGGGGGCTACCATGATTCAATTCATAAGAAGTTTCACGATCCGCTCTATGCAGAGTCCAATGCGATGAACAACGGCGGTTGTTTGTATAGAGCTTGAAATCTATTTCCGCCACACCACTATAATGCGTATAACAAGTGTTCATCGGTTGACTCTGCTGCCTTAAAGATCTTAACTTTTAAGGAGCGGAGCAAATATGAAATATATTAACGCAGACACGATCTTTCCGGAATCATTGCTAAAGGAGATCCAGCGCCACATTCCTGGTGGATTGGTGTATATCCCTAAACCGAAGGAAACCCATCAAAAGTGGGGCGAGAGTTCGGGCAGTCGGATGATTTTGAAGCAAAGAAACGATGAGATTCGCCAGCTATTCGCTGCGGGCATGTCCATCGACCAACTCATAGAAAAATATTGTTTGTCCATCGACAGCATTAAGAAAATTGTATATTCCAAAAAGTGATTTAAGGGTTAGAGCTGCATTCGAGATATCGAATGTGGCTTTTTGTGTAGGGATTAGTTTAAATGGTTTGCTGCCTATATTGTGCGAAAGGAGACCAATACAATGAGTTTATAGAACTGTTACTAACAAAACATTACGTTATCTGTGGGGGAACAACATGAAAATTGAAGTACAGTTAGCGCATAACCATGAGGCATATATCATCAAAAACATGTATCCTCTATACCTTCATGATTTATCCGGACATTATGGGCTGAAAACAGAACACACTCCGAATCAACATGGGATTTTCGAAATGGGTGATGATTATAAAACGTTGCAAGATCAATATGATGTCCAGAACATATGGTGGGAAAAACCGAATGTCCTCTATGCATTTTTGATTAGAGTAGATGGCGTACCAGCAGGTTTCATATTTGTTGCTACTGCGCCGCATTGTTCGGCAGACACGGATTTCTTTGTACATGAATTCTTTCTAATGCAGCCATTCAGAGGTGTGGGGATTGCAGAGCACGCTGCAAAAGAGGTATTCCAGAGGTATCGGGGCCGGTGGGAGTTGTTCACGAATCCTTCGGAGAAAAATAAAGTAGGTCAACACTTTTGGCGAAAAACTGTATCGAACTATACCCAGGGAAACTATGTGGAGCTTCAGGACCAAACGCATGATGGAGAAAAGTTGATCTTCAGATTTTCAAACCGTGAATCGTTAGTTTAGATAATATATTTGATTATATCTAAGGGCCTAAGGAGTAATCTGGTAGGCTCTTTTTTTGTTTGTGGATATTTCTTCACGTTTAACCGGCAGCATTCGCAAGGTTTGTCCTTCCGGAATATGATATAGCATGCCAAGGTCGCAAATCTTCATTATTCTTCTTAGTTTCATCGACTGCTTCTTCAGATTTGAATTCTATACGGATCTCAGAAATCAACTTAGGGGGTCGGACAGCATGGAGTGGTTATCCTTTTTGAAGCAATACATCCAGGGTCCCCGATGGATTGGAGCAATTGCCCCCAGCTCAAAATATCTAGCAACTAAAATGGTGAAAGACATCGCATTTGGCCGTGCATCATGCATTGTGGAGTATGGGCCAGGCACGGGGGTATTTACGGAAATGCTGCTTGCGAACATGCAGCCAGGGACGGTTCTGATCCTGATTGAAAACAACGCCCGCTTCTGCCAGTTGCTTCGCAAAAAGTACGGTCATCTTCCGAATGTACACATCATTCACGATTCTGCCGTGCATGTGGATCAGCACATACGACAATATGGACTGGATAAGGTTGATTACATTGTATCCGGACTGCCTTTTGCGAGTCTGCCTGCGGAGGTATCACTGGACATTTTAGCTAAATCAAGGCAATATTTGAAACAAGATGGCAAGTTCATTACTTTTCAGTACACGTTACTTAAACGGGGATTACTCAAGCAATTTTTCGAAAACGTAAGCATGACAAGGGTGTACCGTAACCTGCCGCCTGCTTATGTATTCAGCTGTAGTCAATAACAAGAACGCACAGGATGGAGGATGATTTTGCGTAAATTAAATTATATCATCGGAACAGTTACTCTGATGTCTGTCGTAATGATGGGGTGTAACGAGTCCCCAAAACCCGAAAGTATTCAAGAGCCAGCTCCATCTTCAACGAGTCAGTTGAGTATATTGACGAACCAAAAGGCATCTGCCCAGGAAGAACAGCAGGCTCTTGAAATGACCTTGGAATATAAAAAGGCGGAGTTTGCAGTCGATAATACGGAGAGTGAAGAATTATTAACCGTAGAGAAGATGCTAGCCAAAAAAGAGATCTTGAAGCCTTTCCTGACTGAACGGAACTTTGAAAGAAATAGCGTGGGTTTGCCATTTCAGGTGGCAGACAAAGAAGATGCGTCACTTCATACGGAAGATATACAAGCGAAGATGAAAGAAAGTAAAAATGATTGGATGCTCGTGGAGTACACGCTAAATTTGGTATTCACGAATTATGATGGAGAAGAAACGAAGACCATTCCGTTAGAAGGGGAGATTACCTTTTTACAAGAACAAGGAGAATGGCGTATTCAGGACGACACATACAATATGAAAGAAATCTTGGATATCGTCAATAAGTCTTCCAGCCAATGATGGACTGGTGTAGTCAAATGGGTTCAGCGCTTCCTCGTACACACCAATCACAAATTTTATATAGCAAAAGAGGCCACGTCTCCAGTTAAGATTTCTGAAGAAGCAGCCTCTCTCCCGAGATGTGGATGCTCATTCTCATCTCCAATTTCTAAACTAAAAATCAGCTCGCCCAAACGTGGCATCACTCTTCACCGTTGCACTACTGGAGGCATTGATGGCATCCAGCTGCAATACATAGTCGTAATGCCGGATGTAGTATCCGGGCTGGCTGTACGACTGGAGGGATACTTTGGAGCTGTCAGCCCAGCCGGCGCTGCTCAGGAAAGTGGCATCTCCTTTGTAGGTGGCGGTATCCGTGTACGCTTCAAGTACGATTTTGTTGCTGGCATTGCGCTTCAGGAAGTAGCCAGGGAAGTTGATGGACTCCAGGGAGATGCCTGTAGAGCTGGCCAAACCGGTTACAACGCGGAACTGGGAATCTAGTACAGGTGAGACGTTGGCGTCGATCCGTGCAGTGAAGTTGGAATGACGGATGTACCGATCCGGATAATTGAAGGAGCTGAAACGGCTGTAATTCGTCGCATCAGGTGTTGCTGGGCCTAGCATTTTGACCTCGTGCAGGGTTGGGGTGTACCAGTTACCCGGATTGTTCCACAGGACAGCATTGACCATATTGATACGTACATACCGGGCGGTAAAATGAACAGCGTCGGTCGTAAACCCATAGGTGGTATTGCTGGTTCGATCAAGCGAAGAGTAGTTGACGCCATCGTTGCTGATCTCAATTTTGTACTTATAATAGCCTTCCGATCCTTTATACATAAACCAGGAGATATCGATCTCCGTGATAGTCTTCGGTGCACCGAAATCGACCTGCCACCAGGCTGGCCAAGTATTGGACGACGCTGTCCAAGAAGTCTGATAGTTGCCGTCATTAACATTGGATGCAGTTGAGCCAGAGGCTGTGGAGATGGCGGTAGCTGTTTTGCCTTGGGCATGATTAACAAGAGAAGGTGGCGTTACCGTGCCTGTTACAGCATCGATATTCCACTCTTTGTACCATTCCAGTGAGGCGGTTCCGTTTGAATCATTCAAGGTTAAAGGAAGCCAAATATGTTTATGTTCACCAAGATTGAGTGGATTCCAGCGGTCTCCCATATAAATATACGATGTGGTGTTGCTGCCTGTAATGGTGGCAATATCATGGATCTGGGAGCCGAAGGCCGATGGATTGCCATAAGGCGTAAGAGCGGACCATGTGCCTGTCATGGACGATGCGGTGGCATACGCGCCCTGATTTGGATACCAGCCAGCAGCCTGAGAGGTGAAGAGGTAGTAGCGATTGCCCTTTTTCACAACGGCAGGAGCTTCGCGATAGGCGTTCTCGAATTGCCAACCCACAAAGGATTCCACACCGGTATAGCTGGCATTCATTTTGAAAATAGCCATGGTATCATTGGCCCCGCCATTCTTGCGGGATGCTGTGATCAGATAACCTGTACCGTCTGTATCTACAAAAACAGTCATGTCGCGTGACTCGTAATCCAAAGGCCGAAAACTTCCCTCATACGTGAATTTACCGTTTGGTGTGCTACTCGTTGCTACCGCGACCCGTCCCAGATTGTAATCTGTACCGTTCTCGTAATGTGCCCATAGCACATACTGCTTTGTGGCGGCGTTGTAGATGACTTTGGGACGTTCGATTTTGCTGGAGGCCAGCTCGGTGGCTGAATCCTTGGTCAGAATGGCATTGCTGAACGTCCAATTCTTCAGATCGGTTGAAGTATAGACATTAACGCTGTCAAACTTGCCGCTGACCGCATGCTCGCCGTACCAATAATACGTGCTGCCGACTTTCAGAATGTTTCCGCTATTGGCCTGAATGGGGTTGCCTGCGGTATCCAGCCAATCGGAACCGTTAGTGATGGTCACGCTTGCCGCACTGGTCCGTTCGGGATGAATGCCAAACATGGTTAGCGTGAGCGCGAAGACCAGAAACCAGACTGCTTTCCTATTGCCCATTACACACACCTCCTAATATCGGTCCTTTGTGAAGCGTTTACATATTTAGTGTAATTAAAATGGAATCTTGTACAAGTGAACAATGTGTACCCTGATGAACAAATGGAACTTTATCCCGAATATAGCGGCGATAGCGAGTCATTTAACTCATATCAATATATAAAAAAGGGATCGTAGACTTATAAAATAAGCCACTATCCCTTATTGAATAACACTCTATTTAAACAGATTCAAAATCTATTTATGACCTTTGCGAACCTTGAGCTGCATTTTCTTGATCGTTGTATTCTGCATTACCTCAAGCACGAGTGGTCCTTTGCCGTTCAGAATTTCCACATCGGTTACATTATCCAGAATGGTAATAATCCCGATGTCGTCTGCAGTGACGCCTTCAATCTTGGCGATGGTGCCCACGAAGTCTACCGCACGGAGTTTCTTTTTCTTGCCTCCGTTGAAGTTCAGCTTCATGATCTGTTGATTCAACTGTTCACGCTTGTCCTTTTTGCGTTCAGGCACGATTCTCAAACGCTTCTCGAACTCTTCCCGACGACGGTCCACAGCTTCCTCGGAAGGAGCTTTAACGACAGGGATCTCAAATCCGATATACGATTCGATCTCGGCCAGACGTCTGCCATCCTTCGGGGTAACCAAGGTAAAGGCTTTGCCTGTTTTACCAGCGCGACCCGTACGACCTGTACGGTGCACGTATCCCTCTTTTTCCAAAGGAATATCGTAGTTGATGACATGGGTAATATTCGTGATATCAATCCCGCGTGCGGCTACATCCGTTGCAATCAGATAACGGAATTGTCCTCTTCTGAATGCATTCATCACTTCGATGCGCTCATCTTGTTCCATGCCTCCGTGGATGCGATCCGCTGGATAATCGAGGTCAGCCATGACACGGAACAGTTTATCCACGTTCTCCTGCGTACGACAGAACACGATACAGCTATCTGGATTTTCAACAATAAACAGGTCCTGCAGCAGTGCCGTCTTGTTCACCTCTGGCACATGAATCACGGCATGTTCAATCGTGGCTGTGGTAAGACCACTTGCCTTGATCTCAATCTCCACCGGATTGTTCATGTATTTGCGTGACAGCTTGGCTACATCTTCAGGGAACGTCGCGGAAAATAACATCGTCACTCGCTCGCTAGGCAGTGCTTGAATAATGGATTGCACCGTCTCGATGAAGCCCATGTTCAGCATCTCATCGGCCTCGTCAATGACAAGGTATGAGATCCGATCCAGCGGCAGGGTGCCACGTTCGATATGGTCCAGTACCCGTCCCGGTGTGCCTACAGCGACATGCGTTCTTTGTTTTAACTCGGCTTTTTGAACATGAAAAGGAGACTGACCGTATAGTGCGGTTGCTTTAATACGCTTAAAGCGTCCGATATTGGTAATATCTTCGTTCACTTGCAAAGCCAACTCGCGGGTTGGCGTGAGAATCAAAGCCTGCGGTTTATTTTCGTTCCAATCTACCAGCTCACAGACTGGAATACCGTAGGCGGCTGTTTTCCCGCTGCCTGTTTGGGATTTGACTACAAGATCTTTATTTTCAAGGGCAACTGGAATAACGTTGGTTTGAACCTCCGTTGGGGTTTCATAGCCCAGGCTATCCAGCGCTTTTACGATTTCTTCGCCAAGTCCATAATCTTTAAATTGTTGCTTACTCATCGTTAACCTCTTTTACGTTAGTTTTGAATACAGGGGCGTTTGGAATCGCATTTTGCGATATGCTTACATATAAGCATTGCACCGTACATTTATCGTATACCTCTTCATTATACTCTATATATAGATGCGCTAACGGAGTAATTGCTATAATCATCTAGTTTAATGCTGCCAAACTTCATTTTCCGAGAAAAACTGTGAGCAGCACCTATGGGAAGTGGCTTACCTCCGAAGGGGGAAGGTGTATCAAAGCGTTCCACGTGAAACGAAATGTATCGAATGTTATGCTTTCTATTAATGGATGACCATCTTCAAAGCCTTAGTCTGCGGAGGATAAGATTTGGCGATAACCCCATCTGTCCATACATCTGCACTTCGACCAACCAGTGTATCATCCAAAGGTGCTGCGACAATCTCTCCTTCAATGATAAGTTCGGCATTTGTATGAAGAGAAATCAAGATGGGGCCTGATTTATTACCGTTATCTTCTTCATTATCGATGAGGACCTGTCCCTTTTCTTCAACAAAATCCGTGATCACCCCGCTAACAGAAGCTTTCCCCTCCTCCTTTTCTGCTGATTCTTCTGAAAATCCTAGCGTTAACAGAAGTAAAATGAGCGGCATTAGGGATAATTTTCGCACAATGGACATTCGTTGCTCACCTCATTCTTTGTAATGTATCTACACGTATGACGGTTTTTGAGCTACCAAGGTTCCTACACATCGCTTAAAAAATAACAGAAAAACTGCTATTTAAGCTGGAACTAGAAAATGGAATATGTTAACATATGGTTAACTTACAGAACGGAGGGATATGTGTGGTAAATTTTTTCCGATTGAGATAGTATGGCGAAACGTTTGTTTGCGCTTGCTGTATTTCTGCCTGTGTGCAGCTCATCGGGATCGGTTTGCCTATTTACACGTATGCCGCTAGTCATTAAAGAAACGCTCTTTAAGAGTGGTTCTTTAGTGTACTACTATTTTTTTGGCGAGCATTCAGGTACACCCAATATCCGAAATGAACTGCACAGGCATGGATGTCTGTGTTTTTTATTTTATTGAGGAAAAGGGGAGAGCCTGAAATGACAAAATTGAACGTGAATGAGCAGTTGGAATTTCAAAAGGAACTAACATCTTTAGCTGCACAGAATGGGCTTCATATTGCTGAGGAATCCATGAAAATTAACGAGTCCGGTATGGACTTTCGGGTAGCGTTTGCCACCGATGAACAGGGACAACAGTGGATACTGCGCCAGCCACGGCGCGAGGATGTATGGGAAAGAGCCGAAAATGAGCGCAAGGTGCTGGAGGTTGTTAAAAGCCGTCTACCGGTAGAGGTACCAGAGTGGCGGATTTGTACGCCGGAACTGATCGCTTATCCTTTACTTGATGGAGAACCGATTGCGGTCGTTGATCCGGCAGGGGGAGGATACGCATGGTGATTTTCACAGGATAGCTTATCCGACGATTTCTTCGATTCGCTCGCTACTTCACTAGTGGCATTGCATAACATTGATCCTGATGAGGCGATAAAGGGCGGAGTGCGCAGCAAGACGCCTACAGAAGCTCGTGAAGCTTTTGCAGCCAATATTGAAGAGATTAAACAAAGCTTTGAGGTGCCAGAACAACTGTCCAAGCGGTGGGAAGCTTGGCTGACAACGGACAGCTATTGGCCTGAACACTCAACGTTCAATCACGGTGATCTGCATCCGCCGCACATTATCGTCGACGATGCCCAGCGGGTTACCGGGCTGATTGATTGGACGGAGGCAGAGATTGCCGACCCGGGTAAGGATTTTGTCATCTATTATGCGCTCTTCGAAGAGGAAGGCTTACGGAATTTGCTTAATCGCTATGAGAAGGCAGGGGGAAGGACATGGCCGCGGATGCTGGAGCATATTCGGGAGCAGTGGGCGGCATATCCGGCAATCGTTGCGCAGTTTGCATTAATCACTGGGGAAGAATCCAATATGGAAATGGCGAGAGGTATGCTTGCGAGCTGGGACGTTAAGCGGGATTAATATAAGGTTGAGGAAACGCTGGGGAGGAGAAGGGTGCGTGACACAACTTCGTGTAGTGTGTTGGTTGATTGCAATCACGTTATTCGGCCTATTGGGTTGCTCGGCCCCTTTTTCTAACTCAGATGATGATAAATCAGATTTTTTAGATGTTCTCTCTCAAGACCGGTTACAGGAACTGAGGGCGGCGTACCCATTATCGCCACAGTCTCTCGTGACTCCATGGATGAAAAAAGTGACCTTTAGAGAGATCATGGACTTCTCAGATGCAGTTGTTGTGGCAGAGGTTGTGAGCGTTCTTCCGAATTTCAGCATGTTGATAACCACTGAACCAGATACACCCGAACGCAAAATGGCAGAAAAGCAGGAGACTACGGGAATGACTCCCTACGAAGCTGAATTCGTCTCTTACGAGGTAAAGGTGCACGAAGTAATTGTAGGAGAAAATGTAGCCAAGGAGACATTTTTGTTCTATAACGCAGCGTTTGCGGCGTTCGATCCAAAACTTATGCCTGGTCAGAGAATAGTTACAGCAATCAAAAAGGGAGTAGAGTCCGAGCAACGAGGAGGTTATTACTCCTCTCGTTATGGCACGTACTATATCGTCGATGGGGATTATGTCCTTTCTGCCTACGAAGGGTTCTCCAATGAGGCGCTTGAATTCACCAAACAAACGAATGGAATCAAGCTGGATCAGTTTGTGAAAAAGGTTCGAAGCTTGGCGCAGGAGTAGGTGAACACGTACGTATTACCCTAAAATCCAAAAAAGAAAAGACCTCTTCCACATGCATTGTGGAGGAGGTCTTTCAATTTATTTCAGCATACTTACATATTTTCCGTAGACATAAGCTATACGTCCATCCAGTTTCACTTTGACCCAGCCATACTTATCTGTACTGATTACCTCAAGGACGGTGCCTTTCGGTACGGCAGTAACTACTTTGGCTTTGGATGAAGCGCTAGAGCGCATGTTCAGGTAGGCCGCAGTTACCTTGGCTTGTTTACCTTTAACAACTGTACCCGGTTTACCCGTATTTGGTGATGTCGATGGTTTTCCAGGTTTCGATGTGTCTGGTTTCGGTACCGTTGGTGTTGTCGGCTTCTCAGGTGTATTAGTCTCTTCCTCAGCACTGCCAGTGGACGCCTTGCGAGCTTTATTCAGCTCTTGATAGAACTCACCTTTGGTTTTCACGCCAGAGAATTTCGCGATACTTACGTTCGCTTTGGCGGCAAGTGCAGTCATTTCTTCTTCAGTCACCGCATCCAAAATGTTAATGGACGCAATATTGGTATACTTGCCATCTTCCGTTGTCGGAACAGACAGGAGGCCATCATTAATCAGCTCTACAATATCTGTACGTGCAGGTGCTGTCAGATCGACACCGGTGATTTTCCAGTTGTGCTGGATTTTCGGTTCATAAACGCCTTTCATCACGTCTTTGAGATAAGCAATGGACAGATTACGGATCGTACCTTGAATCTCGCCAAATGCCGAAGCATCCTTGGAGGACCACAATTGCTTGAACTTACGTCCTTCCAGTGCCCCACCTTTGGCAATCAGGGCTTCCATCCGGTAGGCATTCATGCCGAGCTTGAGTGTATCTTCTTCTTTAACCACTGTGCCATTGCTGTATTTGAGGTTCGTAATCCGACTGCCGTAAGGCTTGGTCAGGTCAATTTCATACGTCACCCCGCCAAAGAAATCGTCGGTGCTGTATTTGGAAGCACGTCGTTTCGGATCAAAACTGATCGTCACATCACCAGGGCGTGTGGAATTAAAATAACCCGCAGACCATTCCATGTAATCCTTCAGATCACGTCCGGTCACTTCATATACGGTTACTTCACCAAAGGTAAATTGGTAGTTGAACGCAATATCCTTTTTCTTGATCGGTCCAACATCCAGCTTGGCCTTATCGTTATCGATCTGGTGCGCGACTACGTCGGCATCGCTATAATGCAGCATGACTTCAGTGAAGAAGTCAGAGAGTGGTGTCTCCTGAATCTGCACAGCAGGAATGCCTTTGATCTCATCTGCTGGTACCAGGTTGGTTTCTTTTAGCTCAGCTACTTCAATGTTGGCATCGGCACGAGCGAACTCGTGGAACGGATGCAGTGTATCTTCCAGTCCGGGATCGGACACTTCATAAGAGCCATCAGCTGCTTTTACAGCGAGTGATTGTGCTTCCTTGCTTTTCAGTACAACCTTGTCGCCTTCTTTGGCAAACGTGAGGTCAATCCGTGAAATGTGTGAACCATATTTGTTCGGCTCGGAGATCAATACGCCGTTAACCGTTTGGGATTCAATCAGCGTATGCATGTGTCCGGCAAAAATAGCAGCCAGCTCCGGGTTGGCATTGGCAATATCCGTAACCCCGGTGCCCGGGTTCCCGTTCTCGTTATCGAGTCCCATATGCATAAGTCCAACCATGACGTCCACTTTGCCTTTCAGCTCAGCGATGGCCTTCTTGGTCTCCTCCACCGGGTCTTTGACAATGATGCCGTCCAGGTGATCCGTACCTTTTTCGAACTCGGTAATCATAGGTGTGTTCATTCCGATGACGCCAACCTTGATACCGTCCTTCTCAATAATCGTATAAGCAGGCATGTAGCGGTCGCCGTTTTCTTTGAAAATGTTACCTACCAAGGGTTGTCCCTTGAACTGTGAGGAAATCTTCTCTAATACGTCCAATCCAAAGTTAAATTCATGATTCCCCATGACCCATGCGTCATATTTCATTTCGTTCATTGCGACCATCATGGGAGATTGGGGTTGATCGTTGAACAGTTCAGCAGAATTGTCCTGAATCATGTCGCCTGCATCCAACAGAATCGTATTTGGATTCTCAGCACGTACTTTTTTCACGATCGTATACAACTGCGTCATGCTGCCGGTTGGATTTGGACCGTCCAGGGCATAGTCCCACGGCATAAATCGGCCATGAATGTCCGATGTTCCCAACAATGTAATCTTGGTTTCCTTGTCTGCTTCAGCAGCCTGAGCCGGAGTGGAGGCAAAAGGTGCGAAGAGGATGGAGGCACATAAGAGGAATGATAAGGGCCATCCGGCGTAACGTTTCGGCGAAAATTTGCGCATGTTGTAATCTCCCTTGTTATCTAGTGTTATTTAGTGTTATGTAAAGATATATGTCATTGGAGTTAATACTAGATAAACATTTGGTAAATGTAAACCACAAAATGACAAATAAAAGAGACTACTCTGGATCATCCGATAGGAATTAACTGGAAATGATTAGAGTAGTCTCTACACGTCTCTTTATATGTTTAAACTTCTTCCTCAACAACACCCAAATCATATTTGATTGTAGATGACGCTGGGAACTTAACTTTTAAACCGTCTCTATTGAACTACGACTACGAGAGGTGAAAAATTTTATTTTGACAACGATGGATACCAAAGCAAGCAGACCAAAGATTATTCCGCTCCAGATGACCTGATGAATTCCAAGTTGGGCAATGAACCAGCCGCCAATGGAGGTTCCGAGGGTAATCCCCAGATTAGAGAAAGAGACAAAGAGGCTATTTCCGAATTCAGGTGCTTCCTGAGACTCAGTCGTAAGCCAAGTTTGGCTGACAATCAGACCGCCAGAGTGAATCGCACCCCAGACGAACACCATGATAACCATCGGAATGAAATAGGAACCTGCATAGAAAACGAGTAAATAAGCCGCCATGTATAGCACCGGAAAGAGGAGAACAGTTCTCGGAATATTCCGATGCAGCAGCTGTCCGAATACCAAATTTCCGGCAATCATAATAACACCAAAGGCCAAGAGCATCACACTAATCCATGAACCGCCCATTTGGGTGACTTGCCCTAGGTATTCGGCGAAATAACTGTATACGGAGAACATCGCTGCAAAAATAAAAATGACAGTAGCAATATTTAGCCACAGCGCAGGTTTACGCAAAATGCCGATCTGTTTGCCATAAGACATCTTCTCTTGCACAGGCATCGAGGGCAGCCAAATCCATATACCGATGAAAGCAATGAGACTGACAACCGCTCCGAACCAGAACGCAACCTCCAACGAGAAGCGTTCCGCAAGGTAGGAAGTTAAGGGCACGCCAAATGCAAAGCCGGCAGTGATCCCGGTAAACACTTTGGCAACGGCCTGACTGCTTTTTTCCGGTGGGACCAGCTTGGCACCCGTGACGAGAGCAACGGAGAAGAAGACCGGATGGAAAATGGCCGGGATAATTCGAAAGATTAGCATCATGTCGAACCGGGTTGTGTATGCATATACTACGTTGGAAATGGCAAACAACAGCACGGCAGTTAACAAAATGGTTTTACGATTGATACCAGATACAAGCAAAGTCAGAAAAGGGCCAGACACGGCAACAACGAGAGCGAAAATACTTACCAGCCATCCAGCCTGTGCAGCGGTGATGTTAAATTTCTGTGTGATCAGAGGAAGCACTCCGATAATGCCTACTTCTGTAGTGATGATGGCGAACACACCCAGCGCCAGAATGAGGATGAGTAACGGATTAACCTGTTGTGATTTAGATTTCATGTAAAGTGTAGACCTCCAAATTAATATATATATATATAGAAAAATAGATATAATGGACTAGAAAAAGCCTCCTTATCTATAGAAAAATATACGGCCGATATAATAAGTTCTCAGAATTACATTATATCTATATTTATAGATTTGTAAATATAATAATATGTAACTCAATTTAGATAAGTCACCATTTTAGTGCCCCAACATCTATACTTTCTGAGGGACAAGCTATACTTTCTATATGGATAATTACATATTTATCCAGTAAAATGGAATTTGTAAGCGCTTACTAATAAATCAAATACTAATATTCGAAGGAGGAAGATCATGTTCAAGTCCAAATGGTTCAAAACTGTCGGTTCACTGGCTTTGGTAGGTGTGCTCGCCGCCTCAGTAGCGGTAGGCAGTGTAAGTGCAGGGTTATCGAAAGGCAGCAAGTTTTTGGGCAATATCATTGCAAGCAGTGTTCCCTCCAATTTCAGTCCCTATTGGAACCAGGTAACGCCGGAGAATTCAACGAAATGGGGCGCAGTCGAAGCCACGCGTAACAATATGAACTGGTCTCAGGCGGATATCGCCTACAATTATGCCAACAACAATGGATTTCCGTTCAAGTTTCACACGCTTGTCTGGGGAAGTCAGGAGCCAGGTTGGATTAGTGGACTCTCCGCTGCAGATCAGAAGGCTGAAGTAATCCAGTGGATCAAGGCAGCAGGCCAGAGATATTCCAAATCAGCGTTTGTCGATGTAGTCAATGAACCATTACATGCCAAACCTTCTTATCGTAACGCCATTGGTGGTGATGGAGCGACAGGGTGGGACTGGGTTATTTGGTCTTTTGAGCAAGCAAGACAAGCTTTCCCGAACGCCAAGCTTCTGCTGAACGAATATGGGATTATTGGCGATCCGAATGCAGCTGATCAATACGTTCAGATCATCAATATTTTGAAGAGCAGAGGCCTGATTGATGGCATCGGCATCCAGTGTCATTACTTTAATATGGATAACGTTTCTGTCAGCACAATGAATACCGTATTAAACAAACTTGCGGCAACCGGATTGCCGATCTATGTATCCGAACTGGATATAACCGGCGATGATAACACACAGCTGCAGCGCTACCAGCAGAAATTTCCTGTCCTCTGGCAGCATTCGGCCGTTAAAGGTGTGACGTTGTGGGGCTTTAATCAAGGTCAGACTTGGGTGAGTGGTTCCCATTTGGTGAATACGAATGGTACAGAGCGTCCAGCGCTGCAATGGCTGAGAAATTATCTTGCGAACAATCCTTAAGCTAGGCAGGCAGAACCATTCACAGAATCATTTCTTTCCATAGCTTGCACAAAAAAATAGCGTCATGTGCCCACATCAAGTAGGGCGACATGACGCTATTTCGTGGTTTGAATGGGTATTAGGATTGAGGAATGATAATACTGTTGAAGGAATCCGCCTCCAGCTCAAACCGGAGTGTCTGTCCTTCATACGCCAAATGAAGGTCCCGGCTGTCCTTGAACGGATTGTTGATGACAATGACGAGACTATTGTCCGGGTTGCGGAAAGCCACGGCTTTGCCACTCCAGGCTCCAGACAGTCCAACTCTTCGTGCACCAGGCACGACATCATGAGCAAAATGCTTCATCACATAATACTCGGGATTCCGAATGATTCCTTTGGCATCCGGGTCTACCGTAATCATGGAGTTTTGCTCCCACCCCCATGTGCTGCGGCCTTTTGGCTCCAGAACCATGTTCCAGTAAATATACGCATTCACTCCATTACTGAAATAGTGCTGGTACAGATTAAATACATACTTGGCGTAGTTCCACGAGTTGTTACCGTCACCGCACTCATTCTCGGTCTGCATGTAACGAAGCTCCGGGTAGCTCGCGGCTGTACGTTGGATGGCATTTTTGCCTGCCCACTGATAACCGACTCCCTTGATATAGGCGTAGGCTTTGGGATCACTAAGCACCAGTCCGGCATATTCGTCAAAATCATTTGTTTTCTTTTTGATCAATTCTTCCCATGGATCAGGTGCGTTGATCGTTCCCAGCCAGATTTCCGTGTCCAGACCGTGCTGATCAAAAGCAGGGCCCAGGTAATCGGCGATAAACTCACGCAGCTGCTCACCTGTCCACATGCAGGAAGGGAATTTCTGATCCGCGATGACTTCGTTTTGTACATGGACCTGATGGATGGTGATGCCAGCGTCCTTGTACGCCTGTACGAATTTGACGAAATACAGCGCATAAGCTTCTAGGATATCCTTCTCCCAGCGCAGCGTTCCATAGTTATAGGCTTTTGGTGACTTCATCCAGGTAGGTGGGCTCCACGGTGAGGCGAAGAATTGCAGATTCGGATTATAGGTCAGGGCCTCTTTGATGTATGGAATCAGATATTTAAAATCGCGTTCGATCGAAAAATGTTCCATGCTCACATCGCCGTCCACCTCATTGTGACTGTACCATTGCTCTGCATAATCACTCGCGCCAATGGGCAGGCGACAGATGTTGAATTTATGTTCTCCTTCCGGGTGGAAGAGGGAATGAAATACGTCATGACGCTGCTCCTCATTCAAGTGGGACAGGGCAATATAACCAAGCTCATTAAAGCAACCGCCAAATCCTTCGACAAGCTGATGCTGTTCACCTGTGAGCTTTAAGTTAGCGCTTTCATTTGTAGTTGTATAAGAAATCTCTTTACACGCATGATCTGGTGTAGTGGAATAACCATGTAATGTCAGGGACATTGGAATTTCCTCCTCGCTTGAATCTCAGGTATGATGTACAGTCAGTATATCAAGTCCCTTTGCAAAAGAAGATACGCTGAACCGCGTAAAATTTGCCCTAATCCAAGGTGGTGAAATGCATGATCATTCCTGAACCATACCGTTCTTATCTATCTCCGGAGAGCCGATGGCTGCCTGCAACGGACTGGAACGTCAAGCTGTTTGGTGCTCATATGCAGAAGGTGAAACAGGGCTGGCAAGTGCCGCTGGAATCGCATTTGGCCTTTGAATTGATATTGATTCTGGAAGGGTCGCAGACGACGATACTGGAGAATATTCGTTATGATCTCCACGCAGGAGATATATTGCTCATCCCGCCTGGGTGCAAACATACCAATGAATGTAATCAGGAGCAAGGGCTTACCTACTTTATTGCCCATTTCAATGTTGATGAGATTCTGTTTCGCCAGGAGATGAGTAGACATGTGCAGATGTTGTTTCCATGTGGCGGCGAGGATAATCAGCGATTAACGGAAGTCATGATGAAATGGGTGGATCTGCTTCAGCACAAAGAAGAATATACAACATCAGATTTGTTCCGTATGCAGGCTGGTTTGTTGGAGATTTTGGCGATATTGGCAGAGCAAAGCTCCTCCCGTTCCCAAGAAACCATATCGCCTACTGTGGCGCACTATGCAACACTGATTGCCGAGGCAATCAAAAGCCGCTTCAATGCCGGGAATATCCAGCGGGAAGGGCTGGGGGATAAGGAGATTCGGATTGAAGAGATTGCGGCCACGCTTCAAATCAGCCCTGGATATGCTCTGGAGACATTTCAGAAAGTATACAGCATCTCTCCGCGCAGATATTTGTCCGAACTGAAGCTTCACGAAGCCAAGCAGCTGATACACCAGCCTGATCTTAACCTCACTCGGGTTGCCACCATGCTCGGATATTCCAGTCTTGCGCACTTCAGTCGGCAGTTCAGGCGATGGACTGGCATGAGTCCCAGTGAATACAGGCAGACCCTGGGTAGCATCCGTTTTTTTGATTAAATAATCGCTATTCCGCCAATCGTATTACTGCCAGCTCGTATCCTGTATACTGCTCACCAAAAATCCCCGCTGATGTTCAGACGGGGACTTCGCTGTGCATGTAATTGTGCATTTGAGAAAAGCTGAGATAAGTGCTCGGTGCTTGATGATGCTTGGCTTAATTAAGGCTGTACATTCTCGGCCTGCGCTTTGTTTTCGAAGATCAGAATCGTTTTGCTGCTTCCGATATACGCAACCGTCGTATTGAATTGCTCCGAAATAAAACGTACCGGGACAAACGCCTTTCCATCCTTCATCAACAGTGGTGCATCGTTTATCGCAAGTGTATCGTCTACAATCACCTGTTTGTTGCCCACGGCCCACCGAACTACTGTACCATTCTGCGCAATCTGAACCTCCTGTGTATCCGGATTCCAGTTCACGCTGGCATTCAATTGCTCGGAGACAAAGCGGAGTGGTACATAGGTCCGTCCTTCATCGATAAAGGGTGCAGCCTCCAGTGCGTAAGCACGATCCCCGACATAGGCTGTGGTAGATCCTTCAATAAGCCGCTGGAAATTACCCTGTGGAGTACGTTTCTGCTCCCGCACATTCATCTGGTTTAGCAGGCGCATCGTGTCACTGCCGCTCGCAACATCCAGATAATTATTTTGTACCGTGAGTCCGGCAGGTTCCGGTTCAGAGACCGAGGTCTGCGTACCGGAGGATAAGGAAGTGGAAGCCGAGATATCCGTTATCGTATTTGTATTTGCAGAGCTGTTTCTTGTAAAAGTAAAACCGGCAATCGGTGACAGATCCCACACCCGGTTATTGGACAGTTTCAGTACTTCCAGCTTGGACAGCTGGCGTAACGGCTCCAGATCATAGATCTGATTGGACTCCGCATTCAGTTCTTTCAACCCTACCAGGTCTTCCAAGGGTGCCAGATGCTGAACCTGATTCCCGGAGAAGTCTAGCGCCTGCAGGCGTGTCAAATGCTTCAAGGGCATCAGATCGGAGATCTCGTTGCCTGCCACATTCAGCTTCTGAAGTGTATTCGGCAAATCAGCCAGTACATCCAGTGTATGAATGTGGTTGTTGGCCACATTGAGCTGTTTCAGTTTTCTTTTATCCGCCAGTGGTGTCAGGTACGTTATCGCATTATTCGAGATTTCAAGCCATTGAAGATCATCTGCATCCGCCAGTGCGGAGAGACTGGTAATCTGGTTGCCGCTGGCGTGAAACGTATGTAAACGGGTGAATCCACGTACAACTTCTATGGAAGAAATGGAATTGTTGCTGATATACAGCCGTCCCAGGTCTTTCAAATCAGCGAGTGCATCAATCGATGTAATGTAGTTATTGCGAACGTCAACCTCGCGAAGCTGAGTCAGATGCGCCAGCGGTGTTAGGTCTTCAATCTCATTGCCATATAACCGGAGGTGTGTCAGATTCGTGGCGTATTCCAGGCCGGACAGGCTTTGAATGCCTGCATTGCTGAGATCCACTACGTTCAACTGCTCCAGATCGGAAGAGGTTAGCGGGGAATCTACCGGTTTGTTCAGAATCAGCTTCAGTCCGTTCTCTAGTGCAGGATCTTTGATGATTCCTTCGCCCAAGTCTGCCGTAGTATAGGCCATCGCTTGCCCAGCCGCCCCGAGACTCAGGATGAAGACTAGAAATAGTAGAGTCATTCTTCTCATTGCATGAATTCCCTCCGATTCCGATTTTGATGATAGGTAAGTGTACCGTTCTTATGTAATTTGTGAGTACCAATTTATGTCGGTAAACTACTATAGTTACGATATGGACAGATATAATAGATAAACACATCTATAGTTATTAACCCATCATGGGGCAAAAGGAACAAGAAATTCATGACAGGCAGAACATCTACTTCTATTCTATATGATACAAACCCCATACTGCACTCTTCCAGTCATCTTTTTCAAAAAAAATTGTACAACTCCCCCAGATGCTATTCAACTCCATGGCAGAAAGGGTATAGATGAAGTAAGAAAGCCATTTGGAGGAGAAGATGCAGGTATGCGCCAAGCCATGATCATTAGTAATCCATCGTCGGGTAAAGAAGAGGCTCAGCAATATGTGTCCCAGGTACAAGAAATTCTTGAATCACAGCAGTATGAAGTGGTGATCAATGAGACGGCTGGTGAGGGCGATGCGACCAACTACTGTCTGAGTGCCTGCAAAGATGGCTGTGATCTCGTCATTTCCATTGGAGGGGATGGGACGCTGCATGAGACGATTAACGGCATGATGGATCAGGAGCATCGTCCCAGACTGGGTGTGGTGCCGCTGGGTACAGTGAATGATTTTGCGCGTGCGCTGAATATCTCGCTTGATCCGGAGGAAGCCATTCGGCAGTTACGTTCGGAGCAGATCCATAAGGTGGATCTTGGTAAAATCAACGATCGTCTGTTTGCTAACGTGGTGGCAGCGGGTTCATTGGCAGAGGCGTTATTCTCGGTATCCTCTGAAGAGAAGTCGAAGCTGGGTTCATTCGCTTATTTGAAAGAAGGATTGAAAGATTTGATGAACACACCGGCCAAGCCACTCACTATTGAGTATGATGGGCAGTTCTGGGAAGGGGAGTCTCCACTTTTTCTCGCGGCACTGACCAATTCGGTTGGAGGTTTTGAGAAATTGTCCCCGGAAGCAGCGGTGGATGATGGATTAATACATTGTTTTGTAATCCGTAGCATGAATGTCTTTAATACGGTAACACTCGGAACGTCCCTGTTGTTTGGCAATCTGAAGAATCATAAGGATGTTGATTATTTTACGGCAAAAGAAGTTCACGTCCGTTCTACAGAAGCCATTCGCACAAATGTGGATGGAGAAGAAGGGCCCTCTCTGCCCATTCAAATCAGTGTATTGCCTCGGCATATTGAAGTGATAGTTCCGGAAGAAGTATAGGTGGAGGAACGATGCAGAAAAAAACCTCCATTATTCCATATAAGAAATCTAAAATTCCATTGAAACCGATTGCAGTTCTGTGTCACAATCATAGACGGAAGACAAGTATATACTAGTTGGCAAAGATCATGAGAATGAATGTACGATACTATTCGAATATGGAGGGAAATCATCTTGAGAACAATTAAACTTGGCAGCAGCGCACTTGAAATACCGGTTGTAGCCGTTGGCTGCATGAGAATTAATTCATTAAGCAGCAAAGAAGCTGAACATTTTGTTCATTCCGCCATGGAAGCAGGCGCGAACTTCTTCGATCATGCTGATATTTATGGAAACGGGGCTTGTGAGGAGATCTTTGCAGAGGCTGTGCAGATGAATCCCCAAGTTCGTGAAAATATGATTCTTCAATCCAAATGCGGTATCCGCAAAGGCATGTTTGATTTCTCCAAAGAGCACATCTTGAATTCGGTGGATGGCATTCTGCAACGCTTGAAAACCGATTACCTGGATGTTTTATTGCTGCATCGCCCGGACACCTTGGTGGAACCGGAAGAAGTAGCTGAAGCCTTTGATCAGCTGGAACGCGAAGGCAAAGTGCGTCACTTCGGGGTATCCAACCAGAATCCGAACCAGATCGAACTGTTGAAAAAATACGTTAAACAGCCACTGGTAGCCAACCAGCTGCAGTTGAGTATTACCAATACCACGATGATTGATAGTGGAATCAACGTAAATATGGAGAACGATGCCGCGGTTAACCGTGATGGCAGTATTCTTGATTATTGCCGCCTGCATGATATCACGATTCAACCATGGTCCCCGTTCCAATACGGATTCTTCGAAGGTGTATTCCTGGGTAGCGATAAGTTCCCGGAACTGAATGCGAAGATCGACGAGATTGCTGCAAAATATGAAGTGAGCAACACGACCATCGCAATTGCCTGGTTGCTGCGTCACCCGGCACAAATGCAGCCCGTGACAGGTACAATGAACATCCAGCGTTTGCAGGATTGCATCAAAGCTGGCGATGTTCACCTTACACGCCAAGAGTGGTACGAAATCTATCGTGCAGCTGGCAATGTGCTGCCTTAAACCCAAATCAATACATAGCAGAATGATCTGCTGTATTGCATATAAAACACGAGCGTATATAGCGCTCGTGTTTTTATTTTATCCTTTATTTGATGCTTATTCGTTCCCGGTATAAAATAAGGGTAGGGCCTCTATTTTAACAAAAGGATTATTTTGTAATTAATACAAATTAGTTGAATTTATCTTATTGACCCTTGCTTAATTATTACATATAATTACTTTTGCATACCGTTAATCCTGTTTATGGTTTTTTATTTTGGAGGGTGGTGTTAGTTTGGAGCCGACAACCACGATACGCGATCATTTAGAGAGTTATCTGAAGCGTGAGCAGATGTCCATTAGTCTTTTTTCGGAAACGTCAGGAATTAACTCGGGTACGCTGAGCAACATTTTGAACAAGAATCGTCCGATTGCGATGCAGCAGCTGGATCGAATCACTTCAGCTATGAGACTTGAAGAAGGTTACTTCTATGAATTGTATATAGATGAGTGTTTTGTCCATGCTGCCCCTGACTGGCGAAGACTGGGACCATTCCTTCATCGATGTGCAGAATTGAATAAATTGAATTGTATTGAAGATGTTATCCGGTTGATGATGGATAATCTATCTTATATTCCTTTGTTATTTGATCTGGCTGAAGAATTCTACCATGCTGGTAAATTCAAACCGGCCGTTCTACTATATGAAACGATAGCCGAAAGTGAGAAAATGCAACACTCCGAACGGCTTGCACTATGTCAGTATCGACTATTCAGATTGGGGCTGAGCAATGATCAGCAACGAAATCTAATCATTGCGGCTCAATTCGAATACTATGTGGATCGGCTGGATGAACGCTATCAGCTGGATGCGCTTAATGAACTGATCAATGCCTTTGGTGCCTTGCACAGATGGAATAAAGTTCAGGAGCTGTCCGAGAAGCTTAGGGTGAAAGCAACCATCCATTATGAGCTGAATGGAAGAAGGAAACAGGAAGAAACCAAAAGACCAATTGTGTTTTACATTCTGTATTCTTATTTGGCTTCAGGTAGTGCGTGCTATCAACTTAAAGACTATCAAGGCGCGCTTAAATATGTTTCTTTATACACGGATAACAGTTGGGTTAAGAACCCTAATCAAGACGAGATGGTAGTTATGAATCAGTTTCAGGAATGGGCTGAGGGCAACCGTTATATATATCAATTAATGAGCGGACAGTTTGATGTGTTGCCTGAATATTTGAATTACATCTCAACAAAAGAAAATGAAATTTTCCCGGCGCTTTGTGATATTGTGACTGCTGCCAATCGCTATGATAAAAATATTGATGATGTGCTCGAACAGTATGAATCATACTTTACGTACCAGGAACAGAGCAACCGAATTGGAAAGGTTAGCAGACAGGTTACAGATGATCGATATTTACGTCTTTTAGCAGATCTCGCTGCGTATTATCTAAAGAAAGACGAGTATTTCACAGGAATACAATTTGTTCTGGATAGTTTACGATTCTCTATTGAAATTAGCAGTGGACGAGGTATGCTTAGAGGTGTCGGACTGTTTGAGCAATATAGGGAGTTTGCAACTGAGACGGCGAAACAGCAATACAAATTGATCATTAGTGAGGTGCAGAAACTCAATGAAGAGAAAGTTGGCTTTGCTGATAGCTACATGTAGTATTATTATTTACATTGTAGCTCCTGCTACGGAACCTGTCTCAGGCAAGGAAGTTCCAGACCCCGGAATTATGAGAACTGCTGACCACGGATTCGGAACTTAAAAAATTGGTAAGGGACGCTTCTGAATATTCATTCAGAGGCGTCTTTTTTTGCGTCTGGTGGAAGAATAAGTATGTCGTACCCCTTGCGGCCTATCGATTGGCATAATAAACTAAAATATGACAAAAAGGAGGGGTACTATGGATTGCTTGGAGTTAATGTCTCAGATCGAAGAAGCCAGACAACAGCTTCACCGCTTGCAGTCGGAATACGGCAGTTTGCTTCATCCTGAAGTCATCCAGCAATCTGTAGTTCTGGACGGTCTTATTAATCAATACAATCGAGCCAAAATGAAAAAGTTGATTAATTAGTGCTTCGCCTATTTACATATTGGTTTCCGTATACTATAGTTAGTCACATGAGTAACTAACCGACTAACTAATTAACAATGAATGAAAGTTGGAATCGCATGAAATCGAATTTGGATGAATCTCAGCCTATTTTTCATCAGATATCCATGATGATTATGGATGACATTGTAGACGGCAGATTGAAGGTGGAGGAACAGGTCCCTTCAACCAATGAACTCTCTCGCTTTTACAATATTAATCCAGCCACGGCACGCAAAGGGCTTCAAATGCTCGTGGACAAAGGTATCATTTACAAACAGCGAGGTGTTGGAATGTTTGTTGCGAAGGGAGCCAGGGAAGCATTGCTTGTTGAACGAAAGCAGCATTTCTACGAGGAATATATTAAACCTTTACTTGAAGAGGCCAGACGGATTCACATGAATGAGGACATGATTATCGATTTGATCCGGGGCAAGAAAGATAAGGAGAGTGAGTTATGATTCAGATCGAGCAGGTGACCTACAGCTATCAACAGACGCCGGTGCTAAAAAACGTGACGTTACATGAGAGTGAGCCGATCATTAGTGCAATGTGGGGAAGAAATGGTGCAGGCAAAACAACCCTGATGAGTCTGCTCGCAGGCCATAACCGGCCTGATACTGGAACCATTGAAGTGATGGGCCAGGATCCATACAACAACTTGGCTGCGCAGGAGAATCTGTGTTATATCCAGGAGAACCATCCCCTGGGTAGAAATTGGACGATCAACGACATGGTTCGATTCGGTCAATACTTCCATCCTCAGTGGAATCAGGCTCTCGCCGAGCAACTAATCGACATGTTCGAACTGCCAGTGAAGAAGAAGATCACCAAATTCTCAAAAGGCATGAAGACCGCCGCTCAGATGATATTGGGTCTTGCCAGTAACGCAAGAGTAACGATTCTGGATGAGCCCACCAATGGTCTTGATGCGGAGAAACGTAAATATTTCTACAATACTTTACTGGAGACATATGAAGATAACCCGCGTCTAATTCTAATATCAAGCCATCATATTGAGGAGATTCAGCCTTTATGTGAGTCCCTCATCGTTCTGCAAGCCGGGGAAGTGTTGTTTAATCAGCCGATGGAAGAGATGCGCGAAAAAGGAGTTCTTCTAACAGGGAGAATTGAAGATGTCAATCGAGTTACCGCAGACGTGAAGGTCATAGAATCTTCCCAGATGGGATCGACCTTGAAAGTGATGATTGATGAGCCATACTCGAAAACGTGGAAAGACATCGCTCATACGCAGGGGCTTTCCATTGAGAAGGCAACTTTACAGGATTATTTGGTCAACAGGACGCGTAATCAGGAGGGGATTAAGCGATGAACTCGGTGAAAGGTACGAATCGGCTGATTCTGGACGATATGCGCTGGTATTTAATGATTTTCTCGTCAATTACACTCATGCTTACAGTTGTCTATCTGGCCATTGGATTCATCTTTGATGTGACGTATACTACTCAACTATTCGGTCCAATGTACGGAGGAATCTGTGCTTTTGCGGTCGCGGGCATCATCACATTGTTTCCGGTTGCGATCGGTATGGGCAGTACACGAATACAGTTTATGAAATCCTTTTATATCATTTCGGTATGGATGGTCGTAGGAACAATTACGATACTGAACGTCATCTATTTCATTATGCATCTTCTCCATGAATATGGGACGCTTGGCGTAACCTTTTATCAACCAGGTATGCTGTATTCAAGTGAATATCATTTTTTTTCCTATCTATGGTTTGATCTGATGATTGGTTTTCTGGTGCTGGGGTTATCCATCTTCTCAACTGTTTGTTGGATTAGATTGGGGATGCGCAACTTTTTTGTCCTGTTCTTTGGGGTTAGCTTAATCGTTACGCTGGTAATTGTTCTATCAGATCTGAGCACGTGGGTCCAGTGGTTTACAAATGTCAATCTCATCGCATTGTTCACCACTCTGGGGGTCATTGGAGGTGCTTTGCTTCTGAGCACGTACCCGATGATGAAGAATGCGCCGCTTACAATGAAAGGCAGAAAAGACTGATCAGATCAGAAAAACACGAGTGTGTACATACACACCTCGTGTTTTTTTGTATAAGTTAGGCTTGAGCTTGTGGTTTGAATCCTTCTTCTTTGAGATACTCGCCAGCTTCGCTACGTGTTTCGAAAGCCATATCCAGATTAACACCGGAATACACATACCACATGTCATCTTCATATTTTAAAGTCAGCGTATGTCCATCTTCATCGACCCATGTTCCGCCACCTGTAGAGGTTGTAGCCAATGCAGGAGCAGCAGTTTTTACTTGTTCTGGCACCTCGAATTCAACTGCGTTGGGATTGTGAGACATCGCTTTGATTGTCTCATCTAATAATGTGCGTAGATCTTCTTCGGAGTAATCACGAATATTGACGAATCCTTTAGCATCGGTCTCATAGTTGGGCAGTAGCCCTGCATAGATATAACCGTTACCGTTAGGGTGAATATGGAGAGCAACAATCTTTTTATCATACGCACTTTCTTCGTAGTGGAAATTAACACGACCGAGAGAAACATCTTTGCGTTGCAGTTGGGGATACGATTGTAGCACTTCAAGCTTTTGTTCAACGTTAAGCATATTTTCCTCCTGTTAGTGTTGGGTAGTGGTGATTATAACATACATAGGTGAAAAGATAAGCATCAAAAAACAGGCGCAGTCTAGCACCTGTTTGAGGATTCACATCATAGATGATCGCTTATAATAGTAGCATTAATTGAATATCGTGAAAAAGTACGCTTCCCTCTGGTGAAAAATGAGAAGCACGCCTTTGTGTTAGTTTCCAGATAGAATACTTTGTCCCAGTTCTTTCAGGTATTCCATTGCTTGCAGATAAGGATAAGGCCCATAGCTTACGCGTGCCACACCCAGCCCAGCAAGTTGTTTCGGTGAAGGCTCATGGGATGTAACCATCACGTTGACCGGAAGCGACGAACATTCACACAATTCCTGAATCAGTTGTTGATTCTGTAAGCCTGGAACGAACAGACCACTGGCGCCTGCTTCTGCATATGCCTTGGAGCGAATAAGTGCTTCTTCCAGGAGTGCGTGATTGTGTCGTTCAGGTGCATTTTGCAAAAAGATATCTGTGCGGGCGTTAATGAACAGCGGAATGCCTGCCTGCTCCGCGGCTTCTCGGGCAGCCGACAGTCTCAGACATTGCTCCTCCACAGCGTACAGTCCTGCGCCAGAGGGGAGCTGATCCTCAATATTAATTCCTACCGCACCGTGATGGATCACTTGGCTCACATTTCCCTTCACTTCTGACGCAAACCTGCCATACCCTCCCTCAATATCGATCGTAACAGGCAAATCCACGCTCGCTGTAATCCGGGACCAGATTGTCCAGTACCAGCTGGAATGGCATCGCCTCTCCATCTTGTTCACCGTGGGCAGCAGATACAGACCAGCTTCCAGTAGCGATTGCTGCTACTCCAGCAGATTGGATGGCGAGTGCACTCCCGGCATCCCAGACATTGACCAGAATCAAGGGATTGCCTTTCGTATGGGATTGGTGGAACATCGCCGCTTTTTCTTGTTGCGTACTCATAAGACTTATCTCCTCCGTTACATAGCTAATCCTCTTCATACCACATGCCGTTCATTTCATATCTCTTGAGTTATTCAGGAGCCTGCTTCTCGTGGGTTAAAAGCCAGTTTTTGCGTGTCAGGCCTCCTCCGTATCCTCCCAGTTCTCCACTGGCATTGATCACACGGTGACATGGAATAACAATGGCCAGCTGATTGGCTCCATTGGCCTGTGCTACCGCCCGACATGCTGTAGGTTTACCCAGTGCATTCGCGATATCTTGATATGACCTCGTCTCGCCCGGTGGGATCGCAATCAATTGCTCCCATACACTCTTCTGGAATGGTGTTCCTAACCAGAACAACGGGGTATGGAATACAGTTAGCGTGCCCTCAAAATACTGCGCAAGTTCCCGTTCAATGGAACGAATCGGTTCTGTTACTCCAGGTACAATGGCTGACTTCGTTCGTTTGCGCAAACGTTCTACCTCACGCTCCAGACCTCTGCGATCCACGAATTCGAGCAGATATAGCGCCTTCTCATCGGCTACAGCCATCATGGGTCCAAGACGTGTGTCGATCCAGGACGCCTTCAAGACATTTTGTTCATCTACTTGTGTGGGCGCTGCGCCCATGATTCGCGAGAAGGCATCCCGGAACCCGCTGCCGGACTCGTAACCGGTGGACAGCTGGGCATCAATGACCGTTCGACCGGAGCGAATATTTTTCAGGGCCAGTCCCATACGACGGGCACGGGCATACTCCACAAAGGTCATGCCAAATCGCTTCTTGAACTGACGTCTGGCCGTCGATTCGTCGATAGATAATGCCTTGAAGTCCTGGCCTTTCCAGCGTTTCTCCGGATGGTTCTCCACGGCTTCCACCAATACGCGTACCACATCAGATACCTGATTGGGATGAGACAACGGGCGGCAGCGCTGGCAAGGACGATACGAAGCAAGCAAAGCCTGCTGAGCCGTCTCATAGAATTCGCAGTTTTCGAACTTGGGCTTCCGCGCGGGGCATGTAGGCCGGCAGAAAACACCCGTCGTCTTGACGCCTACATAGAATAAACCTTCGTATTCCGAATCCTTAGCCACAAGAGCCTCATAGTATTGTTCTTTCAGTTCAGCAGAAATCATTGGGCGCACGTCCTTATATCAGTAAAGTTTATCCTTGTTGATATTATAAAAAAACGATGCACTGGGCATCGCCGAAAATCAGGCATGAATATTTTATTTTATTAATACGTCCTTATTATTTGCTCGTCCAGTCCAGTTTACCAGAAAGATCCCCAGGAATATGCATAGCCCGCCCATATAAACGTAATCCCGAATGACTTCGCCCAGAAGCAGCCAGCCGGATAAGACACCGATTGCCCCACCTGCGACAAAACAACTTTTTAAAGGATAATGTTCACTATTTGACAGGGCGAAAAAAATATCTGAACTAAGCGATGCCATTAATGCCTTGAAGAATGAAATACAAAAAACGTAAAGCGGTGATTTTATGTTGGCCGAACTTTTAGTACAAGCACAGCAACACCACGATCAGGAGGCAACATTACATGTCCTAGAATCTTTTATACCACCTCCTTGCGACAAGTCCCCGCTGATTATCAAGATGATTTAAAACAAGAGCTCTATGTCAAAATGATTGAGGTGATACAGACTTTCGATATTAGTGAATTGAAATAAAAATTTGGAGCGTGGTTGTAAAAAAAGAGACTTATTTCTCTTTATATATATGTGAAGGCGATACGGCATTGCAGAACACTGGGGAATGGTTGTTCTGGCTATGTTTCCTCCTTATTGCTCTCATAACTAATAAAAATAACTTTAGGAGTGATTTATTATGGCAAATCTAAGCGCTAATGGAGCAACTTTTATGAAAGGGCATGAGGGACTTAACTTAAAATTCTATGCCGATCCAAAAGGTTTTCCAACAGTTGGATATGGACATCTGATAACAAAGTCTAAAACATACACTGCGAATACAACTTTAACCCAAGCACAAGCTGACGCTCTATCAAAATCTTTGGGACTCAGTTATACTTCTCCAATTACTCAGTCTCAGGCAAATACATTTTTCACCAATGATACTGCAAGTGCTGTATCATCAGTGAATAAAGTGGCACTTCCTGCAGGTATGTCACTTTCACAAAATCAGTTTGATGCACTTGTTTCGCTTACTTTTAATGCAGGCTCCGGGGTGCTTAGTACCGATGATGTAGTAGCTCTGCTTGCATACAAGCTAATCTACCCATCTTTCCAAGGGCCACGTTCAACTCAGGAACTTGACAATTGTTCTAAACTAGTAAGTAAAGCATTTTCATATGATAGAACCTTAACGAGACGAAGAAATGAAGAAGCAGAACTGTTTTGTAAAGGCTCGGGTTATACTCATAAATATCCAGTATATACACTATAGTTCAATCGTCTTACAACATAAACAAGAAAGGTCAGCCTTTATGGCTGACCTTTCTTTCTTTTATCACAAAATTTATTACCACAAGCAAACTCATTTAGTTCTTCGTTTTTCAAGCTCAAAAATAGTCGCCTCTGATAATAAGATCAGCCTATCGTTATTAACAACAAAGAAACTTACGCTAACAGGTATACTGAGCTTTGTTGATGGATCACTTATATCAATGGCTTTTACTACATCATTAGCATTCAGATCCGGCATATCTATTTTATATAGTCTATAAAATGCGTCAGCGTTATCGCATGTTGATGTAATTTCATATAATGGATTCTTCAGCTCATATTGATAATCACTATAGTTTTTAAGTCCTTTAGATGAAAAAAAGTCGTTTTCGATTACAATTTCATCCCCGATAAATTTTTGCCCTGTTGGATATTCAGAAGCATCATTATAAGAATTTGCAAACCCAAGGTGCTTCTTAACTTTCCAAGTTCCGTAAATAAATTTTTCAGTTTCACTATCCAATTTTACACGTCCTTGCGAACAATACTCGGAGGTGCTAGCTGGACTGGTAGACTCCTTTGCTTCAGGTTTTGGCTCACTAGATGTATTTGAACTTGAAGTGGTTTCAACCTTTCCACAAGCTGATGCTAACATCAACATTATCATCATACAAGCCAATAATGTTTTTTTCATATCTCACACTCCTACTATAAAGTTATGTTTTCGCATGTTTTCTCGCTTGATAACTGAGTTAATCCCCGTATGGATTAAAATCTCCTGTTCCATCGTTTTTTATATCACCATGTGCTAAAAGCTACTTCCATACAGCAAGTAATCCTTCACTGCTGTATAACAAATGGGGGGATGCATTTTCTTTATTTTTCGATGTCGCTCATTTTTCAACAAGTTATTCCCCTTTTTCTACCTAGCAGAAATTATATCAGAGCAATTTAAGTGATGAATGACATAAAATTAACATTATTTATGAATAAGGTTAACTTTATGTTATCTAGATCACAATATTAATTTGAAATGAAGTGGGTTTCCGAGCGCATCAACTACGGCATGAATTTTGGTGCCTAGTCCTCCCCGGGAACGTCCGAACGCTTGCTTTGCCCCTTTTGCGCCTGATCCATGCTGGTGAACACGCACAATCGATGAAATAATCGAGCTAACTTATAACCCATTTACATAATATGGAGCTTAATGTGAGACGATATGGTGTAGTAATTACTATAGAAGGTGCTGATTGGAAAGTTCTCTTTGGATGAATGCATCGTGCTTGTTACTTTAGATCAATGGAGGGAGTTCCAATGATGAAAAATAAAAAAAATAAATCTATTCTCTGGGTGTCTGCTCTATGTATTCTGCTGTTGACCAGTGCATGTGGGGCGAAAAACAACAACGAATCCGTACAGGAACACGCCTATCCACAATCAAAGCAGCCCATAGAGGAAGCGGGAAATAGTTCCGTTCCCAATATTGAGGCGAAGAATAACAATAATCAGGCGAATGAAAGTGGGAATGAAGGCAAGCCTACGGCCCAATCGGAATCCTCCGCTGATGCGGAAGGACAGGTCATGATCGTCATTGATCAGACGGATAAGCCGTCCGAGGGCAATAGCTTTGATTTTGCGATAAAACAAGTTCCTGAGGGCTACGCTTTATCCGAGATGCGCTGGACGTCCAACACAGTAACGATTGTGAATTCCTACAAGGAAGCGATCGAGCATGGCGCGAATGGGAAAGAAGGATTTTATATCAGTGGTGACGGGCAATTCTCCGGATTTATCTATTCGGATGAGATGAAGGGTGAACGCGGCAAAGCGACGTTTGTGTTTACCAATGAAGAGGGGAAAGAAGTGACCTCGGAGAAGGAAATTAAATTAAAATAATCAGGCATATCATAGCCGTGTTCGGTGCTTTCTGTTAATTCAAAAATGGAAAATGAAATAGGCACATTATACGTATGCCTTCATTTCTCCCATAAATGAGTAAAAGCAGCCGTAAAGGCTGCTTTTTATTGATGACGCGAGCTCTCACTTTGTTCTATCGACTGAGCGTTTCCGCACCTCGTATCTGTAACAGATACTGCTGTTCCTACATAAAGTCGAAGAAATAACGCACCACGTGGAACATGACTGGAGAGGTGTACGTCAGGCTGTCGACCCGGCTCAGGTAGCTTTTTTTCAGCGCATCGAACTTATTGTCATCCCCAATTAACAAATCCCGCTTCAGAACAGAAACCGTCAGACTTCCGAAGAACCCAGCCAGAGCGATTAACACACCGATGAAAAGCGCGAAACGTGCATCAAACGGAGTCAGGTAAGGGTGAATGAAATAAGAGGCGGCAGTGGTTACAACGAATGCACAGGCGAACCCTTCCCAGGTCAAAAAAGGATTGGCCGTGGGCACCACTTTTCGTTTGCCCAGATAGAGCGAGGCCAGATAATGCACCACATCATTCAGTTGGGTTAACACGACCAGGAACAGGACCAGCTTTGAACCATATTCCGGTGTTGCGAACGGGAAGTAGGCCAGATGACTAAGTCCAAATACCATTAGCATCAAACCCCATTGCGTCGAGCTAACACTGCGCAGGAAACCAACCGTGCCCTTATTAATTAGACGTGGCAGGGGTAACACCAGGAAGACATAGAGCGGAATAAACACGATAAACATCCCATACCATCCAATATAGATCCAGTAGAACTGTACCGGAATCGCCAGATACGCCCATAGAAACAACCTGCGATCAGCTTTGCGGGTGCTACGGATCATGGAGAAGTACTCTTTCAGCGCGAAAAAGGTAAGTACCATGAGGGAGATCAGGGAGACAATCGGATTGAAGAGGGTGGCGAGACAAAAGATGACAAACATGCCCCACCAGGTTTTGATTTTGTTGCCAATGCCCGAATAATCCTTGTCCGGCTGGAGCCTCGTAATGATTTTGTACACGATATGTATGACCAATAAAGCAATAAAAATCAGTGTTAAGGTAAAGAGTGAACTGCTCAAGTACAATCACCTGCTTATCCAGAAGTAAGATTCCAATATAGGGTACCTATGTTATTATGAAGGAATAGTACCAACTTGATAAGGGGAAATTTCGTTATGACAGAACCACGCTCCATCTATATCCTGCTTACGAATACGGGAACGTTGTTTACCAAAGTCATTCAGAGTTACACCAGAGCACCATACAATCATGCCTCCATCTCATTTGACCGGGAATTATCCGAGCTGTACAGCTTTGGGCGCAAGCATCCCAGCAATCCGCTGAACGGCGGGTTCGTGAAGGAAGATATTCAGACAGGTACATACAGTAAGTATCCAAATACCACATGTGTGATTTATGAGCTTCAGGTGACGGAGCGTGAAGTGGAAAAAATGAAACGAGTGCTGCACATCTTCATTCGCAGCCGCCAGAAATATATGTACAATCTGCTTGGTGTGATTGGCATTACGTTGAAGGAGCCAGTAGAGTTCAGCAACTCCTACTTTTGCTCGCAATTTGTTGCCGAGATTCTGCAACGTTCAGGCATCAAGCTGTGGAACAAGCTGCCTGCGCTGGTGACCCCGGATGATTTTCGCCAAAGTGAACAACTGCAGCTGGTGTATGAAGGGAAGTTAAGCGATTATACGCCGGATTGAAGAGAGGGAATGAGGGCAAGGAGTATGTCTTATGCCCATACGCTCGCTGTCCTATTGCTCAAATAACATAGTATAAAACAGCCTGCCGCCACGGATTTCCGTGCAACAGGCTGTTCGGTTTGTGTAACGCTAGATAGATGATATAGAGGAACGGTCAAAATCAACCTCTTCGAGGAATTCGATCACTTCACCATTCGGGCTATGCACAACCGCATTTCGAACTTGAAGCGGGGGTTCACCAAGTGAGATCCAATCGGGTTGAATATAAGGTTTAGCACCATGAGCAAGCGCTCGCTCGTATATCTCTTCCACATGGTCTACGTAAAAGGCGAAATGCAGCAATGCCCCATGCTTCACTGCTTCCGGAGAGTCTGCTGGTTCGCCTTCGGCCGCGATTACGGCTCCGGGGTCAAACAGTTCAATGCAGGTGCGTTGATCCGGTGAGATCAGCATGCACGCCTCGGTAATTTGAAAGGCGGGCAGACTCCAGGAGTGACCAACTTTAAATCCTAATACATCGGTATAGAATGAGAGGGTATCCTCATAATTACGTGCTTGAATGGCTACGTGAGCAAGTCCGTTTACACTCATGCTCATCACTCCTTCTACAGATTGTTTTCTAAAGTATAAAGGGAACGCTGCATTGGAACCATGCGATATCAAAGGATATAATGGGGTGAGAGTTGCAATTTATGAGCTCTTTTATCTCAAAAAGCTTATTAAATTAGCCTGATGCTCAGGAGGTCTACAAATGGGTTATGTTATAGATGAGATCGACCATCAAATTATGCGACTGCTGCAGCACCATGCACGCATGCCAATTGTACAGATTAGCAAAGAGGTGAACATGTCCCAACCTTCAGTCAAGGAGAGAATTCTCAAACTGGAGGAAAATGGGGTCATATCGGGTTATTCAACCATCTATGATCTGGCCAAACTAAATCGTGGGACAACGACTTTTATTTTACTCAAAACAGAGCATTGTGAGGAATTCGTTCACTTCTGTGAACAGGCTATTGAGGTCACGGATTTATATCGGATTAGCGGTGAGTACAATTATCTGATCAAGGTTCAGACGGCAACCATTGAAGAGCTTGCTGAGTTCCAAGACTCGCTTGTGAAGCTTGGTCCATCCAAATCCCATATCAGTATGAAAAATATAATGGAACACCGTGTGCTGCTCTAGGAAGCAGCGACGCACGTTAGTGTAATGGTGGCAGGATATTCGGTCTTGCCACTATTCATTGTGCATATGCACAATGAATTTCGTCTGATCATCAATATTTATTTGGCTCACCAGCAACTATAATGAAAGCGTGTTCAACAAGTGCATGGGGGGCAATGAACAATGGAACCTTTAACAATTAGCTGGATCGGCGCGCTGGCAGGACTTGCAATTGCGATTATACTGATTCTGAAGAAGCTGAATCCGGTCTACTCTTTATTTCTGGGCGCAATTGTAGGCGCTTTAATTGGCGGAGCTAATCTAGAAGAGACTGTAAATATACTAGTGAACGGCACTCAAAGTGTCATGGGCACCGTGCTTCGTGTACTGGCTGCTGGGGTATTAGCTGGAGTTATGATGGAGTCGGGGGCAGCAGAGACAATCGCCCAGGCCATCGTACGAAAGTTTGGCGGCAGTAAGGCCATTCTGGCTTTGGCACTGGCAACGATGATTATTACAGCCGTTGGGGTATTTATTCCCGTGGCCGTCCTGATCGTAGCGCCAATTGCGCTGTCTGTTGGTAACAAAATGGGTATATCCAAGCTGGCCCTTTTGCTTGCTTTATCCGGTGGAGGCAAGGCGGGGAATATTATATCCCCGAATCCGAATACGATCGCTGCAGCACGGGGGTTCAATCTGGATCTCAGCAATGTCATGCTGGCAGGCGTGATTCCAGCCATCTGCGGGTTAATTGTAACCGTTATCGTAGCTTCAATGCTTAGAAACAAAGGTGTAATGGTAACCGATCAGGAAGCAGAGCAGGGTGAAGTGGACACTTCACAGTATCCACCACTGAGAAAAGCGATTGTGGCACCGTTGGTTGCGATCATCCTGCTGATGATTAATCCAATCGGCTCCATTACAGGTATCACAGCACTATCCACATTCAAAGTGGATGCGATGTACATTCTCCCGATTGCGGGTATTATCGGCATGCTGGCGATGGGTCAGGGCAAAAACATTGTGAAATACACGACATCCGGATTGAATAAAATGACTGCCACCGTGCTTATTCTGATCGGAGCCGGGGGCATCGCGGGACTGATCTCTGCATCCGATCTGTCTGGTCAGGTGGTTAGTCTTATTGAAGCGTCCGGGATATCCGGTACCTTCCTGGCGCCGATTGCTGGTATTCTGATGGCGGCAGCGACGGCTTCCACCTCGACAGGAGTTATACTTGCCACCGGTTCATTCGGAGATGCAATTCTGAACATGGGAACCGCTCCGCTCGCAGCGGCGGTTATGGTGCACACGGGTGCAACAGTTATCGATTCCCTGCCACAGGGAAATTACTTCCACGTCTCTGCTGACAGCATGAAGATGACAATCAAGCAGCGGATGGGCGTTATTCCTTATGAAGCAATCGTGGGTGGAACGATGGCGATTGTAGCGACGTTAATTTACGGATTTATCCTTTAATAACACGGATGGGGTGGGAGAAGATGAGAGAGACGACATTTGTACTGGCGCCGGATTCATTTAAAGAGAGCATGACAGCGAAAGAAGTATGTGTGGCCATGGAAAAAGGAATGCGTAAAATTTATCCAACCGCCAACTATATTCATGTACCGATGGCTGACGGAGGCGAAGGCACCGTGCAGTCGCTAGTGGATGCTTCTGGCGGCGTAATTCACCAGAGAGAGGTGAGCGGGCCACTAGGGCAGCCTGTATCAGCGCAGTATGGCATTCTGGGCGATGGGTTAACGGCGGCGATTGAGATGGCATCGGCGAGCGGCATTCATCTGGTGACCAAGGAAACCCGGAACCCGCTTCGCACGTCAACCTATGGCACGGGAGAGCTGATTCGGGCGTGTCTGGATCAGGGTATTCGCAAAATCATTATCGGAATCGGTGGCAGTGCGACCAACGATGGGGGTACAGGCATGGCGGAAGCGCTTGGTGCAACGTTTCTGGATGCAAACGGACAGCCACTTGCACGTGGAGGCGGCGCACTTGATAAGTTGGCGCATATCGATGTGACTGGGCTGGATGAACGATTGCAGGATGTGGAGTTCATTGTCGCCTGTGATGTAACGAATCCGTTATGCGGAGAGCATGGCGCCTCACGGGTGTTTGGACCGCAGAAGGGAGCTACACCGGAGATGGTGCAGGTGCTGGATGCTAATCTTTCCCATTATGCAGATGTGGTGAAGCAGCAGCTACACAAGGATATACGTGATGTGCCGGGTGCTGGTGCAGCAGGTGGTTTGGGCGCAGGGCTTTTGATTTTTACACAGGCTGTGTTGCGCAAAGGCATTGAAATTGTCATTGAATACACTGGATTGCGTGACAAGCTGGTACATGCGGATGTGGTGTTTACGGGCGAAGGCGGCATTGATTTTCAAACGAAATTTGGCAAGACACCTTACGGTGTAGCGCGTGCTGCAAAGGAAGCAGGCAAGCCGGTTATCGCCATTGCAGGTTACGTTGGTGAAGGGATAGATACGTTGTACACTGAAGGTATTGACGCGGTGTTTGGTATTGTGCCGGGGGCGGCTGATCTGGAACGACTTCTGCGCGAAGGCCCAGAGAATGTGGAGCGTACAACCGAGAATATTGCGAGAGTGCTGAAATTGGGTCTGATTTCTTAACATTCTGTGGTTCGGTTAGTGGGGTTCGAAGAGTATAAAGAGACTGAACGTAGGGACGTCCACAAGGGACAGGGCATTCCGGTTCAGTCTTTTTTTGTTGTGGACTCTACTGATAAGACGCGAGTAGTCCGTGCGTAAGTTCAATGAGCTCCAGCCAATTGCGCGGGTCTTTGCCTGTAAGGGTTTGGATCCGTTTGAGCCGATATTGCAGTGTATTGCGGTGGATGTTGAGATCCTCTGCAGTCGTTGACATGCTGCCATTGTGATGAATGAAACTGCGAAGCGAGTCAAGCAGATCGGCTGTGTCCTCCAGTTTACTGACGACGTTGTTATGGCGAACTAGGTTGGCCGTGCTGAAGCGCACCAGAAACTGCACATCATCATAACGGATCAATGGTGCCGCAGGTCGAAGCGCGAGCAAGATGTTCATTGCAGATCTCGCTTGTTCGTAACAGATGGCAATACTGGCGTCACGCCTACTAACAGAGATGAAGGCTTGAGGTTGTTCCTGATGTACAAGCTGGATTATCGAATCAACGTCCGATTCGCTCTGGATCAGAATAAGCTGCACGTGGCCATCCTCCTCCATTGAGAACGAGGGAAGCTGTAGGAATACCCGGCTTGTCTCCGTGCCAAAATCAGGGGCTTCATGGGGAAAGCGAATGTATAGAAGAACCGTTGGCAGCTGCAGATCGATATGGTATTGCGCCGCTTCCCGCCGGATCTTCTGCGAATAGGAACCCGAGTGGGCAAGCAACCGTTCCAGAAAGGCTTTTTTCCGAGAAGCTTCATGGGCCAGACTTTCCAATTGATTACGTTGTTCGATCAGGAGAGATACGGTTGTGCGCACAATGTTGCAGAACGGACGGACTTCATCCGGATGCCCGGAAATGCCGATGACACCGACATACTGATGATTGATCCGAATCGGTTCGTTGGTGCCCATCTTTTCCAGTCTGCCATGCTGCCAGACTTCGACGCGGTCTCCGGTGGTCAGGGCACGGACCGCTCCCTGGTGAATCGTGCCTACGCGTTCCTTCTGTCCGCTTCCAATGATAATGCCCTGTTCATTCATGATATTGATGTTGTACGGAATGTCCTGCATCATTTTATCGACAATATCCTGAGCCTGTTTTTCCGAAAGTTGCAACATTACATATCCCCCTCTCCCGTTGTGCATCTGAACGAAAGTATAGCTGACGTGCTTGTCTTAAACAAGTTTGTTTCCTAAATGGTAAAAGGCTAAGAGGGCTACCTTGTTGTTTTTTTATTAAGCTTTTGCCTCGTTATGGGATTCCCCGGCTAATTTCTCTGCATTAATCATCTGCTGATTTCCGTTCAAGTATTCCAGATGCGCCTTGCCCCAGCCGCACATGCCATCCAACAGCGTACCAATCGTCTGCCCGTGTTCGGACAGTCTGTACTCGACCTTCGGTGGAACATCGCCATAGAGAGTGCGCACAATAATCTGATCCTGTTCCAGCTCGCGCAGCTGTTTCGTTAACGTGCCCTGCGCTACATCAGGAATCATGCGTCTTAGTTCACCAAACCGTTTCGTGCCTTCCTTCAATAAAATAAACAGGATGAGTGGTTTCCATTTTCCATTAATGGCTTCCAACGTAACAAGAACACCTTGTAACCGTGGCTCCTGCAAATCCATAGTATTCACCTCGATTTAAACAACTATATATAACTCCATCATACCTGATTTTTTCGCGTTCCGCTTGTTTTGTCTATGTGAATAGGGCAGGAATAACTGTGTCATCTGGTTCCAATAGTACGAATTTTCGTACCTGGTACGATCCAATTGCGTACTGTTCAGCGCTAATCTTTTCAATAATAATGAACAAAACAAACGCTGGTACAACGAAAGTTCTGGCGCTACGAGGAGAAGATGCAGAATGAGTCCATTTACATTGGAGAATAAACGTGTCGTGATTATAGGAGGAAGCTCTGGAATTGGACTTGCAACAGCTGTGCAAGCTGCTGAGGCTGGTGCACATGTAGTTATCGCGGGACGATCGGAGAACAAGCTAGAGGAAGCAAGGGAGCAGATTGCGCAAGTCGCAGGCGAAGGCAAGACTGGAGCGTTATCCATCGAAGTTTATGTGTTGGACAATCAGGATGAACAGCAAATCGAGCAATTTTTCATTCAGGTTGGCAAATTCGATCACCTGTTTACCCCTGGAGCTGCATACACCCGTGGTCCGTTAACTTCAGATCGGGAGACGGCCGAAAGCTGCTTCAAGGGCAAGTTCTGGCCTCAGTATTTTGCTGCCAAATACGCAGCTCCATATCTATCGGCTTCGGGTTCGATCACGTTAATGTCGGGTGGCTTCAGCCAACGCCCACTGGATGGTGGCGCTTCTTACGCAGCGTGTAACGGAGCGATTGAAAGTCTGGGCAAAGCACTTGCAGTGGAGCTGGCGCCTGTTCGTGTGAATGTCGTATCCCCCGGAACCATCTGGCGTGAGGGGCAGGAGGGTACACCTCGCGGCGAACATTTCAAAGACTATGAGAAACTGTCTGTGCTCAAGCGTGTGGGCTACAATGAGGAGATTGCACATACAGTTACGTATCTTATGACAAATACATTTACGACAGGCAGTACGTTATTTGTGGATGGCGGCTATACGATGATTTGATGCGTCTACTTGTTTGTTGTGCTAGGAGCGGTGGGATGAGTACAGGGACGACGTGACAAGAATCTTGAATTTTATGGAATATAGGACTCTATAATTAAATACAGAAGTAAAAATGATGAATAATGACGAAAAATATTTGAAATCCGGCCTGTTTTTCACCTACTGGCCGGATTTTTTTCCGTTTATTGGAGTGAATGTTCAGAATCCGTTCAGAGCTATGTACTACAATAGGCCTATATTTCGACAAGTGAGATTAGGGAGGAAGGCGTATATGCAATACAGAAAAATAATTAGCATGTTGCTCATTTTAGTGTTGGCAGCTCCATGGTTAGCAGCACCCGCAGGAAAGGTAAGTGCAGGAGCATCGTATCTAACACCAGGAAATAATGGTCTATTAACGATAAAGTATGTAAACGAGAACTCAATCGAATTGCAATGGAAGTATGCAGAATCCGGATCTTCTACCCCACCTGATGTAAATTACCAGGTTTACATATCCAATGATTCTGATCTTGAAAATATGGAAGAAATCAGCGTAACATCAGGTCATGCCTACGATGATGACTGGATTAATGGCTCAGCTTCTCTTTCAGATGGTACATTTACGAAAATAATCACGAATTTAGTAGAAGGTGATACGTACTATTTCAATGTCGTTGTTAAAGATCGAAATTTGGAAACTGCATATCAAATGCAATCAATCGAATTCACTGTGCAGTTGAGTGCACTGGACCAGTATAACGAGCTCAAAAAGAAAGCAGACCGGGGTAACAGCAATGACTTTATCCAAGAAGCCATCTTGTTGCTAGGTAATGAGCAACTCATAGCCCAGACTGATTTTAAATCTTTGCCTGTAGTAGATCAGGAAGCCGTTGCAAAATACTTATTAGAAATTGATCCACCAACAAGTAATGGATACGAAAACAAGGGGCAAGTTGAATTTTTGGTGCAGGTGGCTCTAAGAGCACTTGAAGTGACTCGCCAGATTGGAGGGCAAGGCTCCAAAACTGCACTTGATGAATTGTATGCGAAACAAGCAGAACGAGTAAATTATTTCGATAATCCGAGTGCAGAGGAAAAATTCTATCAACTCATTAATGCATATCTCACTTCCTCCGAGATTGATAAACGAACAACTGCTTATCTGTACGAACTTAGACTCAAAAAAACACCGACCATTTCTCGAGTTTTGAAATATACAGACACAGCTGTAGAAAAAACGCCATTCATTAATCGTGCAAACACGACTGAGGAAATGTTGAAATCGTTGGAGAAGTTCCGTGACCTTGAGAAGGAGAGTATCTCATACAACACTGCGAATCCTGAAAACCCGATGATGAGCTTTCCTCTGGGTATCAGCAAAATGGATAACCTTACAACCGAAGAGCAGGAGAATTTGGCTGATCATATGCTTAATCAAAGACCGATTGGTGGGTATGCCAGCTATGAAGCCATTCAGACTGCATTTGATCAATTTTTCAATGATGATGATAACGAAAGCGATCCATTGGCTGCCGTAAATACTGCAAGGGTTAACAAAGATATAGACGCCATGCGTCTGGCTATGGAGAACCCTGATTTGGGTATTACTTTTCCAAATCAATACGGTTCTTTATCTAAGGATGTCAAGGACTATGTGGCTGGATTCCTGATTGATAATATCAAAAGAAACTATGAAAATAAGGAACAAGTTCAATATATGATTGAGCTTGCTGTACAAGCTCAGTTGATCTGGGAGCAGAGAGGGTTGGGCGTACTTCAGGACAAGCTGGACCTATTTGCGCAGAAACTGTCTGAAGGACCCGATCATTTTAAAGACCCTGAGACAGATATGCTTCGTCAAGTTGGAGATCATCATCTACAATTAAGCGAAGTAAACAAACCAATTTTCGCTTTTAAGTACCTGCATTTATTGGGATTGGAACGCATTGCAAAACAGGCTCAAGTAGAGATTGCAGATCCGCGCTTTCTGCTGGCACTGCTATCAATGCCTTTCCAGCCTCTTGAGGAAGCCACCACTATAGATCAAATGGATCAGTGGCTTGAGACAACTATGAATGAACAGTTTAACGGACACAATTTCTTTGACCAATACAAATTCAATCTTACAGGTGAACTTGATTTATCCAAGAGAGCTGATCTCAGCCCGGAAGGCAAGAAAGAACTGGCCGAATGGGTACTTAATGAACAAGACCGCTACGAGGATGTTGGGAATTTACAATATGTATTCAACCAATTTTTCACGGCCCCTAATGTAACGGGAAATGATATCAACAACACCATAACTGGCTTGGATGACACGATGGAGATCTCTCTTAACGGCAAACTGAACTGGATTGATGTTGCTTCCATTCAGAAATTTGATTTTAGCGGTGACAAAACGGTATGGGTTCGTTACAAAGCCATCAGTGACTTATTACCAGGACGCGCGGTGAAGATTGTCTTCACGGCAAATGGCGATAGCAATAACGGAAATGGTTCAACACCTAACCCTAACCCGGGTGGAAACACAGGTGGAGGATCGTCGGCGACTACACCTGCAACGACTACACCGACGACGAAGCAGGAACAAATCGTCGTGGACGTGAACGGAGCGAATGGCACCAATTTGACCAAAACGCCAATTACACGTACAACCGAAGTCGACGGCACGATCAAGGACCTTGTGAAAATGTCTGAGGCGATTGCCAAGGAATCAGTGGGAAAAGCAAAGCAATTAAACATGAACACTGCACGCATTGTCATCCCTGACGCCAAAGATGCTGTATCTGAGACACGCATTGAACTGCCAAAAGCAGCGGTGAAACAGCTGAATGATGGTGGGCTTAACCTTGAGATTTCCACAGAGAACGCTATTATCTCGGTTCCAACGAAGTCGATTGCCGGATTCGACCAGGATCTATACTTCCGCGTCGTTCCGTTGAAAAAGGAATCCGAGCGTAAAGAAGTGGAAGAACGTGCGAAGAAGGAGCGATTGATTCAACAGATTACTCCAAATTCAAACGTGAAAGTACTGGCTCGTCCAGTTGAAATCGAAACAAATATGCAAAGCCATGAAGTAACACTGACATTGCCGCTGCGCGACAGTCTGCCAACTGATCCAGCTGCCCTCCAGCAAGCTTTGGACAACCTGGCTGTGTACATCGAACACAGTGACGGTACGAAAGAGTTGATTCAAGGCAAATTGGTGAAACTCAGCGATTCCAGTGAAGGCATCGAGTTTACAGTTAACAAATTCAGCACGTTCACGCTCGTTGTGGTGGATGGGCTGAAAGCTTCCCAAGGTTCGCACAACCCGTATATCAACGGATTTGGTGCTGATTTCCGCCCGGATGCATTCGTAACCCGTGCGCAAATGGCAGCGATGCTGGCTCGTAATCTGTCTGATGATGCGGGAACTGCATCTGCGAACGTTGTAAACTACGACGATGTATCTGCAACTCATTGGGCAGCAAGCGATATTGAAAAAGCGCAATCCGCAGGCATCATGAACGGTATGAACGCTACTCAATTTGTGCCAGAGGGTTCAATTACCCGTGCACAAATGGCGACCATTGCATACCGCTGGATACAGCAACAAAGCGCAGATGCATCAAGCAGCACAACACAAGCAACAGATGGTGCTGGATTTACAGATGTGTCCGCCGACCTTTGGGCTTCCGATGCGATTGCTTACGTACAATCTGCTGGCCTGATGACCGGATATAACGATGGTACATTTAAACCGGACAGTAAACTGACCCGCGCTGAAGCAGTGAAAGTACTAAATGTACTGTTCAAACGAACGCCGGCAACAGGCGTAACTACGCCAACTTTTACAGACGTACCAGCAACACACTGGGCTCATGCAGACATTGAGGCTGCAGCGCAGAAATAAGATAACCATATCTATAACAAAAGGGGAGCCCCAACCATGAAAACATGGCGGGGCTCCCCTTTTAATTATTTAAAGCCAGCTCAGCAAGCACATTGTTGCTCGCCGAGTTGGCTTTTGTAGTTTAACGAACGGAACGGAGTGAATGCTATTCATAATAAGGCGGATATGATTCCTTAGCGTAATTAATCACTTTCATGTGGAGCGTCTTTGTAAAAAACACCATCCCGCAGTTGGTCTACAAATCCCTGCAACCAATCATAATACTGCTCGGCATGCTGAAGTTTATGCAAATCCCGCAAAGCGTCTTCCCGTTCCTCCGGCGGAGTTGTTCTGGCGAGAATAATCTCCGATAACTGCGGAATGACCTCCCGGAGGCTTTCCTGCATCACGTCGATTTCCCGTTGAAGCTTGGCCCCGAAGAAGTTCTGAAACGTACGGAAAAAGTTGGTTTCGGCCAGATACTGATCCTGACGTTCCCGCTTTTCCTCCAATTTATAGATCATCTGAGATTCGGTAAGCGAACGTACAGCATAACTCATATTACTTTTGCTCATGTTCATGGACGTTTTCATCTCTTCCAGCGTCATCGGGCGATCTTCAAAATACATAATGCCATACAGTTGACCAAATGAATGATTGACTCCATACAGATCCATGGTATTGGCAATGGCGTCAATGACTTTCTCCCTCAGCTCGGGCCGATAGGACAACGAGGAATGGTTCTGGTCCTCGGCAGCTTCTTTTCCCACAATCTCACCTCTAGTATATGGATGGGACTCCCTGTTTCCTTTTCATATTTTACATGACCTCGCGTTATTTTAACATAACCCGGAATTAGTTTTTTCAAATGTATTATACAATCATTTTTGTACAGAAGAGATTAAAGGGAGTTTGAAGGCATGATTTTTAGAGAAATTAAATAAAATTTGGACGATTAGGAGTGTGCAAATTGCGTGTGAAATTATGGAGGGAGACAGAAGCGGTTCTCTTCACCCTTCCTGCCCTTATCCCATTACTCATTTTCTGGCTGGGGCCTTTGGGATACATTGTATATCTGAGTTTTACGGATTGGGACTTCATGAGTCCTGACAAATTATTCGTCGGTTTGGATAACTACAGCTATCTGCTAACCAATTCTGAATTTTACCGTTCATTAAAAGTTACGCTGTTGTTCGGTCTTGGAAGTGTAGTGCCTACGATTGTGGGTGGATTGGCGCTGGCCATGCTCATGAACAGCAAGATGAAGTCCTCCGGCCTGTTCCGGACCCTGCTATTCTCCCCTTGGGTGACCCCGACTGTCGCAGTCTCCATTGCGTGGTCCTGGATTTTCGAACCTGAAGTGGGGCTGGCCAACCTGTTGCTTGGATGGGTCGGCATATCCCCGATCGGCTGGCTGAAAGATCAGAACTGGGCACTGGTAGCTGTGCTCATCGTCACGCTGTGGAAGTCGATTGGCTGGTCCATGGTATTTTACCTGGTTGCATTGCGTAATCTGCCATCCGATTTACTTGAAGCGGCATCGATTGATGGGGCAGGCAGTTGGGACAAGTTCCGAAGCATTACACTGCCGTTGATTTCACCTACCACGTTCTTCCTGTCCATCATCCTGACGATCCAGTCGCTTCAGGCTTATGACCAGATTAACGTGATGACGCAAGGGGGACCGGCGGGATCAACAAGAACACTGCTTTACATGTATTATCAATCTGCATTTGAGTCCTTCAATGTGGGCGAGGCTTCTTCCATCGCCGTCGTTATTATTCTGATCTGCGTTCTGCTGTCGGGAGTATCCTTCCTGCTCGGTCGACGCCTGGTGCATTACTAATGAACATGACCACTTTAACCAACCAAACAAGAAAAGATAATAGTCGTGAAGAAGTGCAGAAACGGAAGGTCCCTCGTGGAGGAAAAGGATTTGCTACCGCAATTCGCTATCTGCTGCTTGCTCTGGTGAGTCTGACGATGGCATTTCCGTTCTACTGGATGGTCATTAGCGGTTTCAAAACGAATGACGAGATCTGGCAGTTCCCGCCAACCTTCTGGCCCGAAACGTTCCGTTGGAACAATTATGTAGATGCGTGGCAAGCTGCTCCGTTTGCCCGTTACATTCTGAATAGTACAGGGGTAGCGGCTGCGATCTGTCTGATCCAGGTTATTAACTCCAGCATGATGGCCTATGCACTCACCCATATGCGTTTTCGTATAAAAGGCGTACTCACCGGACTGATTCTGGTGGGTTACATGATTCCGAGCACCGCCGTTTATTTGCCCAGTTATTTGGTGCTCAGCGAACTTAAATTACTGGATTCCTACACCGGACTGATTGTGTCCAACTGTGTCAGTGTGTTCTCCATCTTCCTGATTCGTCAGGCGTTCATGCAGGTATCCCACGAGTTGGTGGAAGCCGGACAGTTGGATGGAGCGTCGCACTTCCGCATTCTGTGGACCATTATGACGCCGCTGGTTCGTTCGTCATTTGCCGTGATGGTGTTGATTACATTCATTGACCAGTACAACAACTATTTCTGGCCGATGCTCATTACCAAAGACCCGAATCTGCAATTGGTATCCGCAGGTCTGCGCAGCTTTTTCGTGGAAGGTGGAGCCTACGGTCTGGCATGGCCGCAGATCATGGCTGCCAGTGCTTTTACCATCGCACCGCTGCTTATCCTTTTCCTGTTTACCCAGAAAACGATCATGCAGAGTGTGAATATTACTGCCGGCGTGAACAAGAACTGATTTTCACAACATACTTTATATAGGAGGAATCAAAATGAAATTGGGTCAAGCGAGTATGAAATGGCGGAACAAATTAAAGCTCAGGTGGAGAGGGGGTATGTCGCTGGTACTGGCTGCGAGTTTTGCCCTGATCACCGCCTGTGGTTCCTCTGCTGATAGCGGCACGGGCACGGGTTCAGATGCAGCTGCTGCGAATGGAGCTGATTCTGCATCAAGTAGTCCGGTCGAGATTGAGTTCTGGTATGGTCTGGGTGGTAACCTGGGAGATAACATGAAGAAGACGATTGACGCCTTCAATGCATCCCAGAACGAAGTTGTTGTGAAAGGGATTGTACAAGCAGATTACACGGAGACAGAACAAAAACTGCAGGCAGCCATTGCCTCGAAAAAAGTACCCGCCGCTGTACTAAGCTCCAATATCGACTGGGCGCGCAAAGGCTACTATGCGCCTCTGGATGAGCTGATCGCTGCCGATCAGAGCTTTAACAAGGAAGATTACGTGCAAACCTTCCTGGAGCAGGGAAAAGTAGACAGCAAGCAATATTTCTTACCGATGTACGGAACAACCCAGATCATGTATTACCGTATGGATGCGCTGAAAGATAATAATATCGACCCTGCCACTCTGACCACGTGGGAGGCACTTGCTGAAGCGGCAGCGAAGATGAGCAAGCAGGAGAATGGCAAGACAACCTTCTACGGCTGGGAGCCGATGTGGGGTAGCGATAACATGATCGACGCCGTGCTGGGTAAAGGCGGGAAAATTCTGAGTGATGACGGCAAGACCGTAACGATTGATTCACCGGAATGGGTAGAGACGTGGGAGCTGTTCCGCAAGTGGATTAATGAGGACAAGACCATGGGTATTCATTTTGGCGGCCAAGGCTGGGAGTACTGGTACAAAACCATTGATGATGTGATGAAAAATAAAGCAGCTGGATACACCGGTTCCAGCGGTGACCAGGGAGATCTGGATTTCAGCATCGTTGCAGCTATGGAACAGCCAGGCTGGGAAGGTGTAGGCCAAGGCAAACCTGTAGCGAGTGCGATCATGGCTGGTATCCCGGCTGAAGCAAGTCCGGAACAGCAGCAAGCAGCTTATAAATGGCTGACGTATTTCTCGGAAACAGCGAATACAGCAGCTTGGTCCATGAACACAGGTTACATTGCAGTTCGTCAATCTGCTCAAGAAGATCCTGCTTTCAAAACGTTCAGTGAAGAGAACCCGCAAATCAAGGTTCCACTGCAGCAGGCTTCCCATGCTTCGGCTCCGTTCCAGGACCCGACTGGAGGCAAAATCAATGACGCACTGAAGGATGCAGCAGATCAGGTACAGATTAATAACATTCCAGCGGCACAAGCGCTGAAGGAAGCCAAAGAAAAGGCTCAAAAAGAATTGGATCGCGTGAAATAACAAGGGAAACAAGCTTAACTTGGAGGAGCGGTGCAGTCATGTGCCGCTTTTCTGACTTAGTAATTCTGCAGACAAGGAGCGTAACCGATGCCCGATTTAATGCTGGGGAGCCTTTCTACCCCAATTGAGGCTATTTTATTTGACAAGGATGGGACATTGCTTGATTTTACAGCGATGTGGGGCTTCTGGACCGATCGTGTGATGGAGAACTTCCGGGAAGAGCTTGCTGCCCGTGGCCTTCAGTTCAATGCAGCAGAGATTCCTCATATATGGGGAACATTCCATGATGAGCAGGGACGAATGAACGGTTATGATGTGCGAGGGCCCCTTGCCATGGGAACGATGGAGGAAGTTTATGCCGTATTAACTTGGCATGGCTATCGTGCAGGATTAAGCTGGGCGGAAGCGAAAATTATTGTGAGGGAATGTTTGCTACAGGCAGAATATGCAATGAATAAGGAGCGCCCTGCTCAGCCCCTCCCAGGCGTCCTTGCCTTTCTTGAGCAGTGTCGCAGCAAAGGACTGAAAATGGGCGTCGTCACAGCGGATGAGACAGAAAATGCGCTAAGTCATTTGAAGTGGATGGGGATTGAATCTTTTTTCACCGTAGTTGTAGGAACGGATCAGGTTGGACGGGGAAAACCGTTTCCTGACATGTTGTTGCTGGCGTGTGAGCGTCTGGGTGTACCTACTGCAAGAGCTGTCGTGATCGGCGATACGGATGGTGATATGGAGATGGCTCGTGCTGCCGGAGCTGCCTGGAAGATTGCTATCGGTGAACCTGCTCATATCAAGCTCGCGGACCTTACGGTTCGTTCGTTTGATGAATTGCTGGAAGTCGAGGTAAACCGATGACGAGTCATTCATATACAGGATGGATACTGCTTGCCCTAGCGATTGGATTGGAGCTGAGCGGTACGATTCTGATGAGGGTCTCGGATGGTTTTACCCGCGTATGGCCTTCCATTCTTATGTTTGCTTGTTATGGAGCGAGCTTTACCCTGTTGAATTTTGCTGTGAAGTATATGCCGCTGGGTGTTGCTTATGCCATCTGGTCGGGCGTAGGCATTACATTGATTGGGATCGTGGGACATTACTTTCTGGGTGAACGTCTGAAGGCGATGTCGATCGTCTGGATGGGCTTTATTCTGATTGGCATTATTGGACTGAAATGGAGTGATTCCTGATGGGAAATGAAAATAAACACGAACAACCGATAATCAGCTTCCAGGTCATCACAGATACTCATGTGAGAGAGCAGGCTGATCATATCCATAACCGTCATCTGGAGAAAGCGCTGGAAGACATCGCAACGTATAGCCATGGCAGCAGTGGAATTATGCATGTGGGCGACGTGACCGATCGTGGACTGCAGCAAGAATACCAAGAGTTGCAGCGTATATTGGAGGCTCACGGCGAATCATTGCCTCAAATACGTTACACTGTAGGTAATCATGATATCGGAGCCATTTTATGGGGAGATCCGCCGCTGAACTTGACCACAATGAACCAGCATGAGGTGGGCGAGGTGTTGGGGCATTCAGGGGATATGGGCCAAGTCGAGGCTCATGACATTGAAAAACTGGATGAATCGATCTCGATTGAAGGGTTATGGCAGAAGCGGTTGAGCGATTTTACAGCAATCACAGGTATGAACGGATCGTATCACGACCACTGGATCGACGGATATCATTATATCTTCCTGGGTACGGAGCAGCCTCATCCGAAAGATTGTGATATGTCTGCAGATCAACTGCAATGGCTGGAAACGAAACTGTCGGAGCAAGCATTGCCGGAGCAGCCGATTTTTGTTTTTCTCCATCAACCACTGATGGATACAGTCGCGGGTTCCATGAAGGAACAGGGTTGGTATGGTGTGAGTCAGGACGCAGCATTAAAGGCTGTTCTAAGTCGTTATCCGCAGGTCATCCTTTTCTCTGGGCATACCCATTGGCAATTGCAGGCTCAACGTACCATGTACGAAGGTGGCGGACAGATGCCAACGATGTTTAATGCTTCCTCTGTAGCTTATCTCTGGACGGATGAGGATGAGCATCTGGAGGGAAGTGAGAGTTTGCATGTCGATGTATACCGTGATCGGGTTGTCGTTAAGGGACGTAATCATGTGACCGGGAGCTGGATTGAAGGCGCAGAATATACGGTTCATTATCCGATAAAAGTAAACGGCGGTAATTGATCCATACAACGGGTAAGTTGATGAAATATGCAGGGCAACAATAGAAGACTTCGCTCGTTAATTGAAGCGGAGTCTTTATTATTGCTGTAAAAGTTCCACGTGAAACGTAGCAGTGGTACTTGAATCTGGACAAACTTGTAAATGGGTATCGCGGAGATCTATACTCAAATAAGTGGAAACGCGCCTGCCAGTAAGCACGAAAGGGCGTTGAAGCAATACAAAATTATTCTTCGTGTACGTTATTTAATAAACCTTGAGACAGAATTTCATCAGCTCAAAGTTACACCCAGATCTGAACAATACCAGTCGTAAACTGGAACTATCGATCAGTAGAGAGGATGTATATGCGCATGAGGGAACTTCAAGTGAATACAAGATATGGAACGGTTCAAGGAGAGCTTCTGCATGGAGCGAGTGTATGGAAAGGCATTCCTTATGCTAAACCACCCGTGGGTGAATTACGCTTCCAGGCTCCGGTCTCACCCGAGTCGTGGGATGGAGTCAGAGAGGCGACGCAATTCGGCCCTGAAAATATACAGCCAAGAAATCCTCAAACCGAGGCCATATCCGGACAGCCTCCGGTGGACTCGGAAGATAGTCTTTACCTGAATATCTGGGCACCTGAAAAAGAAAGCCATGATCCACTTCCCGTGATGGTATGGATTCATGGCGGATCGTTCGTTTCAGGCGCTGGCAGCCAGCCCATGTACGATGGAACACAACTTGTTCTCCGGGGAGACGTTATCGTCGTGACGATCAACTATCGTCTGGGGCCGCTAGGGTTCTTGCATCTGGCTCCGCTTGGGGAGGGTTTTGCATCCAATGTGGGTTTACTGGATCAGATTGCTGCACTGCAATGGGTACAGGACAACATCGAAGCTTTTGGCGGTGATTCGCATAACGTCACGGTATTCGGGGAATCTGCGGGCAGCATGAGTATTGCGGCTTTGATGGCGATGCCAGCAGCCAAAGGATTGTTCCATCGTGCCATTATGCAAAGTGGAGCCTCACAAGTCATGCCAGCAGAGCAGGCTTCAGCCATTCGTGATGGCATGCTGAAGGTTCTGGGTGTAACACCAGATGACCTGCACAAACTCAAAACCATTCCAGTGGAGCAAATCATCGCTGCTGGCGAGACGGTTAAACAACAAAGCGGTGCAGGTATGGCCCTGTTGTTCCAGCCCATACTGGATGGGGTAACACTTCCGAAGTTGCCTCTTCAGGCAGTAGAAGAGGGCGCGGCACAGGATATCCCTGTGCTGATCGGAACCACTTTGCATGAAGGCTCGTTGTTCATTCAACCTCAGGTACCTTACTCTGAAGAGATCAACATGGTGAAGGCTGTTGATTTCATGACACCTGATCTGGAGAATCGGGTAGCGATTGCGGACAGTTATCCCAAAACTGCAGATGGCCAGGCCCAGGTGATGACGGATCTGTTCTTCTGGCGCTCGGCTGTGCAATATGCGGTAGCTCAGCAGAAACATGCACCTGTATGGATGTATCGCTTTGATTGGGTGATGCCGGAGCACCCACTGCTGCATAAATCAATCCATAGCATCGATATCTTCTTTGCTTTTAATACGTTACCTGTATTGAAGTTTATGAATGCCGAACCGGATGCTGCCGCGGTAAAACTTGCAGGTAAAGTGCAGGATGCATGGATTTCGTTTGCCAAGCAGGGCAAGCCTGAGACAGCGGGAGTAAATTGGCCTGCCTACGAAGATGATCGCGCTACGCTGATTTTTAATCATGAATTGGAGTTGGTCCATGATCCGGAAGCTTCCAAACGTGAGCTGCTGGGGCTATAGTTCGGCGACCTCTGAACTTCATCTCAACATAGTTAAAAGGTGTGCCTCGTCATTAGTTGACGAGGCACACCTTTTTTTACGATGGACCAACTTGGCGACTTTAATGGCAAACGATACAGTACTGTCTTTCACCTGAACCTATGTGCTGTGAGTGGAATGGGTCCAGCATTTATTTTCGGGATGCTCTTGTCTTAGACACATCATCACAGTAAAAGGCTCGCTTGCCCCGGGAGAACAGCACCAGCATGACATGAACGAACAACACCAGAAGAATCAGCACATGCAAACCAACAATGCCGACAGAAAGCCATATTTTATAGGGCTCAAGCATCGCATTTTTGTTTAGCAAAGCATACTCGTTTATGATTTGAGCAATGGTCACAAACAGCCAAGGGACGTAAAGCGCGAGCAATCTTTTGAACAGGGAAGTGCTGGAAGGATCGCCTGTCCGTTGATCAATATATCTGAATCGCATCAGGGCTGAGCCTGGTGTTTTGCCTTCTCGCAGCGATGGGATAAAGAAAAATACAACCAGCATCGCAATCATGGTATTTAGCATACTAATCATGGCATTTGTATGGGATAGATTGAAAATGGACATCAGATTGGACAGGAATACGACAACTACACTGTCGATAATGAGTGCGAGTAGTTGGGCTACAGGGTAGACCTTGTTTTGTTCGATGATTTGTTCGCTTTTCGCCTGAATACTTGCACGAGATGGGAATAAGGCAAGCGCGATGGGTGCTGCGAAAAATCCCAGTACCGTTCCTGAAGTATTCAGCAGCAGGTCATCCACGTCAAACAGCCGATACGGGCAATCATAATAACCGTAGAAGCCGGTGATCTGGGTAATCTCAAAGAACAGGGATAAGCCGAATCCGCTTAACAAAGCCTGTTTCCAGTAAGATCTCTTTTGCCAAAAATAACGGATATACACGCCAAGTGGCATGAGAAGCAATACGTTGAACAGAACCTGCAGAAAAGCTCTGCCCTGAATCATTCCCATATAGCTGGCGGGTTGAGACCAGACAATTGGTGTTTCTTTCATAATATCTTTTACAAAGGTGAATGGAACAAGGTTGTAATAGACGGTATCCGCTGCTTGCTGAGCACATGTATTACGAGTCGTCGGGAAAGGAAGAATAACCAGACAATATGCAGCCAGTAGGTAGAAAATAAATGAAAAGCTGACGCCAAACCGCGACCAGCTAAAAAATCCATCTTTTCGATATCCGTAGATTAACCAAGGCACCAGCAGAAACATGGCGATAAGGACAAAAATAAAGAAAGCCGTTTGGACAGGAAAAACATAGGGTGACATGAGCAGAAACTCCTTTTATAGGATGTATATCAGCATTTCGTGTGAGACACGACTTTTAAGAATAGTATTTCGTTGTGATACTCCACCATTTTTCTTCTATAGCTTCAGTATAAGGAACCTTCCTTAAATCAGGGGGCGGGGCAATCTTAAATTTAGTTTAAAATCAATTAACCACTGTGGCCTATGTGGAACAATGGACTGCATTCCCGTATACTTGCGAGGAAGCCACAAAATGAATGGAGAGTTTAATACATATGTCTAATTTGCCTAATTGCCCCAAATGTAATTCCGAATACACTTACGAGGACGGTAATCTGTTGGTGTGTCCAGAATGTGCGCACGAATGGGCGCTAGCATCAGAAGAAGAGAATGCGGAGGAAACTAAAGTAGTACGCGATTCCAATGGTAATGTCCTGAATGATGGCGATACCGTTACGGTCATTAAGGATTTGAAGGTGAAAGGCAGCTCGCTGGTAGTTAAGCAGGGAACCAAAGTCAAAAACATCCGACTGATTGACGGTGACCATGACATCGATTGCAAAATCGACAGCCTAGGCGCAATGAAGTTGAAGTCCGAGTTTGTGAAAAAAATCTAGCTTCTCTTTAGGCACGGCTGGATTGCCATGTTAGTGGACTTGTCTTAAACCATAAAAGAACGTTCATTTCTGCAATGATGTGGAAGTGAAGGTTCTTTTTTGTTGGGTGGAGAAAGGACCCCAGATGAATAAAGTAGTATTATAATGTTATAATTAAGTGATTATAATGATATCGGAGGGAAGTTATGCAGATCAAACCATCAACTACAATACGCAAGGACTATAATGGGTTCTCTAAATATTGTCATGAGCTGGATGAGCCCGTGATACTTACCCGCAATGGAGAAGCTGATTTAGTTGTGATGAGCCATGAAGCGTACCGAAGAATGGAAGCCAGAACCGCGTTGCAATCCAAACTACTCGTCGCTGAGAAACAGGTGGCTGAAGGTGAAGAGTTGCCCAGTCACGAGCAAGTAATGACACGATTACGGAGAAAATTGGATGCTTCCAAAACAGAGTAGCATCCGATATACTCCTGCTGCTGTTGATGATCTCGACGAAATTTTCTCTTATATATCTAAGGACAACGTAGAACAGGCAGAGAAGATGCTTGATAAACTGGATGAAAAAATAAGGAACATCGCCGATTTTCCCAATATAGGTTCTGTTTTGTCAGAGGATGATTACAACCTGATTCAGCGAGGATACCGGTTTATCGTCGTTTCTCCCTATCTGGTTTTCTACCGCATTACTCTAGAGGGTATTATCATTTATCGCATCTTACATGGGCGGAGAGATTACCTCAGAGATTTATTTGAGATGAATTGACAGGAAATATTTAGAAGTACTATACTGGATAAAATTTAACAGTCAAATGCAATGATCAGGAGTAATAAGGCACAAGGTTTGGTCCAGAGAACTGTCGTTATGGTGCAAGGCAGCCCAACCTATCCCCAACTCACCTGTGAGCGGCAGAATCGAACCGTAGTTACGTGAATATCGTCATTGCTCAGCAAACAAAGGGCTAGATGTTAAAAATGATGCTATACGCTGACTTCATGTAGATTCTGACGGTTAACCTCCGTCATCAGGTCCTGAGATGTTATGGCAGGGTAGGTTGGAGTATGATGTAACCAATCCTGTTCATGGATCAAGAAGAGTGGTACCGCGAAGGTCAGACCTGTCGCCTCTTAGTTGAGGTGGCAGGTTTTTGTTTTTTTATATGGCCTTAATGTTGAGAAAAGGCAGGTGCAGAATCATGGAAAGATCACGTGTGATTGAGTATTATTCCAGATTTGACGAGTGGGGAAGGCTGGACCGAGAACCGCTGGAGTTCATCATTAATATGCATTATGTCCGAGAGTCACTTCCGGCAACCGGACTTGTGCTGGACAATGGCGCAGGACCAGGCAAATATGCCATGGAGCTTGCCAAACTTGGATACCATGTCACGCTGTCAGACTTGACCCCTACATCTGTGGATATGGCTCGACAGAAGGCAAAGGAATTGGATTTGACACAGCAGTTTGACGGATTTCATGTGTTGGATGCGACCCATCTGAACGGTATTGCAGATGAGACATATGATGCGTCTCTGATGCTGGGGCCGTTGTATCATTTGCAGACGGAAGAAGAGCGAGTGGCTGCGGTACGGGAGCTGCATCGGGTCACCAAGCGTGGGGGAACTGTGTTTGTAGCGATGCAGAGCCGTATGCGAATGGGCATTACCTCTTTGCAATTCCCGCGGCAATGGAAACCACATGACCACATGGAAGCTATCCGGTCTTTTGTGGAAAAGGGTACATTCGATCATCTGGATCAAGGGCGGTTTACAGGGGCGTACTATTTCAACATACAGGATATTAACCCGTTTATGGAGCAGCACGGATTCGAAACGGTAGACCTGATTGGATCGTCCAGTCTGAGAGCTATGCTCACAGAAGAGCAGCAGCAATATTGGAAAGAACGCGGAGAATACGATGAGTTGATTCAGCATATGATTGAGGCGGCCAAAGACCCCTCAATACTGGGAATCTCGTCTCATCTGCTGTACATTGGGAAAAAGAAATAATCATGAAATCATTGGATTTTGAGAAGAATATGTCACGAAAGTGCCCTCTGGAAAACAGGGGGCACTTGTATTTTTCCTCAAAATAGTTCAATATTAAGATAAATAACAAAAGGTGATCTACTTACAATAGGTTAGATGGACGACGGATCGCTTCATAACAGGGAGGAATAGACAATGGAAATTGGAATCAGTACATTTGTGGAGACGAATCCAGACGTAAACACAGGAGAACTTATAAGTCATGCGCAGCGTATTCGCGACGTCGTTGAAGAGATTGTTTTGGCAGATCAGGTGGGGCTGGATGTATACGGCGTGGGAGAACATCACCGTGCCGACTATGCCGCTTCATCACCAGCTATCATTTTGGCCGCCGCAGCTTCACAGACCAAACGCATTCGCCTAACCAGTGCTGTAACGGTGCTATCTTCGGCTGATCCGGTACGGGTTTTTCAGGATTTTGCAACGCTGGACGGCATTTCGAATGGGCGTGCAGAGATTATGGCAGGGCGGGGATCATTCATCGAATCATTCCCATTGTTCGGGTATGATCTGAATGATTATGATGAATTATTTGATGAAAAATTGGAGCTGCTCTTAAAGCTGCGTGATTCGGAAAAAGTAACTTGGGAAGGCAAACACCGCCCTTCCTTTAATAATCTAGGCATCTACCCGCGTCCGGTACAGGAAAAACTTCCGGTATGGATCGGCAGTGGCGGTAACCAGGAATCGGTTGTCCGCGCAGGTCTGCTTGGATTACCGCTTGTACTCGCCATTATTGGTGGTCGCCCCGTTCAATTTGCACCACTGGTGGAGTTGTACAAAAAAGCAGCTGCACATGCAGGTCACGACGCTTCCAAACTGACTGTGGCTTCCCACTCTCATGGGTTCATTGCGGATACAACAGATGAAGCCGTAGAGAAATTCTTCCCTCCAGCTCAGGCTGTAATGAACATACTAGGCCGTGAACGCGGCTGGGGACACTATAGTCGTGCAACCTTTGACGCGGCACGTAGTCTGGAAGGTGCGCTGTATGTAGGTGATGTGGATACCGTGGCCCAGAAGATTATCTATCTGCGCAAAGAAGTTGGTATCACTCGCTTCATGTTACACACTCCCCTCGGTACGATGCCGCATGAGGAGGTAATGAGAGCGATTGAACTGCTTGGCAAAGAAGTGGCTCCCAAGGTCCGTGCAGAAATCTCGCGTTGGGAAGCTGAGAATGAAGCCGGGCATTAATTAGTGATAGTAATTCCTTATATATAATTATAAAAAGGAGCAGGTCCTTCATCCGAGCGATGAAGTGCCCGCTTCTTTTTTCATTTCCTTATCAATTATGGCTTAGCTATGTCCACAGCTGACATACTCCACTGGCAGCGTCTCTATTTAAACAATCTTCAGTAATTCAGTACTTCATAGGTCATGCTGCATCCTGCAGCGCTCATTGCAATCAACGGGGCGTTCAATCTCAACTCAACCTGCGAACAGGCTCAATTTTCTACCTTGCCAGTCACCTGATTTCCGCTCTTAATCAGAGTGTATCGAATGAGCTCACCACTCCAGAAGTGAAATGTCAGCTCGATCTGTCCATCGTGCAGTTCTTTGAGCCAATCGGGCTGTAGCTTAATTTCATTCGTTTCATAAGAAGGAGCAAATGTGGTCAAAAACTCTTTGAACGGTGTCCAGTCCTGTGGCGCTGTATTCTCACCGGATGAATACACAGCCTCCATCGTGGCAAGCTGATCGCCTTGAAACTGGGTGGGAATGGAGAAGGAGTCTACTTTACCTGTTGCGTGGCCCAACTCGGGCTCCGTGGACACAATTACATTCCATTTCCATTTTGCGCCCTGATTGAACTTCGCTGTGATTATCCCATTGTTCCCAAGCTTCTGAGTTGAACTGATCATCCGGGATAACGCAGTGGATTTGACGGTTAAGGTGTTGCCAATGAACGAATAATCTGTGCCGGCTTTCAGCAATTGATCACCCGCATACAGGGCAACTAACTTGTTTCCGTTTAATTTGATCGTCAATTGTCTGTCTGCTACAGGCGAACCTTGTCTGAAATAGAGCAGATCGCTTTCTCCTACGGCAGAACGTCCTGTCCAGGACGCTTGAATCATCTGAAATAAATCCGGGTCAGCCCACTGGAATGTTAGTCGATTCAGATGCTGACCGTTGTCCCATAACATGGACGTGATCTTTTTTTCTTTTAACTGATGACCAATGAACTCTAAATATTTCAGCTTCTCTCCCTGTTCGATGACATCCGTATGTTTGTCAAAACCGAGCAGGCCGTATTCGCCCAGAATAACCGGAATGCCCTGAATAACCAGTGTGTTGTACACATTATTGAACGTGCTGGCCGCATCATTTTTCGTATCCGTATCGAAGGTGGTGTGCCCTGCAATGTTAACGCTGAACGGCCAATATCCGTAATAATGCACCGTAGCAATCAGATTGTGATCCTTTAGGCCAGCTATCGTCTGTTGCAAACTGTCGAGTCTTACCTGTGTTGGTGAACTTTCCAGCGTAGGCAGGACCAACGGGCGCTCGCTGTTATTTCCACCTGTTTCTCGTACCAACTTTACAAATGCAGTGTTCAATTCATGCAAAAGCTCTAACTGCCGTGCCTCATCAATATTGCTGCCTGAGCCCATGTCGCCTGCATTTGTTGCTCCGCGGTGAAAGCGCGGTTCGTTAACACTTTCAAACATCAGCTTACGTGGTTCATCTTTGAACTGCTTGGCAATCTGAGTCCATACTGCTTTATAACGGGAAAGCACCTGATCATGGTCCGTCTCCAGTTGGCTGATCCAGAGGTAGGAATCATGGTGAACGTTCACGACGACATAGAGGTTGGCATCCAGCGCCCATTGGACAACCTCCTGAACACGACCCATGTAGGCTGGATCAACAGTGTAGTCTGGTGCGTCCCCAATATGCCCATCCCATGTGACAGGAATGCGAATACTTCGGTATCCCTGAGCAGCGATCTGCTGTATCAGTTCGCGGGTAACTCGCGGGTTGCCCCAATACGTTTCATCAGTTCCGACCGTATCCAGGGAATTTCCCAGGTTCCATCCCGGCTGCATCCCGTCAACATCGCTTTGTAGTGGACCAAAGGCCGTCATTTCATGTTGTCTGGCAAGTTCAGACTTGGCTGCAGATGCAGGCAAAGGAAGCAGAATAAACAGACACAGGGTCATGCAAACAAGCGTCAGGATGAAATGGTGGCTAGGTGGGTTCATAAGGGCTCCTTTGGATGGGCGTACATCGTTAATCTCGTGTGTGAAGCTTGATGTATTGCATTATATCAAAATGAACATCTGCATGAATCATGTATTTTCACCCATGCTCCTGCGCGTTCTCTGACTCGTACTTCTCCCGGTGCTTCTGCTTCATTTTCACATAATCCGGGTCCGTTTTGGCGATCTCCCATTGTGCTTTGAAAATGGCTGCTGATTCAGCCTTCACTTTATCATTCTGATAAGGCAGGATGGAGCCGTCCTCCTTCGAATATTTGCGTCCGCCTTTATGATTCGTATACCGCCGGGCCCGCGTATAGCCCATTTGCAGAAACTTGCGTGCCATATCCATACCGACAAAGTCATCCTTTTCCTTATACTCCAAAAATAATTCGTAGATCTTCTGCGAGGATTCTTTCGCAATTTCGGGTGTTTTGAACCGCCAGTACGGTTGAATCTCGCTTTTGTAGGGCTCCACCATTAATACACCTTGCTCTCCCCGGCCAACGGTATATAGTTCAGGTTGCTTGCGCAGATCAAGCTCCTCGTAATTGAGGCTGTAATCAAACTTTTTCATGGATTCCGCTCCTCCTTGAAGATTATTGTTCCTTTCCACCTCTTTACCCCGATTCTTGTACAACATGCACGGTTAATGGGAAAGAAGAGAAGTATATACATAGGAGGGATAAGGGTATGGGCATGTCCGGCAGATATCTTGTTGTCACCAATGAATTGGTCGCATCCATTAAGTCAGGTGAAGTCAGTGTACATGATTGTTCGGTCGAGCTGGATATCGATAAAATGTGGCAGATGCTTCAGTTTACGTTGACTGGTGAAGTGGTAGAGGGGCAGCCTCCTCTGGGATATGTGGTCCCTTTGGCAGGCGAACAATATCTGGGCAACTATTCAGACATGGATCTGTTCCTGCTGAACAATGAACAGGTGCTCGAGGCGTACATGGCTTTAGAACAACTGACACCTGAAGAATTGAAGAAACGGTTTAGCCTGGAACAAATGGTAGCTGAGGGCGTGTATCCTGTCATGGAGGATTGGGACGCAGAGGAGACATTCCAGGAGATCGTTCAGACACTGAATGATGTTCAGGCTTTATATCAGGCAACGGCTGCAAGCGGAAACGGAATTGTCTTTTATATTTTCTAAGATCCCACCTCTGTCTGTTTAATTTGTCATTATTCCGGTTATTGATAGAAACAAGGCACAGACTGTGCCTAAAATCCGGTAGAAGAGAGGGAATACGATATGACACAAGACCAGAATGAAGAGAACAAAGCCATTCAAGACGACGAGCCGGATCAATTTGAAACCCCTGCACGTACCGATGGTAAAGAATCCGATGAGGACACTGAGTCCAAGGATACGGAAAAAGAATAAACTGAACTGTTTATGGTTCGACTAGGCATATTGTTGTTGAAGCGAATTACACCAAATTTTAAATATACGTCATACTCGAGGTCGGACCATTGTTCGGCCTTTTTTTGGTATTTATTTATGGATCCGGTTTACAACAATTACCTATAACCCTCATAATAGGAGTGAACCACATTTTTCCTAAGGAGGAGATCGTATCAAAAATCACAAGCTATTGAAGTGGATTGCCGTACCACTCGTTTTGATGATGGTTGCGCTTACGGGATGTCAGGCCGTAGGTGGCGTAGATATTGGCAAAGCCGTTGTCAACAGTACAACCGTCAAGTCCGGTGAATCCAAACAGTCCATGCATATAAAAATTGAACCTACAGCAAACCTCGTCGATGAGGATGCGCTTCAAATGATTGAACTCATTAATTCCGTTTCATTGGATATTGAAGATGCCAAAGTGAAGGACTCCAACACGGCGTCTGTCAAAGGCACACTGAGTATGCAAGGAAAGAAATTGCCTTTCCATTTGTCGATGGATAAATCGGAAATGGTCATTGATGTAGACGGAGCGCAAAAGCCTCTATACATATCTTTGCAGGATGACACACTTCCTATGCTAGATACGAAGGCGTTGGAGAAGCAGATCGAGGAGCTTTCCCCGAAATTGCTGACCTTTGCGCTGAAGCATTTGTCCAACCCGAAAAATATTTCCGTAACCCCGGTACAGGAATCGGTTAATGGTGAATCGCTGAGTCTCTCCAAGCTGCATGTGGAGATCAGTGGAGAAGAGCTTCTTGCCATGGTTAAACCGTTTCTGACAAGTGTTGCTCAGGATGAGCAAGGACTCAAGGATCTGATTGGAGATCTGTATGATGTGTTCTACCCTATCCTCGTTACATTCAACACGGTTGATATTGGCGACGGCAGTGCCCTTCCTTCTACGATTAGCGAATCACGGGATGCCGAAGTTGCTTCATTGTATGAAATGATTAAGGGCGGTCTTGACGAGATTCTTGCTAATTACGACAAGGAACTAGCCAACTTGTTGACCGAAACACCTGAATTGAAGACGGTGTTCGGAACTGAGACCAATCTCAAATTGGACTTTTATCTGGACAGCGCACTGAATATCCGTAAACAGAATTATGATTTCAAAGTAGCGTTGCCTGGTTCTGAGGATCTGCCGATCAAATCGGTATCTGTATATGGTGACAGCGAACTGTGGAATATTGGTGGACCAGTAACTGTGGATGCCGTGGACAAAACGGCTGGTGCAATTGATCTGATGCAGGGAGATATCACGCCAGGTCAGATGTTGCGCAATTTTGATTCCAATTCACTTGTGTATCAGCTGTTGAAAGATGAAGCGGGAATCACTCGTAAATATGTCATGTTGTATCCGGACGACGAATCATATGGCGCAGTCACTGTTAAAAATACAACATTTGTTCCTCTGCGTTATCTGTCCGAGGAATTGGATGCTGAAGTGAAATGGACCAAAGGGTCGGATAAAATCGTCGTTATTGACGATATCACCGGCGATGAGATTGTCCTGACTGTAGGTTCCAAGAAGGCCACCGTTGCAGGCAAGGAAGTAACAATGGTTGAACCCGCTTATGTGGGCAAAAACGGCAAAACTTACGTCCCACTGCGCTTTATGGCCGAATCTCTTGGGGCATCTGTAGATAAGGAAAAAGAAACAGGCTGGATTTTCATCGACCGGCCATAAGTAAGATTTGTATATTATAAAAAATGCCCGTTTCCGACCTTTGTGTTGGAAATGGGCGTTTTTTTGATGTTACTTTCCAAACAGTCAGCTATGCTGCAAAGCCTGCGGCTTTTTGCTAAAGCCAGTGCTTCCCGCGGTAAAGCCCATCTGTTGGTAGAATTTATGCGCATCTTCACGATCCGGGCGATTGCCGCTGTTCAGGGATAAGGAATCCACGCCATGAGTGGCTGCCCATTGCTCTGCTTCCAGAATAAGCTGACGACCGATGCCGGAGCTTCTGAACTGGTCATGCACGATAAGAGCCATAATACGGCAGTGCTTTCCGTTTTTTTCATATAGATAAGATGTTTGGAGTCCGATCAGTCCAACGACACGGCCACGGACTTCGGCAACCAACGTTGCAAAGTTTGAATCCGCAGCGATGTGCGAATAACGCTCCTTCATCTCGGCATACGTGGTTGGATAGCCGAGTTGATCCATAAGAATGACCATGTCCTGCAGATCTTCAGGGGTACTGTTACGAATTGTTATATTCAGACTCATGATCGCGTTGCCTCCTTTTGACGTTCTTTTAACGAGAGATCAATGATGGAATCCAGCAAACCGGCAAAGGAGATACCAGCCGCGGCTGCACTTTTGGGCAGCAGGCTATTTCGGGTAAGACCTGGTAGCGTGTTTACCTCAAGCACATATGGCATGCCATCCCGAATCATCATGTCCACACGGGCATAGACACTGCATTTTAACACCCGGTAACAGGTTAGTGCTGCCGCTTCTACACGTTTGTGCAAATCCGCAGGCAAATGAACGACCTGCTCATCAGCGCCGCCGTCATTATATTTGGAAGTGTAATCGAAAAAATCAGCATTTGAACGAATCGAGATAACTGGAAGCATCTGACCATCCAGAACGGCGCAGGTAATCTCCTCACCCTCAATATATTGCTCAATCATGACGACTTCGTCCCAGACGAGTGCCGCTTCTACAGCCGCATGAAGAGTCGAGGGTTCCTGTACCACTTGCGTACCAATGCTGGAACCGCCTGAATTGGGTTTTACTACAACGGGATACGTTAACTGCTGCACAGCGGTTGATGACAATTCATCCAAACTGCTTACCTGAAGCCACTCGCCAGTAGGTACACCCGCATGCTGGATGAGGCGTTTGGACATATCTTTGTCCATGCATACGCTGCTCGCGAGGACACCACAGCCTGTATAAGGAACACCCAGCGACTCCAACGTACCTTGAATCGTACCATCCTCGCCATATTTGCCGTGCAGAGCGAGCAGTGCCACATCCAATCCTGCGGCTTTCTCAATGAGATCACGTTTGCTGTTGATCTCCACCGGAATAACCTCATACTTCTGTCCATCCAGATGGTTGATCATCTCCTGTCCGGTGAGCAGAGAAACATTCCGCTCCGAAGATGTGCCACCCATTATCACGCCAACTTTCATGTGTAATCCTCCTCATTTCATTTGAGCAACCGTCTCGCCAATGATGCGAATACCTTTGCGAATGTTCTCATCGCTGACTCGGGAGAAGCCCAAACGCATCGTGTTTTGTCCCTGGCCAGGTTCAAGATAAAAAGTATCCCCGGGCATGAAGGTAACGCCTTTTGCCTTGCAAGCCGCCAGCAGCTCCCTCGTGCGGTATTCTGGTGGGAATTGTACGAACAGGTGAAGTCCGCCTTCGCCGGAAACCCGGCACATCGGAAGATACTGCCGCAAGCAGCGGACGACTAGCTCATATTTTCGCTTGTACTCCGTGCGAGCCCGCTTCAAATATTTCTCGAAATTGCCGTTGCTCAGATATTGATAGAGCAGGGACTGATCCAGCGTCGAGGTATGAATGCTGCGCGCCCGTTTCATGCTTTCCAGATAATCAATCAGTGCCGCATCCGCAATGACCCAGCCTACACGCAGTCCCGGAAACAATATCTTGGAGAAGCTGCCCAGATACACGAGTCCGTTCCCTTTGCCCACACTGGCAATCAGAGGGGAGACATGGGAACCGGAATAGCGCAGTTCCTCGTTAAAGCCGTCTTCAATTATCGGCACATGGTACTGGTTCATCAGCCGAATGATCTCTGTCCGTTTGGCAGGTGATGTGACGATCCCAGTTGGATTGTGGTAGGAGGGCACAAGGTAGGCCAGATCATACGGGTTTGCTGCAAGTTCCCGTTCCAACTGCTTCAGGTCCAGACCATCTGATTCCATATCCACACCGGTGAGATGGAATTGATGAAGTCTCAGATTTTTAACAGCGGTATGATGTGTCGGGTTTTCACATAGAGCCCTGCCGCTTTTTTTGCGAAGTGCGCCCAGTACCAGATCAAAACCTTCCGTAAATCCGTTGGTAATCAGAATATCCTTGCCGGATAGGTCGACACCTTTATTTTCCATATAGCGCAGCAGATACTTCATAAGAGGTCTGTAGCCTTGCGCATATCCGTAATTCAGCAGCACTTCACCTTCAAGCGACATCCGGTCGAGAAAGGCTCTTTTGACATTGTGCATGTCAAACAGCTTCTCATCCGGCGCAATGCTGGTAAATGAAATCTCACCACGCTCTGAGCCAGAGCCATGTTTCATCAGATCATACTGCTCTGCCTGGATTGCATAATCACTGACACGTTCGTTCCAGTCCAGCTGCCACCCGGATGTTGCCTCAGGTGCATCAATGGTGGAGCTTACGTAATTGCCTTTGCCTTTGACCGCGTAAATCAGGCCTTCCTCCTCAAGTTCAGCATAGGCCAGCAGAATCGTGCTGCGGCTTACTTTCATGAGTGTACTGAGTTCGCGGGTGGAAGGAAGCTTTTGTTTGGCTTGCAGGCCGCCTTTGAGCATCAATCGCTTCATATAATCTTTGACTTGTATATATACAGGGCGGTCCTCCGTCAGTTGCAGATCGGAATACATCCCATCACTCCCTTATTTGCTATCTTGCCATATTATAACCCCCGCAGAAAGAACCACGATACCTCTGTTTCCCTGCGGAGGTGGTTGGTTGTTTGCGCAAACGTAAAAAAGCCCTGGCATCATGCCGGGCTGGGGTGAAACGTGATCCATCTTTTATAGTGCTGCTGCTTATAACTTTCTAGGTTGGCGTTGCATGACTAGTCTCTCTAGGATCGATAGCTATCTGTCCTTCTACGTGTGTCTATTTACTCTCGTACGGCTATAATTGCAGGCTTTCTAGGTCAATCCAGTTCTATACTATCTTCGTAAAGCTAGGATCTTTCTACGTTTGCTTGCTGCAAGGGTCGAATAGATGATGAATCGTAAAGCTATAAAGCTAGGTTCTTGCTAACTGTACTCTTGTCGTGCGCACGTAACAGAATTCAGTATGAAAAAGATGATCAATCATAGGGTACAATAGACGGAAGTAGATATAAAGACATATGTCTTAGTGCCCAAATTCTTCCTCATACCCCTATAGTACCACTTTGAATCAGGGAAGTTAACCTTTTTTTTGAAATATTTGTCGTAATAGTTGAAAAAAGCTTGAATCTTGCTTCTTATTAATGAAATGGTTTCCCTTTATAATATATGATAGGATGTAAACCTATAGATAATGAGGAAGTGAACCTATTGATTAATATTACTGTGCCAACACCAGATGTCATCATCACGAAGCAGGCTGATCCACAGCTTAGCCACATTTATGGATTTACCGATTTCCACCTGATTACACGGGAAAAAGGCGGTATCTTCATGTTTTACAATGCCGATGATGAGTTGTTATTTGTCGGGAAAGCACGAAAATTAAGACCGCGCATCAAGAAACATTTTGAAGATACGGTATCACCAATGAAGTCACACCGCGAGGAAGTAACTACCATCGAAGTGTGCGTAATTGAAGATCCGGTGGACCGCGAAATTTACGAGACCTATATCATCAACACGTTGCGTGCGAAATACAATGTAGATAAAGTGTTGTACAAATAAGTATCTCGAATGTGCCCCAAGAGCGATAAGAATTGGAATCAAATGATGGAATGTGCTGAATAAAGTGTAAGTATTTTTCGCAAAGGTTTGGGACATATAGCCTATGGCTTGCTTCAACAGACAAGGATGTGATCTGCGGATTGCATCCCACGTCTGCTTAGAAGCATTAGAATTTTTATTTTTCAATATGTAATTTAATATGTAGTTCGTAGAAACAGCAATGTAGAACCTAGAGATGGTAGTACAGGATTAACCAAATACATAGAAGAGGTGATTGTTTTGATCGGACGTAGCGGTAACCCTACACTCAAAGATAGTACGTTTGAAGACTCCAGAGGTTATGGAGATGATCGGTATCAAACCAGAATGACGATCAACGGTACGGTAAACAAAGCGTTTATTACGTTGGTAATTCTGCTGGGCAGTGCATTTGCATCCTGGATGATGTTTTTCAATGGGCAGGAAGTGCTTCCTCTTGCATATGGAGGGGCAATCGTCGGTTTTATCCTCGCATTGATTATTTCATTCAAACCTGTTGCGGCGCCTTACCTTGTGCCGATCTATGCCGTTGCGGAAGGCATGTTCCTCGGAGCACTCTCGGCTACGTATGAATACTTGTATAACGGCATTACGCTGCAAGCTGCTTTGCTGACCATGGCCGTCTTTATTGCCCTGCTGATGGCATACAAGACAAGATTGATCAAAGCTACGGAGAATTTCAAGCTTGGGGTTGTCGCAGCAACCGGAGGCATCATGATTATGTATCTCCTCAGTTTTGTTCTTGGTTTTTTCGGGATTACCGTTCCCTATCTGCATGACAACAGCCTGATCGGAATCGGCATTTCTGTCGTTATCGTCATTGTGGCCGCACTGAATCTGGTACTTGATTTTGATTTTATTGAAAGTGGTGCCGACAACGGTGCTCCGAAATATATGGAGTGGTACGGTGCATTTGGATTGATGGTTACACTGGTATGGCTGTATCTTGAAATTATTCGTCTACTCGGCAAGCTGCGGAGCCGGGATTAATTCAATTCAAATTTTTGCAAACTTAACCATGCAACTCATCATCAAAAGCTAACTCGTGCCCCAAACACGTAGTTGGCTTTTTTACTGTTTACTGGATAGTCCTAACATCGAACTGTGTACATTCTTCCATATATGGATTGACTGAATGGAAAAGAATGTGATATTTTAATTGATAATGATTATCATTTTCGTTAGTCTAATATAGTACCGGCTGTATTGCCCTGTACATTTCATATCAAACCGATCAAGCAGATCGAAAGGAGTGGCCTTATGTTACTGGAAAATGATTCGCAGACCCCTGCGCACTTGCCCGTTACCGGCCGCAGTCCCAAGACGGATCTTGCCAAGGTAAAAGTATATATGGACGAGCACTATGACGAACCATTGTCTATTGCAGATCTCGCCCACAAAGCCAATATCAGTGCGAAATATTTCGTGGATCTATTCAAGAAGACCTACGGGCAGAGTGCAATGGAATATCTGACCGATCTTCGCATCAATCGTGCGAAACGATATCTGAAAGAAACAGGGTACAAACTCCGTGAAATCGCGCTGAGAGTAGGGTATAGCGATGAGTATTATTTTAGCCGCAAATTTAAAAAGGAAGTGGGCGTATCTCCTTCGGATTATGCCAAAAATGCGAGAAAACGCATCGCCACCTGCTCCTCCAGCATCATTGGACAGTTGCTGGCGCTTAATGTCATGCCTGTCGCTGCGCCAATTGATCCCAAATGGACCGCTTATTATTATAACGCGCACCGAACAGAGATTCAGTCACATTTGAGACTGACAGACCCGTATACCAGCTTGAGATTTGAAGCCAACGTGGAGCGTTTGGTTCATATCCGGCCGGACGCTATTGTCGGTACGGATCAAATCAGTGACCCGGATCAGGCCAAACTGGCTGAGATTGCACCTTGTTGTTTTGTACCGAAGTATCACTTGGATTGGCGTGCGCAGTTACGCATGATTGCTGCTTTTCTGGAACGGGAAGAACAGGCAGAGCAGTGGATTGGTGTATACAATCAGCGAGTCGAGAAGGCACGGGATTCCGTAAAACAGAAAGTGGGCCGAGAGAAGGTCATCGTTGTCCGAGTGTATGGGCAGCACCTTTATCTGTATCGAAATCCGGGTATTGAAGAGGTGTTGTACAACAATGGTTTACAACTGGAGACGTTCCCCGATGTTCAGGCCAATACACGGTTAACATTGGAACAACTGGCTGCGCTAAATCCAGATCGGATTCTTGTTATGGTGTGTCCTGAGGCCGCATCGCGTGCATACTGGCTCAGTTTGCAACACTCGCCAGTATGGCGTCAGCTTAAGGCAGTAAGGCAATACCAGATTCATCTGATTACAGGTGATCCCTGGTTTGACTACTCTGCCGTAGGCGTGATGCGTATGCTGGATGAAGCGCTGCTGATTTTCACGGGATATTGTCCAAATGTATATCTGGATAACGTCCATGGTGATTCTCGGGCTACATGACATATAATCCATCTATCTAAATGAGAATGTTTATCAAGGGGGATATGTCATGTTTCAACAGAAAAAAGGTAACGGACACCGTTCCGTTCGTCCATTTCGTAGTGCCGGATTCTCGGCCTTGCTCGTACTGGTATTGATTACGGGTTTGCTATCTGCCTGTGGCTCAAAATCAGAAAATGAGGGGGAAGCACAGAAAGAGCAGCCAACGACGGAGGCTTCGACCACGGCCTCATCAGGGACTGCTGTAACCGAAGAGAACACGGAAGAAACCAAAGGAGAACGAACTGTCAAAGACGATCTGGGACATGATGTTATTGTTCCTGAGCATACGGAGCGTGTTTTTGCACCTTATCTGGAAGACTCTCTGCTGACACTGGGTGTCAAACCGGTAGCTCAATGGGCGAGTGGTACGCAAGGTCATGTTTACCTTAAGGACCAGTTGAGCGGAGTTCCAACACTGGATTTCTCCAGTGGTTTGCCTTCTCCTGAAGCACTAATGGCGTACAATCCGGATTTTATTATTCTACACACGGCCCAATATGCCGAGAACGGTGTATATGAGAGTTATTCGAAAATTGCACCAACCTACGTATTTACGAATGCTTCGGGTGATGTCGAGAAGTCTTTGCAGGTAATTGGTGATCTGCTGGGCAAAACGGCTGAGGCCGAAAAAGCCATTGCAACGTATCATGCGAAGGTAGACGATGCTAAGGCCAAGCTCGCCAAAGTTACCGAGGGCAAGAAAGCAGCGATCATTCGTTTTGCACCTCGTGGGATCAGTATGATGGGTGGTAACTACTTTAGTGGTTACGTGGTATATCAGCAATTGGGACTTGGCAAACCAACACTGGTACAAACGGAGAACAGCGCAACGGTATCGACCGAGGTGTTGCCTGAGATTGATGCCGACTTTATTTTCACGGTGGAACAGGGTCCGGGGAGCATGAAGGAAATGACAGATACAAAAGTATGGAACAGCATGCCAGCCGTTAAAGCTGGACATGTGTACGCAGTAGAGCCAGCTCCGTGGCTGGGCGGCGGATTGATTGCTTACGGTCATGTCATTGACGACACGTTGAAGGCGTTAACGCAATAATAGAGGCAATCTATTGATGTATTGATCACAATATGAGAAATGTAGCTCCCTGCGGAGTGCCAGAAACCGGACAAATTCCAGCGTTTCAGGTATTCCGTGAGGGAGTTTTTTTATTTTGGGGTAACCAAGTCAGTTACAGAAATGTGGGAATATGGAGATAATCAAAATCATTTCTGGATATCGTCCATGGGACAGCCGGATTTACTCTTTTATAATTGGTAATGAGAATCAATCTCATATAAAACATGTGTAGTTCAGTATTCAACTTATATACGCAGAACAACGAGGAGGAACCATCCGTAATGACGTTTCAGCCCAATCAACCCGCATCTGGCACCCTTGAACATATCGCACGCAGTACCGTACAGATTCCACGCGCCGAACAATGGACGATGAAATCACGCCACGGCAATCATGCCTATCAGATCATGGTATTCCAACCGGCAGAAGCGCCACCGCCTTCGGGGTATCCGGTGATCTATCTGCTGGATGCCAACTCGGTGTTTGGCACGATGGTCGAAGCTGTTCGTGTACAGGGCCGCAGACCGGAGAAGACAGGAGCACTTCCGGCCATTGTTGTTGGCATTGGGTATCCAACGGCGGGCCCTTTTTCGCCGCACCGTTACTATGACTTTACCCCGCAGGCCACAACGGAATATACCCAGAATTCGGACGGAACACCTTTACCGAAACAGGGTGGAGCCGATGAATTCTTGCAGTTTATCGAAGAAGAGCTGAAGCCGGATATGGAACAGCAGTATCGGATTGACCGGAGCAGACAGGCTATTTTTGGCCATTCCCTTGGTGGATTGTTCGTATTGCATACGCTGTTCAAGAAACCAGAAGCTTTTCGCTATTACATTGCGGGTAGCCCTTCCCTTCACTGGAACCAGAACGTCATGCTGGCGGAGGAACAGGAATTTGTCGCACGGCTGGAAGAGCATCCCGTGAACGTCAATGTGTGGATTGGCATGGGTGAACAGGAGAAGACGCATCCTGCCCGCAACAATGATAAAGCTTCGAGTCTTACAGAACGGTTATCTGCGCTGAATCAGCCGGGTCTGGACATTAAATATACCGAGTTTGAAGAAGAAAACCATGTATCCGTATTGCCATTTCTGATTAGTCGTGCGATTCGTTTTGCCTGCAGCCCGGAGTCGTAGAAGGGAAGAGGCGACAGTATTTCTCAATTAGAGGTATCGGTATGGGAGATTGGGCGAAAGGCAAGTGGAGTGAAATGTTATGGATTTACGGATGATCCAATCAGATTCAGCAGGATAACATATCTCTCCAAACAGGAGAGGGAGCAGTGATGCAAGGGAGGAACAGGAGTGAGTTACACAGGAATTGATGGAAAAGTAGCCGTAGTCACCGGTGCTGCACAAGGCATTGGTGAAGCCGTGGCGAGATTGCTTGCCGAGCAAGGCGCTATTGTTGCAGCTGTCGATATACGAGAGGATCAGTTGAATCAACTGGTCACAGATCTGCATAGTCAGGGTCATCAGGCAACAGCCTTTCCTGTGGACATATCTAATCATCAATCCGTTGAAGATGCAATCCAGCGTATTGAGGAGACATTAGGTCCGATTGGCATTCTGGTGAATGCAGCGGGAGTACTATACACGGGGGCTGTGAGTGAGCTCCGTGATGAAGAGTGGACAAGAACTTTTGACGTGAATACACATGGTGTATTTTACATGTCACGTGCTGTGGTGCGTTACATGGCCGAACGTCAATCAGGGGCGATTGTTACTGTCGGTTCAAATGCTTCTGGCGTGCCCCGGATGCACATGTCTGCCTACGTGGCCTCCAAAGCGGCTTCAACCATGTTCACCAAATGTTTGGCGCTTGAATACGCCTCAGACCATATCCGCTGTAACATTGTATCTCCAGGTTCGACGGATACCGATATGCAGCGTGCATTGTGGGCAGATGAGCAGGGAGCACAGGCCGTTATCGCCGGTTCCCAGCAAGCATACCGACTGGGCATACCACTGAACAGGCTGGCGTTACCATCGGATATAGCGGATAGTGTGCTTTTTTTGGTATCGGATCAGGCTAGACATATTACGATGCATAACTTGTGTGTGGACGGAGGCGCCACGCTAGGTGCCTGAATCAAGATAAGGAGATGATAATCATGTCAAAAGCGGGTACGGTTGCTGCAACTTCCGCCTTACACCTTCTGGAACAATATCGGGAGGGGACGTCCTTTTTCTGGTCTTCACCGCAACATACCCTGTTAGCTCAAGGGGGGCAGATTCGATGGTCTGCCATGGAGGTATCGGAAGAGAATACAACTGATTTCATGGGCGCGGTTAATGTTAATGAACAAAAGCGGAATGAAGAAACGCAGCTTTTCATTAACCAGATGGAGCAGTTGATGGAAAAGGCAAGACGCTCGGGCCAAACGAAACCGATTGTGGTCGGCGCCATTCCGTTCGATCCGATACATTCTTCTGCAGAGCTATTCGTGCCAGAGAAGATCCAATGGGCTGAACCCCTATCCCCGGACTCCAGAGCAGTGGTGGAAAAACGCCCGGCCGCAGTGGGTTGTGAGGTGCGTGAAGAACCTGCCGGAGCCATATTCCAGCAAAGTGTAAACAACGTTTTGAGGGATCTGAATCAAGGCGTTCTCCACAAAGTGGTGTTATCCCGTACACTTCATGTGACTTCACAGGCGTTGGTGAACACGCATCAGTTACTCCGTAATTTGTTCAGGGATAACACACACGGATATACATTTGCTGTTCCGATGACGAAACTCTCTCTAGAAAAAAGTAATATAACAACGGATAAACGCGCTGACGTGGAGACGGAAAAAGAAACTCATCGGACTTATATCGGAGCGAGTCCCGAATTGCTGGTTACCCGGAAAGGGTCCAAAGTGAGAGCCAATCCACTCGCCGGGTCTGCTGCCCGGAGTGATGATCCGGCTGAGGACCGTCGCCGTGCAGAAGCACTGCTGGCTTCCGCCAAAGATCGCCATGAACATGCAGTAGTCATTGAGGCTGTGGCGGAAGCGCTGCGTCCGTTGTGTAAGCAGCTATCCGTCCCGGCAGAACCCTCCTTGATCCAAACACGAACCATGTGGCACTTATCTACGGAAATTCACGGGGAGCTTGCTAATGTGAACACATCATCACTGGAACTTGCGTTTGCTCTCCACCCTACACCAGCAATTTGTGGAACGCCTGTACAGGCCGCTCGGGATGCCATCCGAGAACAGGAACCGTTTGAACGGGGATTATTCACCGGCATGGTGGGCTGGTGTGACAGTGAGGGTGACGGCGAGTGGGCTGTAACGATCCGATGTGCGGAAGTGGAAGGGAATACGCTTAAACTGTTCGCTGGCGCGGGTATTGTGGCAGGTTCTACAGCCGAAGCAGAGCTGGCAGAGACCTCAGCCAAATTCGGAACAATGCTGCTCGCCATGGGTTTGGATTCATCTGTGTCCAGTATGAAGGAGGAATGAATGATGCTGTCAGGATTTCAGGCCTGGCCTGAGGAAGTTGCCGAACGTTATCGTCAGGAAGGCTGCTGGGAAGGAATTACGTTTGGAGAAATGCTCCGCAAGCGCGCAGAACGATATGGCAATCGAGTAGCCGTTATCAGTGGTGAACAACAATTAACCTATGCGGAGCTGAACGATCGGGTGGATCGTCTGGCCGCTGGCTTATATGCCAAAGGAATACGACAGCATGATCGAGTTATTATCCAGCTGCCCAATATTACGGCGTTTATCGAGGTGTGTTTTGCCTTATTCCGCATTGGTGCACTGCCTGTATATGCACTTCCCTTACATCGGAAGAGTGAGATTACGTATTTTGCCCGTTTCTCTGAGGCCGTAGCATACGTGATACCTGATCAGGATGGAGGGTTTGATTACCGCACACTGGCCGAAGAGGTTCAGGCAGAGGTTCCGGGACTTCGGCATGTATTCGTGGCGGGAGAAGCGGGGCGATTTACGGCTTTGGAGGATGTTTATACAGCACCAGTCACACTGCCGGATGAGCCAGTTTCTTCGGATGTTGCTTTTCTACAGTTGTCTGGTGGAAGTACCGGGCTGTCCAAAATGATTCCCCGCACTCATGATGACTACATCTACAGTTTGCGGAGAAGTGTGGAAGTCTGCGGACTTACCCCAGATAGTGTCTACCTGGCCGTTCTGCCTATAGCACATAACTATCCCATGAGCTCACCCGGCTTTCTGGGTACGCTGTATGCGGGTGGAACCATTGTACTGTCACGCGGGTCCAGCCCGGATGAAGCTTTTCCACTCATTATGCGCCATAAGGTGACCATAACGGCTCTTGTACCACCACTTGCACTCATATGGTTGAATGCGGCGGCTACCCGGGGGATTAAACTTCCTTCACTTGAGGTGCTTCAGGTTGGTGGAGCCAAATTCAGCGCCGAGGTGGCTGCACGTGTCCAACCCGTCCTAGGCTGCACCTTACAGCAAGTGTTCGGCATGGCGGAGGGGCTGGTGAACTACACCCGTCTGGATGATCCGTTGCATGTGATTGTTAACACTCAGGGCAAGCCGATGTCTCCGTATGATGAAGTACGAATTGTGGATGACGAGGACATGGAAGTGGGACAAGGACAATCGGGGCATTTACTGACAAGAGGGCCTTATACGATTCGAGGTTACTACAAGGCTGACGAACATAATGCCAGATCGTTTACCACGGACGGTTTCTATCGTACCGGAGATATTGCCAGTCTTACGGCTGATGGATATCTCGTTGTGGAAGGACGGGCGAAGGATCAAATCAACCGTGGCGGCGACAAAGTGGCTGCCGAGGAAGTGGAAAATCATCTGCTGGCCCATCCTGCCGTACATGATGCGGCATTAGTATCCATGCCGGATGAATATCTGGGCGAGCGCTCCTGTGCATTTATCGTGCCGAGCGGTGAAGCTCCGTCAGCTGCCGAAGTGAAATCTTTTCTGCGTAACCGGGGCCTGGCGAGCTATAAAATACCGGATCGGATTGAGTTTGTGCAGTCTTTTCCCAAAACTCAAGTTGGCAAAGTAAGCAAAAAAGCGTTGCGTGAGATGATTACGGCTAAACAGCCCATCTCCTGATTGTAACGACTGATAGATAGCCACTGTACACTGTAGCGCAGTGATGAACATGATTGTGATAAATAAAGCTGAAAAGAGGGATATTCATGGCACTTCCAAAGATTCAACCCTATGCAATGCCTGTAGAGTCGGAGCTTCCTGTTAACAAGGTAACATGGACACCGGATACGAAGCGCTCGGTACTCCTGATCCATGATATGCAGCAATATTTTATGAACGCCTTTACGGCAGGACAATCCCCTGTTGTGGAGCTGATCGATCATATTTCACAACTTCGTTCAAAGTGTCATGAGCTGGGCATTCCGGTGGTCTACTCCGCACAACCGGGCGGACAGACTCCGGAGCAGCGCGGGTTACAGCTGGACTTTTGGGGTGCGGGAATAGATGGAGGACCTGTGCAAAAAGAAATTATTGATGCGCTCGCACCCGCTCCGCAAGATACGTTCATGACCAAATGGCGATATAGCGCCTTCCAGAAAACAGACCTGTTTGAACTAATGCAAAGGGATGGCCGCGATCAACTAATCGTTTGCGGTATTTATGCTCATATCGGATGTCTGATGACCTCTTGTGAAGCTTTTATGAGAGACATTCAGGCGTTCCTGGTTGCGGATGCAGTAGCTGATTTCTCGGCGGAAAAACATCGCATGGCCCTGACGTATGCAGCAGAAAGGTGCGCGGTAACACTGACAACCGGACGTTTACTTGAATCGCTAAATGATTCTGCCGCTGACGGAAATGAAGGAGCACTGAAATCCGAAGTGGGTGAGCAAGGGGAGCGCTCCTATGCTGCATCTGCTCAGGTGGCTGTATCGGAGGCTGAGCAGCAAACGGCATCCGCAGCAGAGCCAATTCAGGACGGAAGTCATGGCGTTGAACAAGTCACGTTGGAAGTATTGAGAAATCAGGTCGGAGAGATGCTCCAGGAGCAGCCTGGCAACATTGGAGAGCACGATGATCTGATTCAGATGTGGGGACTGGATTCCATTCGTATTATGAGTCTGGCTGAGCGCTTTCGAGTGGAAGGAGCGGGGGTAACGTTCGTGGATCTGGCGGAGCTGCCTACATTGGCTGCATGGGCAGCATTGCTGGATAAGGCCAAAAATAAGGTGCTCCCGAACGGAGACTACTTTTGAGCGGGGCCGTGCATACGTCGCACAGTCGGGACACGGCTTGGCCCCTGTCCTCTGCACAGTCCGGCATCTGGTTCGCTCAGCAGTTGAATCCGGACAATCCGATGTACAATACCGCCGAGTATGTGATCATCGAGGGTAGAGTAGACAAAGGACGCTTCGAAGAAAGTGTGCGACAGACCGTTTCGGAAGCAGAGTCGCTGAATATGGTTTATGGCGAAAATGAACAAGGTCCATGGCAGTCGTTGAACAGAAACCCGAATCATTGGACATTTCATGTCATCGACGTGAGGGAGGAATCGGAGCCCCACACAGCAGCACTAAACTGGATGAAAAAGGATCTGGCCAATCCCGTCAATCTGGCGACAGGTCCACTCTTCACGGAGGCATTGTTCCAGGTGAGCCATGATTGTTATTACTGGTACCAACGCATCCATCATATCGCGATTGACGGATACGGCGTTTCGCTGATTACCCGCAGGGTGGCGAGCCTATACTCTGCAAGGGTAAGAGGAGAAGGTGTAGATCAAGTCCAGCAGGGGGCGTCGTTTGGCTCATGGATGGCCGTTCTTCAGGAAGACGAGGCTTATCTTGGATCAGTGGACAAAGTGCAGGATCGTCAGTTCTGGATGGATCGGTATGCAGACGAACCGGATGTTGTCAGTCTGGGGGAACGTGCTCCGCGAACCTCTACCTACTTCCTGAGACAGAGTGGCCTGTTTACACAACCGCAGCGCGAGCAAATGCAGGCGGCAGCGGCAAGGTTCGGTGTGACCTGGCCGGATTTGTTTGTAGCGGCAACGGCCATTTACGTTCACCGAATGACAGGGGCGACCGATGTTGTGCTGGCCCTGCCCGTGATGTGCCGATTGGGATCAACTTCCCTGCGGGTTCCGGGTATGGTCATGAATGTGCTTCCGCTGCGTCTCAACGTAGAGTCGGATCTGACCGTGTCAGAGTTGCTGAAACAGGTTATGCAGGAGATTCGGGCGGTACGAAAGCATCAACGCTATCGGCACCAGGATCTGCGGCGTGATCTGAAGCTGCTTGGAGAGAATCGTCGCCTGTTCGGACCCATGATTAATGTCATGCCATTCCACCATGAATTAAACTTTGCAGGGCAGCGCGGCATGATTCACAACCTGTCCACGGGCCCGGTAGACGATCTGTCCATTCATGTGGTGGACCAAGGGCATGGTCATGGGCTGAGTATTGATTTTGATGCGAATCCGTCTATCTACAATGATTCCGAACTGCAGAACCATCAGCTTCGTTATATGCAGCTGCTGAACTTGGTAATGCAGGAAGGCATGGAGACGGAGACGGTGGGACGACTGGAATTGCTGCTCCCTGCCGAACGTGAACAAGTATTGGTGACATGGAATGGAACGGGAGGGGTGACTGCCGATAGCAATTCAGCAGCACTGTTTGAACAGCAGGTCCGCCGCACACCTTCTGCAACGGCGCTGACATTCGAAGGGGAGTCCCTGACATATGCGGAGTTGAATGAACGAGCGAATCAGTTGGCTCATGAATTGATACAACGATATCAGGCAGGACCGGAACAGCGGGTGGCCATTGCTCTGCCTCGTTCGCTCGAAGTGGTCATCGCCATTGTGGCTGTCCACAAAACGGGGGCCGCCTATCTGCCGCTTGACCCTGACTATCCCGAAGAGCGTCTGATCTACATGTTGGATGATGCCAAGCCTGCTTGTGTGGTGACGATGATGGACCATGTTTCCAGTCTGCCGACAATATCCAGTGTACCGATGATGGTCATGGATGAACCGAATACTGCTACGGCAGTGAGTCGCCGTCCTGGAAGTAATCCCGAAGGTGAAGATCTGACAAGTACAGCTTCTCTGCACAATCCTTCGTATATTATCTACACTTCAGGCTCCACAGGTAAGCCCAAGGGCGTAGCCGTAACCCATCTGGGGCTGGCGAATCTGCTTGAGGATATGAAGACGAGACTACAGGTTGGTCCGCAGGACCACTGGCTGTCGGTGACTACGATTGCTTTTGACATATCCGTACTGGAAGTATTTCTGCCGCTTACGACGGGTGCCCGGCTGGATATTGCACACAAAGAGACGATTCTTGATCCGGTAGCTCTGGCTGGGAAGATGAGAGAGCTGGGAACCACCATCATGCAGGCTACGCCTACGTTATGGCAGTCTTTGGTGACGAGCCGGCCAGGGCGATTCGATGGGCTAACCTTGATTACTGGAGGAGAGGCGCTGACGGAGGAACTGAAGCTTTCTTTGCAGGAACTGGGGTGTCACGTCAATAACCAGTACGGCCCAACCGAGACAACCATTTATTCCACAGCTGCCTCGTTCGACACAGGGGAAATGGGGAAACCGTCGATTGGTGGTCCGGTTCGCAACACGCAGCTATATGTGCTGGATCAAGGCTTAAAGCCAGTACCCTCGGGTGTAGTAGGGGAACTCTATATCGCAGGCGAAGGGCTTGCGCGCGGGTATTTGGGCAGGCCTGATCTGACTGCAGAACGCTTTGTAGCCAATCCCTTCGGTCAGCCAGGCAGTCGGATGTACCGTACAGGAGATTTGGCGAAATGGCTGCCGGATGGTTCTATCGATTATTTGGGTCGTGCAGATCATCAGATCAAAATTAGAGGTTTCCGGATAGAACTGGGCGAGATTGAATCGGTAATCTCCAGGTATCCTGGCGTAGCTCAGGTCACGGTCATGGCTCGCGAAGACCAACCGGGAAACCAGCGATTGGCAGCGTACGTAGTGGGTGAGTCTGAACTCGAGAATCGTATGGATCTGGCAGAACTAAGAGCTTACGTGGCGGATGCGTTGCCGGATTATATGGTGCCTGCTGCATTCACACTACTGCCTGAGATGCCGTTGACACCGAATAAAAAGATCGATCGCAAACAGCTTCCTGTGCCTACTTTGCTGTCCAATGCCAATGGACGGGAGGCGCGCACGCCACAAGAAGAAATTCTATGCAGTCTGTTCGCTGAGATTCTTGGTGTTGGTCGTGTGGGCATTGACGATGATTTCTTTGAACTGGGTGGGCACTCCCTGCTGGCTGGACGAATTACAGCACGTATCCGTGATGTATTCGGTGCAGATCTAACGATCGGCAATGTATTTGAAGCTCCAACCGCAGCAGGCCTAGCCAAACGATTGGATCAGGCGAAATCGGTGAGACCTGTTATTCAGCCTGTTTCACGTCAGGGGGAGCTTCCGCTCTCCTTTGCCCAGCGGAGGTTGTGGTTCATGTATTGTCTGGAAGGCGCCAATCCGACGTATAACATTCCGCTGGTTGCCCGGTTGGCCGGGAAGCTGGATACGGATGCTCTGGAGAACGCCCTGCAGGATATTGTAGACCGTCATGAGACATTACGAACGTTGTATCCGCCTGAAATGGGTTCTGCGAGCCAGCATATTCTGAATGCTGCTGACGTCAAAGTGAAATTGAATATAACCGCTGCTACGGAGCAGGAGCTTCCCGAGCTTCTGACAGAAGCGTCACGCTACAGTTTCCAGCTTTCCACTGAACCAGGCATTCGTGCCGAGTTGTTCAGAATCGGCGCTGATGAGCATGTGCTGTTGTTGCTGCTGCATCATATTGCCGGGGATGGATGGTCATTGTCACCGCTCATCCGCGATCTGTCGGTGGCTTATGCATCACGCTTGCGGGGTTCTTCACCTGCCTGGGAGCCGCTGCGCATTCAATATGCCGACTATGCGGTGTGGCAGGAGAGATTGCTAGGGAATGAGAAACAGCAGGACAGTCTGATTGCAAGACAGATGGAATTCTGGAGCAACCAGCTGGCCCATTTACCGGAGCAGGTTACATTCCCTACGGATTACGCACGTCCAGTCGTGTCCAGTTATCGCGGTGGGTCAGTGCCTTTTACGATCAGTCAACGTTTGCATGAGCAATTAATGATCATCGCACGTGAGAATAAAGTCAGCCTGTTCATGGTGCTGCACTCGGCACTGTCCTTGCTGCTTACCCGAATGGGTGCAGGAACGGATATTGCGATAGGAACACCGATTGCCGGACGGAGCGATGATGCGCTGGATGAAGTCGTAGGTATGTTCATTAACACCCTTGTGCTGCGTACAGATACTTCAGGTGATCCAACATTCCGTGAGCTGCTGGCTCGTGTGCGGGAAGTCGATCTGGCTGCATATGAACATCAGAATCTGCCCTTTGAACGGTTGGTTGAAGTATTAAATCCGCCTCGGTCGCGTTCCAAACATCCGCTGTTCCAAGTGATGCTTGTGCTGCAAAATACACCGGATATTCGTCTTGATCTACCGGGTATTGCGGCGGAAACCTGCATGCATGGTGTGGGTTCATCCAAATTTGATCTAACCCTTGAGCTGACAGAGCAGCGTGAGCATAATGGATCTCCAGGCGGAATTGAAGGTGTGCTGGAATATAGTGCAGATCTCTTCCGGGAGTCTACTGCAGGTGAACTTGTGGTCCGATTGATGCAGGTGCTTGAAGATGCAGTGCAGCAGTTGGATGAGCGAATCAGCAGATTTCATGTCGTGACCCCAACAGAGCAGGCCCAGCTTGAAAAAGAATGGTCCTTTACGCTGAGTGAGGATGCACAACTGACCATAGCCGAGCGCTTTGAGATACAAGCAGCTGCTCATCCGGAAGCGACTGCCATGACCTGTGAGGATATCACCTTGAATTACAGGGAGCTGAATGCAAGAGCCAATCAGCTTGCCAGATTACTGATCGCTCAAGGCGTGGCACCGGAACAAATGGTTGCGCTAGCCTTGCCTCGTTCCGTTGAAATGGTTGTGGGCATTCTCGCTGTGCTAAAAGCAGGAGCCGCTTATCTACCACTTGACCCCAATTATCCGGCAGATCGGTTGACACATATGCTGACAGATGCAGCACCGAAAGTAATGGTAACGAGTACAGAGGTATACACCTTGCTTCCGCAGGTGGCAGAAATTCAGTGTATTAATATGGACGATTTGCATACTTTGCAGCAATTGGAGATGCTGGATGATCGAAACCCTGCGGATAGTGAACGCAATGGGCGTGTAACACCTCTGAACCCGGCTTACATGATCTATACCTCGGGTTCGACAGGCAAGCCTAAAGGGGTCGTTATTCCGCATGCCAATGTCATCCGTTTATTGGATGCCACGCAGCACTGGTTCCATTTTGACGCGAGTGATGTATGGACCTTGTTCCACTCCTATGCATTTGACTTCTCCGTATGGGAAATCTGGGGACCGCTGCTGCATGGAGGGCGATTAGTCGTTGTTCCTCATGAGATTAGCCGTTCACCTGGAGCGTTCCTGCAGTTGCTTGCTGAGCAAAAGGTGACCGTATTGAACCAGACGCCATCCGCATTCTACCAACTCATGCAGGCTGACAGGGAAAATCCGGCCTGGGGACAGCAGCTTGCACTCCGTTATGTCATTTTTGGAGGTGAGGCACTGGAGCTTGGGCGCTTGGATGATTGGTATGAACGTCATGCTGATGATGCGCCAAGACTCATTAATATGTATGGCATCACTGAGACGACGGTTCATGTCAGCTACCAGGAACTGCATGCAGGCAGTTCTACGGAAGGCGCGAGCAGCTGGATTGGATGCGCCATACCGGATCTTCGGGTATATGTGTTGGATGATCAGCTTGAGCCTGTACCAACAGGAGTAACCGGAGAGATGTATGTAGCCGGAGCGGGTCTGGCTCGTGGTTATTGGAAACGACCTGATCTTACAGCTGAGCGATTCGTTGCTGATCCATACGGTCCACCAGGCACACGTATGTACCGGACAGGAGATCTGGCGAAGCGTCTGCATGATGGCTCGCTTGATTATTTGGGGCGGGCGGATCAGCAGGTGAAAATACGGGGATTCCGCATTGAGCTTGGCGAGATTGAAGCGGTGCTGGCAAGGCATTCAAGCGTGGCACAGGCTGCTGTAATTGTCCGTGAGGACCAGCCGGGGGATAAACGTCTTGTAGCTTATATCGTTCCGGCTTCGGACACAGGGACGATACCGGAATCGACTGCCTTGCGTCGTCATGCGTCTGCCAGCCTTCCGGATTATATGGTTCCATCTGCGGTTGTAGCGATGGAGAGCCTGCCGCTTACAGCTAATGGAAAGCTCGATCGCAAGGCACTGCCCGCACCGGAAATGCAATTAACGACAGGTGGCAGAGCGCCTCGCAACCCGCAGGAGGAGATCCTCTGTGATTTGTTTGCCGAAGTATTGGGCATGCGGAGTGTGAGTATTGATGACAGTTTCTTCGAGCTGGGTGGCCATTCGTTACTGGCTGTTCGCTTGATGAGCCGCATTCGTGAAGCGATGGGAAGGGAGCCGGGCATCGGCATTTTGTTCGAAACAGCTACCGTAGCGGGACTAGCGGAGCGACTGGAGATGGATTCGGATTCCGGAAAAAGCTCGCTTCATGTGCTGTTGCCGCTCAGAACGCATGGGGAGCATCTGCCTATATTCTGTGTCCATCCTGCAGGAGGACTTAGCTGGTGTTATGCCGGGCTGATGAAACATCTGGGCATGGAATTTCCGCTCTATGGGTTACAGGCCAGAGGAATTGCTGAGCACGAGGAACTTCCGTCTACACTGGAAGATATGACAGCAGACTACATCCGCCATATCCGCTCGGTACAGCCTGAGGGACCTTACCGTCTGCTGGGCTGGTCTCTCGGAGGTAACGTAGCCCAGGCTATGGCGGTACAACTGCAATCGGAAGGGGAAGAAGTGGAGTTTCTCGCCATGCTGGATGCGTATCCGAGCCACTATCTGCCGATTCGCGGAGAACCGGATGAGGAAGAAGCCTTAACGGCATTGCTTGCACTGGGTGGTTATGATCCGGACAGCATTGGGGATGGGCCGCTGGATATGGCAACGGCTATGCGCATATTGCGCAGTGAGGGCAGTGCACTGGCAAGTTTGGACGAAGATACGATCATGAAGCTGCGGAAGACCTATGAAAATTCCGTACGGATCTTGGGGGCCTATACGCCATCCCGATTCGAGGGGGATCTGATCTTCTTCCGTTCCACCATTATTCCGGACTGGTTTGACCCGATTGAACCGGAAATGTGGAATGCGTATATCGGGGGCCAATTGGAACGTCATGATATCGCTTGCCGTCACAAAGACCTCTGTCAGCCTGGACCGCTGGAGGAAATCTGCCGAACACTGGCCGCCAAGCTGGAAGAGCTGAACAAGCGCGAAATTCAACATAAATAGGAGGATAAGGCGATGAGCAACCCATTTGAATATGAAGACAGCAATTATCTGGTGTTAATCAATGAGGAGGGGCAATACTCCCTCTGGCCTGCATCCCTTGAAGTACCCGCAGGTTGGACCGTGATGCTTGGCAAGGCCAAGCGCCGGGTGTGTCTCGATTTCATCGCCGAGCAATGGACAGATCTGAAACCGTTAAGTCTCTGTGATGAAATCGGTATGCCTGGAGCCGTTCATGAGGCTAGCAGATGAAATTCGGTCTGAATCCCAAGGTCATTGTCAGCATCGTCTATGTGTTAGCGATGTTTATGGTGGCTATGGATGGAACGGTCTTGAACGTAGCATTACGAACCATTAGTGAGGAGCTGGGGGTTCCCCCGGCTGCTTCGGGTACCTTGAATGTGGGGTATTTGGTGAGTTTGGCTGTATTCCTGCCTGTCGCCGGGTGGCTTGGTGATCGATGGGGAACGAAACGAGTTTTCTTATCGGCACTGGCACTGTTTACGGTATCCTCTGCATTGTGTGCGACGGCCGATCAATTAAGTACGCTGACGTTCTTTCGCATTTTGCAGGGTGCAGGGGGTGGTCTGCTTACTCCTGTAGGGATGGCGATGCTGTTTCGAACCTTTCCTCCCCAGGAACGGGCCAAGGTATCTCGAATGCTCGTACTGCCCATCGCGCTGGCCCCGGCCCTAGGGCCGATTGTGAGCGGATTGATTGTGGACCAGCTCTCTTGGCGATGGATCTTCTATGTGAATCTACCCGTAGGCATTCCAGCGGTAATCTTCGGAATGATTTATCTGAAGGAACACAAAGAACAGGGAGCCGGTCCACTGGATGTACCGGGGTGGTTATTATCTGCTCCAGGGCTCGCTCTGACGATGTACGCTCTTAGTCAGGGTCCGCTGCGAGGGTGGACTTCCCCTCTTATTATTGGAGCTGGTCTGACGGGAATCATACTGCTCACGTTGCTCGTGGTTGCCGAACTGCGCGCGAAGCAGCCTTTGCTTGATCTACGTTTGATGAAAGACCGTTTATTCCGCTATTCCGGTCTGGTGTCCGTATGTGGAGCAGCGGGTCTGCTGGGCATGTTGTATGTATTTCCACTGATGTATCAAAACGTGCTAAACGCCTCTGCGCTGGAGACAGGACTAACCACATTCCCTGAAGCTCTGGGACTTATGATCGCTTCGCAGCTTGTGCCCTGGACATATCCGCGACTGGGTCCGCGTAAGCTGATATCCATGGGTTTGATCTGCACGGCTGTGATTTTCATTACGCTTAGTCAGATTACAGTGGATACGAATCCGTGGTTCATTCGTTCATTATTGTTCGGCGTGGGGATCTTCCTGGGGCAGACGGTAGGCGCGGTACAGATTGCTTCTTTTGCCCGAATACCGCCTCCTTCAATGGGACGAGCCTCCACCTGGTTCACGGTGCAAAATCGGCTGGGCTCCGCCATTGGAATGGCTTTATTGTCTGCTGTTCTGGCTGGCGTAGGTACAACGACGGTTACTGCGGCTGGAGCGATGGAGCCGAATATGCTGGCGTACCGTTTGGCTTTACTGGGTGCTGCTGCGTTTCTGTTGATTGGTTTATGCTTTGCCCTGAAAATCAGCGATGCTGACGCGGCTGCAACGATACGGAAAAACAGCGGTCGGGGTCTCTTCCGGAGGCAAAAGAAATCGCCATCATTGACGCAAGAATCACAATAGTTCCAAGTTTTGAAAAAATCCCTGGCGGGCTCGCCAGGGATTTTTAAGCATGATTGTTATTGAAGAAGAGGGGTCTATAACCCCTCCTTCATAATAATGCCTGATACAACTCTTCGATTGTGATGACATTCGGCTGGGAAGGTAAAGCTTCTCCTGCGGAACAAGCAGCTATCATATGCCCGTGATCCAGTCGAAGGCTGAGGAATGGATATGCGGCTGCTTCTGGCGAGTGCCAGTTCCCGTCAGCATTACGGATCATGGAGAATGAATCAAGTGGCATGGACAGGCCCATGCCGACGGCCTTGATGTAGCTTTCCTTTAACGTCCATAGACGGTAAAAGGTCTCCAGCTGCATTTCGGCGGGCTCAGCAGCCAGGAATCCACTCTCCGTGATAGAGAAGAAGCGCTCGGCAATCTTCATGTCGATGGGCGATATTTTTTCCACATCCACACCCAGATCAGCGTCACCGCCAGAGATTAAAGCAATCCAATTGCCAGAGTGCGAGACATTAAATTGAACATCAGCATCGTTACTGAGACTGAGTGAAGGTTTGCCGTATTTGTTACGTGTAAAGGAAAGTTCTCCCGGCCTCAGGCTAGTTAACTTGCTCAGCGTCACACGGGTCAACACTTCACCCAGTACAGAGCGATAAGCATCCACCTGATGTACAAAACGTGCAGCTTGTCCTCGTCTTTCCTCAGATACGTAAGACAAAAAAAGGTTCCAGTATGTCTCCGGCAATTCTGCCGGAACTTGAAGAACTTGAATCGTTATCATCATTTATCACCTGACGATGTATTCGGCATGGATTGCACACTTTCCTTTATAATCATCGGTTTATCGGGTCTACCCGTGCCGCTTCATACCTGCTGTGTTCTTTTCCATTCTTCATGTGCAGCCTGTACCCGTCCCCACATTTCTTTGCGTTCAAGTTCTGTGTAATTCACCAACGGTTCATGGAATTTCTCAGCCAATACGTCTCTCCACTCGGTGTAGGTTTGAATTTCCTTCTTGCGGATACCATCGCGGTCATGCGTCCGGAGCATACATCCACGTAGTTCGTTGCTTTGGAGAGCATGCCTTTGACGGAGTAAAAATGCGTTATGCCAAGGCGAATCGGCTGACTGGCTGTAGAATTCATGCTTGGGAATGAACTCCTCCAGGTTGGTAAGCTCTTCGGGAGCGAAGTCGACACCCTCACTTGGCCCGTTCGGCTCATATTCAAGTCGCCATCCGCCAGGGGCAACGGATGAAGGCATTAATGTATAAGTAAACGGGGCTGATCCGTAGGTTCCATAACGAAGGGGAAGCGGTTCAAAGGGCATGCCGCCCAGACCGACGTCCACAATCCAACGTTCCACATTCGGGTCTGCATCTAGCAAAGAGACGGAAAGACCGAGATGGAACGAGTTCACACGTGGCTGCTCTCCGAATGGCTGAACTCCGGCACGATGCCAATGCACCGTATATCCCAGAGAGCGAAGCAGAACGCTGAAAGCGCCATTCAGATGAAAACAGTAACCACTGCGGCCTTGCAATATAAGCTGGACCGATTCTTGAAGATCAATGCCCGTAGGTCGACCTGCAAAAATATCGACCGTTTGCCAGGATAGATACTGCACATGTGCCTGCTGAATTTCAGATAGGAATGCCAGTGTGGGTTCCTTGATATCATGGATGCCTATCCGTTTCAGGTAGGCCATTATTTCAGTTGGAGTCAATGTAACATTCATCCAGATCACCTCGAGTCATGTAGTGAGCGTGTTATAAACTGCTGCCCTGAATTCATTGTAAAAGTGAACGGATGAAATGAATACACTGGTTTATTTCAATTGTACCGGTACAGTCTAAGAAGACACATACACATCTTTCCATCAATGGGAGCGTTATTTCTTTTTCTTGGTATGTTAACCGTTTGGAGTGGATATAGGTTAGAATATAGATAGAAAGCAGGATTAGGAGATGGAAAAAATGGCTAATGATGAAGTGATTTTGACACAGGAAGGCTTGGAAAAGCTGGAGGACGAACTGAGGGAATTAAAGACGGTGAAGCGTAAGGAACTGGCGGCGCGTCTGAAACTCGCGATCAGTTACGGTGACCTGAAGGAAAATAGTGAGTATCATTCAGCCAAAGATGATCAGGCTTTTATGGAAACACGCATTTTGATTCTGGAGAAAATGCTGACCAAAGCAAGAGTCATCACTTCGGACAATATCGACTCGAACAAAGTAAGCATTGGCTCAACCATTCTGCTTAATGATATTGAATTCGCCGAGAAGATTGAATACATGTTGGTTGGTCCAGCCGAGGCGGATGTTGCTGATAACAAAATATCGTATGAGAGCCCGCTTGGTAAAGAACTGATGGGCAAAGAAGTAGGCAGTGTCATTCATGTAAATGCGCCTATGGGCATTATCAAATATGAGTTGCTTGAAATTAAAATTTAATCCAAATAGAGGTGTTTCGGTAACCATGTAAGTGGTTGCTGGAACACCTCTTTTTTTTATTCTTACAAGATCATATTCAGCTACGTTTCTTCCGTCCATTTAGAACTTCACGGGTCATGGCATACACAACCCAGAGCAGAATCACGATATGGATCCCAGCCACCTGGGGAATTACCGATCTACAGGGCAGGGTTGGCATGCTTCTTTTTATCACATACTGTATATTAGAAAGTTCAGTGGACAACACGTCGCTGGCTGCTTCCTATGTTAAATGAAGAAGGAAAGGCCAACCTATTTATTGCACAAGTACCTGTAAATAAATAACATTTCGACAAATTTCGATTTTCGAATGACCTGACACGTGGAGTAGTATATAATTACGGGAAAACTTTAAAGTGATGGAGTAGATACGATGAATTTTAGTAAGCCTAATCTGGATCAAGACGGACCCAACAAAGGTGAACGCTTCTCGCAGGCCGGATTTATTCTGGCTGCCATTGGTAGTTCAGTGGGTCTCGGCAACATGTGGAAGTTTCCTTATATTACGGGAGAGAACGGGGGAGCGGCGTTTTTCCTGCTCTTTATCGTTTGTCTCCTGTTGATTGGTCTGCCCGTATTGCTGGCTGAACTTGCGATTGGTCGCAGCGGCAGAGGAAGCGCGGCTACGGCCTTTATTAAAGCGGGTGGGCAAAAAGGTTGGCTTGCGGCTGGATTGCTGCAAGTACTGACGCCATTTATCATTCTTTCCTTTTATGTGATCATTGCAGGCTGGACGCTGCAGTACGCAATCACGTCTTTTAGTGGCACGTTGTATAACAATCCGGATTATGCCGGACAGTTCGGTGACTTTGTTGGCGGCTATATGCCGATTGTGTGGCAACTGGTTTCGGTTCTGATTACAGGTTGGATCGTAGCCAAAGGGGTATCGAACGGAATCGAGAAGTTTAACAAAGTGCTGATTCCAGCGATGCTGGTTCTGCTCATTATCCTGATGGTTCGTGCAGTGACTTTGCCAGGAGCTGGTGCGGGAGTTTCCTTCTTCCTGAATCCAGACTTCTCGCAACTTACGACCGAATCTGCGCTGGTAGCGCTTGGACATGCATTCTTCTCCCTATCACTGGGTATGGGTATTCTTGTGACATACGGTTCATATGTTGATAAAAATCAATCACTGGGTGCAGCGACCGTTGCTGTAGGTGCGGGTGATCTGATTTATGCGTTCATTGCAGGTCTGATCATTTTCCCAACGACCTTCTCCTTCGGGATTGCACCAGATCAGGGTCCATCGCTGATCTTTGTGGCTTTGCCGGCAGCCTTCTCGGCTATGCCGCTAGGCTTCGTGTTTGGCGGGTTGTTCTTCGTGCTTCTGGCGATTGCGGCGTTAACATCGGCTGTATCCTTGCTGGAAGTTCCGGTGAAATATTTCATGGAGAGACTATCCTGGAGCCGGAGTCGCTCGGTATGGACCATCTCACTTGCCGTCTTCATCGTTGGGCTTCCTTCGGTATTGTCGCTCGGATTGTTCCCTGAATGGACGATTGGCTCGAAGAGTGTGTTCGACTGGATGGACTTTATGGCGTCCAACATTTTACTTCCGATTGGTGGATTGCTCGTTACTATTTTTGCCGGATACTTCTGGAAAAAGGCTGCTGAAGCATCCGGCTTGCGTGCAGGCTGGTTCCGGGTATGGCTGTTCATGCTGCGTTATGTAGCGCCAATTCTGGTGCTTCTGGTTCTGCTGCATACCTCAGGTATTATTCACTTCTAAACGGTTGGGCATTGGAGTGAAGCGATAAGTTACTGTGCAGATTTGCCATTGATAAAACCTCTTGGAAGAAATGCAAAAGCCCTTGTGTTCCCTCGTCAATTTTGGGACAATACAGAGTAGAGGTTTTTTCAATAGACCGATGAGCCATATGCTTTTTGCGAAAAGAGGACAATAACATGATTAAATCATCCATATATGGATTAACATTAGAGCAACTACGTGACTGGTTGCCGGAGCACGGGCAGAAGAAATCCCGTGCTTCCCGCATCTGGGAATGGTTATATCAGGAGCGAGTGCATGATTTTACAGAGATGACGGATGTGCGTCAGGAATGTCTGGATGTCATTTCCGAGCATTTCACGATGAACTCACTGAGTGAACATGTGAAGCAGGAATCTGCTGACGGCACGGTGAAATTTCTGCTGCGTATGCAGGACGGAAATCTGATTGAAACGGTTTTAATGCGCCAAAAATACGGTCTCACTGTATGTGTAACTACTCAAGTGGGATGTAATATTGGTTGCAGCTTCTGCGCGAGCGGGCTGATCAAGAAAAGTCGCGATCTATCCGGTGGTGAGATTGTCGAACAGATTATGCACGTACAACAGTATCTTGATGCAGCTGGTCAAGGCGAGCGGGTAACTAACGTGGTCGTGATGGGAATTGGCGAACCGTTTGACAATTTCCAGAACATGACTGATTTCATTGAAGTGATCAAGCATCGTAAAGGGCTGGCGCTTGCGGCCAAACGGATCACCGTATCCACGAGTGGGCTGCCTGACAAGATCAAGGAATTTGCAGACAGCAGTCTGCAGGTTAATCTGGCGATCTCCCTGCACGCACCGAACAACGAACTGCGGACACAGATCATGAAGATCAACCGGGCCTTCCCGATTGAACAATTGATGGACGCGGTGGATTATTACCTGGCTACGACGAACAAGCGTATTATGTTTGAATATATTTTGCTTCGGGACGTCAACGATCAGCGGGAACATGCGGCCGAATTGGCTGAACTGTTGTCCACCCGCAAGAGTATGGTCAGTATCAACCTGATTCCGTACAATCCGGTGGATGAGCACAGTCAGTATCAGCGGAGCACGGAAGAGTCCATTCTGGGCTTTTATGATACATTGAAAAAGAATAACATTAACGCAACTGTACGCATGGAACATGGTACCGATATCGATGCGGCCTGCGGACAATTGCGCAGTAAACAGATGAAAAACAACGCCGCTGAATCTCAGCCAGGTCGTCTGGCTTTGGGATAAGGATGTAAGCCAAGAAGTCAGGTTAACGCCTGGCTTCTTTGTCATCTTATTTACTTAGTAAATACTCTCCCAATGTGGCGCTACATCTAATGAACTCTTCGCACCTAATTGGAGCAAAATACGTGAATTAGAAATGCTAACGAACTTCAATCAAGTTATTTCAGTCAAATTCACATTAAAAAGGTGCAAGTTAGGTTGCAAAAACAGAAAATAAGGTTTGTACGATTCGTTACACTCCCAAATACTTGAATCTCCATTAATAGCACGGGCTGGGTTCATTAGAAACCAAAAAGAGCATCCCAAAGTCTTGTTCTTGAACTTTGAGGATGCTCTTTTTGGTATTTATTTTAAGTTCTTGGTCATCAGTAGATGTGGAATGCCATCTTCCATGAATACGTCCGAGGCTGCCGTGTATCCGAGACGTTCGTAGAACCCTGAGGCCTGTACCTGTGCATGCAACTTGGCCTTCTCGAGTCCTTGAGCGAGTGCCATTTGCTCCAGCTTATCGATCAGCACACGACCAAGTCCGTGTTTCCGATAATCGATCATGACACAGATCCGTTCCAATTTGGCAACATTTTCGACCACACGCAGCCTGGAAGAGGCAGCGGGAACGCCGTCTACGTAGAGCAGAATATGTTTTGCTTCCGTCTCCAGTGCATCATAAGCATCGAATTCGTCCTCAGCCGGCACCCCTTGCTCTTCAACAAAAATAGCGGTACGAATGGCGAAGCAGGCGTCGAGCAATTCCTGGTTATTAGCTTCAACAATAGTTGTATTCATGAATGTTTCTCCTTTAGTCAATAGTAATTCTATTATGGCATGGTAAACTGGTAGATAGCATGAACGTATACCTGTTCCATGTGTTATCATGGTTAAAATTTAAACTGATTTAAATCAGTTATATCATCAATTATGTTGCGAATGCAACAATTTTATAGAGGAGTGAATCCATTGACTGAAAAAAAAGAAGTGTTGCGTGAAATCGGCATGATTGCCCGCTGTCTGGATTCGATCAGCAACGTTGAATTCCAACATCTAAACTTGTCTCGTGGACAGTATTTGTATCTTTATCGCATATGTGAGAATCCTGGTATTATCCCCAACCAGCTCGCTGAATTAATCAAAGTGGATCGGACCACTGCGGCTAGAGCCATTAGCAAACTGGAAGCGGACGGGTTTGTCGTCAAACAGTCGGCAATGGGTAATAAGAAGAATAAGCTGTTATATCCGACAGATGCTGGTCTTGAAGCCTGGGAGTTCATCCGCAGGGAGGGTGTTCATTCTGATCAGGTAACGCTGGAGGGCTTAACGGAGGAAGAGATTGAGATTGCGGTTAAGCTTCTGCGGCGGATGCGCCACAACATTGAAGTCGATTGGAAATTCGTCAAAAAGGGTGGCCGCCGACCTTATATGGACCAATCTGAATAAGCGAAGAGTGATATTCCAGAGCTGTAACAACACAGGAGGGAAATATGCAGGTCATGAACCGGAGAAGACTGGTGTGGTTGGTCATACTGGCGGTTGGTATCGCGGCAGCATGGATTATTTTTATGAAGGAGCGGTTTGTGATGAACGATCCATCCCCGACAGCTTCTTTTGTACAGAAACATATGACCAATTCGAATGGCACACTGGCCACCTATCTTCAGGATGCTTCGTCAGTAAATCCAAATATTGTTGCAGGTCGGGAGGCTTTGTCTGAATCCATCGGACTGTGGATGCAATACGCCGTAGCCAAGAACGATCAGGTGTTATTTGAGCAGAGTTATGATCTCTTAAAGACCTATTTCCTGATGCCTCAAAACTATATTGCCTGGAAGCTGGATACGGAAGGGAAGTCTCATGTGACCACCAATGCGCTTGGCGATGATTTTCGAATCGTTGGGGCATTATTGAAGGCGGCAGATCAATGGGAGCAGGGCCGGAAGGAGAAGCTGGCAACAGCCAATCATATTGTCCGTACACTTACGCAGTCCGTTCAGACCAAGGGGTATTATGTTGATTTTCACGATTTCGCCAATGGACATTCACCGGATATATTAAGTCTGGTTTATGTTGATCTGCAGGCGCTGCAAGCGATGGAAGAGCATGAAATGCTGGAACCAGGAACCTATACCAAATACGAATCTCTGCTGAAAAGCATGCCGGATGACGGCGTATTTTACCCTAAAACCTTTAATGTTGTAACGAAAGAATATATATATGATGATACGGTCAACCTGATCGATCAGCTAATTGTCGCCAACCATTTAACGGCAACCAACCGGACGCCGGACAAGCTTATTTCTTTTCTGAAAACTGAATTCAATACCCGTCATCAGTTGCCGGGCCAATATAAACGTACGGGGCGTACACCCGCCGTATCCTATGAATCTCCATCCGTTTATGGACTCGCCATGCTGCTCGCTGTTCAAACAGGTGATCCAAAATGGGCCAAACAGCTGTATAACCATATGATTTCCTTGCGCAGTCTGGATAACGCTTATCCGGGAGGGTACGTATTTGATGGCGATACACATATGTTTGATAACCTTTTCCCTTTGCTTGGTGAGACTGAATTACAAAAGTTTCTTGAAAAATGATAATTCTGTCATTTTATGTGTTTAATATTGTGTTAGCATAATATTTGTATATTCATGTCGTAATTTGTTGAATTCTAATGATCACTATTAAATTCTACTGGAGAGAAGGTACTTATGAGGAATAAAGCACCCATTCGTCGTATTGCATGGGGATATGCCAGTTTGATCGGATTAGCCGTGATCCAGCAACTCGTTGTCTATCTTAAAATTTATATGAATCAGAGTTATACCACACTGGATGTGGTGTTTAGTATCGCAACGCTCGGTGCGCTGGTTCTTGGTTTTGCGATACCTGTCGGAGTGTCTGTCGTCGCCGGATTTGTATATCTGGTCTCTTACTTTGTCTGGCTTGTTACCTATGCAGATGTGAATGTGCTTACGTTCTCATGGTGGCTATTAATCCCGGCTAATGTGGCTGTGGCTGCTTTTATTAAGGCAAGTCTTGTGCGCAGTGCCCGTGTCATGGAACGTCTGCAGGAGCTGCAGGAACGTAATCCGCAGATTGATCCGGATACATCCTTGGGCAACAAGGATGCTCTTGCCGATACGGTCATTAAACAAAGCAATCTTGCCAGACGTTATTCGGAGCAATATGGGTTCAGCATGGCCATGTTCAAGATTGAATTTTTGCCATTGGTACTGGAGTCACTTGGTTCCGTAAGATATGCACAGTTTCTGCTTGAGCTGTCCAATACGATCCAGAAGCAAATCCGATATGAGGATTACAAGTTTTATGTGGATCGGGGACGATTTGTGATCATTTGCCCGATGACCGATGTGGGGGACTTGCCAGTGCTTACAGGACGGATCAAAAAAGCGATGATGGATCTGCAGATGATTGATAAAAGAGGAAATGAACTACAGACGGTTATTCGATCCGGTGCATTGGTATTCCAGAAGGAACAGTTCGGCAAGTATGAGGATATTGATGCTGTTATTGCCGCGCTGGAACGGAACACGGAGACAGATCTCATTGGAGAGTATATCTAAAACTAGCGTGAAAGGAGAGATGCTCTGTGGACTACATGTCATGGTTCATCCCGATTTGTATCGCCGTCAGCTGTATGTTCGCGGTTTTTACAATTGTATTAACGATTGCCACTCTTCGCTTTCGATCCAAGGTGATTCGTAAGTACGATCGGAGGAAGGTAAGTGGCTGATTTTATATTACTACTATCCATATTTAGTATATGGATTGCCGTATTTGAATCGATAGTCATTATGGCTGGAGCCGTTCGTTTTATTCAAAAACAGGACAAAAAAGGGATTCAGATTCCTAAAAACATGGATCATTATCCAACCGTAACCGTCATGGTACCTGCACATAATGAAGGATTGGTTATTGTAGCTACCGTGGAGCATATCCTGCGTCTAAATTATCCTGAAGATAAGGTTCAGGTCATCGTTATTGCGGATAACTGCACGGACGATACAGCGGAGAAGCTGCGGACATTTCTCAGCCAAACCAGTTATATACATCGGAATGTGACCGTTATGGAGCGTAAGGGTACGGGAGGCAAGTCTGGTGCGTTAAATGACGGTTTGGAGATATCCACGGGTGAGTGGATTTGTATCTTTGATGCAGATGCTGCCCCTGAGCGAAATTCCCTGATGTTTCTGACACAGAAGTCGTTGGAAAACCCGGAGCAATACGGTGTCGTATTTGGCAGAAATAAAGCAAGGAACCGGGGGCAGAACTTCCTTTCCAAATGCATTAATCTGGAGATTATCACATCTCAACGAGTCTACCACACAGGGCTGTGGGAATTATTCCAGCTCGGTTCCATTCCGGGGACTAATTATATTATTAAAACGGATCTGATTCGTGAGATTGGCGGCTGGGATGTTACCGCGATCACAGAAGATACGGCTTTATCCTTTGAGATTTTGAATCGAGGGCAATTCGTTGCCCTTGCGCCCCAGGCAGAAGCCTATCAACAAGAGCCAGAAAAGGTCAGCGTGTATATGAAACAGCGTGAACGATGGGCAAAAGGGAACTATCAGGTTGTTTTGGATAATATCCATAACCTGTTCAACCGGTCCAGCTGGCGTAACAAGTTGTTGGTTATCTATTATGCGGTCAGTTACTTTTGGTTTATGCTTGCCATCATTGTATCGGATATTATCTTTCTCGTTAATCTGGTTTACCAGATCATTGCGATCTTCAAACCGGGAGTGAGTTCACCGTTCCAATTTGCCGGAGATGCGTATGTATTTCTCGTCATTGGATGGGCGTTTATGTACTTTATATATGTATTGCAGATCAATCTTGCACTCGCGGCAGACATTGGACAGAGCAATACTCGTAATTTCATATACGCCTGTGTATCCTATTTTACGTATGCGCAGCTGTTTATTCTCATCTCGATCAAAGCCTTTTACTCTTTGGTCATGGACAAGATCAAGAAACGTGAGAGCAAATGGTACAAAACGCAGCGCTTTGGCTGAGCCAGTATAACGAAAATTTACTAATGCATAGGGCTGTCTGCTGGATTATTTCGGGCAACAGCCTTTTTGCTGTAGAAACCTATGCCGATATTCTGTATAATCTTCCAGGCTGAATATGAGAGCTGGCTTCATTCCAGTAACGGAGGGGTTGCGCAATGATCGAACGGGGATCGGATTTTTACGACGATGGGGCCAATTTCGAGAAGTATATGGAACGCCGGCAGTGGCAGGAGAATGCCAATGATACGTTGGAGAAGCCTGTAATGCTGGAGTTAGTCGGAGACGTTGGGGGCAAGAGCATATTGGATCTCGGCTGTGGTGATGCGAGGTTCGGAGCAGAACTGTTGGGTCCCGAGCACCGTGGTGGCAGTTATACAGGAATTGAAGGTTCATTGAATATGATTCAGGTTGCCCATGAATCGATAAAGGGTCAGAACGCCCAGATTGAGCAAGCGTATATGGAAGATTGGAGCTATCCCGCAGATACATATGATCTGGTCATATCCAGACTGGCGATTCATTATATTGAGGATGTGGACAGCCTATTCCGCAAGGTATACCACACGTTAAAAGAGAATGGCACATTCGTATTTTCGGTAGAACATCCTGTGATCACGTCGACGCTGCAGCCTTCGGGGGTCCGAACCAACTGGATTGTCGATCAGTATTTTGTGGAGGGATTTCGGGAGCAGCAATGGCTTGGAGGTACGGTGAAAAAAATGCATCGCTCCATCGAATCCTACTATATGGCATTACAGCAGGCAGGATTTCAAGTACAGCATCTGCGGGAATCGGCGCCTCAGCGTCAGCATTTTGTGAACGAGGAGACGTACCTGCGCAGACAGCGGATTCCGTTGTTTTTATTCCTCTCTGCCCGGAAATAGTACACAGAATACTGTGGATAATTCATAATATAGCCAAACAGCCCAAAAACCTGTCCACATGTGGATAAGATTTTGGGCTGCTTCGACTGTTCTGACTGTGAATAGATATAGAAAATTATTTATCCGATGCTCTGACATAGACACGTTCTCCATGCCGGTCCACATCCACAGGTGCTTCAAAAAAGTTACTCAGTACGTCTTTGTTCATCAACTCGCTGGTTAATCCGCTATTCACGATCTCGCCCCGTCGGAGCAGCAGGCTGTGACTGAACACAGGCAATATTTCCTCCGTATGATGAGTCACGTAGATGAGCGAAGGGGTATCCGGCTTCTGCGTCAGCTCACTGATACTTTCAAGTAGCCGCTCTCTGGAGAACAGATCGAGTCCATTACAGGGCTCGTCCAGGATGAGTACACGCGGGTTAGCCATCAGGGCTCGGGCAATGAGCAGCTTCTGCTTCTCCCCCTGAGAGCAGGTACGGTATTCACGATCCCACAGATGCTGACAGCCGAGTGTATGCATCAATTCTCGTGCCTGATCCAGGTCCTCGTCTGAAAGTTTATCGTACAGTCCGATGGTGGCGTGTTTGCCGCTGATCACGACATACTGGGTGCGGTCGGTGCCATACAATTTCTCCTGAAGGGAGGAGCTGACCCAGCCAATCGACTTTCGCAGCTCACGCAAATCTACATCCCCGTAACGGTGTCCGAGCACGGATATCGTACCTTCTGTGGGCCAGAGATATCCGGTGATCATGTTCAGGAGTGTGGTTTTACCGGAACCATTCAGGCCAAGCAATGCCCAATGTTCGCCTTCGTTTACATGCCAGCTGACATCGTGCAGCAGGGTGATTGGTCCCCTTTTCCAAGTAACATGCTGTACATCAATGATCATGGGTTATTCCTTCCTTCTAATTAGCCTCTGTCTCGATTATCCTGACCTTATTGTAGTCACAAAACGACTGACGTTTCAATGCATATTAGGCGTTTCTTGGCCGATCCCGGCGCAGGAATACAGCACACACCCCGAGCAGCGGCAAAAAAGAACATAGCTTGATGACGAATGAAATGCTGGTCACATCAATCAGGGAACCGAGCACAACCGAACCGAGTCCCGCCATGCCGAACGACAGGCCGAAGAACAATCCCGATACCGTCCCAATATGACGCGGCAGCAATTCCTGTGCGTAGACAATGATGACACTGAAGCCGGACATTAGAATCAGACCGATGATGCCGCATAATACCATGGATAGAGCAGGTCCCGCATAAGGCAGCAACAGTGAAAATGGTGCAGTACCCGCGATGGAGAACCAGATCATCGGTTTACGTCCATAACGGTCAGCCAGTGGGCCGCCGAGCAAGGTTCCAACCATACCCGCAAATTGCAGAACGAACAGGCAAATCTGTGCCTGCGAAAGAGGTAGGTTATACGCATCCGCGTAATAAAAGGCATAGTACCCGGTCATACCGGCAATATACACGAATTTGGAAAATAGCAGCAGGATGAGAATACCCATTGTAAAAGCGATAAATCCCCGACTTAAGGGCTGGGCAGTAGGCTGCACAATGCCATTTGCCTGTACAGACTGTTGCTGACGGCTGCGATTATCCGCCAATTTGTCTCTATACCAACGGCTAACGGAAGACTGGATAACGATCCCGATTAGGGCAAAAGCCATTAGCCACAGAAAACTAAGCTGTCCATGCGGGAGCAGGATAAAGGCAACCAGCAACGGGGCGAGAGCCTGACCTGTATTGCCACCGACCTGGAAGATGGACTGTGCCATTCCACGTCCTCGACCTGCCGCCAGATGGGCGACGCGTGAGGATTCAGGATGCAGGATGGATGAGCCTATCCCAATCAATGCTGCGGAGACAAGCAGCATCCATAACTCAGAAGACAAGGCAAAGCCGAGAACACCGATCAGGGAGAACAACATGCCTGCGGGCAGTAGGATTGGCATGGGCTTGCGATCAGACATATAACCGACCAGCGGCTGTAGAACCGATGCGGTAATATTCAATGTGAAGGCAATCCAGCCCATCTGGGCGAAACTGAGCTGCATGGTCTGCTGGAACAGCGGAAAAGCAGACGGAACAACGGTCTGCATCGCATCATTCAGCAGATGGGCGAAGCTGACTCCGGCAAGCGCCCAATTGGCGGAGTGATTGATTTGCATTTTGCTTACAGCGGCTTGTGCCACGGGAGATCACCTCGAATTATTTTTTACCATGATAAAAGATACGGACAGATATTGTCTTTGTGAAAAGTGCTTGGAAAGTGAGCACGATTTGCTATAATGTCAGCAGGTGAGGAAACGATGGAATTAAATATGATGCTGAATGGATTGGAATTGTGGAAGGCCTCTGGCGGATTCGCCAATGAACCCCATGTGCATGATGATTGGTATCAGGTTACGTTGCCTGTAAGAGGACAATGTCATCTGGTGCAGGAACAACATGCTTATCCACTACAAGCAGGACTAGGGATTATTGCACATCCCCGGATGGAGCACTTTTTCGAGATTGGTTCGGATTCCGCGGTTATCGTTATCAAGTTTCGTAATCCGCCAGTTGGCGGCTTGGAGGATTCAGGGGGGCAAGGGGTGCAGACCGAATTTCGGACTACGCAAACCTTCGATCCTGCTGAAATTAGCAGACTGTTTCGAGGCTGGAATGCCATTTTGCTGGACGATGCGCCTGAACCATTGCGGATACAGGAAGCAGAGCTTGCAGTAGAGACATATCTTAGACGGATGCTGACTGGTCAACCGGATGGGAGTAACCTGACGCTGGCAACCGCAGGAATAGGTGTGGCGGGGAGCGTGGGGACCGGTCTGGTTTATGGGCAGCTTCAGAATCTGTATCAGCAAACAAGCAGCCACGGCAGCGCGTTCATCGACCCCCATCTGCGGCGCGTGCTGGAGTATATACACAGTGACTATACAAGTCCAATGGACGTTGAATCGATGGCGGCGGTTGCGCACCAGAGCAGATATCATTTTATGCGTTCCTTCAAGGCACTGACAGGTTCAACGCCGTATCAGTACGTGTTGAATTTGCGTGTGGAGGAAGCCACCCGACGACTGCGCCATACAACAGATTCTGTGACCACCATCAGCTTTGGGCTGGGGTTCTCCAATGTCAGTCAGTTCTACAGGGCGTTTCAGCGCGTGACGGGTGTAACACCGATGGAGTATCGAAACCAGATGTAGAAGCCGAAGAGGTTGAAACCAAGGGTGAACGTTTCAAAAATAAAACAATCCTGCGCTGCGCCAGAAAGCTGGCTTAGGCAGGACAAGAACCGGGCAGAACGAAATACGTTCATTGCCCTTTTTTCGCGCATTTTTTGCCCGCTAACATGTCTCCCAGATCGGCAACAGCATGTAGACCTCTTCGCAAGCAAACACTGATTTTTGTTGTTGCCAAACCAGTTGGTCTTTGCTAAGATGGGAAAAATAGTTTTTGTAAGCGTATACATTTGGTGTAAAATTACAACGTTGTAATTTTGGTATTGTGTTTATATCTACGTATTCAAGCGTTTGTTATTTGTTGTAATATTCTATTTGGAAAGGGGTTTTATGAATTATTTGTTTAAGGGAATGAACTGAATTGTGCATGAAGTGGTATGTTTATGCCCAAAAATTCAAACGTTGTAATTTTAATGCGAAGGGGAGTCTAAAAGGTGAAGAATCGCATGTCCACGCTGTTCAGCCTGATCAAACGGGATAAGTATTTGCTGCTGATGTTCTCACCCATTTTTCTGTATTACGTCATCTTCATGTATGTTCCCATGCCGGGTATGCTGCTGGCCTTCCGCAATTTCATGCCTGGGCAGGGAATGTTCAGCGGGGAATGGGTGGGCCTAAGGTGGTTTGATCAGTTTGTGAATTCCATCTACTTCTGGAGGCTGCTGCGCAATACGTTTTTGCTCGCCTTCCTGCCGCTCCTGTTTGGCTTCTCCATCCCCATTCTGTTCGCCGTCTGTATTGTAGAAATCAAGAATCAGACGTTCAAGCGGTTCGCCCAGACCGTCACCTACCTTCCGCATTTCATCTCGACCGTCGTTGTCGCGGGCATGATTATTAACTTCCTGTCACCCACGGACGGGATCGTGAACACCCTGATTGCCAAGCTCGGTATGGAGAAAGTGAACTTCATGATGGATGCCGGATGGTTCCGAACGATATTCACCAGCTCCGATATCTGGCAGAGCTTTGGCTTCAGCTCCATCATCTACATTGCGGCCATTATGGGCATTGACCCCGAAATGTACGATTCCGGCAAAATTGACGGCGTCAACAAATTCCAAGAGCTATGGCACCTGACACTTCCCAGCATCAAGCCAACGATTGTCATCCTGCTGCTCCTGTCGCTTGGCGGCATTATGAGTGTAGGCTTCGAGAAAGTATATCTGCTCTATAACGGCGCTACCTATGAGACTGCAGACGTGTTATCTACCTACGTGTACCGGATGGGGATTGAAGGACAGAACTACGGATTTGCGACAGCCGTCGGCCTGTTCAACTCTATTATCACCTTTGTGCTTGTGTTCGCGGCTAATACGATGACCCGGCGTCTGACCAAGATGTCACTCTGGTAAGACCACATCCCGACCCAAAGGAGACCTGTATGCAAAAATCAAGAAGTGACCGGTTATTCTATGGATTTGTCTACCTGCTGACCATATTGGCAGTCGTCGTTACGCTGTATCCTTTTCTGTACGTGATCAGCATTTCATTCAGCTCAGTTGATGCGATCGACAAACAAAAGGTTGCGTTGTGGCCGGTAGGATTCACTTTGTCCGGGTACAAAATGGTGCTCCAATACCGGGAGTTGTGGGTGTCCTTCTATAACACCCTGTGGTACACCGTTATAGGTACTCTCCTGAATATTGTTGCTACGTGCCTCGCAGCATTTCCGTTATCCAGGCAGCAATTTTTCCTGCGCAGAAAGCTAAACTTTTTCATTGCCTTCACCATGTATTTCTCGGGTGGACTCATCCCGGTTTACATGCTGATTACGTCATTGGGGCTATATAACACCCGCTGGGTAATGGTGCTCCCTGTGCTGGTCATTACGTTTAATGTCATGATCTGCCGCTCAGCCTTTGAGGGAATTCCGAATGAAATCTTCGAAAGTGCAAGCATAGACGGGGCCAATGAACTGACGATGCTGTATCGTCTGGCGATACCCATTATCAAGCCAACGCTTGCCGTGCTGACGTTATATTACGCCGTATTCCACTGGAACAACTTCTTCTCAGCCCTGTTATATCTGGGCAAACAGGATATGCAGCCTTTGCAAATGTTCCTGCGCAGGGTGCTGATCATGGCATCACCGGAGGTCATGCAAAAAATGGGCGGCACAATGACCACGGGCGCGCTCGCGGTGTCCACACTTCAGGTTCGGTATGTGTCGATTGTGGTCAGCATTCTGCCAATCGTTACGATCTACCCTTTTATCCAGCGGTACTTCGTCAAAGGGATTACCCTCGGAGCCGTGAAAGGATAGCCTTATCGTCACCATGCATTACCCAAGGTTGTTCATAATAAGGAGGAATAACGGATGATAATCAGAGGGGCCGGAATAAAAAGTGTTCTCGCGGTGATTCTTGCTATCAGTCTCGCCGGATGCAGCAGTAGTACAGGAGCAGGGGGAGATAAGGGCAGTGCTTCACCAAGCTCGGAGCCAGCGTTCAACTACACAGGGGCAGGTCCGGTAACGGACCAGAAAGATGCCAAGCTGTCGATTCTCGGGACCAACGCATGGACGACCAATGTGGATCTCTCAACTGCGGGAATTGTGAAGAAAATTGAGAGTAATGCCGGGGTAACAGTCGATTGGGATCTCATTCCGCCGCAGAATTATGCAGATGCAGTGAATCCAAGGCTTGCGGCAGGAACAGGATTGCCAGATATCGTCTATCTGCCGGATCAGGATCAGCTCATGAAATACATTAACAGTGGTCTGTTTATTCCGCTGAATGACCTGGTGGAGAAGTATGGTGTGAATCTCAAAAAAATATACGACAAATCCCCCTCCGTCAAAGCCAGTTTAACGACGCCTGATGGTAAAATGTATTATGTTCCGCAGCAAACGCTTACGAAAAACTACATGCCCTTGTTTATGGTGAATGAACGCTGGCTGAAGAAGCTGGGATTGAACGAACCTGCGACACTGGATGAGTTCACAGCGATGCTGCGCAAATTCAAGACAGACGACCCGAACGGTAACGGCAAGGCGGATGAAATACCGTTGTCCATGGAATCCAAGTTTGTGCCGATGGCATTTGGTCCTGCTTTTGGTCTTGATCTGTCCAATCAGTTCTATGCGGATGACCAGGGTAAGGTACATTTCAGCTATTATGAGCCTGCCTACAAGGAATATCTCACATACCTGAACGGGCTGTACAAAGAAGGACTGCTCGGGGTGGACTATGCCAGTACCACAAGTGATCAGGTGACCTCTCGCATCTCGCAGGATGTAACCGGAGCCACGTTTAATTTTAGCTGGTACATGTCGATGGTCTACAGTCCGTTGTTCAAAGATTACGATCCGGTGGAGCCCATCTTTAAAGGCATTCTGCCACTGAAAGGACCGCATGGAGACCAGTTTTATATTGGACGTACGCCTGTGAGTGGAATTTTTGGAATCTCCAAAGATAGCAAAAATCCGGAGCTCGCCTTCCGTTTCCTGGATTATGCGGTTAGTGAAGAAGCGCAGACGTATTATACGTGGGGAATCAAGGACGATACGTACACCGAAGAGAATGGCGTGAAGACATTCACGGACAAAGGCAAAGATAATGACTATATCCAGAAACTCGGCATTGGTCCCGTGAATCTACCGAACATTCAGTCTACCGATTCGGCGGATTCCGTTGTGGCCGAATGGCATGCCAAGCTCGACAAGGAATTGGAGCCTTACATCCACGAACCGTTCCCATTTGTATATGCTTTGCCAGATGAGGCGAGTGTAGAGAGCATGTCCATGCCGGATATTACGACATATGTGGAAGAGATGAACTTCAAATTTATAAGCGGAGATGCTAGTCTGGATCAGTTTGACAGTTATATTGAGACTTTGAAAAAAATGAACATTGAGCAGGTTATTGCCGGCAGACAGGCGCAATATGACCGGTATAAGGCTGCACAGCAATAAGCTTCCCAAGGGTTGAGAGGTGTTGATTGATTTTGATAACCATTAAGGACATTGCCAAACTGGCGGGAGTGAGCTACAGCACGGTATCCAAAGCGCTAAACGGTGATCCCCGCATCAAACCGGCGACGCGGCAGAAGGTGCTCGCGGTTGCGGAGAAGCATCAATATCGAAAAAACATTATGGCACAGCAGCTTTCCACCGGCAGAAGTAACATTATCGGCTTTGTTCTTGATGAACTGAGCAATCCGCTGTTCTCGAATATTTCGGGCAATCTGCACGCGGAGCTGAAGAAGCGGGGATACCAGATGATTTTGGTCGTCGCGGATGATGGGCTGGATGTCTTCAGCCAGCTTCGCGTGGATGGATGTATCCTGTGGGATTATGCTCTGGACAATCGGGATGCCTTCTGGAAAAAGTTCGCGACACTCAACATGCCATGTTTTGTGCTTGGTACAGATGAAGCCCCGAATTCCCCTTACATCAAGATTGACCGGAAAGAGGGCATATACAAAGCAGTTGAGCATCTGAAATCACTGGGCCATAGCCGAATTGGTTTTATTGGAAACTCCCAAAATATCAAGCTTGAAGGGTATCGGGAAGCGTTGCAGCGCACAGGCCTTAATTTTGATCAACGCCATGTGCTGCCTGCACATTCCTCTTGGGAGGACGGGTATTTTGCCATTCGGAATTATACGTTTGAACCTGATTCACCAACGGCATTTATTGGCTTGAACAACCTGGTAACTCGAGGTGCATTGCGGGCTTTGCTGGAAGCTGGCTACAATGTGCCAAATGATATCTCGTTAATCGGTTATGATGATCTGCCGGATATGCAGTATGCCGAGGTGGCGCTAACAACTATTGGTCCACCACTGGATGAACTGGCAGCACAGGCAGCAGAATTGATCGTATCGTTGATCCGTGATGAGCAGGTGGACTATCCGGTGATTATCCAACCGAAGCTGAATCATCGCAACTCGACGGCGATTTGTCGGCAGCAGGTGTCTGAGTATTAATGATAGGCTGAGTACAACATTCAAGGTCCAGGGAGGGTTCTTTTATGCAGGTACAGACGCAGTTATCTTGGTCGGAGCGAATAGCGGAGATGATTTACCGGCAATGCGATGGAGAGGGCTATCATGTGTTTCTTTCGGAACGTTGGGCATATGTTCAGGGGATGACGTTAATGGCGATGTCACGCACTGGCAAGCAATACGGCAAGGACGAGTATGTTTCTTTTATGAAAAGACATATGGATCTGTATGTTCATGAGGATGGTTCCATCGGAACGTATTCCCTGGAAGAGTACAACCTGGATCAGATCAATCAGGGCAAGAACCTGTTCGAACTGCTGGATACCACAGGGGATCAGCGGTACGCTGAAGCTGCGCATCTGCTCGCCGCCCAGCTCGCAGGACAGCCCCGAACGTCGGAGGGCGGATTCTGGCACAAAAAAATCTATCCGTTCCAGATGTGGCTGGATGGATTGTATATGTCGTCGCCTTTTCTGGCGCAATATGCCAAGATATTTGACCGGCCTGATCTGTGGGATGAAGTGGCTCATCAGATTTTGCTAATCGAAAGCAAGACGCGTGATCCGCGCACGGGTCTGCTCTATCATGGCTGGGATGAATCGAAGGAGCAGATCTGGGCCGACTCCGTAACCGGATGCTCCGCACACTTCTGGAGCCGGGCGATGGGCTGGTATGCGATGGCGATCGTGGATAGTCTGGAGCACTTTCCGATTCATCATCCGAAACGGGGCACAATCATTGGCATCTTCGAGCGCATGTGTAATGCATTGGTACGTGTACAGGAGCAGGAGAGCGGACTCTGGTTCCAGGTGCTGGATCAGGGATTCCGCAAGGGCAATTATCTGGAAGCTTCCGGTTCAAGCATGTTTGTGTATGCTATGGCGAAGGGCGTTCGCTTGCGTTACCTTGAGCCGCATTTCAGGCAGGCCGCAGAGAAGGGATGGCATGGACTGACGTCCCGTTTGATGGAAGAAACGGAGGAAGGCGTGAAGCTGAACGCGATCTGTCACGGGGCAGGGCTCAGTCTGGATCGGGATGGTTCATACAGTTATTATGTCGGCGAGCAGATTGTGAGTGACTCGTTCATGGGCATGGCGCCACTCCTGCTGGCCGCGCTGGAAATGGAGCGATTGCCATGAACAAACCTCTGTCACATGGATCAGATGTGGACCTGTACAGGAATGGTTACCTGGTTGCTGCGGACGGAAGCGGCGATTTTCCCACTATTCAGGCTGCCATTGATGCGATTCCGGCAGAATGCACTGAAAAGTATACGATTCGCATAAAGCCAGGCACCTATATTGAGAAACTGCATATCGAGAAGCCGATGGTCCACCTCGTTGGTGCGGGAGCCGATCAGACTATCATCACGTATGATGATTATGCGCTCAAGAAGTTCCCGAACGGGGAGTTGTATCATACCTTTCATTCGTACACGGCCTTTATTGGTGCAGATGATTTCACCGCTGAAGGACTTTCCTTCATCAACTCGGCTGGGCCTGGTCGTGAGGTGGGTCAGGCGTTGGCTGTATATGTGGATGGGGATCGGGTAGCCTTCCGGCATTGCCGATTTATAGGTCACCAGGACACGATCTTTACCGGACCATTGCCCGAGCAGCCGATTGACCGGAGTTTCTTCGGGGGGCCGCGTGACGGGGCAGAGCGGCGGAAGCTGCGCCAATATTATGAAGATTGTTACATTGAGGGAGATATCGATTTTATTTTTGGCTCGGCTACGGCAGTGTTCCAGGGCTGTGAAATCTTTGCGAAGAATCGGTTGAGCGATGCTGCTGCAGAGGGAGAAGTGAATGGTTGGATCACGGCTGCTTCCACACCAGAGGGCGCACGATATGGCTATGTGTTTATCGATTGTGACCTGACCAGCAACGCCCCCGTTCAGTCCGTATATCTAGGTAGACCGTGGCGTAATCATGCCAAAGTCTGCTTCCTGAACTGCTGGATGGGGGCACATGTGAAGCAGGAGGGCTGGCATAACTGGAACAAGACCGATGCGGAAGCAACAGTTGTGTACGTTGAATATCATAGTGCCGGACCTGGTGCAGGAAGTGTGATGGGGAGAGTTCCGTGGGCGAAAATACTCAGTGATCAGGAAGCGGCCGAATATACTGTGCCTGTTATTTTATCCGGTGAGGATGGGTGGCAACCTTTCGAAGGTATGTTGTCATTTGAACTATCCTCCTCGAAGTTATAACAAACTTAGGAATACATCTGTTAATTTATAAAATGAAAATAAAAAAAAGGCTGTCTATCAAGTCTCTTAATGACCTGATAGACGGCCTTTTTGCGCGGTATATTACATTTTTCGCCCCCCATAGAAATAATTTATCCCTTATCTCAATTGCATTTTACTGATTAAATACAGGGTGAGGATCTGTAAATTCCCTGTAAATTTGGATGATGTCTGCAAAAAAAGAAAACGAGAGGGAAGGTCCATTTTGATAAAGAAAGGGAGTGAAACGATACTCATCGTCAGACGGCTTTATAAGCTCTAAGATTACGGATCACATGTAAGTGCACCAGTGAAGCTTTGTTTGCAAGGTGAAAATAATCTGAATACAGGAGGGATTTTGCTTGAATCAAGCTGTTCGATTCCGCCCGGTCATTACATTCGCTTTGGCATTTCTTCTGATTATTACGTGGTTTGCACCAAGAGCAGACGCCGCTGCCCAGTGGCAGGCAGGCACCGCATACAAACAAGGAGATCTAGTAACCTATTTAAATAAAGATTATGAATGTATTCAGCCCCATACGGCTTTGACCGGATGGGAGCCCTCAAATGTTCCTGCATTGTGGAAATACGTGGGGGAAGGTACGGGAGGAGGAACTCCAACTCCAGATACGACACCACCTTCCGTTCCTGCAGGTTTAACCTCATCCTTCGTCACGGAGACATCGGTCAATCTTACCTGGAACGCATCCACGGACAATGTAGGTGTAACCGGATATGAAGTGTACCGGAACGGTACTCTCGCGGCGAACACTTCAACGACTACGGCTGTAGTAACAGGACTGACAGCCGGCACCACATATGTTTTTACAGTCAAAGCAAAAGATGCGGCAGGCAATCTGTCCGCAGCAAGCACCTCTCTCAGCGTTACCACTTCCACCGGATCTTCGAATCCTGGGCCTAGCGGCAGCAAATGGCTGATCGGCTACTGGCACAACTTCGATAATGGCTCTACCAACATTAAACTGCGCAACGTGTCAACAGCCTATGACGTTATTAATGTCTCCTTTGCCGAGCCGATTTCACCCGGCAGCGGAACGCTCGCTTTTACTCCGTATAACGCTACGGTAGAAGAGTTCAAGTCGGACATTGCGTACCTTCAAAGTCAAGGGAAGAAGGTACTGATATCTATGGGAGGAGCCAATGGCACAATTGAGCTCACAGATGCGACCAAGAGACAACAGTTCGAGGATTCCCTAAAATCCATTATTTCGACTTACGGATTCAATGGTCTCGACATCGATCTTGAAGGAAGCTCCCTGTCTTTAAATGCGGGCGATACCGACTTTCGCAGTCCAACGACTCCGAAGATCGTTAACCTGATTAACGGCGTGAAAGCGCTTAAATCACACTTTGGTGCCAATTTCGTCCTGACCGCTGCACCGGAAACGGCCTACGTACAGGGCGGATATCTGAACTATGGTGGTCCTTGGGGGGCGTATCTTCCAGTGATTCATGCCTTGCGCAATGACCTGACCCTGCTTCATGTGCAGCACTATAACACCGGTTCGATGGTGGGGCTGGATGGACGTTCTTACGCTCAAGGGACAGCCGATTTCCATGTCGCCATGGCCGAAATGCTGCTTCAAGGGTTTAACGTAGGTGGAAGCTCGGGTCCATTCTTTAGCCCTCTGCGTCCGGACCAGATCGCCATTGGCGTACCAGCTTCCCAGCAGGCGGCTGGAGGCGGCTATACGGCGCCAGCTGAGCTGCAAAAGGCATTGAATTATCTGATCAAAGGAGTATCATACGGCGGTTCCTATACCTTGCGCCAGCCGGCGGGCTATGCCGGTCTCAAAGGCATTATGACCTGGTCAATCAACTGGGACGCGTATACGAATAACCAGTTCTCGAACGCACATCGTCCATTCCTGAATGGATTTAGCACGCAAAAGACAGAGGAGGTTGTGTATTAAATGATAAATTTAAATAAACACACTGCTTTTAAGAAGACTGCAAAGTTTTTCCTTGGTCTGTCCCTGCTCTTATCCGTCATCGTACCTTCCTTTACGCTCCAACCTGCTACGGCCGAAGCAGCAGATTCTTATAAAATTGTTGGTTACTATCCGTCCTGGGCTGCGTACGGGAGAAACTATAATGTAGCTGACATCGATCCGACCAAAGTGACACATATCAACTATGCATTTGCTGATATTTGCTGGAACGGCATTCATGGAAATCCGGACCCTTCGGGACCCAATCCTGTAACCTGGACCTGTCAGAATGAAAAAAGCCAAACGATCAATGTACCGAACGGAACAATCGTGCTCGGCGATCCATGGATCGATACGGGTAAGACATTTGCAGGGGATACTTGGGATCAGCCTATTGCGGGTAATATCAATCAGCTTAACAAGTTGAAACAAACCAATCCTAATCTGAAGACTATTATCTCCGTTGGAGGATGGACGTGGTCCAACCGTTTCTCTGATGTAGCCGCGACTGCTGCAACCCGAGAGGTCTTTGCTAACTCTGCCGTAGACTTCCTACGGAAGTACAATTTTGATGGGGTAGATCTGGACTGGGAGTACCCGGTATCAGGCGGACTCGATGGTAACAGCAAACGTCCTGAAGATAAGCAAAACTACACATTGCTCTTGAGCAAAATCCGTGAAAAGCTGGATGCGGCGGGAGCTGTGGACGGCAAGAAGTATCTGCTTACGATTGCAAGCGGTGCGTCTGCAACCTATGCTGCCAATACGGAGCTTGCAAAAATTGCTGCCATCGTCGACTGGATTAACATTATGACATACGATTTTAACGGCGCTTGGCAAAAAATCAGCGCACATAATGCGCCATTGAATTATGATCCTGCGGCTTCAGCTGCTGGTGTGCCAGATGCCAATGCATTTAATGTGGCAGCCGGAGCACAAGGGCATCTGGATGCAGGCGTACCGGCCGCTAAACTCGTGCTTGGTGTTCCATTCTACGGTCGTGGCTGGGATGGGTGCGCACAAGCAGGCAACGGCCAGTATCAGACGTGTACGGGTGGTTCTTCCGTTGGAACATGGGAAGCAGGCTCCTTTGACTTCTATGATCTGGAAGCCAATTACATCAACAAAAACGGGTATACACGTTACTGGAATGACACGGCCAAAGTGCCATATCTCTATAATGCGTCCAACAAGCGCTTTATCAGTTATGACGATGCGGAGTCCATTGGATATAAAACGGCTTATATCAAGAGCAAAGGACTCGGCGGAGCGATGTTCTGGGAGCTCAGCGGTGACCGTAACAAAACACTTCAAAACAAACTGAAAGCCGATCTGCCTACCGGAGGCACAGTGCCTCCAGTAGATACGACAGCACCAAGCGTACCCGGGAATGCCCGTTCGACAGGCGTGACAGCAAACTCGGTGACGCTGGCCTGGAATGCTTCAACGGATAATGTAGGCGTTACCGGTTATAACGTCTATAATGGCGCTAATCTTGCGACATCCGTCACCGGAACGACAGCAACAATTAGTGGACTTACAGCGGGTACCTCATATACCTTCACGGTAAAAGCAAAAGATGCGGCAGGTAATCTGTCTGCAGCCAGTAATGCTGTAACCGTAAGCACAACGGCTCAGCCGGGAGGCGATACGCAAGCACCAACTGCACCAACGAACCTTGTGTCCACCGCGCAAACGACATCCAGCATAACGCTGAGCTGGTCGGCATCCACTGACAATGTGGGTGTAACGGGTTATGACGTGTACAACGGAACGACACTGGCAACAACGGTAACCGGTACGACCGCAACGATTAGCGGGCTTGCGGCGGATACCTCGTATACATTTACAGTAAAAGCAAAGGATGCGGCAGGCAACGTATCTGCAGCGAGCAACGCGGTAAGTGTGAAGACAGCCGCCGAAACGACGAATCCTGGTGTATCCGCATGGCAGGTCAACACAGCTTATACTGCGGGACAATTGGTCACATATAACGGCAAGACGTATAAATGTTTGCAGCCCCACACCTCCTTGGCGGGGTGGGAACCATCCAACGTTCCTGCCTTGTGGCAGCTTCAATAGTTAAAAATTGAAATACAACATTTTTAATTGAAGCGTGCAGTGTTGGCGAGCTTAGTTAATGGAAAGAGAATATGACACATGGATTTTTTCTCGGCGCTAAACAGAAATTGATAAGAAAAGGGAAGACCAAAAACCACCGGATCTTGATCCGGTGGTTTTTGGCTATGGTATGTCAAAGCAGGCTCCAACATGGATTTGCCCTACTTATTTTATCTGGAATTTTATACTGACATAATTAGAATCTTCAATTAGAAATCAAAGTTGTCCGGGTCAGGTCCAACGCGAACATCTTCGTTCAGAGCGCTAATACGCTCCATCTCATCATTGGACAATTCAAAGTCGAAGATGGAAGAGTTCTCAACGATACGTTTTTCCTTGGTAGACTTCGGAATAGTAATAACACCGTTCTGCAAGTCCCAGCGCAGGATGATTTGTGCTACCGATTTACCTTTCGCAGTGGCAATCTCGGTCAGGACCGGGTTGTCCAGAAGTTGACCCTGCATCAGCGGGGACCAAGCTTCCAATTGAATTCCGTTTTTCTCACAGAACGCTTTGAGCGGAGCTTGAGTCAGACGAGGGTGGTACTCCACCTGATTAATGGCTGGCTTCACTTCAGCATCCTGCAACAGATCTTCAAGGTGATGAATCTGGAAGTTACTGACGCCAATGGCTTTAATGCGGCCTGCTTTGTACAGCTGCTCCATCGCTTTCCATGCGCCTTTATATTTGCCTTCTTTTGGCCAGTGAATCAGATACAGGTCCAGATATTCCAGTCCCAGTTTGTTCAGCGTGACATCAAAAGCAGAAAGAGTTTCCTCATATCCGAGGTCTGCATTCCACACTTTAGACGTAACGAACAGTTCTTCACGTTTCAGATTATTCTCTTTCAATGCCTCAGCAATGGCTTGTCCTACACCGGATTCATTGCCATAGATAGCGGCTGTATCAATGCTGCGGTAACCGTGAGCAATCGCTTGTTTAACAGCCTCGATTAATTCAGATCCTTCTTCTACCTGAAAAACACCAAGTCCGAACCAAGGCATATGAACGCCGTTATTTAAAGCTACTGTAGATTGTAAATGTTGTGCTGTCATGTGAAGTCCTCCTCATATTATGAATCAAAATGGTAGTAACGATGTAAACGATAAATCCTAGTATCCTTCATTAAGTCATAGTAGATTAAATTCGAATTAACGTATTATACTAGATTAAAATAAAAGGCGAAACCGGTTCCGAGTTGTAGCTTCAACACTGGAAAGATACGTGTTTACGCTGATCTCTGACTGAACCTGTCTTACGTCTCTGATGGGGAATAGGGATCTTTACGATCAAGCGCTCTTGCCCAACCAGTTAGAAGAACAGCAGCCAGAACCATAATTGCACCAACCCATGTGGTATGAATCAGACCGATGGAATCTGTGATTACACCACCCAAATATGCACCAATTGCGATACCTGCGTTAAAGGCTGCGATGTTGAAGGCAGAGGCGACGTCTTTGGCTTGTGGAGCATAACGTTCTGCGAGCGTCACGACGTACATCTGAAGCCCTGGCACATTCATGAAGGCAAGCAGACCCATGCCGAGTATGGTGATTAACGCTGCCAGCTTAAATGGAACTGTGAAATACAGTATGCCCAAAATGACGGTCTGAATGATAAACATATAGAAGAGTGCTCGGAGTGGATTGCGGTTGGCGGCTTTCCCTCCAATAATATTGCCGATAGCAATGGCGATCCCGTACAGCAGCAGAATTCCCGCGACCGTTTTCTCGGAATACCCGCTGATATCATGCAATAGTGGGGACAGGTAAGTGAATACCACAAACGTTCCCCCATATCCCACGGCTGTAATGGCAAAAGCCAGCAGCAACCGTCCGCCTGTCACCAGCTTCAGTTGTTCGCGGAATGCAGTTCGCGTTCCACGTTGCAACGTGGATGGCACGAGAAGCATGTTGCCGATGAAGGCCACAACACCTACGACAACGATAAGAATGAAAGCTGCGCGCCAGCCCCAGTTTTGACCGATGAGTGTACCCAGGGGTACGCCAGTTACTGTAGCAATGGTCAAACCAGAGAACATGATGGCAATAGCGCTCGCCCGGCGGTTTGCAGGAACCAGGTCTGCCGCAATGGTGGAACCAATGGACATGAATACTCCGTGTGCCAGAGCGGAGACAATTCGCGCAATGAGCAGCATGGTAATTCCACTCGAGAGCGCCGCCATGGAGTTACCAGCGATAAAAACAACCATAATGGCAAGCAGCAGCGTCTTGCGTGACACCGTTGACGTCAATGAGGTCAGAATCGGTGCCCCGAAGGTTACGCCTAATGCATATAAAGTAACGGTCAGTCCCGCTGTCGTTACGGAAATGCCCAGGTCATCTGCAATAAGGGGCAGCAGACCAACGCTGATAAATTCAGTGGTGCCGATGGCAAACGCACTGATTGCCAGCGCCAGCAGTGCCCAGGTACTGCGTTTTGAATCTTGTAGCATGTTTTGTTCAACTCCCCAGAATGTAGATTTACGTACCGGCAAATGCTATTATGAGTTATTCGACATAAAATGAATAGTACGTACTTTTTAGTACCCTACGTACTTTTTAGTGCCTATATAGCAATTGCTTTTATGAATAACAATTCCAGGGAGGACATTCAGCATGATCAGAAAGAAATATAATATCTCAGTTGAAGCAACGCTTGAAGTCATCGGTGGCAAATGGAAATGCGTCATCCTCTGCCATCTGACACACGGAAAGAAGCGGACTAGTGATCTCAAGCGTATTATGCCCGCAATTACGCAGAAAATGTTAACGCAGCAGCTAAGGGAGCTTGAAGATGACGGGATAGTGAACCGCATTGTGTATAATCAGGTACCTCCCAAGGTGGAGTATGAACTGAGTGATTATGGGCGAAGTTTGGAACCAATTCTGAATGCCCTATGTAACTGGGGAGATCAGCATATTATTAAGGAATACGGAGATAAATTCTCTGTGTTGGAGGATAATGGGTTAAATGATTTTAACACGGACAACAAGGAGCTGATGAAGCCATGAACTATGAAATTCTATATGATGGTGCATTTGCGATGCTTAAAGTGCAATTGCAACGGGGAGAACGGTTCAAGGCAGAAAGCGGGGCCATGGTATCCATGACACCAACCGTTGAATTGAAGGGATCTGCCGAAGGCGGTATGTTTGCCGGATTTGGACGTATGATCAGCGGCGAGAAATTCTTTTTTCAGGAATTGACGGCTGCAGGCGGATCTGCGGAAATTCTGTTGTCACCTTCCAGTATGGGGGATGTGGAGGCCATTGAACTGGATGGTTCCTATTCGCTCTACGTACAGAAAGATGGATTTCTGGCCGGAACGGAAGGCATCCAGGTGAATACCAAAATGCAAAACTTAAAGAAAGGTCTCTTCTCAGGAGAGGGTTTCTTTATTATAGAGATCAGTGGGCGAGGAACAGTGTTCCTATCATCCTATGGTGCAATCCATGCGATCAATCTGGCTGCGGGTGAAGAAGTGATCGTGGATAATGCCCACTTGGTTGCATGGCCCAATTATATGGATTATCGCATTGAGAAAGCTTCACAAGGTTGGTTATCCAGCGTGACCAGTGGAGAAGGATTAGTATGCCGATTCCGTGGTGAAGGGACAGTCCTGATTCAGAGCCGTAATCCGCATGGATTTGGTCAATGGGTCAAGCAATTTATTCCTTCGCGCTAATGTTTTCTGCTGAAAATGTACAATGTTGAAACGCATACGTTCCGACAAGCGTTATAAGAAATGATGAAGCTCAAGGTGTAATGATGGAGGTATATTGAGATGGAAAGCTCACGGTATAAAAATGCTCAGGAAAGTCCAGGATACTTGCTATGGCAGGTTACTACGATGTGGCAAAAGGAAATACGCAGGGTGCTCGAGCCTCTGGAATTAACACAACCCCAATTTGTATTATTGCATGCCTGTGTGTGGCTCAATGAACGCGACACAGAGGGTAAGGGAGTAACTCAGGTCCAGCTTGCGCAATTTGCCAATGTGGATGTTAACGTTACTTCTCAAGTTCTCCGTGCTCTTGAAAAGAGAGAGTTGATAACTCGGAAGCGTCATCTTACCGATACCCGTGCGAATATTATTACAACAACGCCGGAAGGAACACGCTTGGCGCTTGAAGGTATTCATCTTGTTGAAGCCGCGGACAAGGTTTTCTTTGATAATATAAGTGATCGTAAGGACGAATACATGGAAATCATGCAGGAATTTATTCGATATAAAACAGATGTTTAAACCATAGAAAGATTTTTTTCTATGATTTATTAGACTACAATGTGTAGTGAAGTTGTACCTCCCGGGCTTTTTAGCCGGGAGGTTTTTTCTGTTGGTTCAATCCAACCGATAAGTCGCGAATGGCTTACCGTGACGGAAAGAGTCGCTGAGTTGATCGAGCTCGGAGATCATATCATCGCTCAGTTTCATGTCCAGGCTAGCCAGATTATGCTCCAGCTGTTCGGTACTCGTTGCCCCAACGATAACCGTTGAAACAGCAGGGCGGGCCAGTAGCCATGCAAGCGACAGGACACTTGGGGAGCAGCCATACGCCGATGCCTTTTCACTGATCTGCTCACCTAATTTAATATTGTGTTCCAACAAGAAACGATTGAAGGCTGGATCAGTATCCGCTCTGGAACCGGAAGGCACGCCAGCTTCACCATTGTATTTGCCTGTCAGAATGCCACCTGCGAGCGGAAAATACGGGATAATACCGACGCCTTGATCAAGGCACATCGGTACAAGTTCAAGCTCAGGCGTGCGATCAGCCAGAGAGTAGCTGGTTTGGGTCGAGATATAGCGTAAATATCCTTTTAGTTCGCTGGTACCAAGAGCTTTCATCAGTTCCCAGGCTGCATAGTTGGAAGCTCCGATATATCGGACTTTGCCGGAAGTGACCATATCGTCCAATGTGCGCAGCGTCTCATCCAGTGGTGTATGCGGATCAAAGGTATGGATCTGATAGAGATCCACATAGTCCGTTTGCAGACGCCGCAGGCTATGTTCAAGCTCTTGCTGCAAATGATAGCGGGATGAACCGCGTCCATTGGGACCTTCATGCCGGGGAAGTCCGGCTTTGGTAGCAAGCACAGCGTTTTCACGTCTGCCCATCAGGGCTTGTCCAATAATCCGCTCCGATTCCGTTCCGGCGTAGATGTTGGCGGTATCGATAAAATTGATTCCTTGATCCAGTGCCGCATGAATAATGCGGATAGAAGTTGGGTCATCCGCCCGTTTACCAAAGGCATTGGTACCGAGTCCAAGTGAGGAAACGCGCAGACCACTATTCCCCAACAGTCGATATTCCATCGTTCATCGCTCCTTCTGTGTCATTTCTTGTATAGCAGATTATAACGTAATCTATTGAAAACGTGTTATTAATATAGTTAAATGATTCTAAGACCGTTATTAAAGGAGATATGATGGAGAACAGTGCCGCACATTTAACCAGACGGAAGCCGAAGAAACCAAAGAAGAGATGGAAGAAACCTTTGATTATCATCCTGAGTACTTTGATTGTGCTGGGGGGACTCGGATTTATCTATCAAAAGCAACTCGTTGTGTTTGCGTTTAACCTGTTTGCTTCGGAAACCGTAAAGGAAACGCTCGATGAATCCTTCAAGCCTGTTGGCGATAAGGATGCACCCGTTGTAGAACATACCGATCCATTCTCGCTGTTGTTGTTAGGAATTGATCAACGAGATAACGAACCAAGCCGTTCGGATACCATGATCTATTCTGTTGTGCGTCCGGAAGAAAATAAAGTGTTGCTGCTGTCGATTCCACGTGACTCCTACACCGATATTATCGGCCGGGATGTGAAGTCGAAGATTAATTCAGCCTATGCACATGGTGAAGCCAAGATGGCGATGGATACCGTGGAGCATTTGTTGGAAAACAAAGTCGATTTCTATGCCGCGATTAATTTTAACGGACTCAAGGATATTGTTGATGCGGTTGGCGGTGTTGAATTGCCGATTAAGAAAAATATTGAGAACAAATTGAAAACGCATGAGAAGCTGTTTGTTGAAGCGAACAAACCGATCTACAGCGGCGAAGAAGCGCTGGGCTATGTCCGTTACCGGGAAGATTCCGATTTCAATCGGACGATGCGGCACCGTCTTTTTCTAAGTGCTTTCATGAATCGTGCGCTTGATGTCAAAAACCTGACCAAGATCCCGGACGTTATCCAAATCGCTGGATCGAATTTTACAACCAACATGAACTCGGATTTCATCGTGGAATTTGCCGAGTCTCTATATATGAAAGACAGCACGCCAACAATCAGCAATTACATGCTGAAGGGTGAAGGCGCAACGCGCAGCGGCACATGGTACTATGATTTGTCAGAGAGTGATCTGCAATATGTGCGAACCCTGCTCGCGAATTGGTTAGACCCGGATACCACCGAAATTATGGAGCCGGAGACGGCGGATACGAAAGATCCGGCGTAAGCAATTATCCAAGGCTCAGTAAGATGACCAGAAGTTGTATACATGTACAGAATGACTATATCAATGAACGAGAGTCCAGGAAGCTGATGCTTCCCGGGCTTTTTGTAATGTAAGCATTTTGCAAAAATCCCGTAACGACTTCCAATCCGCAGAGAACGGTTGAATGATTCTATTCCTTAAACCCCATTTTATGGCATACATATAGTAAAATATAGGGAACGACATCAACATCACCCAACGGAGGAAGCTCATGAAAGAGTTCAAGGATCGGCTTCACCAGGTTCAGGAGCAGCAGAAGCAGCTGGTAAAGGAATATAATGCACTGCTTCAGGAGTATCAATCCGATGACCTGATCGTGCAGAACGAACAACTGAGAACGCAATATGAAGCGCACCAACTGAAGCTGCAACATCTTGAAGTACGCACACGGAAAATGGAAGAGGAGAATGCCCGTCTTCGCATGGCTCTGTCTGAACAGATGCTGGATGAGAAATTGAATCTCATTCGTGTATCCCAGGAGAAGATGGAGACCTATTTTCGGGGAAAGACGAGTGTACATAATGATCGGCTTGCGGCGCATGAGCACCGCGCCAAAGTGAATTTGAATGCCATATTTAACAGGGCTTCAGAGGAACTTCAGGGTGACGCCAATGAGATAAAGGAGAGAATTGCTCATCTGGCTACTGAGGTGCAGGAACGTATTGAGCTGCACAGACAGGTCCTGTGGGAGAGAGAAGAGGCGCTACGCGGGCAGATGCAACAAGGATACGAACATATGGCGGAAGAAGGCTTAAGCGAAGAGACCATTCAGCGGCGTATTCGCCAGAACCGGATGGAGATGAAGATTGGCCTAAGCTGGATCAACAAGGTCGCCATCCTGCTGATCATTCTTGGCGTTGGTGCAGCCTTTCAGTACTCCTACAAGACCTGGTTCAGCGATGAGGTGAAAGGCGTAGCGTTCTTCCTGCTTGGTGCGCTTATGCTTGCCGGGGGAGAATGGCTGTTCCGGCGTAAAAGACAGACGTTCGCGATGGGGCTGCTGGGCGGCGGGATATCGGTTCTGTTTGGCTCCATTTTCTACAGCTATTTTCTATTGCATATCATCGGATTATATACGGGACTTGCCTTGTCGGTGTTAGTTTCGGCCATATCCGTGCTGCTATCGTTGAGGTATCAGTCCAGGACGATCTGCTCACTTGGTTTGGTTGGAGGTTATTTACCATTAATCTCCTACATGGCCTATTTCGGCCTTCAAGGTTCGGCTGTGTATGTTGCCATGATCTATCTTTTGCTCTTAAACGGAATTATTGTTTTGATTTCATTTGGTAAACGGTGGCCGATTGTGCATTATATCAGTTTTCTGTTCAACACACCGTCCATGCTCATCCTGTTATGGCTCTCACCAAGTGAGAAGATCGGCATGGTGTATTCCATTGTGACATTTGCATTATATCTCGGCATTACACTGGCGTATCCCTTCAAACATCGCGTGAAGTTAACCTGGTGGGACTTCGCACTGCTGGCCATGAATACGAGCATCAGCTGCCTGATGTTGTATGTATTGTTCGATGCCGCAGGGTGGAATGACGCACAAGGCTTGCTTGCTCTGATTTTCGCTCTGGTCTATTTCGGGCTCGCCCGTTTTATCCAGCAGAGGATGCCTCAGGAAAAGCAGACCCTTCTATTGTTCTACGTGACTTCCCTGACCTTTGCCATTCTGATTATACCGTTCCAGTTTGGTGCGAAATGGCTGTCTATGGGCTGGCTGATCGAAGGAGTTCTGCTGGTTACGCTTGGACATCTGAAGCGGTTCAAGTTGGTGGAACGTGCCGGATGGGGAATCGTGCTTCTGTGCATGTTCACTTTTGTGTACTATGACGTGCTGGTGCTGTTCATCATGGGGGAGCAATCCTATTTCATGCTAAAATACTCCTGCATTACGCTGGGTGCACTGCTTATTACGCTCTATTACGCCTTAGATCGCAACGGCTCCCTATACGGGGAGAAGTATCAATATAGCCAGACAGAGCTTGGCTTTTTGAATGCATTCAAGTACGTCACACTCGCCAATCTGTGGTTATATGTGCTGTATGAATCGAATGAATTGTATATGAAAGCAGTCGACGACTCATTCCTGTTATACCTGTTCTACAAATGGCTGTTGTTCGCTGCGCTGACCATTGCCATGGCCTATGGATTGGGTAAAGTGAGGCTTTTGCGTGATCGGATCGTGCAGGGTTATATCGTCTTCCTGCATGCGGTGGGCTGTTGTATTGCACTGGCAGTAACGTTATCCATGCCGGCACTTCAGCCGGATGTTCAGCAGCACACAGCGGCTGAAGTCGTAGGTTTACTCGTATTAATCATCTTTAATGTGGGCGTGTTCTTTGCAGGAAGGGATCTGCTGATCACGGCAATCCGTGGGCAGTTCAAAAGCATTGAATGGTATCCGGTTATCGCAGGGGTCTATCTGCTGGGTGTCATCACCGTGTTCCTGACGATCCAATTCCAGTGGGGAGATGTAGGGCTGTTATTCAGCCTAATCTATCTACTGCTTGCGATCCTGTACATTGCCTATGGGTTCCGCAGAAAATATGTAATGATTCGGCGCCTCGGTCTGGGTCTGACGTTGTTTTCCACCGGGAAAATGGTGTTCTATGATGTGGGATTGCTTACATCGGGCAGCAAGATTATTGCCTATTTCAGCTTTGGCGTACTGCTGCTTGGCGTTTCTTATCTGTATCAGAAGGTGTCGAGCCGGATGGGGGAAATTCAGGTTAGAGAGACCAAACAGTCTGATGAATCCGATCTGCCGGGGGATGAAAAGAACCAATTTTAGGATCGTTGATGCAGCATTCACAATCTTTGGGGGAGGGATGCAACATGGGATTTGACCTGAGTATCATATTATGGCAACTGTTATGGATTTCCGGCCCTGTAGCACTCATTGTGTATGGGTGGAGGAAAATTGGTATCAGGAAAAAGCGGCGTTAAGTGCAGAGAATGCCGTTGCAACATCGCTTTTGACATAATTTCATTATCGGATGCACTGATCGGTATCCATATCATAAAATTATATTAAAATGAGGCTCTTGAGCGCTGGTTGGTAGCGTCCAGGGGCCTTATTCTGATGAATGGATTAAGATATGATCCTCATTCAGGATGGTATGACCCAGCATAAGATGACATTCGTGAAACGTTTTTTCTGTTGATCACGTTATAATAGAGTATACTTACCGCTGGGTATTCAGTTGCAACCATGATGTTTCGGTTGTGGTTATGCCTTTCAATGATTCTCCGCGATCATCGTTGATGCGGGAGAGCACTGTTAATGTAATGGACAGGGTGAAGGCGAGCAGCACATATATGAAAATGTTTTTTTTGTTCATGATGAGGGACCTCTCTTGTTGGTTGGGCTAAGGCATGCATACGACGGTTATGAGAAAAAAGGCACAACGTCTGGTATAGTAGAGAAAAGCATATAACGATGCCTGTATACACTATATAAATTATGATGGATGCAAACAATGGAACAAATCTGATGAATTTATCATTATTTATGAACGAAAGCGCTCATAGAGATAGAGTGATATTTGAAGGTGGGAGAATAACATGCGGGAGACGGCAAAAATCGTCATTCGTACGCCAGGGCAGGAAAGTGATGGTTCATTCGCTTATGTCAGCCAGGGGCGTTCCATTACAGTGGGGCGTTATACGGGTGGAGATGAATTGGACCTGTCTGTCTACAATCAGTTGATATCGAAGCGGCATTGCCGTATTCATTATGATGCGCAGCAGCAACTGTGGATTGAGGATCTGGATAGCAAAAATGGAACGGAATTGAACGGGCAACGCCTCGTTCCTTATGAGAAATATCCGTTTGCCGAAGGAGACAGCCTGACGCTGGTCAACGGCTTGATTCAGCTTCGTGTAGAAGGGGATCTCGAAGAAACGAGAGAATATCGGCTATCTGACCTGCTGGGCGAAGGCGTGCGGTTACAGGATCACCTGCAAACCGTGCAGATTGGAGAAGTGGAGATTCCACTGTCCAAGAAGGAGTACCAACTGTTCAAGCTATTGTACAGCCAGTTGGATCACTTTGTGACACGGGAGCAGATTGTCGGCCAAGTGTGGCCGGAGCGAAGCATGCTGGAGAGTGAGCCGGTGGGCATTGACGAGATTAACTCGCTCATCTACCGGACGAATCGCAAGCTGGGCGTACATTTTACAATCAAGTCGGTGTACAAAAAGGGTGTATACATGAAGTCCCATGTGCCGGACTGAATGCGTGAAATGAGCAGCGGGATGGAATGAGATTAACCCAAAATAGAATAACAAGCAGGAAGCTTCTGTCAGGTTTTTTTAGACCTGGGGAAGCTTCTTTTGTTATGATGAAGGTGCAAATGCCGCCTCTTAATTAAAATCCAAAGGGTTGAGGTTATGTTCATATTTCAATTTATACCATGGCTCATTGCTGTGGTGACACTTATATCGGTAGTATCCATCGTGCTGGTCAGTTGGAAAAATGGAATCTCACCGATGCCTACATCCAGCATCGTCAGGCAGACAGTCATTCAGGAGGTCAACCGCATTCCCGGTTACGGCGATGTTATTGAAGCAGGTTCCGGGTGGGGAACGCTCGGACTGGATGTGGTGAGGCATTGCCCAGGCAAACGGCTTACGGGGATCGAAAATTCAATCATTCCCTTATGGGCATCCCAATTCATTGCTTTTCTAAGTGTCCGCTTACGGCGAGCGAAAGGAAAGCGTCACTCTCTGGAGGGGCGGCTGCGATTCATCCGTGGCAACATCTATACCAGTTCATATGAACACGCAGATTGCGTCATCTGTTATTTGTTCCCTGGAGCAATGAAACGTCTCGTCGACAAATTCAATCGGGAGCTTCCGCCGGGAGCAAAGGTGATTAGCGTTTGTTTTGCACTGCCAGGCAAGGTACCGCTACGGACGATTACATGCCGGGATACGCTGCGTACCAAGGTGTATGTATATACGTTTTGAGCGCTAACGAATGTACAGCATCTTAAAAGATGGATATCAAGGGATGCAGCATTTAATGAACATCAGCAACGTTATTCCTTCACACACCTGGGCAATTGGGAGCGAATAGCGTGTACCAGCTTCTATAGAACAAAATAGCAAAAATAAGGGATGTCCCTCGTCATATTCATGACGTATGGGACATCCCTTATTTTTAATAGTTTAATCGTTAGCTTTTTATAGCCTGAATCTTAGCTTACTTGGCGGTATCTGTAGTGCCCGATGTACCGGATTGCGTTCTGTTTCTACCGCCTCCGAATCCACCTTGGCCACGGCCTCCGCCTGGACCACCCATACCTGTATTGGCAGTTGTAACACCAGATTCATTCACCCAAGTTACATTGCTTGTGGATTGGAAGGCAACCACTTTGGTTCCGCCACTATACGTTCCGTCTGTATAGAGCCCATCCACAGCTTTACCAGTCGATGATCCGCCGGAATAGATCACGTAAGAGCCATCTTTTTTCAGATCCGGGGAGCTGACTACCACCGTTTGATAATCTTTCGCTGGAGCAAAGGTCAGGATATTATTGCCTTCGCTGTCTTCCACGTGTACCAGTGCTCCTGCTTTTTGCGTTTCAGGGAACGTCATGGCAATGGTATTTTGAGTCGATGCTTCAGATGTTGCCTGAGCCATACCGGAGCTGCCAGCTGAGACCAGATATCCACCGCTAATCTCGAAGTTACCGTCATAATCCAGTGCTCCGTTGCCGCTGTCTGTAGGACCGTTCACAATGACCGTACCGTCTGTCATATAGATGGAGCCATTCGAATCCAGTCCGTCGCCGCCTGCATTGACAGTGAGGGAACCGCCGTTGATATGAAGCTCACTGTTGCTGGCGGATTCACCCGGCATACCACCTGGAGCACCGCCTTGTGGGCGAGTATTGCTATTCGCGTCTGTACTTTGATTGGCCTGATCCGTAGTTGATGTTGTGCCAGTCGTCTCTGTAACAGAAGTGTTGGAGACTGCAGTTGTATCGGTATCGGCTGCTTGAGTGCTGTCATCTGCAGTAGTGGTTGCATTTGCATCAGTTGCAGTTATTTCACCAGAAGCATTCACGCCATCATCTGAAGCAGTCACATCTACATTCCCATCGTTCATAGTGATAATTGCACCTTCAAGTCCTTCATAGCTCTTGGCAATAGTGATCGTTCCGCCGTTAATGGTAAGCGCCTGATCTGCATGAATACCGTCATCACCGGATTCAATGCTGAACTTGCCGTCATTGACGGTCACATTGTTGTTGCTGTGCAGGGAATCATCCATGGAATCGATCGTATACGTACCGCCATTAACGGTAAGATCTGCTCCTGCTTTAAGTGCTTTGGCACTCGTTGTTTCTTCTTCTGCAGCTGTTGTGCTTGTGTCTGCATCTGCATTGGAATCAGCAGGTGCTGTTGCATTTGTAGAGCTGGATGGTGCTGCGTTCGTTCCATTATTGTTCGGCATATCAGCAGGTGGTTCCCCATCCGGTGGTGTGCCCATATCGGTTGGAGGTGTACCGCCACCCCATCCGCCGCCACCGCCGCCAAATGGTCCTTCTTCTACTTTTTCTGGTGCATTGGCACTGCCGCCTCCGGTTACGATGTCAAATGTGCCGCCATCCGTAACCAATGCGGTTTCCGCTTGAATGCCGTCGCTGCCGCTCTGGATGTTGAATGTGCCTCCTGCAATGGCAACGAAGCCTTTGGTCGTATCCGTATCGTTTGTGGATTTGATGCCGTCACCTTCTGAATTAATGGTAATGGTGCCGGCTTGAATCGCCACCATATCTTTACCTTTGATGCCGTCATCGGCGGATTTGACGTTAATTGTGCCGCTGACGATTTTCAGGTCATCCTTGCTCGTAATACCTTCATTATAGTTACCCGTAACTGTCAACTTGCCTGTACCATTGAACGTCAGGTCTGCCTTGCTGAAGATGGCTGCATCCGGCTCATCTGTTGTTGCGTCGGCGTATACGTAAGTTTTGCCATCCGAGACAGCATTCTCGGTTCCTTCCTCCAACGTAATAATGGCTTTGCCCGCTTTCTGGATATAGATAGCTGCACTGTCGTTATCATTGATTGTTGCCCCGTTTAATACGAGATGTACGGTGCCCTTATCAGCAACATTGACCACAATCTGTCCATCGGTAAGCTTGCCACTAAGTACATAGGTACCTGCTGCGGAGATGGTTACTGATCCGTTTGCTGCTTTTGCACCCGATCCTGTGATGGAAGCGGTCGTACCGTTCAGCTTAATCGTTGTGGAATCTGTTGCACTCCAGCTAACGTTGGTATCGTCTGCATCCATCGTGACCAGATCGGCATATTTCACTGAGGTTTGCTCACTGACGGATACGGTTTTGGTTGTCCCTGTCGTTGACACTGCGGCGTTTGCAGTGCTGCTGGTTGCTGCCGGGGCGCTGCAAGCCGTAACCATTGCAGTAATCATCGCGACGGACCACAGTTTGCTGCCAGTTATGATTTTCTTTTTCATAGTATATCGTTCCCTTCAGATTCAATTTAGTATTCTGGTGTTGGACTCATCGTTAACGAGATATCCAGATTTCCGTTTCGTGTACGAATCGCGTCTAAGAATTCCTTTTGGCTTACACTTTCGTGAATGGTAACACTGTAGACAAGCTCGTACAGACTGCCGAGTTCGGTCGTTCTGATTTTTTTGAGATCAAAAGGTACGTTGAATTTATGGAACACTTCGTTCAGTGCTTCTTCGTAGCTCAAGTTTTCCGGAATGGTTACTTTCAGCGTTTTTTGCTGGGCTTTCTTCCCTCCGAAGTTGAAGCGGCTCAGGACAAACATCAGTACACACAGGATAATGGTGAACATTACAGCATAACCGAATGCGCCTACACCGCAGGCAAGACCGGAAGCCATGGTGAACAGAACATAAGCAATGTCTTTCGGGTCACCAGGCGCACTTCTAAATCGGATGATGGAGAAGGCACCGGCGAGGCTGAATGCACGGGCAATATTGCTGCCGATCAGAAGAATGATGATGGCTACGATGACTGGCAAGACGACCATAGTTAGTGTAAAGCTTTGGGAATAAGTGCTTTGATTTGTCTTCATGTACGTCAGGCTGATGATGACCCCCATGATGATGGCAAGTCCGATCGTTAGAATCGCATTACTAAAAGTTAGGGTGGTGTCTGTTAAAGCTGAGCTGAAAATGGAATCAAGCATATACTACACGCTCTCTTTCTGTGATTGTTTTTTCTTGTTCTATGGATGGGTTGAAATCGGTACCCGGCAGCAATTCTCGTTCCGTCTGGTAGTTCAGGTTGGTTGTTCTGGCCAGATGTCTGTACTCATTGCCGTATTTCGAGAATCCGGTGCGATATAGGCCGTGTTCGGATAACAGTTGAGAGAGCCACATCGGAACGGTTTTCTCGGCTTTGACTTCCATCAGCCAGCGTCCATCTTTCACCAGTGGTTCACCGTAATCCCCTTGCTCCAGCTTCAGATCGTATCTGCGACTGCGGATGTTGGTATCAAAGGTGATGCGGAGATCGCGGCTGTTCTTGTCGAACAACGCCTTGCGTTCATACGCCAGATATACTTTTGGTTCCAGATCGTACAGCCGGAGGAAATACTTGATCTCTTCGACAACCTGTTTGTTCATATAATCGGCGAGATCAGGCGCTTTGCCTGTCCGTACGAATTCGTAGGCTTCATCCAGCTTCAGGGCGGTTCGGCGTTTGTTCACCAGGCCAAATACTTTCTTTTTGATTTCCAGATATACCTTCGCATTCTCTTCAGGAATTCCGTATGCCCGCAGTCTCAGCTTCTCCTTGTATTTGGGTTTGGAGAGACTGGCGCGGATCAGGGAATCCTGCGGAGTATCAAAGTACAGGTTGCTAATGGAGTAAAACTCGTGTTTCTTGTTATAGGCATCCAGCTCCATATACTTCAGCAAGTCGGTGTAGAAGTTCTCGTACTGCTCATCGGTGAGAAGATACTTGCTCTCATATCGGTTGAATACTTCAATTGCCATGGGGGTTCAGTCCTTTCATCCATGTTTTGTATGTTTTGTTGCATCGTGTGTATTGCTTCCATGTCTGTATCTTAGAGCCCCAACCTTGAATGAATCTTAAATGATTTTACATTCCGTTGATCTTTTTTTACCTTCCTTTAATAGTTCGCGAAAAAAGTGGAATTAAGATTGATTCAAGGTTCGGTTGCTACAATCGTTGGTATAATAGATTGACATATATCGAAACCAATTCATGCAGAGGAATGAAGAACCGATGAGAATACTTATTGCGGAAGATGAGGTTCATTTGGCAGAAGCCGTATCGCAAATATTGAAAAAACACAATTACTCTGTAGACATGGTGCATGACGGGAGATCGGGTCTGGATTATGCGCTGAGTGGAATCTATGATCTGTTGCTGCTGGACATCATGATGCCGGAAATGGACGGGATTACCGTGCTGAAGAAACTGCGCAGCGAAGGCAATCATACGCCTGTCATTCTGCTCACAGCCAAAGGAGAAATTTCAGACAAAGTGACCGGGCTGGATTATGGAGCAGATGATTATATAGCAAAGCCCTTTGCCACGGAGGAATTGCTCGCACGGATTCGGGCAGCCCTGAGAAGGAAGGGAGAAGTCGTTCCAGAGGATGGACTGAAGTTCGGTGACGTCGAATTGAACACCACGCAACTGAAGCTAAGTGTTCAAGGTAAGGAGATCAAGCTGAATCTGAAGGAAAATGAACTGCTGGAACTGTTAATCACTCGCAAACAGGCCATCACTTCCAAAGAGCAGATTATTGAGAAGTTGTGGGGTTTCGATTCGGAAGTGGAGTATAACAATGTGGAGGTGTACATCTCGTTTTTACGCAAAAAATTAACCTTCCTGAACTCCGCGGTCCGCATCAATACGATTCGGGGTGTGGGGTACGTACTTGAGGTGACGTCCTGATGTTCAAGAAACTCAGAAATCGATTTCTGATCGTGAACCTGGTATCCATCTCAATTATGATGCTGGTAGCCTTTGCTACGATCTACATCATTACGTACCAGAATGTACAGAGGGAAACCAACATGGAGCTGTTCAAAGTGTCGGATTTCTATCATGGTCCGTACAACTCCAGCAAGATGCCGCGTGGTGATGACAGGGATTCAGTGACAGGATCACAACCATCGGATTCCATTGCGAATGGAGCACCGGGAAGTGATCCGAACTCACCGCCAGGTCGTTCTGTATCGTTCATGGTCAAGACAGACAGTGAATGGAAAATCACGGATGCACACTCCAGGTTTGATATGGATGACACCTTCTATACTGAAGCTTTGCAAAAGGTGGACAAGGTTAACGATTTGGATCGGAAAACCGGACAATTTACGCTGAATGGAACCGATTGGGCTTATGTGATCGATCCGAGCAGCACAGGGCACATGATTGTGTTCATCGATGTGACGGCCCAACAGGGCATCCTAACGAATCTGATTTATACTTTTGCCATCGTAGGTCTGATCATGCTGATCGTCATCTTCTTCCTGAGCCGTTATTTCGCCAATCGTTCCATTACCCCGGTCAAGGAAGCCTTTGAGAAGCAAAAGCAATTCATAGCCGATGCTTCACATGAGTTGAAAACGCCGCTGGCGATCATTAATACCAACACGGATGTGCTTCTCGCGAACCGGGAGGATACGATTGAGAATCAGGCCAAGTGGCTGCATTACATCAAGTCGGAGACGGAACGCATGTCGGGACTGACGAATGATCTGTTATATCTGACTCAAATTGACGATTCGCGATCCTCGATGATTCATGCCAAATTCAATATGAGCGATGCGGTGGAGACGATCATTTTGACGATGGAAGCTGTGATTTTCGAGAAAAATATATCCCTGGACTACAGCATTGAACCGCAGCTCATGGTCCATGGCAACAGCGAACAGATTAAGCAAGTCATTCTGATTTTGCTCGATAATGCTGTGAAATACTCCAGAGCCAAAGGCTCGGTCAACGTATCGTTGAAGAAACAAAATAATGATGTTGTGCTGGCCGTTTCCAACACGGGAGAGGGCATTGCGGCTGAACATCTGGACCGGATCTTCGATCGTTTCTACCGCACGGATGCCTCCAGAGCTCGGAAACATGGTGGACATGGATTGGGTCTTGCGATTGCAAGGTCGATCGTGGAGCAGCACAAAGGTGAGATTTACGCCCGCAGTGTGGTAGGGGAAGGTGCAACATTTTACGTTCGTTTATCCTAGGGGTAAGGAATAAGGCATGACTGTTGTGGGTTAACCTATGCTACAATGACAACAGAACGTATGAATCAAGGAGCTGACTTTAACGTGACTGAAGCAAATTCAATTAATGAACAGGAAATGAAGGCATATATTGCAGAGAAGACAAAGGCAAGCGAAGCGAATATCGCTCTTGTCTTGAAGCACGAGCAGGCATATATTAACAAAGCACATGAAAATGCCAAAGGCGACGTAGATATCGACGGTGATGATCTGGCCGACTACATTCTGAGCCGCAAAGATGTGAAGCTGGACGAGCTGACCGTTGAAGGCATTCTGGATGCTGAAATGGACTACTTGATGGAAAAAGGTCTCGCAGGCTACGTGGATTAAATTTAAATCATTCTATTAAGAAAAATGACCTCAGCCTCCACGTTACTGTGGAATTTGAGGTCATTTTGGATTGTGCTTTGGGAATTACCTTTTAAACAACCAGCCCGTTGGGCTAGGCCTATTTTCCTTATTGACCCATCATACCGCCATCGACAGTATAGAGGGAAGCGGTGACATACGAAGCTTCTTCGGACAACAGGAAGTTCATGATGGCTGCGACTTCTTCCGGTTCACCATAGCGGCCCATCGGAATTGCGGATACGGTAGCGGATTGATAATCTTCCACATTACCGGAGTTTGCTTCGATTTGACGCATCATACGGGTATTGATGGTGCCTGGCAATACCGCGTTAACCCGAATACCATGAGGCGCGAGTTCATTCGCTGCTGTGCGGGTGAGGCCAATCACGGCATGTTTGGACATAATATATGGAGATACGGCTGGAGCACCCATCAGACCTGCGAGGGAAGAGGTATTCAGAATCGCACCAGATTTTTGTTTTTTCATGACAGGGATGACGTTCTGCAAACCAAGGAATACACCGCGCACATTGACGTTATATACGAGGTCGAGCGCTTCAACGCTCAGATCCTCGATCAGTCCGGTTGGACCTTCAATGCCGGCATTGTTGGCAAAATAATCGATACGACCAAACGTATCAAGTGCTTGCTGCACATAGTTTTTCACGTCGGCTTCCTGAGATACGTTTGCTTTCACCGCAATGACATGCTCTTTGTCGAGTTTCAGATCCGCGATGGTTTGCTGGATGGCTTCTTCGTTCAGGTCGACCAGCACCAGATTAATTTTGCGTTCAGCAAGGCGACGTGCCAACTCTTTACCGATACCTCCGGCGGCTCCTGTAATAACGGCTGTTTGGGTATATGATGTACTCATCATGTATTCGCTCCTTATAAATTGAAATCAGGTGAACTGTGAGTGAACGTTCAACCTGTGGTCTATCGTTCCTATCTCAATGTTAAGATATACATAGAAATGTGACAATAATCATTGACAGCGCATATGTCAGCTATCGGACAGAGATGTAAGCGGTGTTCATTTAGGTTACAATAATGGACAGAGGAGGTGGAAATGTTGATTATCGAACACCCTCAGGATCGGAGAGCACGAAGAACGCAGGATGCCATCATCGCTGCGGCAGTTTCTTTGATATTGGAAAAGGGAGCTGAAGCCGTCACGATTCGTGACATTACGGAGCGGGCAGATTATAACCGGGGAACGTTCTATTTACATTTTCCTGGTAAACCCGAGCTATTGCAATTCATTCTGGATGATTTCATGCAGGGCGTGGGACAAGCTTATGCATCACCTTACGCGGAGTTAAAAGAAGTGGATATGACGGCATTGCTGCCATCAACGATGCCTGTATTTGAATATATCGAAGCGCATCAGGATATCTTTCGAGCCTTGATGACGATGCATGGGGATATGGGAACGAGACTCTGCAATATGTTCAGAACATATTTAACCGAGGATTTTGTATTGGTGACCGAAGACAGCGACTACACCATTAATTACGATATCATGCTAAGTTACCTGGTATCTGCGACCGTTGGTGTGATTATGCACTGGGCGGAGATTGGGTTCAAGTATTCTTCCCACTACATGGGAGAACAGTTGACCGCGTTAATTAACATCAAACCGACCCGTCTCCTGATTGAACCAGGGCAGAAGGGCCGGACCATTCATGAACGCATGCTTCAGGACTGAATAGCGTGCCTGATTGTCTTATTCCCAAGGATAACTAACGGTGAGGAAGTCGGCGAAGTTCTTGCTTTCTGCCCGCCGTTGTTTCCGCATGGCCGCCCGGGCTGGAGCAGTCTCGTATAATTTCTTCTCTTCCTCCGTCTCCGGAATGATGCGAGGAACAATGAGTTTACGGTTATTTTCATCCAAAGCGACAAAGGTAAGGAATGCGGTCGCCGCAATCTTCTTCTCCCCCGTCTTCAGATCCTCGCGGATCACCTTCACAAAAATCTCCATCGAACTTCGTCCCGTCCACGATGCGAAGGATTCCAACGTCACCGAATCCGTCGGATTAATCGGATACAAGAAATCGACCGAATCGGTCGAAGCCGTAACGGTATTTACCCGGCACAACTTGGATGCGGCGATGGATGCAATGTCATCGATATAGGACATGAGTTTGCCGCCAAACAAGGTATTATGGTTATTTACATCGGTTGGAAATACTCTTGCCGTCTTGAAACAACGTGTTTCGCGCACATACTTTCTCTCCACTTGATCTAATTCCGTAGGTTTAGATATCTCTCTCATTCTTTGTAGTCCTCCTGACAGTATGGCTGATGGACGCTGCAAGATATGCCGCGTCCATCCTCTCTATATGTTAGTTCTAGTATAGGTGTCGGTCACATCCCTATTCAAGTGAAGCATGATTCAAAAAAACCGCCAGGCGCGGACCGGCGCGCTGGCGGTTTGATGCTGTATATTAAGCCTTGGGTCTGAAAATGCCAGACGGCTTGCCGATAGGCAAGAACGTATAGCCGAAGTGAGCGTTCAGTACGGAAGCACCTGTGCCGTACAACGACACGATTCCGATTCCCATTTCAGCATAAGCTGCGATGGTATGGAAGATATGAGGAGCTACGCCGAAAGCGTCAAAGGTCAGGCCAAGGAACAGGAAGTCAATGAGAATGAAAATGATGAGCAATACTTTGTTGGCTTCCACGGCACCCAGCGTCATGAACAGGGTGAACACGAGGTATCCGGCAAAAGCAAATCCGAGCTGCTTTCCATCTGCCTGCTCCGCAAGAGTGGAGCCAAACACGCCCATTTTGATCAGCCAGTTGGCACCCATGGCGAACCAGAAGAATGCATATGCGCCGAAGGCAGTTGTGCCAAAGGTATTGTTACGTTTGGAATCTTGAATACAAGCGAACAACTGGGCAAAAGCACCTAGGAAAATCGCCCAAGGAATGGCGTAGCTAAGGCCGTCTGTAATGCCAAGCTTTTGGGAAGAAGCGACCAGAGTGACGATGGCCAACCCAAATAACCCCATCGCGCTGGGATCGGCGTTTATGATTTTGACTTTAGTCTGTGAATCGGTTTGCATGGTGTTGATGAGCCTCCAAATAATCAAATCAGGATGATCCGCTCGAACTGAATCGCCCTCTATACTTCTTATTTTGTATCCGCCTGGTCCGGACACACACATCGCCCTATTGTACCTGAATGAATTACGTATGAAAAGGGATTTTATTACCTTTTGGAGCAAGGTGGAGAAAAACGGAAAATTACATGTTCATTCTTTAAAGTGAACTGACGAAGAAGCACCTCTTTATCGAATAGGGTTACCCCTTGGGTAAGCCTGTAGATCGAGAGGTGTTTTTTTGGTTTTTTAACATACACAATAATGACACAACTGTTTGAATATGAAGTTAGTGGGGAAAATTTGCTCGTGAAATTGTAAACCAACCTTCAATTAGGCGTTGCAGAGCCATTTTCGGATCGTCTTGTAGAGATGGCTATAGAGACTTTCAAAAATTGGAGAAGGATACAAAACATCCATGCGAACTATGCCATATGTTAATCCAACTATAGATTGACAGGAAAACCTAAAATGTAACACAGAAATAGGGAGGGATTAGACGCGATGGTTATGAGTTTGGAATTGAAAAATCAAATAGAGAAAGCCAGACATAACCTTCATATGTTGGTAGAGCATAACGAGGGTAGATTTGGACATCCCGATGTGCTTCAGCAGTCCATGGTACTGGATGAATTGATCAATGAGTATAATCGAATGCACTTAAGCAAGCCGAGGGCTTGATGGATATAGATGAGCTATTTTTTGCAATCATGCGCACATGATAATAGCTGGAATAGGCAGCAGGAAGAACGAATGCTGTATCAGTTCCAGTTGGATCATGAGCGCATGTTTTTTTTACTCTTTAATGCAACAGCCGCTTGGCTTCCAGATACAGTACCTGAACGAACTTTTTGGTGTTAATGCGGGTCTGGGACAAGGAGGGCTCCACATTGTTTTGCAGTTCCAGCATTTTCTTGCGAATCTCCGTAAAGTCAAAGAACTTTGACGCGTAATTCTCGAACTTCGGATGTGTGTAATCCGTGAGTCCGAGCGATACGACATGGCTTAATGTTTGGAAAATTGCCCGGCGAACGCGCTGCTCGGATGCCTTGATCTCCTTCGTTATTTCCGCTGATGTGGCATCGGAACCCAGTTTGCGTATGGCTACATTCTGGAAGATATCCTTAAGTGACGGGAACGTGTATGGAGAGAGTTTATGTTCCTCCGTTTCAATCTGCTCCAGGTATTCCAGCATGTCCAGCAGATCTCTACTGCCGGCTTCTCCGATCATGCCCATCTCGGATAACAGGAAATGTCCTGCTGTCGTGATCGTTTTGTCAGGGGCCGGTGTTGAAGCACGTTCAGAAGATTGTAATCTGGACAGTCCTTGCAGCGTACGCTGAATATCTGCGATGGATTGCTGCATACGCAGACGCTCGTCCACCAGTCGCAGAACAGACAGAATCTCCAGTCGATTAATCGGCTTCGTAATATAGTATTCGATGCCAAGCGAATAGGCTTCCCCAATCATATTTTTCGACTCAATCTGGGAGATCATCACGATCTTGCCATCGAACCTTCCTTCAAGCGCACGTATCGTCTGAATCCCGTCTCGCTGCGGCATGAGCAGATCAATCAGGAGTACATCCACCTTATGCAGCTCCAACAGTTCAGCATGAATATGAGCCCCATCTTCGGCTTCTCCCACAATCTCACCGAGCCCCTCATCTTCAATAATATCCATTAGCATGGATCGAACCCCAGGATCATCATCCACAATAAAATAACGCATTTCCGTGGTCCTCCTTTCTGATTAAGTTCACTCCTATATATTTCGTTCTCTGCATCTATAAATGATCTTTCCCTGCTATTAATGTCCCCTATTATCATACTTGGTTGTATATCCCGATGTGAAGACCCGTGTATGCTGACGGATATGTCAGATAAAGTAACAGTGAATGGATAAACGTTGCTTATTTATAAAAAATTTAAATGTTTCCGTGTAGGTATTTGTCGGTTTCCGTAGATGACCCTGTAGTATAGGTAACATCCGAAAATGTGGATTCCGAGATGTGCAGAATGGTGCAAACGATCTCTTAACTATCGTACTGCAGCAGAGATCTGTCCGTCTGGAGCGATAGAACTGTATGCCTTTATGAAGTAGTATGAGAATTTTTCGCTCAGTCATACAGCTGGGGAACGCTTTTTAACGAACCGTCAACGAAAAGGGGCATAGCCAATGGAGCAAACAATACAAGATATTATTGCAGTTTTCAATGATTTTCTGTGGTCCAAGCTGTTAATCATCTTGTTGGTCGTATGTGGTTTGTATTTTACGACCAAGACCCGGTTCATGCAATTCCGCATGATTGGGGATATGGTGAAAGTGCTCAAGGAGCCGAAGAGCAAGGAGCCCGGCAAAATTTCGCCGTTTCAGGCATTCTGTATCAGTATGGCGGCCCGCGTGGGAACCGGGAATATTACCGGTATTGCACTGGCAATCGCACTGGGGGGACCAGGGGCTGTATTCTGGATGTGGGTTATCGCAATTTTTGGTTCAGCTTCGAGTTTTGTGGAGAGTACGCTTGCTCAAATTTATAAAATCAAAGATAAAGGCGGATTCCGCGGAGGGCCGGCTTATTATATGGAGCGTGGCCTCGGGAAACGATGGATGGGGATATTGTTCGCAATTCTCATTACGTTGTCGTTTGGTTTGGTCTTTAATGCTGTGCAGTCCAACACGATTACAGTCGCATTTAAAAATTCTTTCGGCATCGATCGGTTGACTGTAGGCATCATTATGGCCGTTGTGTTCGCAGGAATCATTATGGGTGGTGTTAAACGGATTGCCAAGGCGTCTGAATACATCGTCGTTGTTCTTGCTGTGCTGTACATTGGTGTGGCTGCATTTGTTGTTCTGTCGAACATCACACAACTTCCGGCCATGATTGCGCTGATTGTGAAAAATGCCTTCGGCATTGAACAGGTCGCGGGTGGTACACTTGGAGCCGCGCTGATGAATGGTGTCAAACGTGGTTTGTTCTCCAATGAGGCGGGTATGGGTAGTGCACCGAATGCTGCCGCTACGGCGGATACAACACATCCGGTCAAACAAGGGCTTATTCAGGCGTTTGGTGTGTTGACCGATACCTTGGTTATTTGTACAAGCACGGCCATGATTATTTTGTTATCTGGGGTGTACAAAGGTTCCAATCTGGGCGGGATTGAATTAACTCAAGCGGCATTAAGTGTGCATATTGGTTCATGGGCATCCGGATTTTTGGCAGTGATGGTGTTCCTGTTTGCCTTTAGTACGCTCATCGGGAATTATTACTACGGGGAAACCAATATTGAGTTTATCAAATCCAATAAAGTATGGCTGTGGGTATACCGTGTATGTGTCATCGCGATGGTGCTGTTCGGTGCCGTTGCCAAGGTACAGTTGGTATGGGATCTGGCCGACCTGTTTATGGGACTAATGGTTGTGGTGAATCTGATCGCCATCCTGATGCTGTCCAAGGTGACATTCGATGCGCTGAAAGATTACAAGAAACAAAAGGCCGAAGGACGTGACCCGATCTTTACTCGGGACCGTATTCACATTCCGGGAGAAGTGGAATGCTGGGAGTCGGAGGCCGAGGTAGTAGGGACTCCACGTACACCACGATAAAAAGACAAATGAAACAGGACTTAGAATTTCCGTCACGGGGACGGGGATTCCAAGTCCTGTTTATTACATCTAAATTAGTTATTATTCAAAGAGTACTGGTGGAGTCGGTAACCATCCTATCGGGAGATGCACATTTTCTTAATCATTCACAGAGTAACTGATCAGTTGCTCAGACAGGGCTTTCATGCGTTCTCCCGCTTCATTCAGCTTCTCGATGACATCCGTGAACGAAGATACGAGCGTAGCTTGCTCCTGAGAAGAAGCTGCAATCTGAGATACTTCGACTTCCATCTGTTTAATAACCTGTTGTACATCCTTCAAGCTAATATCAATATCGCTGGTAGCCTGTTTGGCATCGACAGAAAGTTTGCGCACTTCCGTTGCGACCACACCAAAGCCTGCTCCGGCTTCACCTACACGCGCAGCTTCGATAGCGGCATTGAGCCCAAGCAAGTTGGTCTGTTCAGAGATTTCACGAATGAACCCGGCAACCTTGTTGATCTGAGACGAATTCTTTACCGCCAGGCGTGTATTCTCCAGAATCTGTTCGCTGGTGGCCTGCAATTCCTCCGCATGAGCGGCAACGTGCTGGACCATTTCAACCAGGTTTCCATTAATCGTTTGGTTTTCTTGTATAATAGCTTCAAGCTGATTCTGGTTCGATTGATCATATGATACGCAGAAAATAGCAACGACCTGATGATTATCATCAAAGATCGGTACATTAAGGATATCAAGCTCGATACCGTAGTATTCTGCCGGCAGGTGGGTCAGAGAGGCTTCGTTTCCGTTCGTGAGAGCGGTGAAGTTCTTATATCCATCCAAAAGAGGATCACCTTCGTTGAATCCAAGATTGAACTTATCGGTGGAGACAGAATACAGTACCTTCTCGTGATCATACACCGTTAGACTGGCTGGTTCTCTAAGAATCATACGGATATAAGGCATTACTTTCAAAAGAGCATCTACAACGTTCATAACAGGTAGAACCATCCTTTCTTTATTTGAATTCTAAATTAGCAGTTGTAACTATGATTATTGCTTTATCTTTCATCGGATAAGAGTGCGCTATCATGTACTTCTTTTTTCATAAAATATTGTCATTTTGAAGGCTGGAATTTAAAGTGTTTCCCATTTAAATGAATGTATTGGATATAAGTTCTAGTTGTAACTATTTTTATATCAAGATATTTGTACTGATCTATATCGTTTATGGGACATGTGTCCAATGCATATGTAGATCTACACAGGGGGGGTTCCGAGATGAGAGAAATCATGGACTTTGGATTGCTGCGCCAGCTTGCGCGGGAGCATGGCCTGGATCAGGTGCTCGACGAGCCTGCACTTGCTGAATTAAGGTTGCTCGAAGCCTCCAAAGGCGAGATTATATGTGCCAAAGGTGAACGTCCCGAACGATTATATTTTCTCGTCCAAGGTAAGCTCAAGATTTATACAACACTTCCGAATGGCAAGTCTTTGTTGCTGCGTTTCAGTATGCCTCCTGCGCTGGTAGGTGATCTGGAGCTGGTCAATGGTAAGGAAGCCAAAAACACGGTGGAATCCGTCAACAAGAGCCTGCTGCTCGGTGTAAGCTATCGCTATCTCAAGAATACATATGCTGAAAACCCGAAATTTCTCCATTTTATGCTCAGTCATGTGACCCACAAATTATATACCTTCTCGAATCTATCGAGTCTTAATCTGCTTTATCCTGTAGAGAGCCGTTTTGCAAGCTATTTGTTGTCCACGATGGAGCAGGGGGAGCAGATCACAGAAGAAATCCAGACCTCCAAGCTAACAGAGCTGGCCGATATGCTGGGCACGAGCTATAGACACTTGAACCGGGTCATCCATGACCTCCGCGACCGTGAAATCATCCGCAAAGAACAGCGCAACATTGTCATCTGCAATCTGGAGCAGCTGCGTGAAATTGCGGGAGGTAATATGTACGAATAAGTAGGTTAGATGGCAGTACCTCACATCGTTTTACGGTAAAAATGTAAAGACACCCTCTGCAGATCAGAGGGTGTCCAGTGCCTCCACCTGTCAGGTGAAGGCTTTTTTTCTTTGTCGTTCTATTAATTTAGATATGGTTTAAACATCTCCACGCTGTTCGAATAATTGAGCGATTTCCACGATGACCTGTGTGGCCTTCACCATATTATCCACCGATACATATTCGAATTTGCCGTGATAGTTCTCTCCGCCAGTGAAGATGTTGGGTGTAGGCATACCCATGTACGAGAGCTGGGAACCATCTGTTCCTCCCCGAATTGGGCGGATGACAGGTTCGATATCCAGGCGAGTCATCGCTTCGTGTGCAATATCGACGATCTGGCGCACAGGTTCGATTTTCTCACGCATGTTATAGTATTGATCATTTAATTCAATGGAGATACTTTTCTCGCCATATTTGTTTTTCAATTCGCCCACGACATCCAACAAATACGCTTTACGTTCCTCAAACTTCTCCCGGTCGAAGTCCCGGATGATGTAACTCATCTTAGTCAGTTCGACGTCTCCCTCGATAGATAACAAATGATAGAATCCTTCATAACCTTCTGTGAATTCGGGTGCTTCCTCCGCAGGCAATCGGCGGTTCAACTCCATCGCAATTTTAGCCGAATTGACCATCTTGTTTTTGGCTGTGCCCGGGTGCACGTTGGTGCCCCGTACTGTGATTTTGGCAGCAGCCGCGTTGAAACTTTCGTATTCCAGCTCGCCAAGTGGTCCGCCGTCCACCGTGTAGGCATATTTGGCTCCAAAAGCAGGGACATCGAACTTATGCGGCCCACGGCCAATCTCTTCATCCGGGGTAAAAGCAACACGAATCTTTCCATGTTTTAATTCCGGGTGTTCAATCAGGTAGGCCATTGCTGTCATGATCTCGGTAATACCGGCTTTATTGTCCGCGCCAAGAAGTGTTGTGCCATCTGTTGTAATCAGGGTGTGGCCTTTATATTCACGCAGTTCTGGGAAATCAGTTGTGGATAACACCACATCCAATTCCTGATTCAGCACAATGTCCTGTCCATCATAGTTGTCGATGACCTGTGGTTTGACATCTTTGCCTGTGAAGTCGGTTGCTGTATCCAGATGAGCCAGGAAACCGATCACTGGAACATCCTTGTCTGTGTTGGATGGCAATGTCGCCATTACGTAGCCGTTATCATCCATGGTCACTTCCTGCAATCCAATGGATGTACATTCTTCAACTAGGTATTTACCCAAGACCAGCTGGCCTGGTGTGGAAGGGCAGGTCTCGCTATTTTCATCGGATTGTGTGTCCATTTGAGCATAGGTTGTTAGTCTTTGAATTAAAATATCTTTCACCAGTAATCGCTCCTTCGGCTCGGTTAGTATATAAGTTGACCGCTTATTTTACACTATCACTACGAGGTCAGAATACCCTTCTGATCGCTGTTATCCCCAGATTTTTTTGATTCCCTTATTAAAAGGGAAAATCCGGTGATAAAGGCGAGTGTGTGCTTCCGATGCAGCTTTCTTTCAGAAAGCTTTTAGCTTCGCTTCTCCAGTTTATCCTGCCCTCTCCGTTTTCGTGTAACCGTTAGGTACAACTTATATAAAGTGGGTATAGTATAACCTGTATGTCTGTATGGCTATCATATCATGTTTTGGGTTCATTTCGAGTTGTGGTGAATGCACAGAAGAAAAAGGCCAACTAGGTATAAAAAAGGGTACTATCTCACAAAAAAGTACGTACTTGTATTTCTATAGGTTAGGTTCATAATAGTTATTGAGGATTTGAAGCAGGACAACTGCGGCAAGCATGGGCAGCTGTTTTCCGATCTGGAAAACAAGGAATTGCCTCAACATATATCAACATATTGAATAGGAGATGGAATTGAAATGACAGAGAAATTATTTTCCCCTTATCAATTCAAGGGACTTCAACTAAATAACCGTGTCGTTATGGCACCGATGTGCCAATATTCCGTTACTGCTAAAGACGGCATTCCGAACGATTGGCATCAGGTACACTATGTAAGCCGTGCGGTTGGGGGTACAGGGTTGATCGTGATCGAGATGACGGATGTTGATCCGGACGGACGTATTACTGACAATGATCTGGGCATCTGGTCAGATGAACACATTCCTGCCTTTACCAAGCTGGTGGATGGCATTCACGCTTATGGCTCCAAGGTGGCGATTCAGATCGCGCATGCTGGACGTAAAGCAGAGGATGCGGCTCGACCTGTAGCTCCATCAGTGGTTACCTTCCCTGGAGAGAGCTTTAATACACCACACGCTTTAACTACAGAGGAAACACAAGCCATGGTACAGAAATTTGCGGACGGTGTACGCCGTGCAGTAGCTGCGGGAGTCGATGCGATTGAGCTGCATGGTGCACACGGTTATCTCATTCACCAATTCCATTCTCCACTGATGAACCATCGCGAGGATGAGTATGGACAGGATCTTTCCCGTTTTGGAGTCGAAATTATTCGTGCAGTGAAAAAAGAAATGCCGGAAGATATGCCGCTGATTATGCGGATTTCGGCAGTGGAATACGCTGATGGCGGGTATGACATTGATCATACCATTGAAATTTCCCGTGCCTATCAGGCAGCAGGCGTGGATATGTTCCACATTAGCTCTGGCGGTGAAGGACCTTCCGGACAACGTAAACCGGGTAACTACCCTGGTTACCAAGTGCCGTTTGCTCGTCGTTTCCGTGAAGAACTGAACGTTCCTGTCATTGCGGTAGGCATGCTTGAAGATTCAGCTCTGGCTCAAGCGGTTATCGGCAACGGTGATGCAGATCTGGTTGCGGTTGGCAGAGGTATGCTGCGTGATCCTTACTGGGCGACTCATGCAGCTCTGGAACTGGGTGTTAGCAAAGATAAAGCGGCTATCGCACAGCCGTATTCTCGCGGGTACTGATCTTAATTAGAACATTTTTAATTAGAACACTTATATAAATTCAATTAAAAAGGGATGTCTCATAAGTCATGAACATGACGGAGGACATCCCTTTTTAGCATCATTACAATTTAATGAACCGAGCAACTGTTATTAGCTGCAAATTTTACAGGTTTACGTATTAACGAATCGTATGCACGTGACTTCCTCGATCTTGGATCTTACCCGGTGCGGTTGATTCGTTAGCGCTTTGACCTGAAAGTGAATCCACTTCCGAGGGTAGTCCTCGTTTCGCTTCAAACACAAATTTCTGATCAGAACGCGAAGGTTCCTGGTAGGGGTCGAAGTCGGCATATACAATAACTTCAACGAAACCGATCTGTTCCAGAATCATGCGCAGCTCCTCCACGCCGTACCAACGTAATGCAAGCTGTTGCAGTTCTGTGGCTATGAGGGTGCCATGGCGCCACTTTTCATAGCGAATTAAACTTACTTTGTATTGCTGAAGCATATTGACTTCGATGTCTTTGCTCTCCATTGTAATCGTATCGCCATCCGGTAATTGAACAGTCGAGGTACCTGAGTAGTGTGAGGTCGTATTCGTAACATCGGGTAGAAAGAGGTCCAGCACAAGTCGGCCTCCAGGTTCCAGATGTTGATACAGATTACGCAGGGCCTTTATGGAAGCCTGTCTATCTTGAATAAGCAGCAGGGAGCCTGCGGCGATGATAATGACTTCATACCGATAAGGAAGATCAAGTGTCTCCAGATCAGCAGCGAACAATTCAGGCAGGGGCAATCCTCGCTCGGTACAAAGAGCCCGGCATGAATCGAGCATATCCGTTGAATAATCAAGACCGTCTACGTTCAAACCAGCCTCAAGTAATGGAATCAGCATTCGACCTGAACCAGACATTGCTTCCAGGAAGCGTCCATTGCAGTTCATCAGATAATCACGGTAAAATTCAATATCGCCTCCGAGGGATTGGCCAACGGGTTTGGTGGCATTATAAACCTCGGTACATAACGGACCATAATAACTAAAAGACATGTAACGTTTCCTCCACAACATAATTAGAATAGAATGTGGAAGGGACTAGCTACGAAATGTTTATCCCTTCCGGCAACGGTTGGAATTGAATTTTTCAGAGCAGACTATCATAAGAAATCACGCACCTTTTATGTAATATGTTCCAATTATAGATTTGTTTTCAATGCCGGTCAACAGAGTACCTGTTGTTAGCAGAATATATTTGACACATATCATCTAATCTTGAACAATGAGTTATATCCATTTAGAAGGAGAGATATCATGGAATCTTCAAGTGCATTGCCAGATATTCGGGAACAACTGTTACTTCACGCACCTGTGGAGAAAGTGTGGGCGATTGTATCGACGTCGAAGGGCTTGGAATCATGGTTTATGCCAAGCAATCTGGAGCCGGTGGAAGGGCATGAATTTATATTGGAAGCAGGACCCTTTGGTAAATCACCGTGCAAAGTCACGGAAGTTCAGCCGCTACATAAGCTGTCATTCCAATGGGGTAAGGACTGGACGCTTACGTTTGAACTAACGGAGCAAGGACAAGACACTGACTTTGCATTGATTCACAGTGGCTGGGACGCGGACAAACTGACTGAATTTGGACAGGCTCATGCCATGGTTCGTGAACGGATGGAGCAGGGCTGGGCTGGAATCGTGCAGAAACTGGCCCAGGTCGTTGGACAAGCGTAAGGAAACGAGAGAAGTAAAAAAGATAGTCAACAAATTCAAAAAGTCACGGGTCTTACTCCGGTCTTCATTCCGGTAGCTGAGCCTGTGGCTTTTTTGGCGTTAAAATATCATGTAAGAACTATTTCCGTCAGCAACAGAAACGTGTAACATGGAGTTATAGGTATAAAACGACAAAATTAGACGTCTCTCGCCATGGAGGCGGAAGGATTACATAGATGAGAAAACACTGGATTATGCTCACCATTAGCTTTATATGTATTGTTGCCTTTCCTCTGGGATCCATTATTCAAACGTTAATTATTGAGCGCGGCAACCCTCATGCAAGGGATGGGGTTATGGACCTGACCAGCTGGAACTTCGACAGGCATGGGGCTGCATCCCTGAATGGTACTTGGGATTTCTATCCGGGTCAGTTGTTGAAGCCTGTTGATTTTGAGGCGGACGTATCCGGACGCAAGCCGCTTTCCAAACCTCTACCTATCCATGTCCCCTCCCGGTGGAATGGGATTCTTGGAGAGGCGCACGGGTATGGGACCTATCATTTACGTGTTCGAATTCCCCCTAGAGCAGAGAAGAACGATTACGGAATCCGCACTCAAAATATCCGTATGGCTCATCGTTTATTTATAGATGGCAAAGAGATTGGCGGCAAAGGGCTGCCAGGTACAACACGAAATACCGACATTCAGCTCAATTTGCCTTTTACAGGATTTACTTCCATAGAAGGCGACGTTGCAGATATTATCATTCAGGTATCCAATTACAGCTACTCGTCTGGAGGCATTATCGCATCCATTTTGTTTGGAGACGAGCACAGTATCCTGAAGAGCCAACAACAGGATTGGCTCAAGGATCTGATGACACTATTCGGATTTATTTTGCCAGCGGCTTTCTTCCTGATGTTATTCCGGCTGCGGCGCAGTGAGAAAGAGCTTCGGTATCTAGGGTTATTCAGCCTGTCCGGTGCAATGTACGCATTAACTCATGGAGAGAAGTTGCTGGGAACCCTGTTACCATTCTTACCGAATAATGATATTCTGCGGCTGCAATTACTCAGCGCGGCTCTTGCGTATTATTACTTGCTACGTTACATGGATGCACTTGTTCCTGGAGCGGTACATCAATGGTTTGTTCGCTTGGGTGTGGTTCTGGTAATAGTCCAATGCGTGGTAGGCCTTACATTGTCTCCTGTTCTATTCTCATTGTTGGAGCTGCCTATGCTGCTGATTTCACTGGTGGTGATTGGTTACACGCTGCGAGCTATGCTCCATTGGCTGAAAAAGCAACCGAACGACGGTCATTTTGTCCTAATGAGCATGATGAGTATATTTATGGTGGTTGTGCTGCACACCGTTGGTGCTTTCACCACCGTGGATACGACATTTCTTGCGCTGTACGAGCTTCTGTTATTCGTCTTTGCACAGATGATTCTAACAGCGACCCGATTCGCACAATCATTCCGTGAAGTTGAAGCGTTGTCTGAACGTTTGCTTGCCATTGATATTCTCAAGGATGAGTTTATGGCCAATACGTCACATGAACTGAGAACTCCCCTACATGGCATTATTAATATTGCTCAATCGATGCTGGAAGGGGCGGCAGGAGCGGTTACACCCAAGCAGGCTAAAAATCTGTCCATGATCACCTCAACTGGAAAGCGGCTTTCACTGCTGGTAAACGATATTTTGGATTTTTCCAAGCTCAAAAATGGTGAAATTGAATTAAAACGGAATGCTGTGGACCTTGAATCCGTTGCCCGAACGGTGGTTGAAGTCTCTGGTTTTACCTTTGAAGATAAACCGGTTGTGCTGATTCAACAATGGCCTCTAGCGTTGCCGTTGGTTGAAGCGGACGAGGATCGCCTAAGGCAGATTCTGTACAACCTGCTGGGCAATGCGTATAAGTACACGAAGCAAGGTGAGATTCGGATCTATGCCCGTGTGGATGGAGCTATGGTGACGGTATCTATCGCCGATACAGGTGTTGGTATTACCCCAGATAAACTGGAAGACATATTTCAGTCTTACGAACAGGGCAACGGAACAAGTGAGAGGGTTAACGGAGGAACTGGTCTTGGACTGAGTATCACTCGCAAACTTGTCGAGCTTGGGGGAGGGATCATCTGGGTAGAATCGGAGCCAGGTGAAGGTTCGACCTTTCATTTTACCCTGCCTGTTGTGCAGTTTCCTTTGCTGCAAGTGAATTCGAAGCCTGTTGCGGCTCAATATGTATCTACCCAAGAAAGAAGAGCGCAGGATACGGCAGCAGCAGTGCATTGGGATGAGACGGATGATAGTCTGGAAGCAGAGCATACCATTCTGATTGTGGACGATGATCCTGTGAATCGACAGGTATTGTTCAATCTTCTATCAACGGAACGTTACCGTGTCATTGCAGCGGATAGCGGGGCAGCAGCACTGAAGCTTCGTGAAGAACACCCCTCCATTGATCTTGTCATTACAGACTGGATGATGCCACAAATGTCCGGGCTTGAGCTGTGTCGCAAGCTGCGTGAGAACAGCTCCTTGTCCGAGCTGCCTATTCTTATGCTGACAGCTCGCGGGCTGCCTGAAGATATCAAAATGGGGTTCCAGGCAGGAGCAAATGATTTTCTGAGCAAACCTGTGGATGCAGGTGAACTGCGTGCAAGAGTGAGGACGTTAATTGAGATGCGTACCTCGGTACAGGAAGTTATTCGTACGGAAATGGCCTTTTTGCAAGCTCAGATCAAACCGCACTTTTTATATAACGCGCTCAACGTCATTATAGCAACATGCGCCGTCAATCCGGATAAAGCGACCGATTTGCTTATTGAACTGAGTCATTACTTGCGGGGAAGTTTCGATTTCCAGAACCGCGACCAACTGGTTCCGCTAGCGAAGGAACTGGAGTTAGTGGAGTCCTACGTACATCTGGAACAAGCTAGGTTCGAGGAACGTTTGGTGGTCCATTATGATATCGACCCAGATGTGCGTCTTTACCTGCCACCACTCAGTATTCAACCACTTGTGGAGAATGCGATTCGTCACGGGGTGATGGAGCGTGCTGCAGGCGGCACGGTTAACCTTGGTATTACCAGGGAAGATGAGCACATCGTCATTGTGGTACAGGATGATGGAGTAGGCATACCTCCTGAGCGTTTGGCTCAAGTAAGTTCAGGGCGAACTGAAGGTCCTGGAGGTGTAGGGCTACAGAATATTAATCGACGCTTGTTGTCTATATATGGTCAAGGGCTGGAGATTCAGAGTCATTCGGGGAAAGGAACGCTAATACGGTTTCGCATACCTGTGGAGAAGAAAAATGGTTCCAAATAATGGGCCGAGCTGGGCGGATTTGGTTAACAGACTATTAAGCGGGTGCCAAGATAACCGGTATTCCCATTGAATAATTCACGGCAGGAGGCTGGAATAGCGATGAAAGCCATTGTAATCGATGATGAGAAACCGGCGCAGCTTCATCTGGAGCGCCTGTTACGATCGGATGGGCGGATTACACCCGTGCAGTGTTTTTCAACAGCCCGTGCCGGTCTGGATTTTCTGGCAAAAGAGCGTGTGGATGTAGTGTTTCTGGACATTGGCATGCCGGAAATGAATGGACTGGAAGCGGCTGAATATATACAGCAATTGGACAGCAGTATTCGCATTATATTTATAACGGCTTACGCGGATCATGCGGTTGAAGCCTTCGAACTTCAGGCGTTGGATTATGTGCTGAAGCCGGTAAGTTCAGTGAGGCTTGGCAAAACGATCGATCGCATTGCCGCAGGGATGATAGCCTCATCCCCTCAGGTTGCTGCAACTGCTGAGGTTCAGGAATCTGAGGCTGTGGAGTTGGATACCCGTGTGCCTGGATTGCTTACTTTTAAACATCTGGATATCTACAGAAGTCTGGATCAGGAAGCACAGAAGCACAAGTGGCGTACAGCCAAATCGCAAGAACTGTTTGCTTTTATGTTTCACCATAGAGGGGATTGGGTAAGCAAAGAGATTCTACTCGATAAGCTGTGGGCGGATGTTTCGCAAGAGAAAGGGCTTACGCATCTGCATACTTCCGTTTATCAGATACGCAAACTGCTGAAGGAATGGAACATGACGGGCAAACTGGAGTACAACATGAACCGCTATCGTTTGTTATCGGGTAATCTGGTGAGTGATGTAGAGCAATTCGAGCAAGGTATGGCCTATGATACCGTTACGTCAGACAATGTTGATCAACTGCGGGATATCGTCCCGCTCTACCGTGGTGATTATCTGGAGGAACATGATTATCGCTGGGCTCAAGCCAAAGCTAGAGAACTGAGAAGTAAATATGTAGGACTGGTTATGGATATCGCCGAATGGGACACGAAGCATGGACGGAGCAAGGAAGCGATGGAGCAATTGAACGAACTACAGGAACGGGAGCCGTATGCCGAAGAGATCTGCCGATTAATGATGAGAGTATGTGCATCCATGGGTGATCAACAAGCCATACTCAGAATATATCATTCATTTACGCTGACCCTGCTTGAAGAACTGGGACATCAACCGGAGCAGGAGACAATCAGGCTGTATGAAGATTTAACGGCAAAGTAGGCAGAAGTTCAGCAGGAGGATGAAGCATGAAGTTATTCATACATCGCAAAGATTTGCGTACAGATGATCTAGTCGCATTTGATTATTTGCGGAACCAGGATGCAGAGAGTCTGCATGTGCTCATCTATGATCCATTTCTGCTGCGGCAAGGTCGCGAAGAGGAACATAGTGGAGTGAACTTTCTACAGCATGCTGCTGAGCTTGGTAAGCGGTACCGCGAGTCAGGCCGCAAGCTGCACGTTCTTTATGGCAAACCAGCTGAGGTGATTGAACATATCCTCGATCGGATGCAAAGTCGTATAGATGAAGTTGTAGTTCATCGGGATATGACGCCATATGCAATCGAGCGTGATCGTGGAATACGTAAGGTAACGGAGGCACGAGAAGTCACGTTTACGCAGCTGACGGATCATTTGCTGATGGACCTGAAGGGGTTCGCTGATTATACGGGTAAGTCCGAGCCTTACAAAGTATTTGCTGCCTTCCACCGACGCTGGGTGGAATTCATGAATGAGCATCCTAATCCAGCTTCAACCACTACGGTTGCGGATGTGCAGGTCAGTGATCAGCAGATAGAATGGCCGGAGACCTTCCAGGTGCCACCTCAATTGTTGTCATATGATGTATCGGATTTGGAGGAACCTCATCAATTGTTGGATGGATTTTTATCTGACAGAATTGCCGATTACGGAGACCATCGGGATGAATATGAAGCTTATGAATCGAGTCGGCTCAGTTCTTATGTAGCTGTGGGGGCTGTTTCCATCCGTAAGATGTACGATGCTGCAAAACGCACGGAGCATTCGGATGAATGGATCAGACAATTGTGCTTCCGCGACTTCTATCTGTATCGGGCCGTATATGAGAGTCATTATTTTACATATGAAAAAGTTTATGATCTGTCGGCGCTCAGTGAGGTTCACTTCGAACAGTGGTGTAAGGCCGAAACGGGCATTCCGATTATCGATGCAGCCATGACGGAACTGAATGAGACTGGACATATGCCGAATCGGCTTCGTATTCTGACCGCGATGTTCCTTACCAAAAATCTGCGATGCCCGTTCACGCTGGGTGAAGCGTATTTCAGACGCAAGCTTCGTGACTATGACAACATTCAAAACCGGGGCAACTGGCTGTGGTGTGCATCACTTGGCGAGAATGCAGCTCCATACTTTCGGGTGAACAATCCGGTGACACAGTCAGAGAAGTATGATCCCCAAGGGGATTACATCCGCAAATGGCTGCCTGACTTGAAGGATTTGCATAGCAAAGAGATTCATCAGCCTCGGCAGGGTGCAATTGTGGATCTGAAAGTCTCAAGACAATCGGCTATTGAGGTCTATAAACAAATTCTGGCCAGTCGTCAACATTGAAGTTTACCATTTTCATCCCAGTGAACCAACAATATTTTGGACAGATACGAAACATGCTTAAAGGCCGCGTCATAGCGGTCTTTTTTACATATATAGACATGAAAAAACTGTGAAACATGTTGAAAATTTAGGAACTTTTAAGAATTTGGACTACCCATATTAAGCTTTATGCTTTTTAATAGATAGTGTGCTTATCGTATTAAGTCATCTTAGACATATCAACGAAACATATTAAGGAGAAACGCTAATTATGAGTGAAACCATCAAAAGAGAGCGAATCCCAGAGCTGAATCTCGTACGGGCAATGGCTATCATCGGTGTGCTGTGTGTGCATTCCACTTCATACGCGACGGTGGACATGACAGGTTCAGGGTATTACTGGCTGTACAATTTTATTAATATTTTTATGAAATATGGTACACCAACGTTTATTTTCATGAGCAGTTTTGTACTGTTCTATAATTATTATTCTCGTCCGCTCGATAAGAAGCTGGTCAGCAACTTTTACAAAAAAAGATTTGTTTACATTTTACTGCCCTATTTCCTATTTTCATTAATGTATTTTGTAATCCTGCACTTCACCCACTATCAGGGCCGTCCGTTCGGTGAATCAGCAGTAAGTTTCATAACGAAACTGTTCACGGGCAAGGCGTATACGCATCTGTACTTTGTATTTATCAACATGCAATTTTATCTGTTATTCCCGTTGGTATTGTGGCTGCTTAAGAAATATCCCTCAGTCGTCAAATGGTCGGTACCGATTGGGTTGCTCATTCAGTGGGCATTTATCGTAAGTAATAAATATGGCTTCCAGGTGCCGAACAAGGGAAGTTGGGCATTTTCGTACTTTTCCTACTTCATGCTGGGTGCTTTTATCGGAGTATATTTTCCGAAGATTAAACAATGGTTTGTCATTAGTCGGGAAAATGCAACCAAGGCTCGTGTAGTTTCATGGATTGTGCTGTGGGCGGTATGGATTTTTGCCGGACTCGGCCATGTATATATTTATTATCTGTTGCGCCTGAAGATTGCGACGTATAACACGCTGTGGTACGAGTTTTTCTGGAATCTGCATACGTTCGCCTGTGCGCTGGTGCTCATTCAGATTGCGTACCTGCTTTATCGTAAAGGACCATCGCTGATCGTTAAGCCACTCAATCGGCTTGGGGCATTGTCCTTTGGTATTTATCTGATACATCCATTCTTCCTCTTGGTCTATCGGAATTATCCACCACAAACCGGGGTTTCCTGGCTGATTCACCTCTGGTACGCGGGAGGTTTTGGTGTGGCGTTGATCGCATCTTGGATTGTGGTTGGACTCACTGCAAGATTCGTTCCATTTGCATGGGTGATTTTCGGCAATTTGCCAAAACCAAAGCCTCGTCTGGTACCGCAACAAAACTCGGGACAACTCGACGTTCGTTAAAATATTTATGCCAATACAGGAATAATAAACCGTTTCTTGGTCGACCATTAGGGTTGAGCAGGAAACGGTTTTTTGATTGCGGATTTAATTCATATATGGGGAACGGATGTTTCTTTTTTGCACGCGAAGGGTAATGAGAAGGCGGAACACATTTTATCATTTGATAAGCAGATAACTTTAAGAACAGGATTAAGGTGAGAACAATGACAACATGTGAACAATGCGGGAAACCGATGCAAGATATATTGGAATACGTGGAACACATCCTTCACGAATGCGTGGGGCAGACCCAGGAGTACAAGACAAAAGACTATGGGACATCTGGCTATGAGTGTGTTGGCGAGCAGATGTGATACAATAGAAAGAAACCGGATTCATACGGAACCGAGGTGACAACATGGAGATGGGCTCGGCCCCTTTCCGGCAGGAAATGACGGAACATGAAGCGCAACTGACCAAGACATGTATGTACTGCGGGCAAAAGCGTCCTTTGTCCGAATTCCGACGAAGAACCGGAAAGCGGGCTGGCCCTGGAGCCAGACGTGGCGCTTGTCGCTACTGTCGTCAGCTCGGTGGACAAGCGGATAACAATAACAACTCACTCCGGCCTGAGGATGAGTCGGTAAAGAGTCATAAAGGTGCTGGGACTGCCCGACCTTCTGCACCTGCAAGTCATACAGCAGAACGGAGCGTCGATCCAGCAATTGGTACGCCTTCTGTTGCTGCTGCTTCAGAAGGACACGGCGAGTCACAGCCGCCGGTGGGGTCATCTTCTTCGATGGAAGGTGAAACGGATGAATTCGTTGCTTCTTCAACTGTCTCTTCGTCTTCGGGCAACCGCAAGAAGAGGAGAAGGAGGAGAAAAGCAAAGCGTCCAGAGCTTCAGTCTGGTATAGAGCAAACGGAATCGCTCTCCCGAACTGACAAGGAGAACGAGACTGTAGATCAGCCTCAGACGGGGGCTGATCTGCAAGACAGGGATTCGCAGGTGCATACAGCGAATGCTGATCCATCTGCGAAGCGTGCCCGCGCGCGTCTAGCCGCTGGCACGGATCAGGCCGCCGAGCAGGAGATTGCGGCGGCCGAGGCTCTGCTGCCAGCTAAGCCGCAAGGCCCGGCAGCAGAGCCAGGGGCTGCGGATCAGCCGACCGCAGCCAAGCGCAAACGCAAGCGGCGCCGCAAACGTGCTGCCGCGCTGCCGTCCGGCGCAGGACAGGCCCGCAGCATAGCTGAGGCCAGTGCGCCGAACCTGAGCGACCGTGGCGATGCCTCGGTCGCCGGCCCCCCGGCAGCGGCCGCACAGCCTGCCGCTGCTGCAAAGCCTGTGCCCGGCCAAGCACCGGGCACCGCCATGGAGGCTGCGCCTCCTGCACCCGGGCGCCAGCCAGGCTCGCCCGTGTCGAAGCCGCGCTCGGCACGCAAGGAGCGTGCGCCCAAGGCGGGCGGCGAAGACACAGCCCGCGCCGGATCATCCGGGCAGCGGGCGCCAGCGCATTCCAGCCGCAGTCATGGGGCTGGAACGGAAAGTCGTACCCGCCGTCATGCACCGGCGGTGCCTGTAGCGATTGATCCGGAAGATCCGGCATCGCTTCGGACGAACCGGCAAGGCATGGTGCGCATGCGTGGCAAGACGGACAAAGGGCGGCGCTGGCATCAGGAAGTGGATATGGAGCTGGCGGTCACGCTGGTCAAGGAAAAAGCCGCTGTTGTAGTTAATCGGTACACGATCCGCCGATTGTTTAGCAACAAGGATTTCAAACGGTTTATTTTGACCCGTGATAACTATACCTGTTACTTCTGTGGATCGTATGGAGATACGATTGATCATCTGCTGCCGCGAGCCAAAGGTGGGCATACGACCCCACTTAACTGTGTCTGCGCCTGCAATCTGTGTAATCAGTCCAAAGCAGCGATGGATGCCGAGGAATTCATGCGTTCCGGTATTCCCGAGTGGAATGCTGCGCATCAGGAAGAGCTGAATGAATTGGCAATGCAGGAAGCTCAGCTAGAATAAACGGTTTATGCGAAATACAAATACTGCCCCAAGCTTGTTGACCAATGGTTTCAAGCGGGTATCCGATAGATAGAGCACACCAAGACTGAACAGGTCCGGGTGTGCTCTTTTGTTTTTCAGCGTCACAGGTGAAATTTCTTCAAATTGACAACGGTACAGCGCTCATATGTACGTTATACTGGGGAGAAGTGAGTCGTGAAACTTCACATCGGTTTACCAGATGTATTTTATAATGGGCAACAACATCTTTAGAAAATTTGAACTGTATAGATTGGAGGGAAGCAGATGAACCCGGCATCTTTGGACATCATGTCCTATATTACGGAAGAGAATATTCGTTTTTGGCTGGAGAAGTTCCGCTCCCTGGGCCCTTTACCTGCAATTTTGCTTACCTTTATGAAATCATTCGTGCCCCCGCTGCCTACACTGCTCATTGTTGGGGTTAACGGAGCAGTGTATGGGCTATGGGCAGGGTTTTTATATTCATGGATCGGGATGGTCCTGGGATGTACCGTTACGTTCCTGATTGTACGAGAAATTGGGAAATCGGCTTTTGTGGAACGTTGGGCCAACAAACCCCGTGTGCAGCGCAGTATGGTATGGATTCGGCGGAATGCGTTCAGCTATGTGTTTTTGTTGAGTATATTTCCAGTGGGTCCGTTCGTGATTATCAATGTTGCGGCAGGTATCGCACGGATGAGATTAATGTCCTTCCTGCTCGCGGTGAGTTTTGGCAAAGCCATTATGATTTTCTGTGTGACGTATATCGGTTCCAATGTAGCTCAGTTTATGGAACACCCTGTGCGCTGGGGCGGCGTGTTGCTGTTTATCGCAGTATCCCTGTGGGCAAGTCGGAAGTTGGAGCGGCACTTCACCCGTTCGTCATCCAATCGTGAGGAAATGAATGAACGGAGTCACTCCTCTGGAAAGTCTATTTCTTCGTAAACTTACGATGATACAAATACGTACTCGATTTTGAATGGTTAAGTGTGGAGATGACCATCTGTTCAGACTGTTTAGAGGGGGATAAACATGATTGACAATGTCTTTGATTTTGATCAGGAGCTGTACCGTATGGATGAGGACGAGCTGCGTTCGTTATTGCGTACGCTCTATCTTAGCGCAGATATGGCAGTCAGTGATCAGTCAGCTGAAGAACATTCTGTTCATTTTGCAACGGAAATTCAGTCGATATTTAATACATTGGACGAGAATCGGAACCGGGAGAACGCTGAGAAACAGGCGTTGATGGCACAGAAACCACGTGAAATTCATATAGCGATTGGAGAATCGCAGCTAGGCAGCATTAAGGTTGCGATGGGCAAAGTTCCAGGGCGCTCGGAGCGGCGGTTTTTCTCTATGAATGACTACTATGCCATCGGTCCATTGGGCGATTTGACGAACAAGGCGGATTTACACCGCAGGCACCTCTGGCTACTTGAGAAACTTTATTTGAGTGAACATGGAAGTTATGCCGTCCAAGGCATGGATAAGCTGCTTCAATTAAATAACATGTTGAGTTCGATTGATGAAGATACGCGAATCACTATTTGGTATGCGAATAATGCTCATGAGAGAACGGGACTTTTATATGCCATGCATCTGCTGCGTAACAGGCTGGGACCGATCTATTTGATCGAGACAAGCGCATTATATCAGGAATTATTCAACCCTTCTGAAGTTCAGCATGATGTTCTTAGAACAGGTGAAATTTTTTCTGAGAAGTTGTTAGCGATGTGGCAGCACTGTGTGAATGCTGAACCGTTGTCTTTGGAGAAACGCAAACACATGGAGCAAGAGTGGGTGAATTTGGCTGTGCAGCCTGGATTTCTGCGATTAATGAAGGATGGCGAGATTCAGAGCGTGCAAGAAGACGCGATCGATGAATACATTATGCAGAAGGCCAGAGAAGTTACATTAACCAGACAGCCTGGCGAGTTTATAAAATCAGCCCGCGTCGTAGGTGAGGTGCTGGGCCATCTTGAACAAGCTGTCGGAGACGCATTCATTGAATATCGTATACGACAATTGATATTGCAGGGACGGCTTGAGATGGAAGGGAAGCCACATGCCATGCGATTATACAGTGTGAGGCTCCCTCAGTGACCGAAATATGGACTGTTCCCGGTAGTTTTTTTATCCCGGAGCAGTCCATTATTCTTTCATGTCTTATTCTGTTTCCATAACTCCAATAGTGGCCCCCCTTGCCCATAGACCGGATCGGTATCCGGGGTGGGAACCTCCTGAATTTCACGCAGAACTTTGGGACGCTCTCCCGGTTCACCCGTTCGGGTATTATAACTCATGCCACCTGGATAGGCCCCTGCAATGCGGAAATCAAGGCTCGCACTCCGCCGCTTATGTCCGGTTCCCGCAGGTAATACGACGACATCTCCTGCCTGAAGCCGCACAACCTTTCCATGTTCCCCACCAAGGATGAGCTCAACCCAACCACTCACCACTGCAAGTGCTTCGTGAGCATTGCTGTGATAATGATGATAATCAAACACGCCGTTAATCCAGCTGTTTCCCCATCCGTTTTGGTTCAGCAACGACTCTGCACGAGAGGAATCTGTTGCCCAAATCCCCTTATACAGAAGTACAGGCAGACTTGGATGATTGGGGATCACACCATCGTCCTGGAATAACATTGTCTGTACATTGTTTATGTCCTCTTTCATCGTAAATATCACCTCTCTATGGCATTACCCGTTTATTTCTGGAGAAGAACAAAAAACAATTGTAAAATGATACAAAATGTATCACTATAAGGTTATAATCAGAACATAGACTCTCTTCAGTGAACTTGTTGTATTAATCCAAGGGGGAATGTGCTTGAATATTGTCATTACAGGGGCTTCTGGATTTGTAGGATTTAACCTTTCTCAGTATTTGGCGCAAAAAGGACATCGAATCACCCTGGTGGACCAGGATGATTATTGTCAGAGGCTTGTTCACAGCTCTCCACTTCATGAGATGGCTTTTATCTGTTGTGATCTCGCGAAGGACAGATTCAGCTTGCCGCACGAAACAGACTATATTATTCATCTGGCAGCGATGCCGCACGTAGATTATTCGTATCATCACCCCGGAGAAGTGTTTCGTAACAACACCCTCAGTACACAGGCCATTCTGCAATACGCTTCCGATCACCATATTCCCGTGGTACTGGCTTCATCCGTTGAGGTATACGGAGGGGAGATGGGCAGAGTGTATCACGAATCCGATGAATATGCTCCGGTATCCCCTTATTCCGCTTCCAAAGTAGCCTGTGAGATGCTCGCAAGATCCTACGCTCAATGTTACCAGCTTCCTGTAAAAATATTTCGTTTAACCAATCTCTATGGTCCTTGGCAGTTGCCGGATCGGATTATCCCGCGTAATTTTGGCCGAATGATGGACGGCCTTCCTCTGGATATTCAGGGATCAGCTGTACGTGATTTTCTGTATGTGGATGATGCGCTGCGAGCGATTGAACAGATTATGCTGAATGGACAAGATCAGCAGATCTATAACATTTCGACGGGGCAAGGAACGACCATGCAAGAGATCGGAGCTCAATTGCAACAATTGCATACTTCTAATGGAACGGCGGAGATTCGAGAGCAGGAGCCCACCCAGTCCAGGGGTTCGAGTCTGGTCGTTCACTCTGGGAAGTTACGGTCAGAGACCGGATGGTTCCCCCAGACGACGCTGGAGCAGGGACTGGAGCAGACCTTTCGATGGTATCAGGAACATCCCGAATGGGTAAGACAATTCAGCCGTGAATACCACACGACAAGAGAAGCACGCAGTTTTATTATCGATATGGCAAGATATGCAGTTCCGGCTATCTAAATAGGACAAAAAAAGCCAGGGAAGGGTGTAGTGAATAACACCTTCCTTGGCTTTTTTGCGCCCCCGTCGAATCCCGGCTTTCAACCGATATGGACGGTCGGGCAAAGATTCTATATTTACTGCACGAATCGTCGTGCGTGTTCACGTTTAACGAATGGATCTAGTGATGTTTTTTTACATCAGCAATTTTGTCCTGCACAGCACCTTTGGCTTTGTCTTTTTTGCCCTCAGCCTGAAGGGATCTGTTGTTAGTTGCATTACCGACCTGATCCTTCACTTCGCCTTTGGCCTTGTTTACGCCTGCTTTGATTTTATCGCTAGTTGAATTACTCATATCGAACATCTCCTTCGTTTCTGGTGTAGTCCTTATTAACCGGGATGTCCGCATTCTAAACGTTCGCTAGTTCATGCGGGCAGAAATTTGTTCTGAATATTCTGTCAGAAATGATCTGTACGAAGAGTCAATATAAGTATAGGCATTGCATGATCGCGTGCTTCATTAAAGAAATGAGAGGATGTTATGATATGAGCAATTATATTGGAAATGGTGCATATTGCTACGCCAATTCAGCTTCAATGCTGCTGTCGTCCATTGGAGAAAAGGTAGACCCTGGTCTGCTTGAAACCGTCGGTGGCTTTTCACTAGGGGCCTTTCGAACGCAGGAAGACCTTCTCTTTTTTGATAATTGTACCTCTAGTCCTGATCTGGCCATCAGCAAAGCGATGAGCATTCTGGGGTTTAGTGTGCGTGAAAGTGTGCAATCACGGGGTACAGAGATGCCTGTAGATGAGCTAAGAGAGGCCTTGAAGCAGGGTCCTATGATGATGGGTCCGCTGGATATGGGCAAACTCGTCTACAATCCCAACTTTCCCAACCTGGGTGGTTCCGATCATTATGTAGTGGCGTTGAGCATGGAGGGCGATGAAATATGCCTGCATGACCCGGCTGGATTCCCGAATGTCTTCCTGACATTGGATAAACTTGAGGAAGCATGGAAGTCTGAATTCCCGTGGAGTAGCGGTGTGTATCGACGATGGTGGAGTCCTGAACGCATGGAACAGCCTGATCTGGAGGAGATTAACCGCCGCGCTTTTACTTGGTTCAAATCAAGCCTTACAGAACAGCTCAATGACATTGCTGCTCAGGAAGGACAAACAGGAGCTTCAGCAATTCTAGATAAGGCGGAACAGGTTCGTGCTGGATCAATCGATGGTAATGAGTGGGCTCATTATGTGTATTTTGCTCTGCCAGTAGGCGCGCGTCGTGCCCATGATTATGGCTTATTTTTTAAAACAATCCATCCTGATCTTTCTGCTTTGAAATACGCACAATCCCGCCAATTCGGGGAATGCCAATCCCGTCTTGTCTCCCGGAACTGGGAGGCTGCTGCGACAATCATGGAGGCGCTTGCGGAGACGGAAGCTATGATCGAAGCTGCTATTTTGAAGATGGAGTAATGTAATGAAGCAAGGCTATAAGAGAGGGAGATACAAATGGATGAATTAGCTGACAATCGCCATATCACGCCGGGGCAAGGTGAGACATTCAAAAATGGGAATAAGGAGTCGGACATCGCGCTTATCCAACGAGCCCAAACTGGGGATACAGAGGCCTTTGGTGAGTTGATTCACCGTTACCGCGGACAATTGTTCCGTTATGTGCGAGCACTTACGCATGATTCTTATCTCGCAGAAGACATTTTACAGGATGGGCTTATTCGTGCGTTCATTCATATGAGACAGCTTCAGAATGCTGACCGTTTTATGGCCTGGATGCAGCGCATTGTGCGTAATCAGGCGTATTCACATATGCAGCGCCGAGAGCAGCAGCGGGAACAACATTTTTCTTCGTTCTTTGCATTTGGATTTGGAGCCGATGATGCCTCATGGAGCGATCAAGACTCGCTCGACATGACGCTGAATCATTTTTTGAATGACACCGATCGGAGATCCTGGGAGACAGGCTATGATCCGTATCAAGCTGTTGCTCAGCAGGAAATGAGGAACAATCTCCACAAGCTGCTAGGTTGTCTGAATGAGAGAGAGCAACAGGTCTTTACATCGTATTGGATGGAGCAGCTATCGCCGCAAGAAATTGCCTGCAAATTCAATCTAACAAGTGCTAATGTGTATCAAATTCTATCACGTTCACGTAAAAAAGTGTCGCAGCTTCATATTCATTTATCTGTAGAAGAAATGCTGGCAGAGTGGAATTCACTTGGGCAAAATCGAGTGATTCTGGAGGAACCCCTTTCGTTTCGAGCTCCCCAAACCTGGAACTCGGCAGCAGCATCCATTCACGAGATGTTAGGTTATATCGGTTCATCTCCATCTCTCCCCATGGTTATGGGGATGAGCGGACTTTCTTTTCGTCTGACCATCCTGCCTCAGGACATACATATCGCTGGACCCACCGCCTATAACTTCAAAGAGGTGCTTACCAGAGGATTGCAGCATATGGGTTATCGTTCCCATGCGGTTGAGGCTTTGGCGAGCGAAGCAGGGGGCAATGCCAATCTGGTCGATCCTTCGATGCTAGAGGAGAAAGCGAAAGGGAAAAGGTTGCTAAATCCAAGGCTAGTTCGGGCCCTCTCCCTGATTCGTTACTCCATTCATCGGGGAATTCCGGCCGTCGTATGGGACCTGAATATTCCCGAATTCGGATTGATCTATGGCTATGATGATGCAGTTCGAACCTTATACGGTACAGATTTCATTAAATCAGAAACAATTCCCTATGATCATGTAGGGCGGGGTGTGAATCAGGAAGTATTTGTACTGACAGCGGAATCAGATGGCATGATACGAGAAATGAACCTGCGCGCAGCACTGACAGATGTTTTGGCTCATTATCGTGGGGAGGACCCGTATACCTTGCCGAACACAGTCAGTGGTCTGGCTGCTTATGGGGTCTGGAGAGAAGCCCTAGAATATAGACGGGTAGAACCGAACGGTCATGCCTATAACCTTGCGGTTTTGTGGGATGCAAGACGTTATGCAAGTGAGTTTTTCAAAGAACTTTCTGTAAAGTGGGCTTCGACTCCCCTCCATTCCAGCTTGATTCCACTCTGTCTTCAGGCGGAAGAGTTATATCGAAACATGTCCCAAAGGTTAAACATGCTCAAGCAGTGTTTTCCTTTTCCAGATGGAGGACTGCCTAATGAGAAGCTTCATGCCGATCAGGCTATCTCGATACTTCTGGAGGTGGAGGAATTGGAGCGGGCTGCTGTCATTGTAATACAAGCGTTGCTTGAAGAAATGGATCAGCATTCCCCAGAAATGGTTATGGTGTGACCTACATGTAACGATCAGATCAGGCAAACAGTGAAAGAAATATCAGAAGGCCGGACGATCCGTCAGGCCTTCTTTCTGACTTTTTTGCTTTCATGCCCGGATAGGTTCATACTTGAACAAGAAATGATGTCATTTCAGGAATAAGGCTGCACCCCTAGCTGCATAATAACGACAGTGACCAATTTCGTTGCATGAAATTCATGGTTTTGGAAAACAATTCCTGAAAAATTCAGTTGAAAAAATCCTTCCTTGTGTACATATCGCACATATGGTCATATGGGATCTTGTCTTCATACCACATGTGGTAGGATGATGGATCTGGGACAGGAGAATAATCGATTTTAAACCGACCGCAATGCTTGACAAAAAAATCGATTTTGTTACAATGTTCACAATATCTTCACAAGTGTAAAAAATTTCTTTTTCATGTTCATGTGTAAGAGGTGTAATATAGGGGTATAGAGTTCGGTTTCGGCCTGCTTGTCGTTTTGCGTCAACACATGTTGTCCGCAATAGACCCAAGATACAATACACGATGTGGGAACGGCCCTTGGGCTATGCTCATTCTATTGTGTGAAATTTGGTACATTTAGTTGTATTGGATGTATTTGTGGTTCGGCTCTGCTTGACAGGCATCATGAAAGTCGCGGACTTCTATCCCAAAGTAAAGGAGGACTTTCTCTTATGTCACAATCGCCTACTCAACAAGAGGTGCCGGTTACAGAAGGTGCCGACGTTTCCCAACGCCAGTCCTTGGACGTACTGGATCAACTGATGAAGCCTGAGGTACAGGAGTCTCTGACCGTTCTGGTGGAGAACCTGCCTAAACTGGCTGAAATGGTCACTGCAATGACCAAAGCTTATGACTTTGCACAAAGCGTAGCTACAGACAAAGTTCTGATCAGCGACACAATGAGCGCAATGGGCGAGTTTGCTAAACCTGTTGTAGACAAAGCTAAAGGTGTAGCTTCTGCTGCCATCGAAGCAAGTGATCGTGCGCAAGCCGAGCAAACTTCGGTTGGTTTGTTCGCTATGCTCAAAATGCTTAAAGATCCAAACGTACAACAAACGCTGCGTTTTGCTCAATCATTCCTGAGCATCCTGAACGAGCGTCAACAACAGCAACGTTAAGATTAGAAGAACGGAGGATGGATATGTCGAAGCAAATTTTGATCTTGGGCGGAGGTTACGGTGGTCTGTTGACTGCGCTGACTGCGCGTCAATACCTGACACCGGAAGAAGCGACTATTACAGTCGTGAACCGTTACCCTACGCACCAAATTATTACGGAACTGCACCGTCTTGCAGCAGGAAGCATTGCTGAAAAAGCAGTTGCCCTTCCACTCGAAAAATTGCTGAGTGGTAAAAATGTGAACTTGAAAATCGATACGGTGGATACAATCAAGCCGGACGAGAAAAAAGTTCTCATGACCAGTGGTTCTACTTACTCTTACGATGCACTCGTTGTTGCCTTGGGCAGTGAAACGGCATTCTTCGGAATTCCGGGATTGCAGGAGTACAGCTTCACGCTGAAATCCGTTAGCGATGCTAACCGCATTCGTGCACACGTGGAAGCTCGTTTGGATGCTTACAAACAATCCGGCAACAAAGCAGACGCTACGTTTGTTATCGGTGGCGGTGGTTTGACAGGTATCGAGCTTGTTGGTGAATTCGCTGACCTTCTTCCGGCTGTATGCCAAGAAAAAGGTATCGACTTCAAAGAAGTTTCCCTGTACACGGTTGAAGCAGGTCCTTCCATCCTGGCAGGATTCCCGCCAGAACTGGTTGAGCGTGCAAAATCGAGTCTGGAAAAACGTGGCGTTAACTTCATCGTTGGCGTAGCGATTACCGAAATGAAAGAAAATGAAGTTCTGCTGAAAGACGGAAGCTCGATCCCTACGAACACACTCGTATGGACAGGCGGCGTTCAAGGTAATGCAGTTGTTGCCAACAGCGGAATTGAAGTGGATCGTGGCCGTGCGAAAGTTACGGAAGTACTGCAATCCACATCCCATAAAGACGTGTTTGTTGCTGGTGACAGCGCAGTGGTCTTCCCTAGCGAAGGCGCTCGTCCATACCCTCCAACAGCACAATTGGCTTGGCAAATGGGTGAAACTATTGGTCACAACTTGGGCGTAATGTTCAAAGGTGGCGCAATGGAATCCTTCACACCAGTATTCTCCGGTACACTGGGAAGTCTGGGTCGTAAGGATGCTGTCGGCATGATCGGTGGCAACCAGACTCGTCTGAAAGGTCTGCCAGCAACCATGATGAAAGAAGCAAGTAACATCCGTTACCTTGCTCATATTCACGGCTTGTTTGCACTGGCTTACTAATACCTGTATGCCATGCAACAGAAAGGCACCCCATTTGGGGTGTCTTTTTTTATTTTTAACCAGCATCCGTTTGGCATAGGGGCTAAGTTCCACGAAGTGAATGCGGAAGTATAACCGTTGTTATCAGATATATATTGAAGAAAAAAGTGCTCGGTATAACCGTATAGGGTGTATGGTATATTAAAGGAAAGACATGTTATCCGCATCTTGCCAGATGCGCTGAACGGTAGTAATACATAGCAGCCGGCGCTTAGAAGCGTCGGCTTTCGTTTAAATTAAAGACAAGTCTGTTTTATAAAAGCTAGCTTATAAAAGGAAAACCGAGAGGAGAATGACATATGAACGTATTAGTCATTGGAGCGAACGGACAAATCGGCAAATTTCTGGTGCAGCAACTGGTGGAGGAAGGGAAACATCAGGTCACCGCGATGATTCGCAAACCGGAGCAGGCAGACCTACTTAAGCAGCTTGGTGCCAATGTCGTAATTGGCGATTTGGAAGGCGGCGTGGATGATCTAGCCGAGGCAATGAAAGATCACAATGCCATTGTATTTACAGCGGGTTCCGGTGGATCTACGGGCGAAGACAAAACATTGCTCATTGATCTCGATGGTGCAGTGAAAACAATGGAGGCTGCACAGCAGCAGGGAATTACCAGATATATTTTGGTCAGTGCGTTTGGGGCAGATCAACGAGAGAAATGGTCGGACGCCATTAAGCCGTATTACGTGGCGAAGCATTATGCTGATCGGGCGTTGTTCGCAAGTGATCTGAATTACACCATTATCCGTCCTGGTGGTTTGAAAAATGAACCGGGCACCGGCAAAATCTCTGTAGGAACAGATCTGAAACCGGGAAGTATTCCACGTGAAGACGTGGCTCGTGTCATCGCTGCTTCCCTCCAGGAGGAGAAGACGTATCGAATGGCTTTTGATCTGATTGCTGGGGATGACTTGGTAGAGGATGCCTTAGGTAAATTGTAATTCGTATTGTAATATAACGGGAGAATGGAATGACGGAATGAGGGGGAGCTCTGCATGAATGAAGCCGTGCTGGTGATCGAGGATGAGCCCAAAATTGCACGCCTGCTTGAACTGGAATTACAGTATGAGGGATATCAGGTAGGCAAGGCAGGCAGCGGAACGGAAGGGCTGGAGATGTATGGGGACGGGCAATGGGATCTGATTCTGCTGGATATTATGCTGCCGGGTCTGAGTGGGATTGAAGTGCTGCGGCGGATACGTGCCAAAGATGCGACCGTGCCCATTCTGATGCTCACAGCCAAAGACTCTGTGGAAGACAAAGTCTCGGGACTCGATCTCGGAGCTAACGATTACATTACAAAACCGTTCCAGATTGAAGAACTGCTCGCGAGAGTGCGTGCTGCACTGCGCCTGAGTGCTGCATCGGCTGCTGCCCATTCTTCTTCTTCGGTTCCACGGGACACGGCGCAATCATCAGAGCACACGGCGGAGAGTGAGACAGGCTGGCTCACCGCAGGTGGATTGAAGCTGAATGAAGGAACCCGTGAGGTATCCAGGGATGGTCAATCGATTGAGCTTACCCCGCGTGAGTTCGATCTATTGGTGTATCTGCTGCAAAACCAGCGCCAGGTGCTGAGCCGGGATCAGATTGTTCAGGCCGTCTGGGGATACGATTATTATGGAGATACCAATGTGGTGGATGTGTATATCCGTTATGTGCGCAAAAAGGTCGATAACGGATTCACACCACCCTTAATACATACCGTTCGGGGTGTTGGTTACGTCCTGAAGGAGCAAGTATGAGCCTGCGCAGCAAAATCTACGGATACTCGTCCGTATTGTTCGCCGTGCTGCTGATTGTCGTCAACCTGTCGGTGTATATCGTGTTTGAACGAATGTCGATCGATAACGAGATCAAGCGGGTAGAGGCTGAGGCCGAGTCTATTGTAAAAGGAGTGCGCCAGTCTGCCGGTTCCATTCCGCCGGACGACTTGCTCCGGGCCTACGCGCCGCTGGACGGCATGCTGCGGATCGTCAATGAAGACGGCACCAGCTCCCCACCGGTGACGACCTCGGCTGAGGAGCAGCTGAGCAAGCTATCCTACAAGTACGAAAGCGAAAAAAAATCCGAGTATACCCAAGTTGAGCAAATCGGTTATGTCTGGGTCTCTGTTCCAGTGATCTGGCCGGACGGAGAAGTGGTGAATCTACAAGTCACCGAGAGCATTGAGGATACCGAGAATCGCCTGTCTGTGCTTCGTACGGTTCTTGTTGCCGTGACCATCATCGCGCTGATTCCGGCCATCATCTCCAGCCGTATTCTGGCGAACCGGATGACACGGCCGATCCAGCAGATGACACGTACGATGAGTGATATCCAGTCGAGCGGTCAGTTCAAGCGGCTTCCCCTCGACGAAAAATCCAAGGACGAGCTGAAAACGATGGGGCAGACGTTCAACCGCATGATGGATCTGCTCGAATCCAACTTCGAGCGGCAGGAGCGCTTTGTTTCCGATGCTTCTCATGAACTGAAAACGCCACTTACCATCATTGAAAGTTATGCCAGTCTGCTGCAACGAAGGGGCAAGGAACGACCCGAAGTATTCGATGAGGCGGTAGAAGCGATTCTGTCCGAATCCGTGCGCATGCGAGAGATGACCGAGCAGCTGCTATTGCTGGCAAAGCAGCCAGAGCAGTGGAATGTACAGCTGGAGCGGGTGGATATCACCCGGCTTGCGCTGGATTCCACACGTGCATTTCGCGAAGCCTATCATCGGGAAGTCCACTGTGATGATCCAGGCAGGATATGGGCGATTAGCGATGTGAGCAAGCTGAAGCAGCTGCTTTTTATTTTGCTGGACAATGCTCGTAAGTATAGTGAAGATGCTATTGAAGTGTGGCTGGAGGCAAAGGGGCAGGAATGTCGGATACGTATTGTGGATAAGGGGATCGGCATGCGTGAAGAGGAATTGTCCAAGGTGTTTGACCGTTTCTATCGCGTAGATCAGGCCAGAACACGCAGCGGCGGAGCAAGCGGTTCGGGCTTGGGACTGTCTCTTGCCAAAGATATCGCAGAGGCCGTGGGCGCACGCATTGAACTGAGCAGCACAGAGGGCAGGGGAACCGAGGCTTCCATTATTTTGCCCACATCCGTACAGAACGGGTCACTCTCATGAAAATCTCATTCTTCTCTTATATACTGGTGAACACGGTACAATTTCGGATCATAAGAGAGTACGTAAGGGGGAACCATGATGGAAGAGCATGAGGGGCGTCCGGAAATGAAACGGGAAAAACAACGACACAAAGGATGGGCAAAGCCGAGACGTTCATTTTGGTGGGGTGTGGGGCTACTGGCTCTCCTTATCGTTATAGTGGTCATGTGGTGGAAGCCATGGCAATCAGACCGCGTGATGTTAACAGCAGATGCAGCCGCCCAATCGGTCTTGGATCAATATACGGGAGAAATCGTGAATTCCACGTTGAAGGACGGAACCTACATCATGCAGCTCCGCTCAGAAACCGGACTGTATGACGTACAAGTTGATGCGGTTACGGCAACTGTGAATTCCATTAAACGGCTGGAGTCCAACCCACAAGCCGAGGAGAAGACGTTATGGAGCCGGGAACAAATCAAGACGGAATTACTGAAACAAACGGATGCCGAACTCGTGTCGCTTGAACTTGTCGAGCAGCAGGGAATCCCGGTGTATCTGGCGGTATTTAAGATGAAGGACAATACTCGGGAGCAATGGACCATTGATCCGTATACCGGAGAGAAACAGTCTTCAAAGACGCTGGAATCCTCTTCACCCGACCCGACGACAGGGGAAGGCACCAAGACTTCATTTCTGAGCGAGAAAGAAGCAGAGCAGAAGGCGCTGGCTAGGATTCCTGGTGAAGTGGATGATATCGAACTCCGTGGAACGAATAGTGGCAATCCGTATTATCTGGTTGAAATTGACCTGGAAGACGGCCGTGAGGCCATTGTGCAGGTGAATGCCATTTCAGGCGCGATTCGTTCGGTCACTTGGGATGATGACGATGATTAAAGGAATAGAAGCCATTCTGTGAGGTTCTCACTCATTTTCTCATCAAATTCTAATCTAACTCTCGCTGAACTCTCATTCGTACAGGTTATTCTATAACTGTAGACGAGAACGAGAACAACAACGAGGAGATGAATGATGATGATGAACAAACATAAACTATGGATTGGCAGCTTGTCGGCAGCGGTGTTGCTCGGAGGATCAGCCGCTCTGGCTAGTGGGAGTGTAAACGGACAATCGGTACAGCCTACGCAAACGTCCACTACACAATCAGTAACACAGACCCAGAACACAGGTACATTGCTGACGGTCGCACAGGCAAAAGAAGCAGCCTTGAAAGCAACGGATGGTAAAGTGGATGATGTGGATCTGGAGCGCAGAAACGGCCAAACGTTCTATGAAGTTGAAATCGATAAAAAAGGTAGTAATGATGTTGTTGTTCGTTTGGATGCTTACACAGGTAAAATCCTTGCAGTAGTCGATGATGAAGATTACGATGACGACGATGATTATAATGGGACTGTGGCAGGTACTTCTTCTAATCAAGCTGCTTCAAAACAGGTTAAACTGACAGAAGCACAAGCTTCGAACATTGCCCTGAAACAGGTGACAGGCGGAAAAGTAACCGAAATCGAACTGGATCATGATAACGGCCGTTATGTTTATGAAGTGGAACTGAGAACAGCAAACGGTGAAGCCGATGTAGACGTCGATGCCAATACAGGCAAAGTGCTTTCGTTTGATCAGGATTTTGACGACGAAGATTAAGAAATAGCGTATATTATAGGGATTTGGCTTGTGTATAACAGAGGACGCTTCGGATGAAGCGTCTTTTTGCTGTTCTCTCCATAAGTTCAGTGTTTAATCGTACATGTTCCGCCGTATTGTTCACTATTCGAGCAGGAGGATCGTGGATACAATCGTAATCAGGAGGTGAGTGCCGAGCCAGTCTGAGCAACAGGTGATTATGAAATGCATCATCGATCGGAGGAAGAAGAGACGTATCGATTTTATTGTAAGCGCTTTATAAATAAATTACGGAGGTGTATTGTTCTATGAATGAGTATTGGTTGGAAAAGAAAACAAATTCGCATCGCTTCATTCGTCGCTTTTGTTATCTGCTCGCTCTAATCTTGGCGCTACAATCGCTAGGTATGCTGGTCGCTCCAGGACAACAGGCTTCCGCTGCTCCACTCAGTGTGACCAATGGGGTACAGTTCAAGGATACAAACGGCAATGTCATTCATGCCCATGGGGGCGGGATGATTAAGGCTAACGGGTATTATTATTGGTTTGGAGAGAACCGCAATCCTAATGGAACGTTCAAGGCGGTTTCCGTATATCGTTCAGCAGATCTGAAAAACTGGGAGTATCGCAATGATGTGCTTACCAGCAGCTCGGCTGCCGAGCTGAACATTTCCAACATCGAACGCCCGAAAGTCATTTATAACAGTGCCACAGGCAAGTATGTTCTTTGGATGCATAAGGAAAACGGGGTTGACTATGGTGAAGCGAGAGTGGCGGTAGCGACCTCAAGTACAGTGGATGGCAATTATACGTATGTGGGCAGCTATCGTCCGCTTGGCTATGATTCGAGAGACATGACGGTATTCAACGACAACGGAACGGCTTATCTCATCTCGGCGACCAAAGTGAATGCTGACCTGAATATCTACAAGCTGACTCCTGATTTTCTCGGTGTGGAATCGCTCGTAACGACGCTATGGCCGGGTCAGTATCGTGAGGCACCTGCCATGTTTAAAAAGGGTGGCGTCTACTTCCTGATCACATCCGGGGCTACGGGATGGAATCCGAATCAGGCCAAGTATGCAACGGCTACCAGCATAACTGGCACGTGGAGCGGCCTGAGCAACTTTGGGGATAGTACAACCTATGGTTCCCAATCGGCGTATGTGCTTCCCGTGGAAGGCTCACAGACAACATCCTATCTCTACATGGGCGATCGCTGGGCGGGCGCCTGGAGCGGGCCAGTGCAGGACTCCAAGTATGTGTGGTTACCGTTGTCTTTCCCTAGTGCAACCAGTCTGGCAATGAACTGGGCAAGCACGGTTACCATCGATGCAGCCACGGGTTCCGTAACCGGAGTGGATAACACTAACGTATGGGACCCGAATGCTTCGTATCAGTTGATTAGTCGCAAAAGCAATAAATTGCTTAATGTCATCGGTGGTTCTGCGGATAATGGTGCCGATCTGGAGCAGCGGGCAGACGGCGGAACGACCAGCCAGCAGTGGCAGATCACGGATGCGGGTGGCGGTTATGTCAAAATCATCAACCGATCCAGCGGCAAGCTGATTGGTGTTGAGAATGGCTCTACTGCAGATGGAGCTGTTATTGAACAGTGGAACGATGGCGGCTGGGCCAGTCAGCAATGGCAGTTGGTTAGTGTGGGCGGTGGTTATTATAAATTGAAAAACCGCAGCACAGGCAAGGTACTTGATATTTCGGGACAATCCCTGGCAGACGGAGCAGCTGCCATCCAGTGGACCGATAATGGTGGTACGAATCAGCAATTCCAGATTGTTAAGGTTCAATAAGGATTTATTGTTGGTCAGTTAATCATCATATAGATTCACAATTAAACCCTTGTCCCTCATTATGAGTGGGACAAGGGTTTAATTGTGAAAAATATGAAGCTATACAAGCTAGAGTTGAAACATTCCAATTGAATCTTTTTTCTAATTTTAGATTATCAAAAGCAGAAAAAAGGTATTAGTATAAATAACGGAAAAGCTTAATTTTCAGGACGATTACATTGCTCAGATATATTACTGGTAGGACCCTGCCACAAAGTAAAAAATGGTGAAACATGAGTTCGAGTTAGGAGGTTAGCAAATGTACGTTTTTCTTCCTTTTTTGTTATCTACATTAATCTCTGGGTTGCTAGGCTATCTAACCTATAGATTATTATTGAAAAATAGAGCAGGGATTATTGTGACGTTGATATCATCCGCGTTTATAGCTTATACTTTTACAGATTTATATGCTTTTTTTGGAGTGATAGGAGGGGTGTTGTTTTACCTTTTATTAATAAGAATTTCAACTAAATAAAAAAATAATAATTACCAGGCTTAATTGGTGAATTTACAAAAAAATGTATTATAATTTATAAATTTTGGACCTTTGTTATGCATTTCTTTATGCAGAGCAAAGGTCTTTTAATTTTTCTTTATCCCTCTCTGTTAATCCAATCTGTGGTAAACTAGTAGAATTGTAGAAATAGTTGAGACAGGGGCTGGATAACGAAGTGAGTGAAAAACAAGTACTGTCAATTGAAGGCTTGCGTATGCGGTATAACGGGCGTTATGTGCTCAATGGGATTGATCTGGAAGTGAATCGGGGCGAGATGATCGGATACATCGGTCCGAACGGTGCGGGTAAAAGTACGACGGTCAAGATTTTGCTCGGACTGGTTGAGGGATATGTGGGTACGGTCCGCATCTTTGGCAAGGATATCGCGGATGGTGACGCGGAATATAAGCGCAGAATCGGTTATGTACCTGAAGTCGCGGAGCTATACGAACAATTAACCCCGGCAGAGTATCTGACCTTTATAGGAGAATTGTACGGATTGTCCTATGAAGATGCCGATTATAAGGCGAAGCAGTTGATGGACTGTTTTGGACTGGAAAAATCATATCATTCCCGCATTGCTACCTTCTCCAAAGGCATGCGTCAGAAAGTGCTGCTGATCTCCGCGCTTCTGCATGACCCGGATCTGTTGTTCCTGGATGAACCACTTAGCGGACTGGACGCTAACAGTGTGATGGTGGTAAAAGAGATTTTGACACAGCTGTCAGCCAAGGGCACAACGATATTCTATTCGTCACACATCATGGATGTGGTGGAGAAGATCAGCAGCCGAATCGTTCTGATTGCCGAAGGACGTGTGATGGCGGATGGTACGTTCAGGCAACTTCAGCAGCAATCCATGGAAGGCTCACTGGAGGAAGTATTCAACCAACTGACGGGCTTCAATGAGCATCGGGCAATTGCCGAACGTTTTGTGTCCATCGTGCAGGAGGTGTATTGATATGGCGGAATCCTCGGACTTCCGCACGCTGAAGATTCTGGACCGTTTTCGGCCTATTATCGCCAAAACAGGAGCGGATTATGATGTACTGCGTTTGATTCTACGGGTGAAGTTTCAGATGGATCAGCGCAGGGTGCCGACGGTATTGTCAGCGCGTAATGGCAATAAGAAGCAGAAAGAAGGCAACCTGTATCTGCGTTCCCTCTGGTTGTATGCACTGATGGGGCTGATTATGGTTCCTTTTGTTGTCTGGGATACGGGACACTTTATGCTCCAGATGGGTCTAGTGACCGCCATGCTGATGTTTATGATCATGACCTCCATGATCTCCGACTTTTCTTCGGTACTGCTTGATATCCGTGATCGTAATATCATCATGACCAAGCCGGTAAATGGACGCACTGTTGGCTTGGCTCGTGCCATTCACGCCGGGGTTTATTTGCTGCTCCTGACAGGCTCTCTGACGGCTGCACCGCTGGTAGCCGGATTGATTGCCCACGGGATCGGCTTTTTCCTGCTTTTTCTAGTGGAACTGGTGCTGATTAATATGTTAATTCTGGTGACCACGTCCCTGATCTATCTATTCATGATGAAGTTTCTGGATGGTGAGAAGCTGAAGGACATGATCAATATGATGCAAATCCTGCTTTCCATCGGGATTGCTGTAGGTTATCAGCTGGTCATACGTTCGTTCAGCATCATCGACTTTAATATGGTGTTCACGCCTGCCTGGTGGCAGTTACTGCTGCCTCCGGTATGGTATGCAGCGGTTTTTGAGCTGCTGTTCGGCGGCGGGGGAGATGCATGGCTTTATACTTTCTCGGCGTTTGCTGTGATTGTTCCAATGGTCAGTCTGTTGGTGTACGTGAAGCTGATGCCTTCCTTTGAATTGTATTTGGAGAAAATGGCACACGCAGGTCAGGCATCTGGACGAAGACGTGGGGGTTGGGATCGCATCATGGCGAAGGTATTCTCTCGTTCGAGAGAAGAGCAGGCGTGCTTTCGTTTGTCTGCCAGTATGATGCGAAGTGAAAGAGAGTTCAAGCTGAAGGTATACCCGTCGATGGGTTTATCTTTTGTATTGCCCTATGTATTCTGGTTCACTCAATTGCAGAGTTCTTCGTGGGCAGAATTCAGGGAAAGCTCCTTCTTTTACACGCTATATATTTTGCTCTTGCTGATTGTGTCTGTTGTGACCATGCTGAAGTATTCCGGACAATACAAGGCGTTTTGGACCTTCCGGGCAGCCCCTCTGGCCAACGAGAATGTGCTATATAGTGGAGCGCTGAAGGCTTTCTTATGTAATATGTTTCTACCTGTATTTATATTGAACACTATCATATTTGTGTGGACCTTTGGGTTAAGAATTCTTCCTGATCTGATCGTAATATTTTTGGTGGCAACTGCACTAATTCCGCTGTCTGGAAAGTTGTTGATGCGAAAACCGCCGTTCTCCCAATCCTTCAGTATGGCCGGGCAGAGTGACGGCTGGCTCGTCTTTGCCTTCTTTCCGCTCATGGCACTGTTATGGGGACTACATGTATTCATCCGCACCATACCAGCAGGCATCTGGATCTATATAGCGCTACTAATCGTGATTAATATGCTGTTCTGGACGATGCTGCATCGAGTGAAGCGGGCCTCTGAAATGGTTGGAGGTTAAGGCGGGCGGTAGCAGGTTGAGGTTGCCTGATGAAGTTTAGCAGATGGAATTATGAGAATTATGAAGAAAAGTTGATTAAAGCCAATCCGGTGTTGATGAATCGGATTGGCTTTTTTACGTTTTTTCTAATTCTTTACGTGATGCGATGTACTTTAAAGATGGAGAAAATAAATGATATGCCGAACTGTAACAGTGATCTCGATTCTGGAGCACTTAAAAGATTGGGAGATTGAATTAGTGTGTTAAATCGGTATCGGTATGCTAAGCATGGGGTTTTCCGCTTTGTAGGACAGCTTCTGCCAGCTGATCGGCTGCATCCGCCGTGGAGAGGGCAGATTGCTCTGCTATCGCATAGACCTTGGACAGCGTGCCCGCAATTCCCGCCACCTTTTGGCGGATTAGGTCGGGCCCTGCGCCCTCCAGCTCGTAGGCGGTGCTGATGATTCCGCCTGCATTGAGCACATAGTCAGGCGCGTACAGGATGCCGCGCGCCTGCATGCGGCGAACAACCAGCTCCCGGTGGCTGAGCTGGTTGTTCGCCGCCCCGGCAACGATGGAGCAGCGCAGCTCCTCCACTGTTGCCGGGGTCAGTACGCCCCCAAGGGCACAGGGGGCGTACACCTTGCAGTCAGCGGCGTGAATATGGGCCGGATCGGCCGACATGGCGCCGCTGAACTGCACAAGGGCACGTTGTACACGTTCGGGTACAACGTCTGCCACAATGAGCCGTGCCCCGGCTGCATGCAGGTAACGGCACAGGGCATAGCCGACCTTGCCCAGTCCCTGGACGGCAACGGAAATGCCCTGCAAGGCGTCGATGCCTTGGTGACGCAGCGATGTCACAATGCCAGTGTATACACCGTAGGCGGTCATCTCGGCTGTGAAATCATCCTGTGCACCAAGCGATCCGGTCGTATCTGTCACATGTACCGTCTCCAGCCGGATCTGGTCCATATCTGCCGCCGTAGTGCCCAGATCCAGGCCCGTTACATAACGTCCGTTCAGTCGTTCCAGATAGCGGCCTAGTGAACGGAACGTTTCGGCACGCCGGGAAGCTAACCGGTTGTTTTTGGATGTCGTATCTAACCCCTTATTTAATCCGTTCGATGTATCCTTGCCTTTAATGATGTTCGTATGGGGTCCGACATCCTGTTTGCCTTTTCTGGGATTCAGATGGTTGTCTGGGCTGGCTACGCCCCGTTGGGTGGCCAGTTCGGCGGGCACATCCCACACCACAGCTTTGCCCCCGCCATAAGGCAGACCGGAGACTGCCGACTTGTATGTCATGCCCTTTGCGAGTTTGATGGCATCCCGAACCGCTTCTTCCTCCGATGCATACGTCCAGCAGCGGCATCCCCCAAGTGCGGGACCCAGTACTGTACTATGGATGGCGATGACGGCTTTAAGCCCGCTGCGTGGATCATGGCAAAATATGAGTTCTTCCATACCTTCCCGCTCCATTTCGTGCCACAACTGCATGACAGTTCCCCCCTTTTGGTAGCCGTCGTTTCCCGAACCTGTTTGCCTGTACGCCTTAATCTACCTGTTGTTGGTTCAGCATATTCAGTCAAGCCGATTTTCGCCCCTGGGTCTCATGCCGGGTTGATAATGCGCAGAAAGGGCTCTATAATGGCAGTTCCGGCAAGGAACTGCAGCCCGATTTACGTTCCACCGTTTAAAATGACCTCATAACGTCCAATGATGGAGATAGAGTAAATACACAGAAGCGTAAATGACATGCAGAGGAAGCGGAAAGAAGGCGTGCATCAAACGGCCCATTCCGTTGTGAAAGTCAGGAAAGAGGGATTGCGATTGTTTAAAATATTGGTATTTATCTTTTTGATCCAGATTGTGTATGTATCTGCCTATACACTTCGGATGATTCTGACGCTCAAAGGACAGAAATATATTGCTGCGCTCATTAGTATGGGCGAAATTGTGATCTACGTACTCGGCCTGAATCTGGTACTCAAATATCTGACCCAGCCGTCTGCGTTAATTGTATATGCCGTTGGTTATGGGCTGGGGGTATTGCTGGGTGCCTGGATTGAAGAGAAGATTGCACTCGGTTACGTTACCGTTAAGGTTATTTGTAACCAGATGGGCGGGGATGTAGCGAATGCATTGCGAGATAAAGGTTACGGGGTCACCGCTTGGGTTGGTAGTGGACGAGATGGAGATCGGCTGGTTATGGAGATTTTGGCGAAACGCAAAAACCAGAAACTGCTCTACCAGACGATTCTCGGGTTAGACCCCAAAGCCTTCGTTATTACGGTGGAGCCAAAACAATTCCATGGTGGCTTCTGGACACGTTCTATTAAGCGATAACTTGTAATGATGCAACATGGTAGAATCAAAAAACTCGCCAATGACTTTTCTGGCATCGTTATATTGCATAGTCACTTCTTTAATTTTTTGAATAAGATACACTATTTATCACACCTGTAGGTTATATGTTATGGTTAATGTACCACTTCAGGGTGCATTTATAACCATAAATTTGTGTGCTACCATAACCGCGAACAAAAAGGAATCCCGGCACATCATGTCCGGGATTCCGTTTCATTTATGAATGGGAGAGATCGCACAGCTAACGTATCACTTGTTCAGCGAGAGTACCGAAGCATCTTTGATATCATAGAGAACTCCATCAGGGGTACTTTTAACGAGTTGGATAATCTGTCTGTAGGCATCACCGTCTGATGGGGCGATGGCATCAAATACAATCTCGTCTGCTTTCAGTTTATCAGCTATTTCTTTAATGCTAAAGGAAGACAAGGGGAGTGACTCATGGACAGGGGCATCGGTAATGAATATAATCCGTTTGGCGTTGTCGCTGCTGAACTCCGAGAGCTTATTAGTAGCTAAGTTAATAGCCTCCAGTCCCGATTCTCTTATATCCCCTCCGCCAGAAGCCACCAATGTATTCAAATCCCCCTTTAACTTATCTTTATCCTGGGTAAAATCAAAGAACTTCAAATTGTAATCGCCATTTCTGTAAATGTTAACGTCCCGATAGGTGATAACCGCAAAATTCGAACCGGCAGGTACGGAATCAACGAAGCTCTTAACCGTTTCTTTGATATAGTCGATCACTTCACCCATACTGGCCGTCACGTCTATAACAAATATAATATCAGACGGAGTATTAATTCCCTTCGATATATTATTTAAAATAGGCGAGGTACTTGAAGACCCAGATTCTGTTGTTTTTGTTGCTCCCGAAGCCGGTTCTTCGCTTTCAGCAGATGTAGGAATGGATGGCTTATTTAGAAAAATGGTAACCGAACCAGCTTCTCCGTGCCACTCTACTTCTCCTCCGAATGCTTCACTGACGAACCGTAGTGGCACCATGGTTACGCCGTTAATGATCTGTGGTTTTGCACTTAAGGTTACAGCGACACCGTTAATGTAGGCAATTTTAGAGCCGATCGTCAGCACGATAGTCCGGCCTTCTCTAATTGCCGTAACCGTTTGAGTGGAACTGTTCCATTTAACATCGGCTCCCAACGATTCGAAGATTCCTCGAAGCGGCACGAGCACACTCCCCTTGAAATTAGTCGGGGGTTGCTTGTAAACCTGCTTCTCACCTTCAATAAACACCTGAATATTCGTAGGCTCATGGTTGATTATAACGAATTGAGGAATAGAAGCAGACAATTCACCTGACTGATTGGCCGATTTTAGGTAAAAATAATATCCGCCTGTTGGAAGCCCCATCTTTCTTAGTGAGAAACTGAAGGTCTTTCCTGGCTCAATCTTTATTTGCCTAACCACCTGCCCGCTTGCATTTTTCACCATTAAATAGGAGGTGTACCCGGAAACGGAGGCCGATTCAGACAGTTTGATGGTAATGGTATTGCCTGATCTGATTGTAATACTGCCGGGATAGCGCTCTCCTGTTGGAATTTGAACAAGAGGCTCCGATGGTTTGTTTGGAGTTGGACTCGGACTCTCAATCACTTCTTCGGAAGGAGAGGGTTTACTGGAAATAGAAGCCTTAGGGATATAGAAATAGACTTTGGCACCGGAATGCGGAACCTGCTGTTTTTCGGATAGGGTTACGGTATTCGTTGTTGCGTTGAAGGTAAATCGGGACGTGGCTACCTTCGTTAGGTCAATGGAAAGACTGATCTGTTTGGTTGAATTTAGCGTATAGTTTAACGACACTGGAAAATTCCGTGTGGAGCCATCTCCCTCAGGCAAGGCAAAACCCATATTGGCACCTTCTTCCCACTCAAATCCGGGAATAATGCCGTATTTAATATGAATCTCGGCACCTCTGTCGGGAGCTTTATTGAAGGTGATGCTATAGTTGGCATAATCCACAACATAGTCCTTGGAGTCCACTTCTATCGCATTGACATACAAGCGCAAAGTGGTATTGGATGCGGTCAACTTGTTCTTCGTTGTAAATCCGAAGACGCGGTTTTCTCCATCACCATCTTTTAGAATATTGATTAAATCATCGTGCTCCCTGAATTCAAGGGAATCAGCAGCGTGCACAATTACGCTGTGAAGGCCCAAATTGCCAAAAATAAAAATAGAAATAAACGATATTAAGAGCATCTTTCTAAACTTCATCTGTTTCACTCCATTTTATGTAACTTATAGATAAGTCAGCGGCTGTTTGTCCTATTAATACACTCTATCCACAATGTGGAATTGCCTGCTGCTCTCTTACTTTATCACAGGAAGTAGGACTTAACTATATATATCGGAAATGTAGTCATCCTGAAACCAAGTTAAACCTATACGATTCATAGTTGATTACAGTATAACCTCTTACCAGATTTGGTTTTTCCACATGGATGTGAGATTAAGATTATTGTTGTAATCGCTTTCAAAATATACAGTGAGGACATGTCCTTCATGACACGGTATGGCAACGAGGGACGAGCCTTATCAATTATGAAATGGGAGGAATGAATGGGATGAAAACAAAATTAAGAAGCTGGTGCAGTGCAGCCGTGGCTGTAACGTTGGGGATCACACTAATGTCGGGTCCTGCAAGTGTGCAGGCAGCAGGGAATGCAGATTACAATCTCACGGGATTCTCCCAAGGTAACACGGGCGGTGGCATCATCAGTGAGTCGAACACGTCCACGTATAAGAAGGTATACAATGCGACTGACCTGGCACTGGCGTTGAAGAAGAACTCCGGCGTCAAAGTGGTGGAGATTATGAATGATTTGAATCTAGGGTGGAACGAAATTCCGAGTGCCGCGCAGACATCACCTTTTGCCAAACACAATGATGCCTTAACGCATCCTGTATTGAAACAGACTGGCGTAAGCAAGATTACAATTGACGGTTTTAATGGACTCACTATTTTCTCCGCTAACGGTTCCAAGATCAAGCATGCAGCCATCAGCGTCAAACGCAGCTCCAATGTCATCATCCGCAACCTTGAATTTGATGAGTTATGGGAATGGGATGAAGCAACCAAAGGCGACTATGACAAAAACGACTGGGATTACATCACTCTTGAGGAGAACAGCAACGTATGGATTGATCACTGTACCTTTAATAAAGCCTATGACGGGCTTGTCGATTCGAAAAAAGGAACAAGCGGTGTGACCATTTCCTGGTCTCTCTTCAAAGGCGATGACGGCAGCTCAAACAGCTGGGTTACTCAGCAGATTAACGAGTTGGAAGCAAACAAGGCTTCCTATCCGATGTACAACTACCTTCGCAGCAGCGCGGTTGGGCTCAGCAAAGCCGATATCATTGCCATTTCGTCTCCTCAGAAAAAAGGTCATCTGGTGGGCTCGACCAGCTTCGAATCAGCCAACGCCAATCTTTCCATGACCCTGCACCATAATCTGTACAAGGATATCCAGGATCGCATGCCACGTCTGCGCGGAGGTAATGCGCATGCCTACAATATTGTGATGGATGCGACAGGGGCGCGTGCGGCCAAATCCAGAATCACTTCTGCGATGGCAACGGCAATTTCGTCCAAAGGGTATCATTTTGATATCATTGGCAATGGAGCTATTTCCACTGAAGATGGTGCAGTGCTGGTCGAAAAATCCGTGATCAAAGACGTACTGTTCCCGGTCCGCAATAACCAGACGGATCCGGCCGATGCAACGTATACCGGTAAAATTAAGGTGACTGACACGATGTATTCTTTGGATGGAAGCTCATTCCGTGGAAACAGTGATACATCCGGCAGTCCACTCAGCCCGGTTCCGGCCGCAGTGAAAGCTTTCTCCTGGAACGGATTCTCTTCACTTCCTTACAGCTACACTACCGATGATCCAGCGACGCTGAATGCACGCCTCACCGGTTCAAGCGGAGCAGGTGCAGGCAAATTATCCTGGTCCAAAGACAACTGGCTGAAGACGAGTTACTAGGCTGTAACAGGAGTTAGGTTTTTGGAATCGAGTGGAGAGTGGCCGTGATCTATAGTGGTTCCTGACCACTTCCTCTTTTTTTCATAAGCAAAGAGTGCTCCTGCAGCTGTAATGGCCGGGAGCACTCTTTTTGTGTAACAGGAGTCTAGTTCCTTTTTAGTTAGGTACGTCATCCGAAAGGGCAGGTGCAGCACTCACCGAATCACGATAAATGATATTGCCCTTCACGTGTACGCGGCCGAAGCTGCGACTCGGGTTATCGATCTTTTTGAGCATGGAATGAACCGCAGTACGCGCCATCTGTTCCACATCGACCTCAACCGTTGTTAATTTGGGATCGGAGAGTGTGGCATAGATATCATTATCGAACCCAACCACAGAGCATTGTGCAGGCACCTGAATACCCAGTGAAGTCAGTTTCTGAACGAGCAGATGGGCCACCTGATCACAGTTGCATACAAAAGCCGTAGGCAGCTGAGCTGGCAAATCAATTTCAATAAACGTACCTCGCTCATCGCGGTCATTAAGCACGAGATCCGGATTCATCGGTAACCGATGTTCCAGCAATGATTTGTAGTAACCGAGGAATCGGTCCTGAATGCTGCTTGTAGAATAGAGATTCCCCACATAAGCGATGCGGCGGTGTCCCTGTTGAACAAGAACATTTGTCAGCTCATAAGCAGCGTAAAAGTTATCGGTAACGACAGAGTCGATATCAGAATGCTCATCGTAGAAATCGAGAAACATTTTGGGAACGTCCATCGATTGGACCAGCTCGATATATTCCTTGCTGACTTGTCCCAGCACAATGAAACCATCCACTTTGTTGTCACTATAGAGCTTAGGCAGGATTAATTCCTCTTCGTCCTCCACATTCAGAATATGCAGAATACCGTAGTACCCCTGATCCTCCAGATGTTTGGTGATGCGCTGGAATACACGTACATAGAACGATTGTGTAGGTCCGGTAAACCGCTCCGGGATAATAACACCAATATTATGAGTCAGGCCTTCCTTCATCGAACGGGCTGCGGCGTTATACCGATAGCCCATCTGAACGGCAAGCACTTTAATTTTTTCCTTCAATTCGCCACTGACGCCATCTTTATCATTTAATGCTTTCGAGACCGTCACACTGCTAACTCCGAGCTTGTCGGCGATATCCCGCATGGTGATATTGTTCTTCAGCTTTGGTCGCCTCCTTCAAGCCGGTTTACGTACAATGTGCTGTCATTATGGTTAGCGCTTCCTTCAAACATAACAACAATCCATATTAGTATACATCGTTACCCACATGGAATAAAGAAATTCTGGTTAGCGCTACGCTAATTTTTCAGCATGCTGCATTTTCCGCCTGAAGGCTGATCTTCGGTTTTAAACCAATTGCTTTTGGAGAAGCTTCTCATTCCGCTCAATCAGGTCACCGCGCTGGCTGGCACAATCCAGGGAACGGTACGGGTCAGCCGGAGTATTAAAGGTGTAATCGACCAGTTTATCCAGCGTCGTTGTGGCCACATGACAGCGGGTATCGCTGGATGCATAATAAATGAAAACATCACCTTGTTCGTTGACCACCGCGCCGTTGCAGAAAATAACATTGGACACATCGCCTACGCGCTCGTCGTCATAAGGAGCGATGAAATGTCCGCCCGGCTTGGCGATGATGCGTGCCGGATCATTCAGATCCGTGGCGAACGTGTACAGCACATAACGAAGGCCCGCTGCCGTGTTGCGAACCCCGTGGGCAATGTGAATCCAGCCGCGATCGGTTTTGAGCGGAGCAGGGCCTTGGCCGTTTTTCACTTCGTATACCGTATGGTATTTCCGTTCATCGATGATCGTCTCTTCCTCAATCACTGGATTCAGAATATCATCACACAGACCAAAGGCAATCCCGCCGCCGCTGCCTGTGGAGATAAATCCGTCTTGAGGCCGTGTATAGAACGCATATTTACCCTCTACGAATTCGGGGTGCAATACAACATTGCGCTGTTGAGGGGAGCTGGTCGTGATGTTGGGCAGACGCTCCCAGCTGAGCAGATCGCGTGTCCGGACAAGTCCGGCCTGGGCTACTGCACTGGATGTATCAAATGCCTGAGCTTCGGGGTCTTTGCGCTCCGAGCAGTAGATGCCATAGATCCAGCCATCTTCATGCTGAACCAATCGCATATCATACTGGTTGGTTTCGTCGGCATCGATATCTTCCCACACTAATGGTTTGCCTGTGAAACGAAATCCGTCGATTCCGTTATCACTTTCAGCTAGGGCGAAGATGGATTTACGGTCCAATCCTTCGGTTCGGATGACCATCACGTATTTGCCATTGAAAAAGATGGCCCCCGGATTAAGCGTAGCGTTAATGCCCAGACGCTCTATGAAGTGGGGATTTGTCGTTTCGTCCAGATCAAATCTCCAGTGCAGCGGTACATGATGGCGTGTGATTACCGGATAACGGTACCGATCATATACGCCGTTGTAGAAGGAAGAATCAATTTCATTTTGACGCGTAAGCAGCTGTTCCTGTTGCTCCAATAATTCATTGTATTTGGGGTGTATCATCGTTATCCCATCCTCTCAATTAGTTCAATGCAGAATCGGCTATTGTGATACGGGCATTTCCACGGTCCGGCGATTTCGCTTTGATCCGGTGTGCCGTTTCCGTCTACCGACCAGTACCATTCCCCGCCAGCACGGTGATCGATAATATGTTCCTTCGTATATGTCCACAAGCGTTCTACTCTCTCGAAAAACAAAGGGTCACCTGTACGCTGATAGGCATTATAGAATCCGACCATCGCCTCGGCCTGAACCCACCATATCCGTTTCTCATCCACATGATCGCCCTCTTGCTCATTCATTAGGGAGCCATCGTCCTGTACAGCCACATTGGAAATATTGTAGGCAATATCTGTAACCATTGCAGAATACTCCGAGTGTTGGTCCAAGCCCATCACTTTCAACGTTTCGTCGATCAGCCAGCTGGCTTCAATGTCATGCCCGAATGAGCGTAGATCAATGATGGAGTCCCAATCCTTGTTGAAAAACACCCCGAGAAACTTTGTGTTCTTGTCATACACCCGTTCATATAAGATGCCGAGCAGGCGTTCCAGTGCCGTCTTCACCTGTTGATCTGGCCACACTCGGTAGAGCGTGGTATAGGCCTCCAACACGTGAATATGCGTATTCATCGTGTAATCCGCAATCACACCATTTTCGCTCAGCATTTCATTGGGCTGTTCCTTCCAAAGGCGGTCAAATTGTTCCTTATATGCAGGTAGTTCGGCATTCAGCCCTTGATCCTCAATGAGAGCAAAAAGCGTTTTCGCAAGTTCCAAAGCAGCTGCATCCCCGGTGGCACGATAGTACTCACTTAGTGAGTAGACGCCGAAGGATTGGGTATACACATGTTTGCTTGTGTCCAATGGTTCTCCATTGGCATTGACCATCCAGTACATTCCCCCGTATTCCATATCCATCACATGATCCACAAGGAAACGGTAAGCATGTTCAGCGTGATCACGCCAAATTTCATTTCTGGTTACCCGGTAGGCAGCTGCAAAGGACCATAATTGTCGTGCCGTGGCGATTCCGCCTTTGGGAGCGAGTGGATCGACCTGAAGGTCATTGCCAACCCAACCATAGAATCCGCCGTTGTTATGATCTTTGAGGGCAGACCAGAATGGCAGAATATGACCTTCCCAGTGTTCTTTTATTTCAGTTTTGATGTCATTGATGTGAGTCATAAGTGAGCGCTCCTTCAAAGTACAGGGATAAAGTTTAATTAAGTTAACGTTAACCTTATTTTATAATACTAGTATCGGGAAAAAGCATTGTCAACGCGTCTGGGGATAAAAACTTGTTGTTAAGTAATAAATAATTTAATTGACAGGTAAGCGTTACCATAATAAAATTCAATTTGTAACCTTAACGATAACTTAAATTAACTTAAGAAAGGGGTCAAATCAATTGAATAAAAACAAAGGTTGGATGGTGCTGCTCACCATGCTGCTCATCACTTCTCTGCTCGCAGCATGCTCTTCTGGAGGTGGATCCTCGCAGGCAGGAGAGGAAATCAGTACAGATCCTGCAGATATCAAGGGCGAGATCACCGTTCTCACGCAGCGTACAGATATTGTTGATACGGTATTTAAAGACTATGCTGCAGAGTTCAATAAGGAATACCCGGATGTCAAAGTAAACTTCCAGGCGCTGGCTGACTATGAGGGACAAGTGAAGATTCGTATGAGCACCAAAGATTATGGTGACGTGCTGATGATCCCCACCAGCGTACCGATTGCGGACATTCCGGACTTTTTCGAACCGTTGGGCACGTACGATGAGTTGAAAGATAAGTACACAGCCATTGAAGAACGTATGGTTGACGGCCAAGTATATGGTATTCCAACCGTTATCACGTTCTCCGGCATCATCTATAACAAGCAGGTGTTCAAGGACGCTGGCATTGCGGAAGTTCCCAAAACACCTGAGCAATTCCAGGCCGCACTCCAACTGGTGAAAGACAATACAGACGCGATTCCACTGTACACCAACTATGCCTCCGGTTGGGCTTTGACACAATGGGAAGCAGATCTGCCGACGGTTGCAGGCAGTGTGGACTACGTAAACATTGATCAACCGAACACGGATGAAAACTTTGTGGCTGGCAAGCCGCACTATGAATTGTACAAAGTGCTTTATGATGCAGCCAAGAGTGGCCTGATTGAGAAAGATCCGACCACAACCGACTGGGAAAGCTCCAAGGCTGATCTGGCGAACGGGAAAATTGCAACGATGGCGCTTGGATCATGGGCGATTACCCAAATTCAAGGCTTGACGGATACACCAGATAATATCGGATTCTTGCCATTTCCTACGAATGCAAGTGATGTGGTCGTTCCGCTCGCAGCAGACTACAACATCGGCATGAACGTGAACAGCGAGAACAAACCTGCTGCGAAAGCGTGGATTGACTGGTTCCTCGCAAAATCAAACTATGCGGTGGAGCAAGGCGGAGGCATGAGCGCAGACAAAAATGCGGAATTGCCACCGATTTTGGATCAATACAAAGACGTTACATTCTCCACACTGACTCCTGCCAAAGAAGGACAGGAAGGTCTGGTTGACAAAATCGACAACGAAGGCGAGATTGGCCTCTGGCAGCCTGACTTCAAGAAACGCATTATCGAAGCTGCCATCGGTAATCGCAGCGAATCGTACGACGACATCATGAAGAATCTGAATGACAAATGGGTTAAAGCACGGACAGAAGTCGCGAAATAAACAGATTGCGGGGATACGTCGATCTGTAAAGGTGCTACCTATGTCCGACCACCGCTGACATGCAGCGAGGCACCACGCCTTGGCTGAGGGGAGAGGATTTCCCCTTTTTATACGGCATTTTGCATCTGGATGCAGGAAAAATCAGATGTGAAATGCCACCTTCGGTGGTTGATTACTCAGGCATTTGTGATTTGGACGGGAGTCTTTCGATATAAAAGCGGCAGAACCGCTTGGAGGTGTGGAGAGCATGAAATACTTGAAGATTTCGAATTGGGGCTACTCAGCGCAACGCATATTTATCATCTGTGCCTTCTCGATCATTCCGCTGGCACTGCTGTTCACTTTTGCTTATTTACCTGTCATTAACATGTTCAAATACAGCTTCACCGATTGGAACGGATACAGCAAAAGGTTTGATTATGTGGGGTTTGAGAACTACACACGGATATTCAGTGACCCTGAGTATTTTAAAGTGTTTATTGTCAGTTTGTATTATTTTGTGGCTACCTTCGTACAAATGGGTCTGGCCCTCTACTTTGCAACGATTCTGAGCTTCAAAATCCGCGGCAAAAACTTTTTCAAAGGCATATTGTTTTTCCCCTATCTGCTGAATGGCGTAGCCATCGGATTTATCTTCCTCTTTTTCTTCAAGCCGGATGGTACCCTCGATACACTCATGCAGGCCGTAGGGCTTGGACAATACACTCAGCTCTGGCTTGGGAATCCGAACATTATTAACGTGTCGCTCGCAGGCGCATCGGTATGGAGATACATGGGCTTTAACTTCATTATCTTCCTGGGTGCGATCTCTTCCATCCAAAAAGATGTCTATGAAGCGTCAGATATTGACGGGGCCAATCGCTGGCAGCAGTTCCGCCATATCATCCTGCCGAGCATTACGCGTATCCTGCAGCTCAACCTGATTTTGGCGATTAGCGGCGCAATCAGTGCGTTCGATATTCCATACATTATGACAGACGGTTCCAATGGCAGTGAGACATTTGTGATTCAAACCGTTCACTTGGCATTTAAGTACGGCAAGCTGGGCTTGGCATCAGCAATGGCTGTTGTGCTGCTGTTTATTGTCATTCTTGTTACGCTGGTTCAGCGTGTCACCATGAAAGGGGAGGAATGAACGTGCAATCATTCAAATACACCCTAGCGAGCATATTTAAATATGCTTCACTCATTCTCGCAGCGTTCATTGCGCTTGTACCCATTGTTGTGGTGCTGTTTGCATCGCTCAAAACCAATGCAGAGTACGCGACCAGCAGTCCGCTTGCCCCACCAGCCAATTGGCTGAACTTTGCGAACTATACCAAGGCTTTTGTGGACGGCAATATGCTGGTCGGTTTCAAAAATACAATTATCATCCTGATCATCTCTATCGTGGGTGCCACTTTGACGGGTTCCATGATCGCGTATGTGCTGGATCGTTTCAAATTCAAAGGTAAAAAGATCATGGTCGCCGCATTTCTGCTCGCTACCCTCATTCCAAGTGTGACGACGCAAGTCGCTACATTCCAGATCATCAATGCGCTCGACCTGTTCAATACCCGTTGGGCAGCCATTGTGATGTACCTCGGTACAGATATCATCGCGGTATATATCTTCCTGCAATTCCTGGGTTCCATCTCAAACGCACTGGATGAATCGGCCATGCTTGACGGTGCCTCCTACTTCACGATCTATTGGAGAATCATTCTGCCACTCCTGAAACCGGCGATTGTAACGGTCATTATCGTGAAGGGTGTCAACATCTACAACGATTTTTACACACCATTCCTTTATATGCCCAAGACAGACTTGCAGGTCATATCCACGGCTCTTTTCAAATTCAAGGGGCCGTTCGGATCACAGTGGGAGGTTATCAGCGCAGGGATTATGATTGCCATCATTCCAACGATGATCATCTTCCTGCTGCTACAGAAGTACATCTACAACGGCTTCGCACAAGGCTCCGTTAAATAAAAAAACAAAAGGCTATATGAAATGCATATGAGAATACACAGGAACGAAGAGGACAGAAAAAAAGCTGGAGAAACGGAGTGGTCGCATTTATAACCGGATTTTGCCCCTTTCATAAGGGGATCAAAAAAATCTGGGGATAACGGCGATCGGAAGGTTGTTCTGTCATCGGAGTGGACTCGTGTAATTTTAAGTATTCATTTCATATAGCCTAACCGAAGGGAGAAATGAAACGATGACAGTTGTTGATATGAAAAACGTACACATTGTTGGGGATGCATTGCCGAATATGCCTTGGGAGGATAAACCGGAGGGCACGGAAGGTCCGGTATGGAGACACTCCGCGAATCCGATTGTGCCTCGTAACCCGGTCAAGGGAATTGCCCGTATTTTCAACAGTGCAGTGATTCCTTATGAAGGGAAATTCATCGGCGTATTCCGCGCAGAAACCATTAATGGACGTCCACACCTGCACATGGGGTCGAGTGAGGATGGATTATCATGGACGATTGAAGAGGAACGTATCGCCTTTGTGGACGAAAAGGGCGATCCCTTCATGCCGAACTATGCATACGACCCACGTCTGGTGAAAGTGGAAGATACGTATTACATCATCTGGTGTACCGATTTTTACGGTGCAGCGCTGGGGTTGGCCAAGACGGAAGATTTCAAAACGTTTGTGCGTCTCGAAAATCCGATGCTACCGTTCAACCGCAATGGGGTTTTGTTTCCACGCAAAATCAATGATAACTATGTAATGTTGTCCAGACCAAGCGACAGCGGACATACGCCGTTCGGGGACATTTTTCTGAGCGAAAGTCCGGATCTCGTGTACTGGGGCAAGCACCGTCATGTCATGAGCAAAGGTGGTCAGGGCTGGTGGCAATCGGTCAAGATTGGCGGCGGTCCCGCACCGATCGAAACGTCCGCAGGCTGGCTGATGTTCTACCACGGCGTAACGGGTACGTGCAATGGTTTTGTTTATAGCATGGGTGCGGTCATTCTGGATCTGGATGAGCCATCGAAAGTGAAATATCGTTCCTCGAACTTCGTACTGACACCGGAAAAATGGTATGAGGAGCAAGGGTTTGTAGACAATGTCGTATTCCCATGTGCCACATTGCATGATGCGGAGACAGGACGAGTCGCCATTTATTACGGTGCAGCCGACACATACGTTGGAGTCGCTTATACCACTGTCGAAGAAATCGTGAACTATGTCATCGAGACTGATGAAGTCATTGCCGGAGACCGTGAGGAAGGAAAATTATGATTGAAGTGAAACAATTTTAAATAAAGCTGGAATTTACACAATAACGGAGAGTGCAGAACCGATCTGAAGAAACGAAGTGTTCACATTTATCCTCGGATTTCCCCTTTCATCAGGGATTCAAAAAAATCTGGGGATAACGGCGATCGGAAGATGGTACTGCAATCGTAGTTGGACGTGTATACATTCGGTCATTCATTTTACATTAATTGAAAAAGGGGCATTGCGGAACAATGCATATGGAATACATCAAGGGATTTACATTTGGCTGGATGAGTGGCAGGGGAGACTTCCGCAAGCCGGAAGCGAAAGAATCCTTGCGTCTGATGGCTGAACGCACTGGCAGTTCGCATGTTATTTTTGCACTGGCGGCACATCAGGATCATCCGCAGGCTGTAGAAGTCAAATATGAGGGTGGACATATGGTGGAAGACGATGAATTGGTGGATATGATCCGTTATGCCCGTACGCTCGGACTGCGGGTCATTCTGAAACCAACCGTCAATTGCACCGATGGCACATGGCGTGCACACATTAACTTCTTTGATATCGATGTGCCGTGTGAGCCGAAATGGCAAGACTGGTTCCACAGTTATACCGTGTATCAGAAGCATTATGCGGCCATTGCAGAGCGTGAGAAATGCGAGATGTTCATCGTGGGTTGTGAGATGGTGCAGTCTGAGCGTCGGAGCGAGGAATGGCGCGAGGTCATCGCGGGAGTGCGTGAAGTGTATTCCGGGCTAGTATCCTACAACACCGACAAGTATCAGGAAGGGCAAGTGAAATGGTGGGATGCCGTAGACGTCATTTCCTCCAGCGGTTACTATCCGATTGGGGATTGGGAGGCGCAGCTGGATCGGATTGAACAGGTCATTGCACCCTACGGCAAACCTTTTTTCTTCGCAGAAGCGGGCTGCCCTAGCCGTAGTGGATCGGCACAGGTGCCGAATGACTGGGGGTTAGAAGGTGCGGTCAGCGCGGAGGAGCAGGAGCAGTTCTATCAAGCCATGTTCCGTCATGCAAGTAAGCGGGACTGGGTGCGCGGATTTGGTCTGTGGGACTGGAGCGCGCATCTGCATCAAGAGAAGGATGCCCTGAGCGATGATGGATACGGAGTTTACGGTAAACCAGCCGAGAAGGTCATTCGTCGGTTCTATGAAGGCATTGCCGTGAAAGCCTAGTCTGTATTAGTTGAGTTATCCCATCTACTTGAATAGCGTTCATCTATGGACAAAGATACTGCGGTGCTTATGCACGCAGTATCTTTTTTTGGTTAAGTTTAATTCCTTTCTATTAAATGTAAATAGTATCGACTATAAATTGTTAGATGAATATATCGTTTAATTTATTGATAACATTAAATGAAAATCCCTTCAAGAACGAGTTGATTTTTTTACCCCAATTTCCGTCCAAGCTGCTCAATTTTCTCCAGCCATTTCTTTCTCTGTTCCTCGGACTGTTTGCCCACCAGATCTACAGGTGTTATGCGTACAGGTTTGATGCCTGTCAGAGCAAAGGTGGAGATCTTCATCATTTTGTGTGCAGGTTCACCCTGGAACCATTTGTAGTACCAGTTCGGACCATCCATGGTGGTGATCATGCGTGCGGTGCGACCTTTGAGCAGTTGATCCGGGAAAGGTTTACCTTTGTGATACTTGAAGGCATAGCCTGGCATGAAGATGCGGTCGATGAATCCTTTGAACAAAGCTGGTGGTCCTCCCCACCAAATCGGAAACACCCATACGAGATGCTCTGCCCATTTAATCGCCTCTTGGGCTTCCAGTAAGTCCGGTTCGAGCGGCAGTTTATTACGATAGCCTCCCTCTAAATTCATGTTGAACTCCAGTTCGTTCAGGGTGATCATGCGAACCTCGGCACCTGCCTGCACAGCGCCTTTACGATAAGCTTCGGCGATTGCGCCATTGTAACTTGGGGAGACGGGGTTTCCTTGAATAATTAATATTTTCTTCATAATGATGACACGTCCTGACTATTTTAGTTAATGAACACTAACCTCATGTGCAAAAAGAAAAGGTCACGAATGACCTGGTGAACATTCAGGAATATCCTGAAGCTGGATGAAGCCGATCTTGTATATAGGTAAAAACTTATACCAATTACCAATGATTATTGCCTGTCTGATCGGAACGAATTAGAGATGCAATCCGTCGGGTGTTATCCGAGCTCAGCTGTTACCTGGCCCAACATCAACGCAAGTCGGTGAACGGTTTCTCCGGTGTATGGAACAAGCAGCTCCGGCAGTTCACCTTGCATACTGGATACGGCCAGACGCGTAATGGCACCAATGACCAGAACGGCTGTGAGCCGTGAATCCTGATCTGGTAGTTCACCTCGCATAATCCCCTGATCGATAAGATCAATCAACGCATCAAGCGGCTGACGGTAATCCTCACTGCTTCCAGCTTCAATGAAAATCTCATGATTTTGTGAAATCAGCAGCAGTCCGTAGGGATCTTCATCATGCAGGTGGAGAACTTCGGTAATCAGTTGCCGGAAGCGTTCGAGCACCGGACCATCCTGGCGAACATACCCGTCAATTAATGCAGTATAGTCCGCGCAATATTGGGTGAAGGCCTCAAGGGCAACGGCATCTTTGTTTTTAAAATGTTTGTAGATCGCCGCATCCGTTACTCCGGCGGCGTCACCGATCTCTTTGACGGAAATGCCGTCAACGCCTTTGGTTGCAAACAAGCGCATTGCTGCTTGTAGGATGTCTTTCTTTTTGCTGTCTACATGAGGTTTGTTCTTCATGATTGTATAGTAAGTGATTACTAACTAAATTGCAACTGCCATTTCAAAATCTCTTATTTAACGCTAGGAAAAGTGCTTTCACTCAAAGCTTGCAGGCTTATGAACGGCAACGTATGATGGATAGAAATAATAACGGATAGACGGGCAAAGGAGCTTGGACAGAGGTAGGGCTGTAAAGGCAAACATCAGCGGCGCCAGCTCCAGGTCTGGGGAACGAAATGGAAGGTGAATGGCGTGAATGAAGACGTGCAGGCGCATCGCTGGGTGACTCCCGAAGGGACGTTAAATGAACAATATGTAACAAGCAGAGAAAGGCTCTACAAAGGCATGAATGGTAAATATGTGGAGCGTTTCACTGTTCGTACCGGGGAAAGTTATATTTTCAAACCGCTGACCAATCCTGCACAACATGGACGTGAACAATGGATGTCCCAGTATGTGCTGTCTGTATTGCCGCCTATTTATCCAGCGCTAATTGCTGCATCAGACCGTGAAATTAACGCGGAACAGAGCTGGATCATCTATGAGGATCTGGGCGAACTGGTGCATGATTCGCGGGAAGAGACGATGCTGGCTGCTGCTGTACATATGGCGGAGTGGCACTCCTTATCTGTTGCTGATTGGGGTGAGTTGCCCCGGGTGGGTCAGAAACCGCCAATTCGGGACATACTGGATGATCTGCTTTGGCAAAAGGAATCCACTGCTGATTTGTTGTCCAAGCTGGAGGTCTCGCTGTCACCATCGGCTTGGCACAACATCTCCTCGCTAATCCATACAGCAGAGGAGGAGTTACCTCGTGTCTTGTGTCACGGAGATCTTCATCCCGGCAACATGGCGGATGTGAATGGCAGGCTGGTGATTATCGATTGGGAGCATGCGCATCTGAATACGGCTCTCTGGGACGTATATCATCTGGTAGATCTATCGCATCCGCTTTTCCCGAGAACCGTTACGCCTGAGCTGCGGGAGCGGGTTATCGATGTTTATCTGGACGGGCTGGAACGCCATAGCGTTCAGGTTGATCGGGTTTCTTTTAAAAGGTGGTACTGTGCATATGCCATTGTATTTTCGCTCTGGATGCTGCGTCTGATTGATGGGGATCTGAGAAGTGCAGACTGTGTATGGCCGGAGGAACAGCTGCGGAACCAGTGGCACGAGACGGCAATGACACTGAAACAGTGCATGAAGCAGTGTTGAAGGGAATAGAAATGAGGGGTGCAGAACATGCGTAAAGTAGGACTCGTAATGCGTAAAATTCAATTCACGGAGGCACAGGGCCCGCGCGTATTTGCGGATCGGTTGAAGCAGATCGGGCTGGAGCTGGGCGTGGAGATTGTGTTCATCTCGCCGGAGCGCCATGTCAGCGGGTATGACTGGTTGCCAGGTTATGAGCATGAGAAAGGCGACCTGGTGAACTATGATATCGTACTGGACCAGATATATAGCCAAAATATAGAGCATGTCATCTACACCGTATCCGGGTTTACGTTTTTGAAGATGTTTTTACCGAAGAGTGTGTTGTTCCCGCACAGCTTTCCCGACCCGGCGCTGACGGGGTATGAGATGATGAAGCCATTTTATACGATGGTGGATAAAGCGATTGTGCAGACGGAGTTTCTAAAAACTGAATTGGGCCGCAATTTCGGTGTACATGACGTGAACGTTATCCCGATCGGCTTCAACGAAGAGCTGGCGCATCGCCACTATGACCCGAGCCAGGTCGTGCATAATCGGGTGCTCTGGATCGGTCGGGATGAAGCGAATCGTCGCCCGGATCTGGTGCTGGAATACGCCCGGCAGAACCCGGACAAGGAAGTATACATGGTATTCGGCGGTCGCCGCTATGAGGAAAGCATGAAGAAATACAACATTCCGGACAACGTAAAATTGCAATTCGCGCTGACACAGGATGAGGTATTTACCCTAATGAACTCGTCCAAGGTGTATTGGAGCTGTTCGGCATTTGATACGTTTGCGATGCCGCTGACCGAAGCGATGGCGATGGGCAAAATGGTTGTGAAGCCGGAGCATGCCTGCTATGGACACATCCGTTCCACGCATGCCTTTGCAGGCAATGAGGATAACTGGTTTGAACTGGTGAACATGGCTGCTGCCTCGCCGCGAAGTGTGTCGGAAGACAACCGTGAGTATGCTTTTGGTGCTTTTTCGCGCACAATCATGAAAGAAGGATACCGGGAGTTCTTTGCCAACTGGTTGAAATAATGAGAGGTCTGTAACGAAGGCTCTAACCATTCAGCAAGAAGGAGGAGAACCTTATGGAAGTACTCATCCTATGGACGCTTGGCATGTGGGCAGTGCAGCTGTTGATTGAATGGCTCATCTATCGGTTGCAGGGACGTCGAATGACCGGGGTTCTATATATACTGCCATGTGTGGCCTTGCTCGGCGGAGCCGTTGTGATCATGATTAGCATTGAGATTGGCGGGTGGAACGGTATCGGTTATGCCTTGCTTGGTGCATCGCTGGGTGCAGCGGGAATGTTGACACTAATTACGGTGGCGATTACGGATGTAGTGTTTCGGCGTCGGAGACGGAATTAATCAGAGGGTTAGCTGCTGTACAGTAAGAGTGAATTGGACGATCGGACGGTTGCAGGAATGCATTTGTCTGTGATATATTGTCATTAATTATGAAAAGGGAGGTGAAGACAGGTGAATCACGAGATGCTTAACAACCGTATTAGCCAGCTGCCGATTGCTATGGCTGGCATTGTTCATACTTTTCTGACCAACGGGAGAAGTCTGTCCAATTTTGAATATACGGAAGTTAACATTTGCGAGAAGATGCCTGCCTTGACCCCATTCGGACGATAAGCGATATTGCTTGAATTCTGAAGGGCCGCGGAGCTAACCTCCTGCGGCTCTTTTTGTGTTGCGGTCAGGATCTTCCAATCCATAGGAGGAACCTTATTATGATGATTATTAGTGCGCAACAACTGACTCAATACCACGGAGCACATCTGGTGCTGGACGGCATTACGTTTGAAATTATGGAAGGCGACAAGGTCGCCCTGATCGGCCGCAACGGAAGCGGAAAAACGACATTGATGCGTCTGTTGGCACGACTGAGCCAGCCGGATGAAGGACAATTGATGATCAAGAAGGATACACGTATAGGTTACGTCGCTCAGGTGCCGGAAGGAATGGACGATTACACAGTGCTGGATGTGCTGAGTCTTGGATTCAGGGAGCTTATGGCGTGCCGGAGTCAAATGAAGGATATGGAGCAGCAGATGTCCGATCCGGAATGTGCATCCGATCCGAACCAATTGGAGCGACTGTTGAAGCGGTACGCGGCATTGCAGGACCAGTTCGAGCGCGAGGGTGGATATGAAATGGATGCCCGGATCGATCAGGTGGCGGACGGTCTGGATATTGCGAAGGAGCATTACGGATGGCGGTTTGGTTCGTTGTCTGGTGGAGAACAGACCCGGGTTGTGCTGGCTTCACAGCTAATTGTAAGGCCTGATCTGTTATTGCTGGATGAGCCGACCAACCACCTTGATCTGGAGCGGGTGGAATGGCTGGAAGGGTTTTTGCGCGAGTACACAGGTACGATTATCCTGATCTCACATGATCGCTACTTTTTGGACCGTGTAGCATCCCGGACGTTAGAACTGGAGGATGGAGAAGCGCAGACGTCAGCTGGTGGCTATACGGAATATATGAAAGTGAAGGAACAACGACTGCTGCAGCAATTCGAAGAGTTCAAGGAGCAGCAGAAGGTGATCAAAAAAATGAAAGAAACGATCCGCCAACTGGAAGAATGGGGCCGAGTCGGGGGGAATGAAAAGTTCTTCCGGCGTGCAGCTTCGATGCGTAAAGCAATCGAACGGATGGAACAGGTGAAGCGCCCAGTACTGGAGCGGCGTAACGCCGACTTCGATGTACGCCCTACAGACCGTACGGGAAAACGGGTGGCCGTTATGGAACATGTCGAAAAGTCTTATGGAGAACGCCCAATTCTGCGCGGTGTATCAGGATTGCTCGAATATGGCGACAAAATTACCCTTATTGGACGCAATGGTTCAGGCAAAACGACGTTGTTCAAGCTGTTGCTGGGCGAGGAACAACCCAGTGCAGGCAACCTGGAGTGGGGTGCACGTGTAGATGTTGGCTATCTGGCCCAGCAGGAGGAGCCTTCCAATCCGAAGCTGAATGTGCTGGAGTACTTCCGTCTGGAAGCGGGCGTGGAAGAAGGAGAAGCACGCGGCATTTTGGCCCGATATCTATTCTATGGAGCAGATGTATTTCGCTCGGTAGGACAGTTATCTGGTGGGGAATGGACGAGGCTAAGGCTGGCTCTGCTGGTTCAGCGGAAGCCGAATGTGCTTTTGCTGGATGAACCGACCAACCATCTGGATATCGCTTCAAGGGAAGCGCTCGAAGAGTCGCTCGTTGATTTCGAAGGAACGGTGCTTGCCATCTCGCATGACCGTTACTTCGTCAATCGACTCGCTTCCCGCGTGTGGGAACTGGAGAATGGGCGGATGACCACTTATCTGGGAGACTATGAAGCCTATCGCGAGAAAAAGCTGGATCTGCAAGCCCGCGCAGCGGCGGCAAATCAGCATGTAGCAGGAGCGGTGGCTTCACCCCGGGGGAATGCCGCTGGGGTAGAAGCAGGAATTTCTTCCCGCGGGACTTCGGCTGCGGCGCAATCGGGCAAGCTGAACAACTCATCCATCTTCCAGTCTGGGAATACTGGAAAGAGTCGTGACAGGGAGCGTGCTGCAGAGAAGCTGGAGCAGGTCATGGCACACCTGGAAACCCGGCTCCGGGAACTGGATCAACAGCTCGAAACGGTGGCGAATGATCCGCCTGCTCTGGAACAGATGTGGGACGAGCGAGAGCGATTGTCGGCGGAGTACAACGAACTGCTCGCCCAGTGGGCCGAATTATAAGCCATACGTGTAAGCTGGAAGGGCATTGGCAATAGAAATATCAATATCAATATCAATAGGAGCTAGCAACAGCTTGAGCAAACGAGGAGGCTGTCTCATAAGTCATGCATTGGCTTTGGGACAGTTTTTTTGCGCTTAAGGGACGACTAGCAATGATTTGACGGATTCAAGTATCCGGCATCCTAACGAACCGAGGAGACCCTATTGGCTTCAAAATCCACACTTTGAATTATCTAACGAACCACAGAGATGTTATTCCTTATGAAGTGAATGCTTATCGTTGTTTTAGGCTGTTCTTTCCGAAATAGCATCTCTCAGATTCGCTAAAATCTGTATTTCATATGTAATCACCATATAAGGCTTATGAGATTCGTTAACACTTGAGCTCCGTGCTCTGTGAACGAGATTGATAACCCTGTTCTTTTTTACATGTCATCGGGAATAGTGTAACTTTTTTCCTTCTCATGCGTTTAATACGTTTGTGTGTATGGAAACGGCTCCTCTTAGAGCTCACAGAAAGGCAGGTTATCGTTATTTATTATTCAATGACTTATCGGAACTGGTCGGATGACCGGCAGGTGGAGACAGGGGTACTGGAGCAGGTATCGGTTACTCGCGATGAGCTGTTCATGCGCAAGCTGGTCGATGCGACCCTGATGAAAAATAAGCTTTGGGCGCATCTATCCAATGAATGTGAGGATCGTCGGGAGCATGCGGTCTACGTGACCGAATATGACAACCAAAAACCTGCCGAATACGGTACAGCGATTGCGGACGCTGCACTGGCAATGTGTAAAATGTCCTCCATGTACAGTGCGGAATATATGCTGTGGAATGGGAGTGCATTTCAGGAATTGGACTTGGCAGAATCCTCCTCGTACACGATGGAGCTTGCCGAGCAACTGCTGGACCATTACATGGTCCGGGGCGGTACGACATATGAATTTGTGTATTCCGTGCTGGATGTGGATCGCAAGAAAGTGTTGTTTTTGATGAAGGAGGTGGATCTGTAATGGCCGAAGATTCCAAACCCAAACCTGGATCACGTGCCAAGCTTGTTGCCTTCTCGCTAATGCTTGCGGTTCCAGCTGTATTATCTGGTTGTAGCAGCAATAGCGACGAATGTGACCCGGAATACGATACTGGATGTGAATATGACTCCAGTAGTGGGCACTATTACTACGGTGGCGGATCGTCCTATCGGAGCAACAAGGATAGCAGCTCCTACAGTAAATCCAGTTCAAAATCGAGCGGCTTTGGCAGCTTCTTCCGCAGTTCGGGAGGTTAGAACCTGATGAGGCATATATACCAACTGCCATTCAGTCATGAAGAAGTTTTCAGGGGCAAAGCAGGGCAGCAGGTTCCTTACCATCGCATGTATGGCAAGCAATATTGTGTGCCTGCGTTGACAGTCTTTTCCCCAGCGGAGATGCAGGAATTGCGTACGGCAGTTGAGGCTGTAGACGGAATCTACTGCAAGGTGATGCGTTTTATTCAACAATACATGCCCGACTCTTTTCTGGAGCAGCAGTTGGGCATTCATCCCGGCCTGATTCAGGCGGCGCGTATGGAGATGGTGACAGGCGGCATCACTCGGCAGGACTGGATTATTGGGGAAGCTGGGCCTAAATGTATTGAGAATAATACGGATACCCCAACCGGCATACCTGAAGCAGCTGCATTGGAAGGTATTTTGGTGGGGATGGCTGAAAAAATATCGCTCCATGCTCCATCCAAAGGAATGGATGAATGTATCCGGGAATGCTTTCGCCGCTGGCTGGATGCTTACGCCAAGCAGGGTTTGCTGGGCCCGGTGACCTTTACTTCATTTGGGGAGCATGTGGAGGATAGGACCAATACGGAGTATCTGATGAAGCTGTGCCAGGAGGCGGGGTATGAAACGTTCTACGCGCCACTGGAGGAGTTGGAGATTATTCCTGGGGAGGCGCTCTACCATCATGGACGCGAGATCAACCTTCTGTACCGGCTCTATCCCCTGGAATATCTAATCGATGATCGAGATGAAACGACCGGCGTGGACATCGGCGCAGCACTGCTTGAATTGGTTCAGGATGGACGCCTGGGTCTGATGAATCCTGTACAGCATGTGCTGATGCAGAGCAAGGGCTTCATGGCTGCAATCTGGTCACTCTATGAACGTAATGAACAAACCCCGGAGTATTGCGGATTTCGGCTGTTTAACGATGCAGAGTTAGCTTCCATTTCACGGTATCTGCTACCTACTTATTTCGAAGCTGGACCTTTCGAATGGAGCGCAATGCCTTACGTAGCCAAAAGCTATTGGGGCCGCGAAGGTCGAGGCACATCGCTGCTGGGTGAGGGATCGGATCATCATGGGGGCCAAACGGCTGCTTCTCATAAGCTGCACGCTCCTATGAACTCGAACACAACAGACGAACTGCAAGAAGATGAGGAGATCGCAGCCTATTATAATAATCAGCCTAAAATATATCAGCAGCTGGTACCGATGGAGCAGGCCGTAATTCAGACAGAGGATGGCGAATACAGCGGTTATTTGCTTACAGGGGTGTTTGTCATTGGTGGACATTTTGCTGGTGTGCTACCTCGGATCGGGGAGAAGGTAACCGGAGATATGGCCTATTATTGTGCGGCTGTGGTCAATGAGCGGATGGATGACGAGGAGGAGAAGGAATGGACAATTTGGGATTAAACCTGCTGAATGTAGCGGTAGGTATAGGCATTTTGCTGGTTGTATTGGTATGTGGGTATTTCGCTTTTAGCCAATTGACCCGGTATAACGATAGCGAGGAAATCGCGAAAGGCAACGAGGCGGCAGGCATGTATATGGGCAGCAAATTGCTGGGCTTGTGTATCATTGTGGGCATGGTGTCCTTCTCCACGCATTCATGGCTGGATATGCTGCTCTGGTCGGCGCTTGGAATCATTATTTTGTGTCTGGTCTATATTATATTTGACTTCCTGATTCCCAAGATGCGGGTATGTGACGAAATCGCACGAGGCAACATGGCAGTAGCACAGCTGCTGCGTTCCATTATCATCGGCGTTTCCATCGTCATTGGTACGTTTTTGATGTAAAATAAACCCTAGTGTTTATTTGGAATGATTATCAATTCAACGAAGAAGGAGCGCGGCATCATGAGAAAAGTCATCATTGATACAGATACAGCAGGAGACGATACGATTGCGATCCTGACGGCACTGCACCATTTCCAGGTGGAGGGCATTACGATTACAGGTGGGAACGTACAGTTTGACCAGGAGGTTGAAAATGCCCTGTACACGGTTCAGGTTGCTGGACATGGCGGCAAGGTGCCTGTGTACAAAGGATGCGAGCGCCCATTGATGGCCTATGGCAAGGCCCAACACCGCACGGTGGAAGACGTACATGGCGATGACGGCATGGGCGGAGCCCATTTCCCGAAGGCAGACCAGCGTCCAGAGGCAGGGCATGCAGTTGATTTTATCATTGAAAAGGTACACGCACATCCGGGCGAAATCTCGCTTCTGGCCATTGCACCCCTGACCAACATTGCGATGGCAATCCAGAAGGACCCAACCATTATTCCGGAGATTGCTCATCTCTACATCATGGGTGGTACGAACAATGCACTGGGTAATATTACGCCAGCCGCAGAGTATAACTTCTATGTAGACCCGGAAGCAGCCAAAATTGTATTGCACGCAGGCATTCCGACCACCATGGTTGGCTGGGAGATGTGTACGCAGTATTCTGTTATGGATGATGATGATCACGCTGAAATTGCAGCACTGGGTACATCTGGTGCTGATTTCTTCACAGCCATCAACAAAGTGGTTATGCAGTTCAACAAATCGGTACATAAACTGAATGGCACCACTCACCCGGATACGTTGCTGATGGCTGTTGCCGCAGATGAGTCGCTCATGACCAAATCCGGTCAGTATTATGTGGATGTGGAGGCAGCGGGAGAGTTAACACGCGGATATAGCGTCGTGGATATCAATGGACGTTTCGGCAAAGAGCCAAATGTACGTGTCTGCGAAGCCATTGACCGTCCGAAATTCAAATCCATGCTGCTGGATGTGCTCTCCGCTATTCAATAAAATGGTGGATTTCAACTCCAATAAAAGTATTTATCATCCGTGCCTAATCCAGGCACGGATTTTTTTGCCCATTCCATTCCTATGAGTGTATGCCAAGCGCGTGCTCTACCCAGTTGGTGACAACGCTTCGGGTGTGTTAAAGTGAAGGAAATGTTACAGCGGAGACCCTTTAGTTTAACTTTTGAGCGTCCGGCAGGAGGAGTGGCACATGTTATTTTATTTTGTAGCACTGCTGGTTACCTTGGTTGATCAGGGGACCAAGATGGCGGTGAGGATGTATATGGAAGTTGGCGACACGATGAGGCTTGGCGACTCGGGAATGCAATTGCAGCATTATGAGAACAGTGGAATGGCAGGCAGCCTGTTTCAAGGGAATGCGCGTCTGTTCGGTGTGGTTGCCATTCTGTTCGTGGCGGGCATAATGTATTATCGGAGAAAAGGTGAGATTCGCGGTTTCTGGATGCAGGCAGGTGCCGGTTTCATGGTTGGTGGTGCTTTGGGTAATGCAATCGATCGGTTTATCTACGCACGCGTAACGGATTTTCTCGTATTTCCGTCGGGACGTGGTATTCTCAATTTGGCGGATGTAGCAATAAATGTTGGTGTGGTTATGCTCGTTATCGGCATGTTAATCCGTGCATTTCAGAGTTACCGAGCCAAGCGTTTACGTAATGCTTTGCCGAAAATAGAGCGTTGATAGAGAGCTAACAACAGCTTTGATGTAAGCAGCGTAACTGAATACATGAGGGACATTGGATATATTCCGATGTCCTTTTTTGTTATAACGATGAGCGGACTCGCTCTCAGTGGGCCTGATTCAATTTTACCGAAACCGTTTTAGGAATAATAGGACACATTATAGTCAACGCTCTAAGTATAGAACGGTGGAAGGATTAACCACGTGGTTACTTCACTAATTTAATGGGTAAATCTTTACGTATATAAGCTGAGGGAGGTACAACATGAGAACATCGCTTACCAAGGCACTCGGGTTAATGCTGCTTTGTGGAATAACGGCTGTACTTCTGTCTTCCTGCACCAGTGGGAATAATGCCAACGGCAAAGTGCAGGTTGAATTTTTTCAGAACAAACCCGAAGCCAAAGGAACCTTTGACGAATTAATCAAAACGTTCAACGCCGAACACTCCGATATTCAGGTCACTCAGGTGAATCCACCTGACGCGGAGACGGTGCTGAAGACACGTGTGGTGAAGAACGATGTGCCAGACATTATGGCAATGGGGGCAACCGATACCTATTCCATTCTTGCACAGAGTGATATTTTCGCCGATCTGACAGACAGTCCACTGTTAAAAACGATCGATCCCAACTACATAAAGATGCTGAAGGATGTCACGGGCATGGATGAAGTGACAGGTGTTCCTTACGCAACAAATGCAAACGGCATCATGTACAACAAAACGTTATTTAAAGAAATGGGTCTGGACGTACCTAAGACCTGGGACGAGCTGATTGCTACAGCCAAAAAAATCAAGGATGCGGGTAAAATTCCGTTTTACTTCACATACAAGGATGACTGGCAGACGAATCTGCCGTTCAATGCACTCGGACCTAACTTGGTTGGTATTGATTTCTACTTGGAGCGTCGCGAGAACAAAGTGACCTTCAAGGAGAAATACCGTGAGGTTGCGGAGAAGCAGTTGGAGCTGATGAATTATGGTCACGGTGACAACTTCGGTAAAGCGTATTCGGATGGTAACCGTGCTTTTGCCAATGGCCAAGCTTATATGTACATCCAGGGTACCTGGGCGATCTCCGAAATCCGCAAAGCCAATCCGAATGTGGACATTGGTTTCTTCCCATTCCCGACAGGGAATGATCCGAGCCAGATTAAGCTGGTGAACGGAATCGACTCCCTGTTTACCATTGCAGCGGATACACCGAACAAGGAGCAGGCCGAGCAGTTCATCGCGTTTCTGCTGGAGCCTGAAAATATAGGCAAATACATTGAGGAACAGACGCTGTTCTCTGCGGTGGAAGGTGTAAAACAAGATGATCCTGCTGTACAGGAACTGACACCTTACATTGAGCAGGGCAAGGTTATCGACTTCGCCGATCACTATATTCCGGCTGCAGTGCAGCTGAATTCCATCGTACAGTCCTTTTTGCAGAACAAGAACATTGACAACTATCTGGATACACTCGACAAAGAATGGGACAAGGTAGCGAATCGGCGATAACGCCTTGTCCGAAGGAGGATGGAGTATGAACAAGCGCATCGCGCCTTATTACTGGATGACGGTTCCGGCGGTAATACTGTTCTTTGTATTTATGACGCTGCCGGCCCTCCAGGGGATCTATTATTCATTTACGAACTACAACGGATTCGGTAAAGGTTATGATTTTGTTGGATTCAAAAATTATTTCAATCTGTTTCAAGATGACAATGTAGGCAACGCCTACTGGTTTACCTTCAAGTTTGCGATCGTTGTAACGATCCTTACGAATATTCTAAGCCTGCTCATTGCACTTGGGCTGAATGCCAAGATCAAGTTCCGTAACTTTTTTCGTGGCATCTACTTCTTGCCGAATATCCTGAGTGTATTGATCGTAGGTTACATATTTAACTACCTGTTCTCCAACGTATTCCCGATCTGGGGACAAAACCTGGGCATCAACGCCTTATCCACCAACATTCTGGGCAGCGAAAGCCTGGCATGGATTGGGATCGTGATTGTAGCGGTATGGCAATCCGTCGCGTTGAATACGATTCTGTATTTGGCGGGCTTGCAAACCATCCCTACGACATTGTATGAAGCATCAAATCTGGACGGCGCCGGCAAATGGCGTGAATTCTGGAGCATTACGTTTCCGCTTATTGCCCCGTTCTTCACGATTAATATGGTGCTGGCGATGAAAAACTCACTGATGGTCTTTGACCAGATCGTGGCCTTGACGAATGGTGGACCGGGACGGGCAACACAGTCCATCTCCCATCTGATCTACACGGGTGGATTTGAAGGCGGCGAATATGCATATCAATCTGCGAACTCGGTTATCTATTTCATCGTTATTGCGGTGATTTCGATTCTGCAAATCCGGTTCCTGCAAAGAAGGGAGACGGATCTGTAATGAGAAGCCGTTTACGTACCAACTGGCCCGTTATGTTGTTAATTGTTCTGGGTACCTTGTTCATTCTGTTCCCTTTATATATGACAGTTACAATCGCATTGAAGAATCCGGAGCAAATGGCTCAATCGGTATTTGCTATTCCGACAACGCTCCACTGGGAGAACTTTGCAAGTGCAATAGACATGACAAACTTCTTCCAATCGTTCCGTAACAGTGCCATTGTTACTGCGTCAACAGTCATTCTGACCTTGCTCAGTAACTCTATGGTTGCTTACGCGATTGCCCGGAATATGGAGAAACGGAAGTTTTTCAAAGGGCTGTACTATTACTTCGTCAGTGCGATGTTCATTCCGTTTCCAATCATCATGCTGCCGATTGTTAAGCTGACTGCATCACTGGAAATGACCAATCTTCTGGGTCTTATCCTGCTGCATACGGTGTATGGGCTCGCCTTTAACGTATTTGTGTATGTAGGTTACATTCGGTCCATTCCGGTAGCGCTGGAGGAAGCAGCCTTCGTAGATGGAGCAACAACCTGGGGCACATTCTGGAAAATCATTTTCCCATTGATGGCGCCGATCAGTGCCACGGTTGGTATTCTAACTTGTCTGTCTACCTATAATGACTTTCTGCTGCCACTCATTATTATTAGTGATCCGGCACAATACACGCTTCCACTGGTACAATATGTGTTCCAGGGTCAATTCAATACTGACTTCAACCTGGCGTTTGCATCGTACCTGCTGGCGTTGCTGCCGATGATCATCATTTACCTGTTTGCACAAAAATGGATTATCAATGGTGTAACGCAAGGTTCAGTGAAATAATGAAGAAAAGGGCGGACTCATGGAGTCCGTCCTTTTTTTGTTTTCATGAGCTTCTGGTTTGTGGAGCTGCCCTGTATTTAAAAGATTGATAAAGATAGGATTCTGTGCTATTTTTTAGTCGTTAGTTTAATCGCTAAACAAAGATCGGTAAAGGAGATCAATGAGCCAAAATGTAAACGCTTCAATAATTGGCGATGATGGATTCCGGCATACTTGTACTCAATCGTCACCCAAGATGAGAAACGGGTGGCGATTTCTTTTACATGCGGGGAGGAGAATGGGGTTTGCGAGTGAATTGGGGCAGATGGAACTCGTTGCGCAATCAGATTTTTGTTGGTTTTGTACTGGTGATGTTGGTGGTGTTATTTATTGCGGGAATCGCTGCCTATGACCGGGTATCCGGTTTGCTGAAGACCAATGCGGAGAAGCATATTCATCAAACTGCTGTTCAGGCTAACGGCAGACTGGACGCCTTAATCGCACAAGTTAACTCCTTGACAGCTCAAGTGGCAGATGATTCTTATGTGCAGCGTTTGCTGAGCAATGAGAAAGGTGGGGAACAGGCTACGTTTAATCAGCGCCAAGCGCTCTTGCAGGTTGTGAGCAGCTATCCTTCCTTTATGAGCGGTGTGCAGAGTCTGGAAATTTATACGACAACTTATAGCAGAATATTTCCCATGGATGACCGATCTTTGGATGGAAGACTCGGACGTAACTGGATAGCGGAAGCAGACGCGGAGAAGGGAAGGCTGGTCTGGGTCGGTCCTGACCCGGAAGATCTGGGGGTCATTATGGCTATTCGGCGAGTCAGCCTGATGGACCGGGCTTTTGAACCTGGAGGTTATGTCGTGGTGCGGATGCAGCGCAGCTTTTTTCAACTGAATGACTTGGATGCTGAGGACGATGTGGAGGATTCTATTCTTCTGTTAGATGCGGCAGGAAGCGTGGTTACTTCCAATCTGGAGGCTAGTCTGGATGTGAAGGCACTCCTAAGCAGTGACAGCTCTGTAGTCGAGACCCGGGAGGAACCTTATATCGTCGTTAGACAGCATTCCGAAATGACGGGATGGACGCTCGCGGTTCTTACACCTGTGAGCGAGACAACGGAGGGTGTGTCCATTCTTCGGACGGCACTGCTTATTTCCGGTTTGTTTGGCGTCGTGCTGTTCCTCATTATGTCCTTTCTCTTGTCCACCATGATTACACGTCCCATCACCCGACTGATGAGGGCCATGCGCAGTGCACGTCCGGGAGCCATGAAACCCAATATTATGTTCAGCTCAACGATGGAGATACACAGGCTCAATGAAGTATACAATCAGATGGTTTATCGGTTGAATGAGTTGACCCAGGAGATATATGAGAAGGAAATCATGCAGTCAAGAACAGAACTGAAAGCTCTGCAGTCGCAGATCAATCCTCATTTTCTGTTTAACACGCTGGAGGCGTTCTATTGGTCACTTGATGACAAAGGAGACGAGGAAATGGCGCGTATGGTTGTGGCGATGTCCCGCCTATTTCGCTACATCATCTCCAGTCCCAATCAGGATGAATGGGTTACTATGGCCGATGAACTGGAGCACGCGGAGCGTTATCTTCGAATTATGGAGATGAGGCTGGGAGAACGGCTGCAATGGGAGATCAGACTGAGTGATGCGATGCGCACTGTGAGGATTCCCAAATTGCTCATACAGCCCTTGGTGGAGAATGCTATTCTTCACGGGATAGAGAGCAAAATTGAACCGGGAAAGGTAAGCATCCATGTAGATGCTTCCACGCAGGATGGGCTGGTTCACATCGAAGTTCGGGATGATGGACCTGGCATGGATGATTCCCGGCTTCAATCCGTTGTTCGTGCATTGAATGGTGGACCTGCTGTTTCCGACAAGGGAACAGGCGTGGGGCTGATTAACGTGCATCGCAGGTTGAAGCTTTATTTTGGCAGTCAGCTTGGCGAATTGTGCAGACTTTCCATTACGAGTAAGGTCGGTGAAGGGACTATCATTCGCTTTGAGATTCCGAAGGATACGGAGGGTGCATATGATTCATGGCAGAACGATTCTAATCGTTGATGATGAACCGCGTACACGAGAGGGGATTCGCAAGACGCTGGAAGGCTGGTCGGCTGGTCGTAACGAAATTCGAACTGCGGCAAGTGGAGTCGAAGCTGCAGCATGGCTCCGTGAACAGACGGCGGACCTTTTGATTACTGACGTTCGCATGCCGGAATTCTCTGGCCTGTCCCTCGTTGAAGCCGTGCAGCAGTTTCCGAGCAAACCAGTTGTGTTGATTATGTCAGGGCATGCCGACTTCCAATATGCCCAGCAGGCCATCAAACTTGGCGTGGTAGATTATTTGCTTAAACCGATTGAGAAGGAACAGCTGATTCAGACGGTAGAGAAGGCTTTGCAGCTTGGAGACCAACAGCGGCGTATTCAAATGATGCAGAAGCTGGTTGACCCCAAGCTGCTGGATGCCAAAGAGCGGGGAGACGAGAGACTTAATCCCCAGATCAGTGAAGCTGTTTCTTACGTGGATTCCCATCTGAGGGAACATGTTACCCTGCGGGAAATCGCTGATATGCTGCACTTGAACTCCAGTTATTTTAGCGTTTTGTTCAAGGAGCAGATAGGAATTAATTTTAGCGAATATCTGACCCGTACACGTATTCAACGGGCGAAGGAGATGCTCGTTCAGACGGCCCTGCCCATCTCGGAGATCGCCGAACAGGTAGGCTACCAGACAGATAAATATTTTATTAAGGTATTCAAAAGTCTCGAAGGGCTTAGCCCAAGCAAATATCGTCATTCCATTGGGATTCGTAAAGAGACTAAATAACCATAAAATAGTGGAGTTTTTCCAAATCATCCTGGTCTTATGGGGGAGATGTACCCATGCTACAATTTTATTAAAGCGGTTACATCAACCGAATAACCATTACAGGGGGTTAGGAATATGAGAAAAAAGCCAATAGCAATGCTACTGACATTGACACTTATCCTCGCCGTGTTTTTATCCGGATGCAGCAATTCAGGTTCTGACGGAGAGGGTGAAGCGAGCGGTAGTGGCTCTGACGGAAAAGTGACCCTCAAGTTTATGCATCTCTGGCCAGCAGGCAGCTCTGCACAGCAGAATAAGCTGGTGAATGAGATCATCAAACAGTATCAGACCGATCATCCCAACGTGACCATCAAACAGGAAGTGCTGGAGAATGAGCAATATAAGAACAAATTGAAAATTCTGTCCGCTTCCAATGAACTCCCGGATGTAGGCGTAACGTGGGCAGCGGGTTTTCTTGAGCCTTATGTGAAGGGCAATTTGTTTGCTCCACTGGATGACCTCCTGAGTGGTTCACTAGAAGGAAAGTTCATTGCCGGAACAACCGAAGCGTATGCTGTGGAAGGCAAAACCTATGCGCTCCCGATTGAACTGAACATATCTCCGATCTATTACAACAAAGACATTTTCGCCAAATATAATCTGCAGCCCCCGGCCACATATGATGAATTTCTGAATGTTGTGAAAACGCTGACAGACAATGGTGTGGTTCCCATCGCTCTCGGCAACAAGGATCGCTGGACCGGGTCTCTCTGGTATATGTATCTGGCCAATCGATTGGGCGGAGATGCATTGGAGAAGGCCATCAATGGCACAGGCAAGTTTGACGATCCAGCCCTGATCCAGGCGGCAGCCGAAGTACAGAAGCTGGTGGATATGAACGCCTTTAACAAAGGTTATAACGGCTTGTCCAATGATGAAGGTAAATCGGAATTCATGAATGAGAAAGCTGCCATGTACCTCATGGGCACCTGGGAACTGCCGAACTATACCACCAATCCGGATGTACCGCAGGAGTTCAAGGATAAAATCGGATTTTTCAAATTCCCGACAATGGATGGTGGCAAAAGCGACATTAACAGTTGGGTCGGCGGCCCGGGTGTAGGCTTGTTCGTCGCACAGAACTCCAAGGTGAAGGATGAAGCTCAGAAATTCGTTCAATATTTTGTGGAAAAATGGGGCGAAAGCTCTGTAACCGAAGCGGGTGTTATTCCGGCAACGAAAGTGGACACAGCCGAGGTACAACTGCCGCAGCTTTATACTGACCTGCTGAATGAATTGAATCAGGCCAGCAGCCTGACATTATTCGCCGACGTGCAGATGAAACCGACCGCAGCTCAAGTCCATCTGGATATGATCCAGGCACTGTTCGGAAAAGCGGTCACTCCTGAGGAATTTGTGAAGAATCATCAGGAAGCGATTGATAAAGGCAACTAACGTACAACGCTCATAGGGAGGATATTGTGATGGATAAAGTCATGTCCAACCGTTTAGTCGCTGCGTTGTACGTGCTTCCCGCACTGCTGCTGTTATTGGTACTGATCTATATCCCGATCGTGCTGACCGGATATTACGGATTGATGCAGTGGGACGGGATCGGCGCAATGACCTTTATCGGTTTTGAAAATTATGCAAGATTGCTTCATGACGCAACGTTCTGGCAGAGTGCATATCATACCTTTCTACTGGCCTTGTTCTCTGCACTGAGTCTGATCGGTTATCTTATGATTGCCCTGGTGCTGTCAGGCAAAATTAAGGGTGCCAACCTGTTCAGAAAAATATATCTGATTCCGATGCTGCTGTCCTCCGTAGCGATTGCCCAGTTATGGTTGAAGATTTACCATCCCAGCAATGGTGTGCTTAATACCTTTCTGGAATCTGTCGGTATTGCCAATCCGCCAGCCTGGCTGGCGGAGCCATCCCTGGTATTGTATGCGCTGTTCGTACCGATCTTGTGGCAGTATGCGGGATTCTATATTCTGATTTACTATGCTGCACTCAAGAATATCCCGGAATCGTTGGTTGAAGCAGCGCGGATTGATGGTGCAAGCCCTTGGCAGATTGCATTCCGAATCAAGCTGCCCCTGATCACGGAAGTGATCAAAGTGACGATCGTGCTGGCTGTCGTTGGTTCGTTGAAGTACTTTGACCTCATTTATGTGATGACGGACGGTGGACCGAATGGCTCCAGTGAAGTGATGGCTTCTTATATGTATCATCAGGCTTTCCGTGGATTCGACTTTGGTTACGGGAGTGCCGTTGGTTTCTTCCTGCTCGTGATCTGTTTGGTCGTAACCTGGCTGCTTCGAAAAGCTACGGCATCCAAGGACACCATTCAGTATTCTTGAGTGAAGTGAAATGAAAGGAGGTCCATCCCTGTGAAGACCGATACCACGGTTCGGTTGCCAGCCTATCCCGGAACAGGCGCGGGACCGACTGTGCTGAGAAAGCTCGGTTATGTCCTGCTCTACAGCCTGTTGATTCTGGTGGCGCTGCTGCAGATTCTGCCCTTGATATGGCTGCTGCTGTTCTCGCTAAAAAACAATCAGGAAGTATTCGATATGGCACCGTTCGCCCTTCCTGCGACTCCGCGTTGGGAGAATTATGTGAAGGTGTGGACGGAAGGCAACATTAGCTTGTATTTCTTCAATAGTGTCTGGATCACAGTGGTGTCCGTTGTGTTCACCGTACTGTTCGCGAGTCTGGTCACCTTCGCGATAACCCGCATGCGCTGGAAAGGACGTTCTCTGGTGCTCGGACTGTTCATGGTGGGTATGATGATCCCTGTGCATTCTACGCTGATTCCGTTGTTCAGCCTGTTTCTGAAGCTCCATCTTACAGATCATCCATTGTCGGTCATTCTTTCATACATTGCGTTTAATATGCCGATCACCATTATGATCCTGCTTGGTTTCTATTATGCCCTTCCGCGGGAAGTGGAGGAAGCAGCGGTGATGGACGGCTGCTCTGTCCATCGGATTTTCTTCCGTATCGTCCTGCCGATGACATCCTCGGTGATCGCCACGACAGCGATTATCAACATGATTTATGACTGGAATGAATTCATCTTCGTGAATACGTTCATCAGCACAGATGCGTACAAGACGCTGACTGTTGGGGTACAGAATTTTATTGGACAGTACACAACGGATTGGGGAGCGATTGGCGCGACACTGATGATCAGCATCCTGCCGATCCTGATCGCTTTCCTCGTCTTGAGCAATCGAATTGTGGAGGGCATCGCTGCCGGATCGGTAAAAGGATAGACCCATGTATTCCATATGATTAAATGGCTAGCTTAACCTTGGACCCTTACATATCCCGATCCAAAAGGGATGTGTGAGGGTTTTTGTTCATCGTCTCGGACTTCGTATATCTCCTGAGAACATGTATTTAGAACGACTATATGAATGTATTTCTTCTCTATAATGCAAATTAAATGAAAGAACTGAAAATACCTATTATTGGAATTTCAAAAAACTTTCAAGTTTTTTCGCAAAACTACTGCATTTTCAAACTACCTGTGCTAACATACCCTAAGAATTAAAGCCCACACGGGAAAGGTGAGAAAATGACAGCAATATCCTCAACCAAAGAGTCCTTGCGTTCGGATGCCAAAGATCTGAATCTGATTCGGCTAACATGGCCTATTTTCCTGGAACTCTTCTTGTTTATGTTGATGGGGAGCGTGGATACGTTCATGCTCAGTTCGGTGTCCGATAATGCAGTATCCGGAGTCGGAGCAGCCAACCAGATTATTTCCATTGCGATTCTTGTATTGGAAGTCATTGGACATGGTGCTGCTATTGTTGTGGCACAATATATTGGTTCGAAGAAGTTGAGTGAGGCGGCACAGGTCACAGGTAATGCGATTACGCTTAATCTGATTGTCGGACTAATCCTGAGCGGAAGCTTCCTTTTGTTCGGAGGACATCTGCTTACACTGCTTCATATCCAAGGTGAAATATACGATTTTGCCCGTTCTTATATAAGTATTGTCGGAGGCGGGATCTTCCTTCAGGCGCTGATTAACGCGCTGGCCGCGACGATTCGTACGCATGGTTACACCAAAGAGACGATGTATGTTTCTGTTCTGATGAACGTGATTCACGTCGTTGGTAACTACGCTCTTATTTTTGGCCATTTCGGCATGCCGAAGCTTGGTGTAGAAGGGGCAGCGATTTCAACGGTCGGAAGCCGTCTGATCTGTTTGATTATTTTCTTCTGGTTGCTCTATCGGGTTATGGATGTAAGGGTAGAGTTTAGATATTACATCAACCTTTCGAAGAAATTTATCAGCAAAATCCTGCGAATTGGTATCCCCTCTGCGCTGGAATCCGTTGTATATCAGTCCTGCCAGCTCGTCTTCACACTGTATGTGACCTATCTGGGTGCTGAAGCGATGGCGACCCGGCAATATGCGGGTAACATTTCAAGCTACATCTATCTATTCAGCATGGCTATCGGAATGGGGACATCCATTATTGTTGGCCGACTGGTCGGTGCACGGCGCAAGAACGATGCATACAAACGTGTATTCGACAGTGTAAAATGGGCTCTGCTGGCCACAGTTGTGATCGATGTAATTATTATTCTTTTCCGTGTTCCGCTGATGAGTGTGTTCACGGATAATCCGGAAATTATAAAACTGGGTGCACAGGTCATCCTGCTCAGTCTTCTGCTGGAGACCGGGCGAACCTGCAACATTGTGATTATTGGTTCCCTTCGTGCCGCAGGTGATGCGAAGTTCCCGGTATATATGGGACTGATCTCCATGGTCTGCATGAGTCTGCCGCTGGGCTACCTGCTGGTGTTCAAGCTTCACATGGGGCTCGCCGGTGTATGGCTTGCGATTGCCGCAGACGAGTGGACACGCGCTGTCATTATGTATTTCCGCTGGAAGAGCCGGGCTTGGGAGAAACATGATCTGTTGGATCATGAGGAGGAAGTTGGAGCCCAGCCGGTGCCGGCAGTATGATGATGGTTTGGAAAATAATTTCGATTTGAGCAGGGTACAGAAATAAAAAAGGCACCGCACTTGGAGCCGTTAGTCTTAATAAAGAAGAGCCAATCATGGGATGAAGCATTCCTCCTGATGATTGGCTCTTTTTGTCGTTTATGTATTATCACTCCGTTATCCCAGTGGTGTTAAGGTAATAGGTAGGTCTGCATCGGAGGTTGTCACCAGAACAGGTTAGCAAAAATGATCAAAACGAGATGGGCAGCCTCACGTATAGTAAGGATATGGAAAGGGGCTGGACTTTATTTGAATTCATACAGTGAATTGATTCAGCAAAGTCTCTACTTTATTGAAACAAATCTGTACGAGGAGATCGGGCTTGAAGAAGTGGCGTCAGAAGCTCTCCTGTCACCCTATCATTATCATCGGGTGTTTCGCAGGGAGGTTGGTATGACCGTTGTGGAATATATCAGGCATCGTCGAATGAGCTATGCGTCTGTTGTGCTGCGTTCCACCAATGTGGGTATTCTGGACATTTCTCTGGAATGTGGATTTGATAGTCAGGAAGCTTTTACTCGGGCATTCAGGAAAATATACGGTATGCCGCCTGGTCGTTTTCGCAAATTGTTTGATCTAAGATTATTTGAAGGAAGAACCAGAGGAGGAGAAATACAGATGAATGAGCTGTCAATGATCAAAGGGTGGATGTTGACCGGAAGTCATCCGCAAAATTATGAGATGGGTATTGATCCTGCCGAAGTGCATCAAGGCAAGTCGTCGGGCTATCTAAAAGCTGTTACGCCAATGGAGAGTAATGAGTTTGCTACTATGATGCAGCAATTCAAAGCGGACAGGTATGTGGGCAAACGGATGAGGTTATCCGGTTTTGTGAAGACTGACCGCGTTGAAGGATTCTGCGGATTGTGGATGCGTGTGGATAACAACGCTCAGGATGTGCTCCAATTCGATAACATGCATGATCGGCCGATTACGGGAACGCAGCCATGGAATCAGTACAATATTGTACTGGATGTTCCGCAGGGTAGTGCGGTCATCTCATTCGGGGTTATTTTGAACGGCAAAGGAAAAGTGTGGGTGGATAGTTTCCGCTTTGAAGAGGTTGATCCGAATACACCATTGACTCATATGGACACGGAGTATGAGATGTCGGACGAGCCAATGAATTTGTCTTTTGAAGAGTGATAATACTTGAATGCAGGTCCAACGTTAAGCTGAAGGAAGTATGGGAATTATGATATAATCCTAGTGAAGAATGGAGCTGATGCTGGATGACGGATTTGCTCGATCCGCGAGTGGATTTTGTATTCAAACGTATTTTTGGAAGTGAGCAAAGTAAAGATGTTTTGTTAGCTTTCCTTAACAGCACATTTAATGAAACCGGTGAGTCGCCTCTTACGGAGATTACACTTATTAACACGTTTACGGACAAAGATAGTCCGGAAGATAAACAATCCATTTTGGATATCAAAGCGCGTACGGTGGAAGGCAAGTTAATCAATATTGAGATGCAGCTGTTTAATCCGTATAATATGGAAAAAAGGACGCTATTCTACTGGAGCGAAATGTATTCTCACCAGATCAAGAAGGGCGAAAACTATAATCTTTTGAAAAAATGCGTGACAATCAATATTTTAAATTACTCATGTTTGGACAATGAACGATATCACAATGTTTTTCATTTACGCGAAGATCATACAGGTATTGGTTTGACAGATGATATAGAAATTCATGTAATGGAATTGACCAAACTGGATCAACACCCAGTCCCCATGGATAAGGGCGGATTGGTGAACTGGCTTTTATTTTTAAAAGGGATTGATCCATCAAACTGGGAGGTGCTGGCGATGAATGAACCGATGCTAAAAAAGGCGATGGACACGCTGGAATTTCTGAGTCAGGATGCAGCTACGAGAATGGCTTATGATGCACGGATGAAAGCACTAAGCGATGAAAAGTCGATGATTGAAGGTGCACGTGCTGAGGGTAAAGCCAAAGGGAAAGTAGAAGGTAAAGTGGAAATGGCTCGCGAGCTTCTTGCACTTGGCGTAGATATGTCAGCTGTGGTGAAAGCCTCCGGACTCTCTGCAGAGGAAATAAAAAAAATGCTGCCTAAACAGTAATATGAAACTGAATTTACACTTTACAGGGCTGATCCAATCACGGGTTGGCTCTTTTTGTTGTGTTTGGGGTATAAAAAAAGTGGAGCGAAGTCCAAGCTGGGAGGATACAGTCATATCTGGCGTTTCTCGCAAATCGTAAAGTCCTCCATAGCTAATCAGGCCATACCTTGTTAACATAGATCCAAAGAATAAGATAACTCATGACACATATAGAGGATGATTCCGATGAATAAAAAAGTGCTGGTCGTGGATGACGAGTCAAGCATTGTTAGTGCCATTGCTTACGCGCTGCGGCGCGAAGGATATGAAGTAGAGACAGCAAATGACGGCGAAGAAGCGCTGGTCAAGGTAGCTTCATTCCATCCGCAGGTCATGATTCTGGACGTGATGATGCCCAAACTGGATGGATACGGCGTATGCAGGAGGCTGGAGGATCGGGAGGATATCGGCATTATTTTGCTCACCGTCAAAAATGATATCGTGGATAAGATCGTTGGCCTGGAAATGGGCGCGGATGATTACATGACCAAACCGTTTGAGATCCGCGAGCTGCTTGCACGGGTAAAGGCACTGATGCGCCGCGTGGAGAAAAGCAGTCCACCATCTGATGATTCCAAGAATCAGGCTATCGTCAATGGAACGCTACGTATCCATATCGCTCACCGCACCGTGACGGTGAATGAGGAGAAGCTGGATTTGACGCCAAAAGAGTTCGATTTGCTTACCATTCTGATGTCCAACCCTGAGCGTGTATACACGCGGGATGATCTGCTGGACCGGGTGTGGGGCATGGAATATGCCGGGGGTACACGCACGGTGGATATTCATATTCAGCGGCTGCGCAAAAAAATCGGCGATACCGACCAGCAAAAATTGCAGACGGTATACGGCATTGGCTATAAGGCATCAGCCCCTGAACCGGGCGGCTTGGTATGAGAGTAAGCATCAAGCTGAAGTTCAGCGTTTTTCTGGCCGCATTGCTTATCCTGACCGTCGTTGTGCTCAGCTCCCTGGTATTGCGAGGTATTGAGCGCAACCAGCAGACGCAGATCGAGACCATTCTGTCCCAGCAGACCCGACTGGTGAATCTGAATGTGCGGCAGTCTTACTATACCGAGTCCGTTCGTCTGGAGCAGGAGGTTTTTTTACAGCAAAATGGCCGTAGGCTGGCTCAAGAGCTTGCAAGCTCCACAGGTCTGCCAATCGGGCTCTATGATATGAAGGGACAGCAGGTTGGTTCATCGATCGTGTCTGAGGAAAGTGCAGATATCACAGCTACGCTGAACTATGCGCTGCAAAATAAAATCGCTTATCACGAACAGGGGGATACCCTGCTCTACATAGCACCGCTGGACGGACCGGATGGACAGATGGGTGCTGTGCGCATGCAGTATCCGGTTCAGAGCTATCATGAATTTTATGCCCGTATCCTTCAGTTGTTTATGTGGGCAGGGATTGCGGTTGTTGGACTAAGCTTCATTCTGGGATATCTCTTCTACAATCGTTTTGCCGTTGCCATAACCCGCTTGAAGAGGTCTGCCGATTCCATCCGTGAAGGGCATTATATTACTGAATCACCTGTGAGACGCAAGGATGAATTAGGTGAGCTGGGACAGGGCATTTATTATATGAGCACATCGATTCAGCAAAATATTGAAGCCATGCATGCGGAACAGCAGAAGCTTCAGCTTGCCATCGAGAAGCTTCAGGCCCTGGAGCAGCAGCAGAAACAATATATCGGCAACATCAGCCATGAGTTCAAGACGCCACTTACGTCGATTAAGGCGTATGTAGAGCTGTTGGACATGTATAAGGATGATCCACAATTGCTGAATGATGCCACGAGCAATATTGGCAAGGAAACCGAGCGGCTGTACGAGATGGTTGAGAAGGTATTACATTTGTCTGCTCTGGAGAAATATGATTTTGAGAATCAGGCAGAAGACGTGGAAGTTCGTGCTCTACTGGAGGATGCCTGTGGCCGGATGCGGGGCAAAGCCGAGAAGTTTGCATTGAACATGGAGCTGGTGTTACTGCCTGCGGTGATCCGCAGCGATCGGGAAAGCCTGATGCATATTTTCATCAATCTATTAGATAATGCGATCAAATATAATGTGCCGGGAGGTGTCATCCGGGTAAGCAATGAACTGCGAATGCAGGAGCGACAAGCGGTGATTTGCATCTTCAACTCGGGTACGCCCATTCCGGACGAGGCGCGCGAGAAAATCTTTGAACCCTTTTACACCGTCAATAAAGACAGGGCTAGAAAAACCGGAGGAACCGGGTTGGGACTATCACTCGTCAAGCAATTTGTAGAGAAGCAGGGCGGCACAATCTCATTGTTGCCGGGCGATCCGAAACACGGAGAAGGGACAACGTTCCAGCTTATTTTCCCGTTGGCGCATTCAAGTTTACAAGTTGGAAACAAGTCTGAATAACTTTGGAAGTATGCGATGTGTATGCTTGGTCTATAGAAAGCACTCAGGAGGGACCATGATGAATTGGAAACAGGCGGCTATGGGCACGCTCGGGGCAATCGTCCTATTATCAGCAACAGCATGCGGGGGAACAACGAAACCAGGGGATCATACACAGAACGGGAAATCAGGCACGGATATTACGGTGAAGGAAAATACAAATACGTCGGTATACCAGAGCTTTAAGCTGGAGAAAATCGATAAACTGTCGAATATGCGCGGGGTAGCGTGGCTAAGCAATGACTGGATTTTGTCGGATAAAGAAAACGAGTCCATGAAGCCTGTCACTGTGGAGGGTGAGAAACGATACCCGCATAACTTATACATGTACGATCTTACGAAGGGCACAGATACACCCGTGAAGGAAAGTGAAGTGAGTCTGGGTTCACCGCTCGTGTCCCCGGATAGTCAGTATATTTTCTACAGAGAACCAGAGGAATCGACAGGCAAAGGCTTTATTCTGAACCTGCGCAACGGGGAAGTGGTACCTGCGGGCAAGGACGATGGATTTGTCTTTGAAGGAGCATGGCTGGATAAGGAGCATGTTGTTTTTCCAAACATGAATGGGGATATCATATCAGCTAGTGTGGATGGAACGACCAAAGCGCTGGTCAAGACGGGAAACTTCAATGTAAGCAGCGTCAGCGTTTCGGGGAATGTAATTTACTACATCACAGGCACGGACGGACAGTTGAATAGCTACGATACGAAGACCGGTGAAGTGAAGCAGGTGTTGAAAAGTGTAGAGAGGGTAATCCCGTCCAACGATGGCTCAAGACTGGCGATTGTGAAAAAAACAGCCGATACCAAACGGGCGCTGGTGCTAACCGATCTGGAAGGGAATGAAAAAGCCACGCTTGCCAGAGGCACGCAGATCTTCGGCACAAGCTGGTCTGGTGACGATTCCAAAATTGCCTACACAATCAATTCGGAAAGTGATGATGAAAAAGGGCTATTTGTCTCCAATACGGAATCGGCGGAGCAGTTCCAGATCTCAGCCGAAATGGATAACGCATCTGATCCGCTGAGCTGGAGTCCGGAAGGCAACCGAATTTTGCTGTCGCAGGCAGTGCAGGAAAATGAATCATACCACTTTGTTACCTCGGTCATTACGATTTCGCAGTAAATCATCATCAAATAAGAAGCAAATCATCAGGGCTGGCCTGACTCATATCGAGTTGGGCTTTTTCTGTACCTTTAACGCTGGTTTTCTGGGTTATACTGAAGAGACGAGAAGTAAAGGGGGGACATGATCATGGATGAAAAGGACTGCCGTCTGCTGCTGAGCGTTTCCGAAGAAAGCAGTCTGACCAAGGCTGCGGAGCGCATGTTTATGACCCAGCCGGCTTTGACATACCGTTTGCAGCAATTGGAGAAGGAATTTGGCGTGCCACTTATCGATAAAACGTTAAAAGGCGCCAGATTTACTCCCGAAGGAGAGCATCTCGCGATCTATGCCCGTAAAATGCTCAATGAGCTTAACCAGGTCAAGGAGCAGCTGTCTAACATTCGTAATGAGGTTAAGGGAACGTTGCGCCTTGGGATTGCCAATCATTATTCGTTGTACAAGCTTCCTCCCTTGTTAAAGCAGTTCAAGGAGTTGTACCCTGAGGTTCAGTTTGCTGTGACCTGTGCACTAAGTGTGGAGGTTATGGAACTGTTGATGAGGGACGAAATCCAGGTGGGTGTCATACGGGGGGAGCATCCCTGGTATGAGGGGAAACATCTGCTGCACGATGAACCGGTCTGCATTGTATCCCGTGAACCCATTAATCTGGATGAACTTCCCGAGCTTCCGCAAATTGCATTTCAGGAGCCCCTGACAAAAACGGGTGGATCTCCTGTGAGCCCATTCCGAGAAGGAGTAGCGGCCTGGTGGTATGAGCGCTATGAATGTTCACCAACTGTAGCGATGCGTGTGGACAGCTATGAGACATGCAAGGAAATGGTGCGATACGGGCTTGGTTATGCCATTATTCCGGGTATTTTCGTATCTGCTTCGGATGGTCTTCATCAGCAGGAACTAATCCGACAGAATGGACAGGGAGTGCGGCGTAACACGTGGTTGGTGTATAAGGAAAGTGTGCTGCAACAGGCAACGGTTGGTCGCTTTGTTGATTTGATGAAAACGGCTGGAACACAGCATGTTGTGGATGGAAGCTAGATACAGACGTGGTGGTGCAGGTGCTAGGCTTTATGCATAATTATCCGATATCTCCTTGTCGAAACAGGAATTTTATTGCTATTTGGCAATGTCATTTTTATGGGGGGAACTGATTCGAAGGATGTACGTGAGATTAAAATGTATACCGATGCTGTCTTGGTTAATATGTAAATAAACCAGTACGATACTGACCTCTAATGATATCCATATGTTATTATCTAGCGAGTCCATAAAATTTTTTATGGGCTATTCCTTAATTTTTTCGAATTTACTTATAGCTTGGTCACACATACAATATATCCAATCTGATTGTATATTTATTCGATTGAATTGAATATAGAAACGCTGTATTTGGAGAAAGGCGGCAAAATAATATGTATTCTGACCCAGCTCATATGAAGCAAAAAATCAAAGAAACTGTAGATCGGCTAGACCCCGACTTGCGGGAATTATCCCTGCGTATTCACGCTAACCCTGAACTGAGCTTTCAGGAAGTCCAAGCACAACAATGGTTAACCGAACCGCTGGAAGCAGCCGGATTTCAGGTGGACAAAGGCATTTCAGGCCTCGACACCTCGTTCCGCGCTGTATGGGAAGGTCAGTCAGGTGGACCCACGATTGCACTGCTCGCTGAATATGATGCGCTGCCCCGCATCGGACATGCCTGCGGACACAATCTGATCGGAACCTCTGCTGTAGGTGCAGCATTGGCGCTCAAGGAATCTTGCCCTGATCTTCCGGGACGAATTGTCGTACTTGGTACACCGGCTGAAGAAGAGGGCGGTGGCAAAATCATCATGGTGAACGATGGCGTATTCAATGAGATGGATGCCGTCATGATGTGTCACCCGCAGCAAAAAACGATGGTACTGAGAGGTGCGCTGGCTTGTGTGGACGCAACCTTTACGTTCCACGGCAAGCAGGCACATGCTGCCTCGTCTCCTGAGAAGGGCATTAGTGCGCTAGATGCCTTGGTCAACGCGTACGCGGGAATAAACTCGCTGCGTCCTTATTTGAAGGATGACGTTCGGGTGAACGGGATTATAACCAAGGGTGGAGATGCGCCCAACGTGGTGCCTGAGCTGGCTGAAGCCGTATATATCATTCGGGCGAAGACAGTTGAAGAACTGAAAGTCGTCATGGACAAAGTTTACCGCGTCGTGCGCCATGCTGCGGAAGGCGTTGGGGCTACGGTAGATATTACAGAAGGCCTGATCTATGCCGAGCGGAATAACAACAAGACTTTGGCGGGTCTGTTCCAGCAGAACCTGGAGGATATGGGCATTGAAGTACATGATCCACCGCAAACAGGCGGTGTGGGTTCCTCGGATATCGGTAACGTAAGCCAAATTACAGCCGCAATCCATCCGTATATTCGGTTAGGAGATGCGACAACACACACTCCTGAATTTGCCCGGCTTGCCGGTGCAGAGGAAGGCATGATTGAACTGAACCGTGCGGCGAAGGCACTTGCACTGACAGCGTTCGATTTGTACGCAGACAAGGCAGCATTGAAGCAGGTACGTGATGAATTTGAAGCATGGAAACAACAGAAGGACGAGGGATGATGAATTGGAAAACATAACAAAACAACCACAACAACGGCGTAAATGGTTCAAAATGCCTCACACCTTCGTCATCTTGTTCATTTTGGTGCTGGTAGCTACTGTCTTGACCTATATTATTCCCGCAGGGGAATTTGATCGGGTCAAGGATGAAGCAACAGGCAAATCCTTGCTCGTTCCAGGTTCATACCATCATGTAGAGGCCAATCCAACGGGATTGTGGGATATTCCCAAGTCCATTGTTCGCGGACTGGTTGATTCCGCGGACGTTGTATTCTTTATTTTCATCATCGGCGGAGCATTTCAGATCATTACGAGCACGGGAACGATTGAAGCTCTTACAGGAAGGGTAGCCCGTTCTTTCGCTAATAAAGGATTATGGGTCATCCCGGTATTCATCACCTTGTTCTCCGTTGGTGGGTTTACGATGGGCATGTCCACGGAGGTTATGGTCTTTGTACCGATCGGGATCGCCATTGCGCGTGCGCTAGGGTATGACGCTCTAACAGGTACGGCGATGATCTCGCTGGGGGCCTCGTGTGGTTTTACCGCGGGACTGCTCAATCCGTTCAATGTGGGGCTAGCTCAAGCTATTGCAGAAGTTCCGATTTTCTCAGGTATGTGGCTTCGTGCGATTATCCTGGTGTGTCTCATCTCCGTAACAAGTATCTATATTATGCGGTATGCGTCCAGAGTGAAGTCTGATCCAACTCGTGGTTTGGTGCATGAGCTGGAACAGGAGCAGGCAGCAGATACACCTGCAGTGGATCTGAATAAACTGCCAACGATTCGCATCACACATATTCTGACCATCATTACGATTGTAGCTGGTTTTGCCCTGTTAATCTGGGGTGTATCCAAAGAAGGATGGTGGATGGAGGAACTGGCGGCTCTCTTCCTGAGCATGGGCGTGATCTCTGGTCTCGTGTCCGGGTTCGGTCCTAGCCGAATTGCAAGTGAATTCGTCAAAGGCGCAAGTGGTATTGCCTATGGTGCCTTTATCATCGGTCTAGCAAGAGGAATTATGGTTGTCCTTGATCAGGGTAACGTAATTGACTCCGTAGTATACGGAATGTCTACAGCGGTTGGCGAATTGCCGTCCTCCGTGCAGGTATTGGGTATGTATTTCTTCCAAAATATTATGAACGTGTTTATCACGTCAGGTACAGGTATGGCCGTGACTACGATGCCGATTATGGTTCCATTATCGGATCTGCTCGGGGTTACCCGTCAGACTGCCGTGCTGGCCTTCCAGTTCGGAGACGGATTCACCAACATGATTTTGCCAACGTCTTCTGCTTTGATGGGCAGTCTGGCAGTTTCCGGCATTCCGTATCAGAAATGGGTTAGATTCTTCTGGCCGCTGATGGTCATGTGGATCGCTATGGGTATTGTATTTATGCTTATTGCGAATGCCATTCAGTATTCTTAATCGTTCAATTAAGATAAATAACGAAAAATGTATTCCATAACTTACATTCCTTTCTATACATTTATATTGACTAAGCTATTCCGCTTCCGATAAACTAGAATGCAGGAATAAAAGTCGAATGTTCAAAGCAGCAGTTCGAGACATTGTTTCGGGCGGCTGTTTATTTTCTTTTTTAATGAGCAAGGTTGCAACGTTGTAGTCTTGTCGGATGATCCGGCCAATAACAACATGGAATAGGAACAGGTGATACACATGTGTAACAGCGCGTACCGCGTGCTTTTATATTATAAGTTCGTGAAGATTGAAGACCCTGAAACGTTTACGCAAGAGCATCTGCAATACTGTAAGGACTTGGGCGTAAAAGGACGTATTCTGATTGCCTCAGAAGGCATTAACGGAACCGTATCCGGTACACCAGAGCAAACCGAGCAGTACATGAAGGATATGCATGCCAACCCGCTGTTCAGCGATATGGTATTCAAGATTGATGATGTCGAAGAGCATGCGTTCAAAAAAATATTTGTTCGTCACAAAGCCGAGCTGGTTACGTTCCGTGTGGACGAAGACTTGGACCCGAACGTCATTAGTGGTAAACGCTTGTCCCCAAAAGAGTTTTACGAGCATCTTCAACAGGAGGATGTCATTGTAATTGACGGCCGCAATGACTACGAGTACGAGATCGGTCATTTCCGAGGTGCGATTCGTCCGGATGTTGAGTCGTTCCGAGAGTTCCCGGAATGGATTCGGGAGAACCTGGGTGATATGAAGGACAAAAAGATCATTACCTACTGTACTGGCGGAATCCGTTGTGAGAAGCTGACTGGGTTCATGATTAACGAAGGTTTCCAGGACGTGGCACAACTTGATGGCGGAATTGTTACCTATGGTAAGGATGATGAGGTACAAGGTCGTCTGTTTGATGGCAAATGTTATGTATTTGACGAGCGTATTTCCGTGCCGATTAACCGGACGGATGAAGATATTGTGATTGCTAGCTGTTATCACTGTGGAACGACACATGACCGTTATATTAATTGTCCAACCTGCAACCTGCAGCATGTATGCTGTGAGGATTGCGAAGAGACGCATAACCGCTTTTGCTCGGATGCCTGCCGGGAGGCAGCACCGGTAACCGCATAAGCAGGGAGAGCAGGTGCTGATCGTGAAGCGCGAAGAGGAACGAACGACGCGTGAACGGATTTTGTTCATGCTCAAGCAGCAAGGCACAATGACCGCAAGGGAAATGACAGCTGAGCTTGGTCTGACCGGCATGGCGATTCGCCGTCACCTCACGGCACTGGAGCAGGATGGTTGGATTGAGGTTCGGGAAGCCAGAGCTACAGCTGGACGTCCCTCCGCTGTGTACCATCTGACGGTACGCGGGGATAGCTTTTTCCCAAAATCATATTCATCACTGACCCTGGAACTGTTGGAGGAACTGTCGGATTCAGCGGGCAGCGGTGTCGTGGATGCATTGTTCGAGAGCCGTCGGGACAAGCTGCTTCGCAGCGGACAGCCACAGATGGAAGGTCAGGATCTGGCCGGACGTGTCGAGGAACTCGCGCGTATTCAGAATGCAAACGGATATATGGCCGATGCCTCCAAGGAATCGGATGGCACCTATGTGCTCACCGAGCTGAACTGCCCCATTGTGCAGGTAGCGAGTGTCTATAAACAGGCTTGCCGCTGTGAACTGGAACTGTTCCGTTCATTGCTGCAGGCTGATGTGGAGCGCACCGAATGTTATGCAGACGGTGGCAAAAAATGCACATACCAGATTCGCGAGGCGGCTGGGAATTAGAATGTATAGGGATTGTTTCGATCACTCGGAACAGTCTCTTTTTTTTGTTTTATGTAATGTTTTCTCTCACGTATCTGCAATGAATGCAAATTGGAAGCGGTTCAACCATTGACGGGAAACAGGTCGCACCTTAATATTAGGGAAACAATAAAATACCAACACGAGTCATGGACTTCAGTCGCATGAGAAAAGTCTATATTTGTCTGCTTTTGTCGATCAAAGCAACAATGCGTTGAAGCGTTCGTTTTGTCCCGCCCTATCGTGTCACTTGGATAACGATGAGGGCATCAACATTTTAGAAGATGGAGAGGGGTTCTCACACATGAAAAAGAAATGGTTAATGTCTCTGATGATGGTTGCATCTATGGTTGTAGCGGCTGGTTGCGGAAATAACAGCGGCGGTAGCACAACGACCGAGGGATCGGGCAGCACAACAGGTGAAGGTACGGCAGAAAAATCGTATCGCATCGCGATCTCGCAAATTGTCGAACATCCATCGTTGGATGCCACACGTGAAGGATTTATTGCAGCGCTGAAGGATGCTGGTCTTGAAGAAGACAAGAATCTGACGATTGACTACAATAACGCGCAAGGCGATTCAACGAACAACCTGTCCATTGCCCAGAAAATTGCCGGGGATTCCAAAAATGATCTGGTCCTAGGGATTGCAACACCATCCGCACTGGCACTGGCTCAACAAGTAAAGGACAAGCCACTGCTGTTCGCAGCGGTGACAGACCCGCTGGGTGCCAAACTGGTGAGTGACATGGACAAGCCAGGTGGTAACGTAACAGGTGCATCGGATACGAACCCGGAGGCGATTGTGCAATTGGCTGATTTTATCGCCAAAAATTTGCCGGATGTAAAGACGGTAGGTCTGGTTATTAACGAGGGCGAACCAAATGCTGTTGTGATGGCAAACAACGCGGAAAAAGCGCTCGCAACACATAATATCAAGCTGGTCAAAGCACCAGTTACGAACACTTCCGAAGTAAAACAGGCGACCGATTCTCTGGTTGGCAAAGTGGATGCCTTCTATATCACGCTGGATAACTCGGTAGTTAGCGCAGTGGATACAATCATCCAGACAGCGAATAAAAATAAAATTCCGTTCTTCTCCAGTGACCGGGATACCGTGGAAAAAGGGGCTTTCGCAACCGTTGGCTTCAAATACTATGATCACGGATACCAAGTGGGTGAAATGGCTGCGGACATTCTGAAAAATGGATCGAAACCAGGCGACTTGAAAGTCACTGTGCCGGACAAGCTGGATCTGATTCTGAACCTGAAAGCGGCTGAAGCTCAAGGTATCACTGTTTCCGATGAGATGAAGGCAGAAGTGAAGGACCAGGATAACAACATTATTCAATAATCTGACCGGAGATCCTCCGGCAGTACGGATGCGAGGCGGACGTGCAGGCGGGTTCGCCTCATTCTTTTCGATAGACAGGGAGGAAGCAATGTGAATTTGACTTGGGGTTCAATTGAAGGGGCAATCGAGCTTGGATTGTTGTATGCACTGATGGCATTGGGTGTATATATTACATTCCGCATACTGGACTTCCCCGATCTCACCGTAGACGGAAGTTTTACAACTGGAGGCGCAATCGCGGCGGTCATGATATCCAACGACTTCTCTCCTTGGCTCGCTTGCTTGGCAGCAATGGCTGGAGGAATGGTGGCTGGCGCTTGTACAGGTCTGCTGCATACCAAAGGCAAAATTAACGGGCTGTTATCCGGTATTCTGATGATGATTGCCTTGTATTCGATTAATATGCGTATTCTCGGCGCACCAAACAAATCCATTATGGGCATGGACAACCCTTTTTCGGGTGAGCATGTCATGATCATCATAATCGTGGTTGTGCTGGTATTCAAAATCATGCTGGATCTGTTTATGAAAACAGATATCGGACTGGCACTGCGCGCCACAGGTGACAACAAACGCATGATTCGCAGCTTCGGTGCGAATACGGATGTGACCACCATTGTTGGTGTCAGTCTGTCCAACGGACTTGTTGCGCTGTCTGGAGCATTTATTGCACAGCAATCTGGTTTTGCAGACATTACGATGGGAATTGGAATGATCGTTATTGGACTGGCCTCCGTTATTATCGGGGAAGCGATTCTGGGTGCAAGAACCGTATTCTGGGCCACTCTTGCGGCAGTTGTCGGTTCAATTATTTACCGGATTGTGGTCGCGATCGCACTCCAGGTCGAATGGTTCGACACATCCGATCTGAAGCTAATCACCGCGGTGATCGTTATTATCGCACTTGTTTTCCCAACCATGCAGCGCTCCATGAAGCAGAAAAGTCTGGCTCGCAAACGAACCGAAGAGCTTATGGGCTCGTCGAGTCAACAGGCGAAGGGAGGCATGTGATTATGCTTGAGATTACACAAGTGACCAAACTGTTTAATCCGGGAACGACGGACGAGAAGACCGCACTGGTTGGTGTAAATCTGACCATGAATCCGGGAGATTTTGTGACGGTGATTGGCAGTAACGGCGCAGGGAAATCAACGTTGATGAACATTATTTCAGGCGTCATGAAGCCCGATATGGGCGATGTGCTGATTAATGACCGTTCCATCAAAAGCCTGCCTGAGCATAAGCGCAGCAGTTGGATTGGCCGAGTGTTTCAGGACCCGATGGCGGGTACAGCACCGCATATGTCCATTGAGGAGAACATGGCGATGGCGTACAAACGCGGCAAGGGCCGGGGACTGGGCTTTGGAGTTACCCGTGCCAGACGGGAGATTTTCAACGCCCAGTTGGAGAAGCTTGGTATCGGGCTCGACAAACGTCCCAATGCCAAAGTGGGCCTTCTATCCGGCGGTGAGCGTCAGGCGCTCAGCCTGCTGATGGCCACATTCACCCAGCCGCAAATTTTGTTGTTGGACGAGCATACGGCTGCGCTTGATCCTTCTCGTGCGGAGCTGATCACAGAGCTGACAGAGACGCTTGTACGTGAGATGAGACTCACAACGTTGATGGTTACACATAATATGGAGCAGGCCATACGTTTGGGCAATCGTCTAATAATGATGGACAAAGGCCGAATTATTTTGGACGTTAGTGAAGAACGTAAACGCACGCTGACCGTACCTGAGTTATTGGGTGAGTTTGAACGTATCAGTGGTAAAAAAATGGCCGATGATCGCGTGGTGCTGGGTTAAATCCAGGAGCACCTTGCGATCACTGAAGAGAGCCAGTACATCACATTACAAAACCTTTTGCGTTCTCGCAAAGGGTTTTTGTGGTATGTTGAACAGAATAAGGATCACAATTAGTAAGCATACATAGGAGGGCCGTGCATGTCGTTACAATTCGATGAAGGAACATACAGCGTAACCCGGCGTACCGATTCCATCCGCCTGCTGGCGAAGGAATTTGCGCTGCTGCATTTTTTGTATGAGAACAAGGAAAAAGCCTTTACTCGCAGCCAACTGCTGGACCGGGTATGGCCCTTGGAATATCCGGTTGAACGCACCGTGGACGACCATGTGTATCGACTGCGCAAGAAACTGAAACGTTGGGAAGAAATTGCACTGGAGACCGTGCGTGGTTATGGTTACCGGCTTATCATCCGATCGAATATAGCGATATTGCCCTCTAACCCTTCCGCCCAAGATCAGGAGATGCGAGAAGTGATTCATGGATTGTTCCGCAAATATCATCTGTATGGGCAGGGCAAGTCGATGCTCACGCTGCTGGATCAGCAAGAAGCGCTGGGCATTGAGATTGATCCATTTTATCAGTTGTATATCCACTTTATTCAGGGAGATCTGGAATGGCTGATTACAACAACGGAAATTCCCTTCGAGGAACGTTTGTATTGGCTACTAATTTTTACACATACCCTGATTGAACCATCGGAGAGTTTGCTATTGTACGAAAAGGCTCTGAATTCATCCGCTTTGTCTGCCGATCAGCTTCGTGAACTGCGTATTCTGAACATTGTTGAAGTCTACGCAGAGGTGGGCCAGTATGAGCAAGCCAAAGCTCGACTCATTGAAACGTATCATGTGATGGAGCAAGATGAACTGGTCCATTTCAAACTTCCGGTAAAGCTCTCAGCGTTGTATGTGGAACTCTGGGGTAACAGCGGCGAAGCGGTAGAGGGTCGGATGGCTGCTCTACGTTCTGGGTTAAAAGATGCGCCATACTTGCGGGAAATCGGACGTTTTCAAGTAATGGAGGGCCTATGGCTGCTTAGACAAGGGAGAATCCGAGAGGCAGAGCCGAGAATGGACGATGGTCTGGACGTATTGAAAATGACATTGAACGCACCGCTATATCTCAATTCGGCATACCAGATATTGTTGTTCATGGCACATCACCGGATAGAGGGGCGTCTTCGCACTAAATACCTTCAAATTCATGCGGATATCTCCAAAAGTTACGGCGTACCTGTTTATGGACAGCAAATTGTGGATGAAATTCGCACATTTTTATCCCCGTTTGCTCCATCCTCTGATCTTCCTCTGATATAACTCCCTTATGATTACAGCCAGGAACATACAAGCCAGCAACAAGGCTGTAATCAGGGGAGGAAGTATAACGTATGACCGTCGTTTCAAATGAACCCAATCCATCATCCATCTCGTCCAATAGCGGCTCCAAAAGCCTATGGACCAACTTCCGCTTCATGCGGATGTTTATTGCGTATTCGCTAGCGACCTTTGGAGATTGGTTTGACGCGCTCGCCATCCAGATCATGGTCGCTTATCGTTGGGGTGCTGATCCGCTGATCATTGCCCTTATTCCGGTATGTATGGCTGTTCCGGGTATCGTACTTGGCTCAGTGGCAGGTGCACTCGCTGATCGTTTGCACAAGGTGAAAATCATGATGATATGTGATGTGATCACCGTTGTATTAACGGTTGCAATTCTGTTCGCACCAAGTGCGGCTTGGCTGCTACCGCTTCTTGCTTTACGAGCGCTAATGGGAGTATTCCATGTTCCTGCGCAGCAGGCACTCACCCGCCAAGTAGTAGCAGAGGAGCATTTGTTCCAGGCATCGTCATTGAACGGTTTTGTGAACCAATGTTCCAAAGTAGCGGGACCGCTGCTGGGTGCAGTCATTGTGGCCGTATTTTCACCGCAAGTCTGTATTTTAATCAATGCTTGTACACGTCTGTTGTCCGGAGCCGTATTATGGCCTTTACGGCGTCTAACAGAGAATCCAGAATCGTCTTCATCGGACGGGAGTCCTTTGGAAACGGGGGAGACCACGGAATCTTTATTCAGCCAATGGCAGAAAGGTTGGCGTTTTATTCAGAGCAGCCGCATCCTTCTGAGTACGATGCTGTTTGGTTGCTTTGGATTAATGGCGATCCTCATGATCGATTACCAGTTTACGACGCTGTTTCGGGAGATCAAGCCTGGCAACGAAGCCCTGATTGGCTGGCTGGGATCATCCGCTGGGGCAGGTGCGGTTGTGATCATTCTCCTGTTGAATCGCCTTCCGCGAATTGGTTATGGCTGGGGGCTGGGTGGAGGATATTTGCTGATTGGTGCGGGAATTGCTGCGCTTGGTTGGGTTAGTTCTCAAACTTCCGAGTTCTGGATCATCATCTGGGGCTTATGCATCGGAGTGGGCAATGGTCTGTTCATGGTGACGTTGAATTACTTGCTGCAAAAAGAAACTCCGCCTGCCTATGTAGGCCGTGTATTCGGTATTCAAAACTCACTTTCCAGTGTCGTGCTGGTCGTTGCTCCACTTGCTGGCGGCGCCTTGATTCGGAGTGTAGGACCCAGTCCCACATTTCAATATATCGGCATGGCGACACTGGCCATTGGTTTGGCAGGCATGCTGCTGCAACGAATCTTATGGGTGGGGAAACAAGCGCATCCGGTAGAGTCGACTGGAGAACTTGGACAGAAGTCAGTCAGACAGCCATAATTGCCATTGTTACGGTAAAAAGAAGATCGAACGATGAACAGCCGCTACGGTTACTTATCCGTAAGCGGCTATTTCTATTTAATAGGGCAGTACATCATGCCTCCCACCAAGAGAAATAGGAAGTGGAGGCCATCAGCCCACCAACAGACAGGGATCCACTCACCGACAGGTTAATGGACTGACCGGGAGGAACCACGTAACGTCCTAACTCGTTGAATAGAAAGGGCCCTACCTGCAAGGGCATAGCCAATAAGGTTGTGGTACCCGTGGGAGCGGCAGCGGAGAATCGTACCGTTGCAATGCTCGTATTACTGCTTGATAAATTATTGTTTACCGGTGTGAGTGTGCTTGGTGATGTCAATGTTCCATTTGCAGACAGAGTCATGGTACCACTGAAGGAAGAAAGCAAGTTGAGCGCGACCGTGATTCCACCGGAAAGCCGTGATATATATACATTTTTACCGCTCCCGACTGGGTTGGTCAGTTGGACAGTAGCAATAACACTGCCCCCCAGCAATCCTAGTGTTGTGGAGTTGGTTGAGCCTGCATTGTACAGATTGCCAGTACTACCTGCATTATTCTCAGGTGGAGCCACAATGCCGGGAGAAGTAAACGTATTCGTAATGGACGTATAAACGGGACGGTTTAGCGGGTTGAACACGTGATCATTCGGCATTGTGCACACTCCTTTTCTAAATGATATGTCAGAATTCCCACCAGGAAAGATTAATGGAGGCGGTTTGGGAACCTGTTCCCGCACTGATGGATAGTGTCTGCCCTGGAGGGACGATGATAGAACCGTTCAGGTTTAACATATACATGCCCGCTGTAAGAGGAATGCTTAACAAGCTTGTTAATGCTCCCGTTAATGTGCCGGTATTTTGCCTTGTTGTCATCACACTCGTATTGGTATTGCCCAACAATGTATTGACTGGCGCAGGTGTGGTACCACCTGTAATGGTTCCGCCGGAATAGACAATGAGTGTAGCAGCTGCGGTTGTACCTCCGCTGATCCTAGAGACGTACAAGGTACGCCCACTGCCTGCTGCATTAACGACCTGCAGTAACAGATTTAGACCAGCACCTACACTGACATTATTGGTAGTCAGTGCAAATGAACTGCCTGCGGCTGCCGCACCGCCCTCTGGAGTGGACTCAATGCCGGGGGCAGAGAATGTATTAGTCAGTTGAGTATATAAGGGGCCATTGGATTGATTAAATACATTGGAATTGGTCATATAATCCACCTCCAATCTGTCTGAATAATCAATGAACTGTTTCTATGAAAGTTTGAAAGAGAGCCGTGAAGAGGTTGTACTTGCAGTGTATGTGGGAAACAAGGGAAGGGTTTGGGATATGCATAGTAAATCCTCAAATAACGGCGCATGCCGTGCCCGTATTTTACATGCAGGCATACGATGCGGAAGCACATTTTTTAAGGGGAAATCGATATGAGTCGAACAGCGAAGCGTAGCAAGAAGAAAACGAACCAAACAACTAAATATGTCAGCCGCCGCCAATCCCGTCGTTCCTGCCGCGCTAAATTGCTGAAACCTCCTTGTTCCCGGATTACTCGTCCCCGGTTCAAGCAGGGTAGTTCCTCACGTACGACACTCCCTGGTGCTACTCACTGTTTTACAGAGCATACGTATGTCGGAGCCGAGACAAACGGTAGTATGAATTCTCTTCCGGCTCAAGACACCTCATCGCTCAGCATGTACACATATGGCATTGTAAATCGGGGCGAACATCCGGCTCTTGTGCAGATCCAGATCAGCCCTAATGCCAGAGACTATGCTGTGGACAGCCAGGAAGTGATTGCCGGAGGTCAAACCAAAGCGCTGGTGCCGCTGCGATTTCTGCGTTATACCCGGCTGGTTATCCAATCGGTTGAACCGGATCAGCCAACCCGGCTCGATGTTTATTTTCAGGCGCAGCGTATGCCGTAAGAACGTGGAATACAACCGATATAACCAGGGAGGAGGACGAGGCATATGCCTAACTTTACAACGTTTAACACGAATCCGGATAATCTCAGGACTTTGATTTTTGGTCATGATAGTACAGGCACAGCCCAGCCGGTTCACACCGATACAAGCGGGAACGTACTCGGAATTATTTTAGATGGTACGATTAGTAATATATCAGGTCTCACTACCGTTACTATTAATGCCGGAACCATCACAAATATTCTGAATGGAACGATTACCAGCGTCCTCGGAGCAACGATCACGGCGGGTACCATTAACAGCGTGCTTGGCGCAACCATCACAGCCGGAACATTAACAAACCTGCTGAATGGTACGATCACCAGTGTTCTGGGAGCTACCATTACTGCCGGAACGATCACAAGTGTGCTCGGGGCAACCGTTACTGCGGGGACATTAACAAACCTGCTCAATGGTACCATCACCAGCGTGCTTGGAGCTACAATCACCGCAGGAACGTTGACCAACTTGTTGAATGGTACAATCACGAGTGTCCTCGGAGCGACGATTACAGCCGGAACGATCACTAGCGTGCTTGGAGCCACAGTGACAGCGGGAACACTAACCAACTTGCTAAACGGTACAATCACGAGTGTCCTCGGAGCGACAATTACAGCAGGAACGATCACCAGCGTGCTTGGAGCCACGGTGACAGCGGGGACGCTGACAAACTTGCTGAACGGTACAATCACGAGTGTACTTGGGGCGACAATTACAGCCGGAACAATCACCAGCGTGCTTGGAGCCACAGTGACGGCGGGAACGCTGACGAACTTGCTAAACGGTACAATCACGAGTGTCCTCGGAGCGACGATCACCGCAGGAACGATCACCAGTGTGCTTGGAGCAACAATCACTGCGGGTACAATCACCAGTGTCCTTGGAGCTACGATTACCGCAGGAACACTGACGAACTTGTTAAATGGTACCATCACCAGCGTATTGGGAGCTACCGTGACAGCCGGAACGTTAACGAATTTGCTGAACGGTACGATTACCAGTGTACTGGGTGCCACCATTACAGCCGGAACATTGACGAACTTGTTAAATGGTACCATTACCAGCGTATTGGGAGCCACCATTACAGCGGGTACACTCAGCAGCGTGACGTCCATTTCGCAAAAGAGCTTTCAGGAATCACAGCTTCTTAGTACGCCGACGGNTACCAGCGTATTGGGAGCCACCATTACAGCGGGTACACTCAGCAGCGTGACGTCCATTTCGCAAAAGAGCTTTCAGGAATCACAGCTTCTTAGTACGCCGACGGCAAACACGTTTACACCGCTTCCGGCGGTCACGACGAGTGTGTTCGGCACTTATTCTTTCTTTGTATATAACAGGGGTCCGGGGATTAACCGGGTTGATGCCCGCGTTGAAATCAGTGCCAACGGTACCAACTGGTACGATGATGTGGACACGGTGACCGGGATTTTGCCAGGCTCGGTGGATGTTCTGGTGCCACAGCGTTTTCTCAAATATACACGTCTTTCCTACCGCTCCAGTCTGCTGGGAGCACCCAGCACGATTGATGTGTTCTTCAATGGACAAGGCACATAATCTGGCTAGTTGTCATATAGGTACATGGAGTCCCTTTGATGGGCTTCATGTACTTTTTTTGCATTGGAGGTGGCTGCATATGCAGAACAGGTTACTCGGAATTCATATGATTGTGCAAAATGAAGAACATCATCTGGCCCGCTGTCTCGACAGCTTCAAGCCGATTGGCAGCGAATGCTTCATCACAGATACCGGCTCAACAGACCGTACACCGGAGATCGCCAGACATTATGGAGCAACCGTGCTTCACGCCCGTTGGGAAGATGATTTTGCACATGCCAGAAATATAAGTTTGCCTCTCGCGAGCACAGAATGGATTCTGTGTCTGGACGCGGATGAGTATGTCATACAGGGATTGGAAGAGCTTTTGGATTATCTACCGAAGGTCCATAAGAGCGTTTCGAGACTGCGGATTACGATAGAGAACCGAATTGGCGAGGGAGCGGGAGAGCGTGTGATCTTCCAACCTGTGCGTCTTTTTCGCTCCCACCAAGGATATCGGTATGCGGGGCGTATACATGAGCAATTGGTTCGTGGAGGAGCAAAGGATAATGGAAAACAAGAAGAAGGGGCTCTGGAAATAAACGACTCCTCTACCCGTGAGGAAGACGGGATCGCTGAGCATGAACCCTTGGCTCCAATGCGTTTGGTTCATGATGGTTATTTGCCGTCCACGATTGCTCTAGGACATAAACCTTTGCGTAATCTAAAGCTTTTGCAGCAGGAATTAGCTGATCGTCCGGGGCAACCTTTTCACCTCTATAATGTGGGGGTGACATACTGCCAGTTAGGGAATATCGAACAGGCAGCAGAAGCCTTTACTGAATCCTTTCTTCATACACCGCTGCACGCTCCGTATCGCTCCACCCTGGTTCGGGACTATGCCAAGGTTCTACTGGCAATGGGGCGTTATGACGAGGCTCATGGATTATTGGCGGTAGAAAGACAGCGTTATGCGGGGTATGCCGACCTGCATCTGATATATGGAGAGATTTTGGAGCAACAGGGTCTAGAGGAGAGGGCCTACAAGTCCTATGCAAGAGCAACAGATTGCCGGGAGGGCTTCAATGGAGCTGATCTCAAGGACAATAACAAGGCAGAGATTCGAGGCATACATCAGCAGGCAATCGAGCAAACAGATAAACCGGGAAGCGATGAATTACGTGAGGGCAAGTCCTCTGATGATGTTCACAGAGAGCCAGTCCGATTGGAAAGACATTACGTAACGGATATAGGTAGCGATAGCTACAAGGCCTATACAGCCATGGGAAGGCTTGCACAGAAAAGAGGCTTTCTGCAGGAGTCTGCTCATCTGTACAGCCTGGCTCTGGGGAGTGAGATCACGTATGCTCCTGCATGGACAGGGTTAGCCGATGTATTGCAGCAATCCGGAGAGACGGATGAAAGCATAACAGAGACACTATGCGCACGCTGGAAAGAGCATTCAAAGAAAGAGGATCCAGATCTGAGCGGAGTCACATACGATGATGGTCAGGCATATGTGGTGTATGCACTTGCTTCCAGCGGAGCGTATGGGCAAGCATTAGACTTGCTACATGGAGATGCCCGAAATACGCGTATAAAACATGAAGAGTACCTGTATTGGATGTTATGTGACAACAGGGTATCAGATGCGTTGCAGTTCGTGCAGAAACAATGGAGTGACGAGCAACGTGCGGGCGTAAACCTCCAACCTGAGCAACGACTAGACTTGGCATTGACCTTTTGGGCAAATGAATTGTCTGTATCCGAATCATTTATGGCAGCAGCAGAACCTCAGGAGAGGGAAGGATGGAGATTGCTGAATGGCCTGCTGGATACGGGAAAACGGGTGCATGCCGAGGATGACAGAGATGGGGAAATCGTTCACCAGACGCTTCAGGCTGCAACGGAGCTGAGTAAGAACATATTGATTCGGGCAGTACAGATGGGACAACTGGCGTTTGCCAGGAACCTGTACGAGAAGATGGCTGCAATTAGCCCTGAACACGACGGAAATGGTGTTCATAGCCGTTGGCTGGCCGCTGTTCTTTACCGCCAGGGATACACCATGGTAGCCGCAGAGCTGCTGATTCAATGTATGTCACAAGGTGATTTGGATGCGGAAAGTCTCTTCTACCTTGGAGAAGCCGTCTATGCCAAAGGGCATTATGATCAGGCATTGATTCTTTTCCAGCAGGCATTGGAGAAGGACTCAGAACAGCGGCAGGCGAGGGCTGGAGCTGCTGTCTGTTATATGCGGCAGGCGCTAGGGGTTATCAGACACGAACAAACTCGTTCTCCCGCTGACAAAGTACTTATGGCACAACAGACTGTGCTGGAAACGCAGCTACGAACCGCCGAAGGCATTCCTTGGCGTACGGTGTTCCATGCGAAGGAGAGGAGGAACCAGCTTGCCGACCAAACACATTCACATTTCATTATGCATGATCGTGAAGGATGAAGAAGAACTGTTGCCTCATTGTCTTGAAAGTGTCCGCGGGGCGGTGGACGAGATCATTGTTGTGGATACCGGTTCGTCGGACCGAAGTGCTGCCATTGCCAGGGAATATGGGGCAGTGGTTGTGCCGTTTAAGTGGAGCGACGATTTTGCCGCGGCACGAAATGCTGGGCTGGAGCAGGCTTCGGGCGAATGGATTCTTTTTCTCGATGCGGACGAGGCGCTGGATAAGACTGCACGGGAGCAGATCAGAAGCTGGACGGTAGCCAGCGGATGTGACGGATTGTTTTTAAATATCCATAACTATACAGGTTCGGGTCAGCAAGGGGTGACGGTAAATCCGGTATTGCGCCTCTTTAGGAACGAGCCGGAGCATCGGTTCGAGGGTCGGATTCATGAGCAGATCGCGGTGGCAATTTGTCGGAAAAATCCACAGGCTGCTTTTCACGTGACAGACATGATCATCCACCATTACGGGTATCAGACGGCCATTGTGGAGCGCAAAGATAAGGTGAACCGGAATTTGCGTTTGCTTCAACAGGCGGTGGAGGAAGAGCCAGATCAGCCGTTCCATCACTATAACCTGGGTGTTGAGTATTTACGGATGGGGGAAACGGAACAGGCGCTGAAGACGTTTGGGGTAGCAAAAGCGGGAATTGACCCCACCCTGACAAGTTATGCACATCTGTTGTTCAAATATGAGATTCGCTGTTTCCAGCATTTGAGTCGCTGGCAGGAAGCAGTGGATCACATCCATGCTGCTCTTGAACTCTTCCCAGAATACACGGACCTGCTGCATCATCGCGGAGTATGTGAGGAGGCGTTGGGCGAAACCGTAAAGGCAGAGCTATCGCTGCGTGAAGCAGTTCGTATGGGACCGCCGCCCCCCATATTTCATACAGAAGAAGGCATCGGAACCTATCAGACCTGGTATACCCTGGGGAGGCTGCTGGAGGGGCGGGCGGACCTTGAAGGCGCAGTGGATGCTTATGTGGAAGCAGTTCGTGCCAAATCGAGCCTGCTGCCGCCGTTGTACCGGATTTTTCGGATCATGCGGGTTTCGGGTCAAGAGCAACACTTGGTGGAGCTGATTAGGGAGCGATTTGCAATGACTTCAGAAGAGGCAATTCAGAAAGTATTGGGCATTCTGGAGCAGTGTCGTTGCTATGATACAGCTGTGCAGTTGTTGCCAGACATATCTTCAGACCTTTCAGCGGAGATGAGGGGGAGGTTATCCATGGCTGAGGCTTTGCTTCAGATTCAACAGGGGAAATGGAACAAGGCACGCCTTAAGCTGGACACGGTACGGCGAAAAAAAGGAGAGCTTTCTGTATCAGCTACCCATTGGATAGAGCGACTAGACTGGATTGAAGGTAGACCGATCGAGGGGAAAGATCAACTGACTTCTTGGCTGTACCGTCATTCGCAACCGGATACGGAGTCGGAGCGATATCAACAGGCAGAACGAATCAGTAATTCACAAGCCGTTGCCCAAAATGAAGACTCAAACGTGGCTGCTGGAACAGCATATAATGGCTGGCAGGCACTTGGACTGATGATGGAAGGATGTGTGCAATCCGGGAAATGGGATGTGCTGCATACGCTGGTCCAGCTTGGTCAGGGGCAGTTGGCAGAAGGAGTGTATCCATTGGTGGAAGGAGCCCGGCAGGAAGCGGGAGAACCCTTTTTCGGAGCCTCCGATTCACGTGTCGGAACGAGCTGGCTGGTGAAAGGGCTTGTCAGTGCTGCCGATCATCATTTGGAGGCATATGCTCAAGGGACAGAAGGACAGCGAGATCGCTGTTGGCCTGTGGTTCAACAGATTAGGTTGGATTTACCGGGGCCGGATGGTTTTGAGTTTTGAAGATTGAATGAAAGAGAGCAGAACCCCGAATAGGAAGGAGGGAGGATGAACATGCAGACAGGAATCAGCCTGTGCATGATCGTGAAGGATGAGGCCCGGTCGCTTCAGCGATGCTTGGATGCTATTCAGGATGTTGTGGATGAGATCATCGTTGTGGATACGGGATCAACGGATGAGACGATCCACATTGCCCGTCGTTATGGTGCGGTTGTTATCAGTGCAGCATGGACCGGAGATTTTAGTGCTGCCCGCAACCTGTCCCTTGCTGCTGCCACTCATCCTTGGATTCTGGTACTGGATGCGGATGAAGTCTGGATGCAGACCGAGCACAATCTGGCCGAGATGAAGCGGCTGCTGACCTCAAGTCAGGACGACGTATGGGGATACTGGATACAGGTGACGAGTTTGCTCGGAATGTCTGGAGAAGAGCGTGTGACGGATGTGGTGTGTCGTTTATTTCGGAATGATCCCCGGATTGCTTTTCAAGGCATGATTCATGAAGAAGTGGCATCTTCGATTCTGTCCTTCGCTCCGTGGGGTGTGGTCGATTCCGGGCTTGAGATTATTCATTATGGCTATCTGGAGCACGTTATTGTTGGCAAAAATAAACCCGAGCGCAATATGCGGCTAATTCGCTCCGCTCTTCAAGAGTCACCGGATCAACCGGAACTGTTATATGCGATGGCTGCCGAGTGGTTTCAGCAAGCGAGATACGATGAAGCGCTCAAGTTGTTACAGCCTTTGCTGGCAAAGCTTACGCCGGAATGCGGATATCATTCGGATCTGGTACTCAAAACGGCTTATGCCTGGCGGGAACGTAGCCGCCCAGAGAGAGCACTCGCTATCGTTGAGGAATGGAGGGCAGTGTATGCTGACTTCCCTGACTTGCTGGAGCTTGGTGCTGTGTTGGAGCTCGATCAGGGACGGGATGCTGCGGCGCTCGACTGGCTGAAGCAGGCCAAAGCGGCAGCATCCACAGCCAGTCGATATACGTCTGTTTCTGGTGCCGGAACGTATCGCAGCCTGACTCTGGAGGGCATGGCCCATGAACGGCTGGGCTGCTGGCAGGAGGCAGCTAAAGCCTATACTGCTGCGCTCGCCTTACAGCCTGGCAGCTTGTCAGCATGGCAGCGGCTGCTGCTGCTGGCCGCAGCTACCGGGCGGCCAAACGCCATCGCAAGCGCAGCCCAGCGGATAAGCCTGCCGCCTGCGGCCTGGCAGGCGCTGATCCCGGCCGCGCTGGATGCGCATCGGCCGGAATGGCTGTCGCGCCACGCGGCATCGCTGTCTGCCGCGCTGCGGGCGCAGCCCCTCGCCGCTGGGCTGGCGCTGGCCCAGCTCGGCGAGGACGCCGCTGCCCGGGCGGCTTTGCAGCCCTGGGCAACGCATGCGCAGCACGGGCCGGAGGCGGCGCTAGCGCTGTGGGCGCTCGGCCACAAGCAGCCCGGCGAGCACCGCACCCGGGCTGCGGCGGGCTTAGCGCGAGGCGTCGCAGCGTCGTCGCCAGCGCAGCGTGAGGCCCGCCAGCAGGCGGCCGCGCCAGACGCAGCCCGCGCAGCGGAAGCGCTGCT
>NZ_PEII01000009.1:0-335519 GCF_002750415.1 Paenibacillus sp. LK1
AATCCATCATCCTCCACCAGTTTTTAGGGGCATAGTTTAAAGGTAGAACAACGGTCTCCAAAACCGTTGGTGTGGGTTCAATTCCTGCTGCCCCTGCCAATTAACTATTAAGAACATATTGTATTATGGCGATCGTGGCGAAGTGGTTAACGCACCGGTTTGTGGATCCGGCATTCGGGGGTTCAATTCCCCTCGATCGCCCCTTTGTTTTTTTTGGGGATTAGCCAAGCGGTAAGGCAACGGACTTTGACTCCGTCATGCATAGGTTCAAATCCTATATCCCCAGCCATTATGCGGACGTGGCTCAGCGGTAGAGCATCGCCTTGCCAAGGCGAGGGTCGCGGGTTCGATTCCCGTCGTCCGCTCCAAAATATGGCGCCATAGCCAAGTGGTAAGGCACAGCTCTGCAAAAGCTTTATCCCCAGTTCGAATCTGGGTGGCGCCTCCAGTATTTTCATAAAAACATCATATGCCGGCGTGGCGGAATGGCAGACGCGCTCGACTCAAAATCGAGTGGGAAACCGTGGAGGTTCGAGTCCTCTCGCCGGTATTCAAGCAAGTATGGAAAAGCTCATTAGATGCAAAATCTAATGAGCTTTTTTTATTTGTCGGAATGAAAGGTGACGTGCGGCAATTAAGCAAAGAGGGGCTCCTGAATGGAATTTTGTAGGTCATCACAACACCATTTCATTCCCTGATCTCTGGCACTTGGATTATGGCTTATAGAAGGAAATGGAATTATTTTTGCTTACGTATTGACTCATAACTTTAATGAGTATATTGTGGATATACAAAGTCTCTAATATTACTTCGTTTAATTATGGATATTATAGCTCTTTTAAATTCATATAAAAGATGCTTATCAAAGCAAGATAGTATCCTTTTGCGCGTAAATTTATATTTTATAAAAGAAACGGAGTGAAGCAACGTGTCTGAGGAAAAACATGTATTAAAACATTCTGAAATTTTATTTGATCGATCTGTGTGGGAAGAAGCGTGGAAGAATCAGTCGACAGCTTCAAAATACAATATGAAGAGTACGGCGTTTGACGCAACAGGAGCATTTGAACGATGGGCTAGAGAATATCACCAACAGTCGTTTACTGACGATGGAAAGAAGCGATCCGATCGCATCACAGGCTGGATAGAAAATCAGGGTGTGAGTTTTGACGGGTTATCCATATTAGACATTGGAGCAGCGTCAGGCATCTTTACGATTCCTTTTGCAACCAAAGGAGCGACCGTTACAGCTGTAGAGCCCTCTGAACTGTTAGTTTCATTAATGAAGGAGACAATTCCTGCATCCCTTACATCCAGTATCGATATCGTTTCAGAGCGGTTCGAGGACATATCGATTCAGGACAAAGGTTGGGAGAAGAGATATGATTTTGCATTTGCATCCATGTGCCCGGCAATGTCGAATTGGGAAACGATTGAACAGGCGATTAGCACTGCCCGAAAGTATGTTTATATTAGTACGATGGCTGGACCGAGAGAACACACACTAATAAATGAGCTTAAAGAGGTACTAGGTGTCTATCCATCATACAACGCCGGAGATATGGGATATATACAACAGCTGCTGTACCTGAAAGATTATTCTTACACCACCTTAATCACTAAAGAAACAAGTTATATGCAGATGCCTGTTGAGGAAGTCGTTGATAAGCTTCAGGAGTGGCTTAGCACGCACGAACTGCCAACGGATGAAGGTTCACTTGCCCTGGCTGAGCAATATATCAGAGACACTTACAAGGATGGTATGGTTACATTCTCACGCGGAGGGAAGTTCGGTAAAATTCTGATTCAATTGGTGCAACAGAACATGAAAGTGGTACGGACCAAGTAACAGTAGACCCATTTCAGCAGGAATCAATTTAGATAAAGTTTTAAAAAGAAAAAGGGAGCAGTATAACTGCTCCCTTTTTGATGGTCAGATATAAGACATCTTAATCTTCGACTAAATAACAAACGTTCTTCTACTATAAATAGAAATTGATATAACTCTCATACTTCATCCTCCAAAGAGCCGTTATTGCTTCATGGATAGATCAGGCTTATGTTTACGTTCCCTATACTGTCCAGGCGTGATCCCTTCCCATTTTCGAAAAGAACGGATAAAGTTCTGCGGGTTGTTATAACGAAGCCGTGCGGCGATATCCTTGACCGTCAGTTCGCTTTCGTCGAGCCATTTTTTAGCTATACTGAAGCGGTACTTTGTCAGATACTCACTGAATGAACATCCTGTCTCTTTGCGGAACACACTACTTAGGTAGTTGGCATTGTAATGAAGTCTGGATGCGCATTCCTCCAACGTCAGATCCTTATCGTATTCTTGCTGAATGATGGCAATCATTTTCTCGGATATTTGCTGATATTGGGCGTACTGTCTTTCTTTCAAAATGAGAATGATCGGTATGATGATATGTTTGTTAAACCATTGCTCAACCTCAGTTGCATACTGCAGAGCATGAAGTTCATTGAAAATAGACCCATGGCCTTTGGAGATCTGTCCCAGTCGTATACCGGATTCCTGCATCATCTGCAAAATATGTGTTAACAATCGGGTAAGTGCTACCTGATATTCTTCCGGTGTGCATTCCATGCCAAAGAGCACTTTAAGCAACTGATGGAGATGAGAGGAGGCCAGGGCTTCATCGGCATTTTGGATAGCTTGTATCAGCGTATATTCCAGTGATTCGGGATATGGCAGTGTCCAATGGGAAGTACGATTGTCTATCGCCTCAAACTGAAAGATGATGCCTGCTCCCAGTTTCATTCGATGCTTAAGTGCCTCAAAGGCCTCTGTATAAGCTTGTGGTATCTGAAATAGGGAGTTGTGAGGCTGACTGAAGCCAATGCTTACTTGAAGACTAAGGATCACACTGATCTGATGTTGGAGTTGTTCGGTTAACGTGTACAGATGTTGTGAAAAACGAACACGGTCTTGCTCAGAGGTACCGATGATTGTAACGACAGCCTGTTCATATACCACAGGAAGTAACTGTTGTTCTGCATAAATACTCTCCTCCAGTATGTTCTGAACGGCAAACAACAACAGATCCCGATCCTTGGCATGATATTTGGTGTGATTCATAAGATCAGTCTGGATTGCAATGACGGCTATTTGTTGCCACTCTTGAAGCTGTGAACCATAACCATTCTCTCTGAGTGTGTCATAAAGAGTGGACGGTGCATTTTTACCCAGAAGCAGGTTGATTAGAAAATGAGTGCGTATCTGCAACTTATATTGATTTAGTTTGCTTTCAAGCTGGGATTGAGAAGCAGAGAGCTGCGAGACGCCAGCTCTGATTTGCTCGAATTCGTCTATATGAAGTGTAGACTTGGTTCCAAGGCGATCGGGTAAGCGTTTATCACCGAGTTGTGCAAGAAGCTTGCGGATGGGAATATGCATTCGTCTCGAACCTACCCATGAGAGCAACAGTGAGAGCAGTAGCATAGCAACACTGATATACATGGTGTGCAGCCCAATCTGAACATACTCGTGAGTAAGAATATTCGTAGGCGAAATGAGAATATATGTCCACCCTTTTAGAGAAGAATGCGCATAGGACAGCGAGTAACGTGTATCTGCAATACGCACCTCTCGTTGACCTGAAGAGGCAGCGAAACCACGCTTAGATAACAATTCACTAAAGTTGGCCTTCGAATCGCTGTCCCATATTCCTGCTGAAGCTAATGGCTGACCAATATATTCGGGATCGGGGTGGACCATGATGCGTTGTTCACGATTCAAAATGATAAGTCCGGCTGTAGAGCTGTCGGGTGCATCCTCTTCCAGTGGTTTTTGTAGTGAGCATGCGGGAATTCCCGCAATCAGGGCAGCGTCAGAAGAAACATTTACATCGGGTATCGATCTGGCGAGTGCAATATGATAGATACAGCCTGAATTCACCGGGCGCTCATTGTTATTAAAAACAGATGATGGTGTAAGCTGCCAACCGGAAGTGAGGGTGTTGGATAACAAATCTTTCATGGGCAGAGCCATTGGGAAGTCAGTATTCAGGTATAGGCCAGCATGATCGATAAGCCAGTCCTGGGTCTGATTTACAAGCGTAATATCCATCAGAGGTTCCCATGACCTCATATTCTTGAATTCGGTCTGTAACTTCTCAGCAAACAAAGGCCCGGTACCCTGAACAGATGATGATGAAGTTAGCGAATGGAGCGTGTCCGGTGACCGAACGGCCTGATCAAGCATATAGCTTACGGTTGCAAGTTTGTGCTCCACGTTGGTTTGCATTTGGATTAACAGTTGTTTATTGGCTTGAGCACGATGCAGCTCTGATTGTTTTGAAGAATAGATAAAAGCGGCGATTCCCGTCAACAGAATGGGCAGGGTACTTAACAAGATTCCGAAGACTATCATTTTATGTAGATAGCTGAATGATCGCACAGGTCCACTCCTGACTTATGAAGTAGTAACACTTTCTATTTTAGTAAACGCTTACATATAGAACAATCTAAATTTTGTTTATTTGGATAAAAAAGTAATAAAAAACCAAGCGGAAATTAAGATCATGAAATCGTTCAAATTTTAATAGAGGTCGTTTTAGCTTTAATGGAAGGCATAATGGGAAACGTCAGTCGAGGCAGAACGTAGATAAGAGGTATGGAAGTCGTATTATACGGGGTGAAACGGCTTTGAAGAAGGGTAATAAGGGATATCTAGGCCTTTATTCGGTATAGTGGCCAATGGTCTGATCAAGGGACAGTCAAAGGTCCAACCCGATCCCCGACCTGAGTCTAGGATGAAAAACCGTCCACGGTCTGTTTTGAAAAGTCGCAGTTTCCCCTAGAATAAGGACATAAGGTTAAACAAGAAACAAACGAACAAACACACAAACCAAAATTAACGAACCGAAAGGGTGGTGAACAATAATTATGAGATGGAATAAAGGAAATGGCTGGGCGGTTGTACTGATTGCATTGGGTGCACTCCTCCTCTTCGGAAAGTTAACTCCTCTACTGGGACATTTAATGGGTTATCTAATTCCGATCCTGATGATTGCACTTGGCTACTACGGAGTTAAACGAGGAAATGTACTGCTTGGATGGATTGTTCTCTTCATCGGTATCCTCTCATTGCTGGGTAAACTGGCCTGGCTGATCGGACCGATCATCGCGATTGGGTTAATCATCTTCGGATTCTCCATGTTGAGTAATAATCGCAGTCGTCGTGGCCGTTACTAAGCTTTCACGATTATGATAAGGAGGACAGACAAAATGAGTGTATTTCGTCGAATGCGGGACATTACCGTAGCTAATTTAAACGAACATCTGGAGCAAAGTCAGGATCCAGTCAAACTGATTGATCAGTTTCTGGTCTCGACCCGCCAAGACATCGGTGAAGCCGAGAAGCTTCGTCATCAATATGCAAGCCATACCAGACAAATGAAACAACAAGCGGATCAGGCAGCAGGTATGGTACACAAACGGGAAGAACAAGCTTCCATGGCTCTGAAAGCAGGCGAGGAGCATTTAGCCAAACTTGCTTTGCAGGAGAAAATTCTCCACGAGGAAAAAATGGAGCAATACAATGAATTGTACGCACAAAGCAATGCGGCTTTACAGGAACTGGACGAACAGATCGACCAACTGAAAGTGGAGTATCAAAATGTATACAGCAAACGCCAATATTACTACGCTCGTATGCAGACGATTCAATTGCAGCAAAGAATGAATCAGAGAGGTCACTACAACGGTCAGAATGTACCCCGTATGTTCAACCGGCTGGACGATCAAGTTTCTGATCTCGAATATGAGGCACAAAGTCTCCGGGATTTGCGGCGGATGAGTCAGGATGGGTCAGGTACGTCTGGCACCATGTCATCCTCTACGCTGGACAAAGAACTGGAACGGCTGAAACAAAAGCTGAACAATGACAGAAAGGAGTAGACACATGAATAAACTTTACCGCTCATCGCGTAATCGTATGCTGACAGGTTTGATTGGCGGCATATCTGAAAATCTTGGATTTAGTTCCACGCTGCTGCGTATCATTTTCTTCATCAGTATTTTCGCTACGGGGGGTACATCATTGTTGATCTACTTCATCGCTGCATTGGTAGTGCCAAAAGAACCCTATCACGCTGATCCATACACTTATGGTGCTGATCACGTAAGAGGATACAAGTAAAAGAAAGGAGTAAGCACATGAGCAAATTATATCGCTCAACGCGTGACCGGATGTTGACTGGATTATGTGGTGGGATATCCGAGTCGATCGGCATGGATTCAACCTTGCTGCGTATCATCTTCGTCATCAGTATCTTCGTAACTGGCGGCACGTCGTTGTTAATCTACTTCATCGCAGCACTGGTGGTGCCAAAAGAGCCATATCCACCTTATGATCCATACGGCTATGGTCCGGGCCCTGGTCCTGGCGCTGGTAGAGGATACAACAACTTTGATCACGAGCCGCCAAGAGGTCCTTTCCAAAACAACCATAATCAAGGCCCAGGTAACTTCGGTCCTGGCCCAGGATACAACAGCAGACCTCAGTCTGGTCCACGTTCTTACGACAATAACGCTTACGGAGCAGGGTCACAGCAAGAAAGTGAACTTGATTCCATGATGAAAGATATTGAGAAAAAAGCATTGAAAAAAGAAGTTGAAGAGCTTCGCCAAAAATTATCTCGTTACGAGAAGGGAGAAAAGTAAAATGGGAGTATTTAAACGGATTAAGGATATGACTAAAGCGTCGGTAAATGATATGTTGGATAAAGTGGAAGACCCGATTGTAATGTTGAACCAGTACTTGCGTGACATGGAGGCTGAAATTCATGAGGCAGAGGTAACAGTTGCCAAACAAATGGCGAATGAGCGTCGCATGAAACAGCGTCTGGACGAAGCAGAACGTACATCGGTACAACGTGAGTCTCAGGCAGAGGCTGCACTGGCTAATGGTCAGGAAGAAGTGGCCCGTAAATTGCTGGAAGAGAAAATCTACTTCGATCAAAAAATTACGGAATACAGAGAACTTCATGCTCAATCCGAAGCTCAAGCCAAAGATTTGCTGCAACAGCTGCATGACATGAAAGATGAGTTCTACAAAATGCGTAACAAACGTAATGAACTCGTATCCCGTGCACAAATGGCGAAAGCCAAAAAACAAATGTCCCAAATCAACAGCTTGCACTCCATCGAGAGTGGTGGCGCATCCCTTGGATTCCACCGCATGGAAGAGAAAATCATGCAAATGGAAGCTGAAGCTGATGTGATCCGTGCACCTTATCGTAATACACAATCTACGTACACTAATCCTGTAGATACAGAAAAGCAATTCAAAGTGGATCAACAGCTGCAAGCTCTGAAAAACAAAATCGGCAATGGTGCCAAAAATGAAACGGGCGGTACTTCAAAAGAATAACTGTTCGCTCAGCAGACAATATGATATTCTATAAATCGTGAATAAAGAACGGTTTCTAGAACAAAGGTTAAGCCATACAGGTGTTCAAAGCCTGATATGGCTTTTCCATCGAATTGGGAAGATCAACTTACAGAGGAGGTGCGGCAGAGATGAATAAGAAGGGTCAATGGCTTGCTGTTGTAATCATTGTCATCGGCATGCTGATGTTACTGAACCGAAGTATTAACCTGCTGACCGTCGCCGCACTGATTCTGTTAACGATAGGTATGGTTCAAGTTCGTAAGGGTGACACACATAAAGGCTATCGATACCTCGGTATCGGTGCCGCTCTGTTGTTGCTTGATAATTTAATGATTGTATTTTTAATTGTACTGGCCTCACTAGCCTATTTTTATTCCAAAAACAAAAAGATTCATCTAGATGGACATGTCATGCGAAAGCAAAATTTCATGGCTCGTTACTATTGGGATCAAGCACCATGGACATTGCGGAGTATGAGCCTATGGCATGCCATGGGTGAGATTAATGCAGATTTGTCACTTTCCCTCCCGGAGGAGAAACAAACGATTGTACTTTTGCAGGGAGTTATGGGGAATGTTCGTCTGATACTGCCTGAAGATTATGGTGTTGAAATTGAGGCATCGGTACTCTTTGGACGGATTAGCCTGAACGGAGAGCAGGATAGTGGCATGATGAACAAATTGGTATGGAGAACTCCTGGATATGAGTCCAGTGAACATAAAGCAAAATTTGTCATTTCTTATATTGTTGGCGACCTAAACATCAGTAATCCGTAATAAGTTAAATAGGTGAAGAAGGAGGAGACCGGATGAAGACAAAACGACATACCGACATGGTAACCCGAAGTATGGGTGAAGGGATCCTCCTTGTTTTCATTGTGCTCATTGTAATCTTGTATGTATTGTATACATATGGTTATCTTGCTCCGTTTGCAGGGTGGAGGCATCTGATTCAATCGGGTCTGGCGTTACTGCTGCTCTTGATCGGTATGGGTGCGGCCTTCGGCTTCTATCAGAGCTACCGGGTCAAACGAAGGCTTGAACTGTTGCGAGAGACACTGTTGCAATGGGAAAAGGGCTCACTCTCACGTACAGTGCCAGACCTTGGTATTGATGATGTCGGCCGATTAAGTGAGCAGCTTGGACGAATCGGCAAAAAGTGGGAAGATCAGGTCTCCTCGCTGCAGAGGCTGTCTACGAATAACGCTCAGCTGGCTGAACAGGCCAGAATAACGGCCATTGTGGAAGAGAGACAGCGCCTGGCACGAGAATTGCATGATGCGGTATCACAGCAGCTGTTCGCCATTTCCATGACCGCGACCGCGGTTGGACGAAGAATGGAAAAGGATTTTGCGCGTGCCCAGCGGCAGGTGGCCCTGATTGAAGAGATGGCGTCGGTAGCTCAGTCCGAGATGCGGGCATTGCTATTGCATTTGCGACCTGTCTATCTGGAGGGTAAACATCTCGAACAAGGTTTGCGCGATCTTGTGATGGAGTTGAAAACAAAAGTACCTATGGACATCGTACTCGAAATGGATGAAGACATTCATTTGATCAAAGGCATTGAGAATCATCTGTTCCGTATTATTCAGGAAGCGATGTCCAATACATTACGTCATGCGAAGGCAGAAAAGATGGAAATTCGGCTTCAGCGCCGGATGGATGCCATTCGGGTACTGATTCGTGATGATGGTCAGGGATTTAATCTCGACGATCAGAAACAGGCCTCCTATGGTTTGACCAATATGCGTGAACGTGTGACTGAAATTGGAGGAGCCATTCAATTTGTAACGGCGCCGGGCAAAGGAACACGAATTGAGATTACAATACCTTTGATGAACGATGAAAGCGAGGAAGAACATGTCAATGGAGACGGGAATAGAAACGGAGACGGAAGCGGAAACGTCGATCAAAGTGTTGCTCGTGGATGATCATGAAATGGTACGTATTGGCCTCGCTGCGGTGCTGGATACCGAAGATGGCATTGAAGTGGTGGGGGAAGCGGGCAGCGGTGAGGAAGGCATTCGGTTGGCACAGGAGTATAAGCCTGATGTTGTCCTGATGGATCTCGTTATGGAAGGAATGGACGGGATTGAAGCCACACGGCAGCTGCTTAAAATGTATCCGGAATGCAAGGTCATTGTGCTGACCAGTTATCTGGATGATGAAAAAATGTATCCGGTTATCGAGGCAGGGGCCTTCAGTTATCTGCTGAAAACATCCAGAGCCAATGAGGTGGCAGATGCAATCCGTGCTGCAGCTCGGGGGCAATCGGTTCTGGAGTCACAAGTGGCGTCCAAAATGATGAATCGTTTCCGACAGCCGCAGGCAGTGGCACCAGCTCATGATGAATTGACTGATCGGGAGATGGATGTACTTCGGTTAGTAGCTAAAGGCAAATCGAACCAGGACATCGCAGATGATCTCATTATCGGGATCAAGACGGTCAAATTCCATGTCACGAACATACTAGCAAAATTGGGCGTGGATGACCGTACACAGGCAGCCATCTATGCTTATAAGAATGGACTTGCGGAATAGAAAAAGAAGCGTGTGAAGGTTGAGGCATGCACTATGATTTTGCTGAGTAGATAAGGTGAAGTTAAGAAATCGGTGGAGCACGATTCGAAAGTTTGTTCTGCCCATAAGATGCTATAAGGTCCGATCAGCCATGAAGATGGTGGATAGGGCTTTTTTTGTGTGCCAAAAAGAAGTTTAGCAAATGAGTAATGGGGGCATGCTGTTGATAGATTCATAGAATGTAAGAAAGAGCGGAGGATTCAAATGTTAAATCGATGGATGACAGCAGGCATACTGGCATTAGCAATTATTATACTTGTAGGCATGACTCATGTGTACGCTGAGAAGACGGAATCCGAAGCAGGCAAGCTGGAACAATTGATGAAGACCGCCGATACAGCAATCGATCATGTGGACCGTCTAGTCATTAAATGGCAAGGGGAAGGCCGTGGAGATGCAAAAGAGCAGGCGGAGTTGCTGGCTCATCAGTTAAGATTGCAACAGCCTGAACGCGGTGTTCAGACGGGGCATGATGTGTATCGTAGTGAGATGCTTGCTGATGCTCAGCATGCAGGCATTCTGGTCAATGTTGTCGTGACGGGGGAAAAGGAATACTACACGATCGTCCAATTAACAGGCAATGAACATACAGACCAACGTTTATTGACCACATTACATGAACAAGTATCCCAGTTGCTCAACGATTCGGGAATGAAAGCAGCATGGAATTTCGCTGTGCAGGGCACAGGTGCAACTGAAGTAAGTGGCGCCAGCAGTCAATTGCAGCAAATCGAGGAACAGCTATCTGGAGATATGAATATGCAAGCGATAGAACGTTATACAGATAACAGCACTGCCAGTGTGTCATATGAGGCATCGGATCTGCCCATAGCGATTAAGAGCGGTAAACATCACTTGAACATGCAGCTTGCTGTCCATCAGGATGACGAAAAGGGGACTAATCGAGTTACAGTAGGTTTCCCGGTTATCACGATCGAATATTAATGCAATATTCAAGCAGGTTTATAAGTCTGATCATGAATTTTTATAGATGAAATTTCCATGAATTGTGGAAAAATAGTGATAACATTTCTCAGGAAAATTAGTGCAACCCATGGGGCTTTATGCTAAAATGGCATCACATCCAAGAAGGAAATTTGCTGGTAATTGACGGTTGTATGTTGCGTATATAACACCATTACATAGCTCGGGGAGAGTGTGGAGATATCTTCCCGGAAAGAAAGAGGAGCCCATGGTCGAAAAACAAATGCAAGATGAAGTGCAGACACCAGGTGCAGTATTTTTCATTTTTGGAGCAACGGGTGATTTGGCCCGCCGGAAGCTGTTTCCGGCGATCTACAGTCTCTACCGCGAAGGCAAGTTAGCCGAAGACTTTGCGGTTATTGGTGTAGCGCGTCGTCCGAGGTCACCAGAAGAATTCCGGGAAGACATCTATGAATCCATTAAGGAGTTCTGCCGCTATCCAGCGGGGGAACCCGATGAGTGGAACGCTTTTGTCGAACATTTTGAGTATAAATCACTAGATATCAATAACGTGGACGGTTTCAAAGAATTGCGTGAGCAGACAGAGAGTCTGGAAGCGAAGTTTAACACACCGGGTAACCGTCTGTTCTATCTGGCACTGGCACCTGAGCTCTTTGGCAGCGTGTCATATAGTTTGCGTGATGGTGGAATGCTGGAGAGCCGCGGGTGGAATCGACTTGTGATTGAGAAACCATTTGGATATGATCTGCAATCTGCGGAGCATCTGAATGAGCAGATTCGTGAAGTGTTCCGTGAGGAAGAGATTTATCGGATTGACCACTATCTGGGTAAGGAAATGGTACAGAATATCGAAGTTATTCGCTTTGGTAATGCCTTTTTCGAGCCGCTTTGGAACAATAAACATATTGCCAACGTTCAGATTACTCTGGGAGAGACGGTTGGTGTGGAAGAACGTGGTGGATACTACGATCATTCGGGAGCATTGCGCGATATGGGGCAGAACCATATGCTGCAGATGCTGACGATGATTGCCATGGAGCCGCCAAGCCGTCTATTCCCAGAGGATATCCGGGATGAGAAGGTTAAGGTACTGCGTTCTCTGCGTGCATTTACCTCTAATGAAGAAGTAAGCACTAACGTTGTGCGCGGGCAGTATACGGAAGGGGAGTATCGTGGCAAGCAGCTTCCCGGTTATCGCCAAGAGGACAAGGTTGATCCGGAATCCAATACGGAGACTTATTTTGCCGCACGTGTATTTGTAGATAATTTCCGCTGGGCGGGAGTGCCGTTCTATATTCGGACAGGCAAGCGCCTACCGGTGAAAACGACCGAGATTGTAGTTGAATTCAAATCCATGCCGAGTAACGTTTATCTGGGCAAAAAGTATAAACTGGAGCCGAATTTGCTCGTCATTCGGGTAAACCCGATGGAAGGCATTTATATTAAAATCAATGCTAAGAAGCCGGGTTCAGACTCCGAGATTCAGCCGCTGGCGATGGATTTCTGTCAGAGCTGCATGATTGGAATCAACTCGCCTGAGGCGTATGAACGATTGCTGCATGATGCAGCAGAAGGAGACTCCACCTACTTTACCCGTTGGGACGAAGTGGCTACAGCATGGTCCTTCGTTGACCGGATTGCGGCGGCTTGGGCGGAAAATCACGGAGAGCTGCACACGTATCCAGCAGGTACGTGGGGGCCGGAAGCAACAGGTAAACTGCTGGAGCAGGATGGGTTTCACTGGTGGCCGGTGAACGGTCAGGACGAAGACAGTGTCATCTGGCAAGTGAACAATTAATCGCGGGAAGTATCACTTATGAGTGGCAGCGATTTTGATTAGAGCGAAATCATATTATTGGTGAGAAGACTAACACTGTTACAAATAAGGCTTGGAAAGAACGCAGAGATGCGATCTTTTCAGGTCTTTTTTTCGATAGAGAAGTGGGAGGATGTAAAAATGTACATATAATAAAATAAGTTATTGACAAAAAGTAAGTATATAACTTATACTCAATCCAAGAGATAAAGAAATTACGCAAAGACATACGAAACCCGATGACGAATCGGATACGTACATCATTCATGAGATAAAATGTGAACCAGGTGAAGGGGTTACGAAATACATTCATGAAGAAAAAATTTTAGCATAATATCTTTAATCTAAGAATACTATTTTGTATATATTGAATGGAGGAAAAGAAAATGTTGGATGTAGGATTGTTGTTGATTCGTTTGGTGATTGGGTTGTCATTTATGGCGCACGGGGCTCAGAAGTTGTTTGGATGGTTCGGGGGATATGGAATCAAGGGGACCGGAGGCTGGTTTGAATCGATGGGGATGAAACCCGGCGCATTGGTAGCGTTGCTGGCAGGGCTCGCTGAATTCGGCGGCGGATTGCTGCTGGCTCTGGGTCTGCTCACACCGGTAGGCGGCATTCTGATTGCTCTGACTATGGTTATTGCGATTGTGAAGGTTCATGGTGCGAACGGATACTGGTCCACACAAAACGGGTTTGAATATAACCTTGCGATCCTGGTGGTTGGTGTAGCACTAGCTTTGACAGGTGGAGGACAATACGCACTGGACGCATTAATTTTCTAAGAGCGGTAAGCGAAATGAATAATGAGTACCTGGATGCCATAATGATGGCGGAAGGGTGCTCTTTTTTTGCTAACGGAAAAGAGAAGAATCTGCTGTACGTAATCCGTTATTTTCGGTAAAGATTATGGTACAATAGGAAAGTTGGATACTAAATCAGGTCTACGGCATGAATGAAGCACAATGCTTAGGGAGGATGAACTCCGTTGTAAATGTGTAAAATTAACATAGGATGCTTAACTGCCTAATATGCGAAATGCGAATGTACAATCAACCGGCATAGCCGGATTGCATAAAGATTGAATGGTAGACCGGCCTCGCCGGATTAACGTGAATGAACGGACGAAAGGGATAGAATTTATGAGCAAAGCTGCAGATAACATTCTTCAACAGGAAGTGGACAAACGCCGGACGTTTGCCATTATCTCTCACCCGGATGCGGGTAAAACGACATTGACCGAGAAACTGTTGCTGTTCGGGGGCGCGATTCGTCTTGCCGGTACAGTAAAAGCTCGGAAAGCAAGCAAACATGCAACAAGTGACTGGATGGAGATAGAGAAACAGCGGGGGATCTCGGTAACATCTTCCGTAATGCAGTTTGATTACCTGGGTCATCGCATCAACATCTTGGATACACCGGGTCACCAAGACTTCAGTGAAGATACGTATCGTACACTGACAGCTGCCGATAGCGCAGTAATGTTGATTGACGTGGCCAAAGGTGTCGAGGCACAGACCATTAAATTGTTCCAGGTTTGTGCGAAGCGTGGTATTCCGATCTTTACGTTCATCAATAAGCTGGACCGTGAAGGACAAAGCCCGTTTGATCTGATGGAAGAACTCGAAAACGTACTGGGGATTCGCTCCGTACCGATGAACTGGCCGATTGGTACAGGTCGTGAACTTTGTGGCGTGTACGATCGGATGAAAAATCAGGTGGAATTGTTCCAAGGGGACGATCACTCAACGATTAAAGTACAAAAAGTGGATGGATACGAAGATCCGATCATTCGTGAGATGGCAGGAGATTATCTGCATGATCAGCTGTGTCAGGACTTAGAGCTTCTGGATGTTGCAGGAGACCAGTTCGACATGGAGAAGGTACAACGTGGTGAACTGACACCTGTATTCTTCGGTAGTGCCATCAATAACTTCGGTGTGCAGACGTTCCTCGAGAACTTCTTACAGCTCGCACCGAAGCCGGAACCACGTCGCAGTACAGCGGGTGAGATTGAACCAACGAATGAGAAGTTCAGCGGTTATGTCTTCAAAATCCAGGCGAACATGAACCCGGCACACCGGGATCGTATCGCATTCCTGCGGATTGTATCTGGTAAGTTCCAACGCGGTATGAGCGTGAAGCATAATCGTGTGGGCAAAGAAATCAAACTATCGCAGCCTCAGCAATTCCTGGCACAGGATCGGGATATTGTAGAAGAGGCTTACGCAGGCGATATTATTGGTCTCTTCGATCCGGGTATCTTCCGTATTGGCGATTCATTGAGCCAAGGTAGTGAGGTTATTTTTGACGAATTGCCAACATTCTCACCAGAGATTTTTGCCAAAGTTACGGTTAAAAATGCATTGAAACATAAACAGTACCAAAAAGGGATTGACCAGTTGACCGAGGAGGGTACGATCCAGGTATTCAACACCGTTAGCTTCGACGAGACATTGCTCGGCGTAGTGGGTCAGCTCCAATTCGAGGTATTTGAATACCGGATGAAAGGCGAGTACGGGGTAGACGTGCAGCTACAGCGTATGCCATATCAATTTGCACGCTGGATCGTGGACGAGAATCTGGACCCAAGTAAATTCCGGATCAACTCCGCTCTGGTGAAAGATAAAAAAGGAAATCATGTAGTCCTGTTCGAAAATGAATACGCGATGAGAACCGCAATGGACAAAAACCCAACGGCGAAATTCCTGGAGACAGCTCCATAAGTCGTTATTTCCTAAAATAGCAAAGACAGCAGAAGAAAAACCTAAATCCCTGATCAGAGGGGGTTAGGTTTTTTTGCCGTTCCCAGCGTTTATAGCTCATTAAGGATTTCGCCGCAAAAATAACTTTCAGTCATCGTTCAGTCTTAATTGAGCGGCTTTTTCCTTTTCTAAAACACGGGTATACACAAACAAGGTACAGCCTCCTGAGTTTTGCTCAGTGGCTGTACCTTGTTTGGTTGGGGAGCCTAATTAGTCTATAGGGATATAACTGCCTTGCTCTTGGAGCAAGGCATCATCCAGACCAATGAGCCAAAATCCTTCTTTGCAGACAGAACAACGTGATGATGGTACCTTTCCCTCCAAGGCTTCAGTTATCTGATGGGTTGAACGGGAATGGTGTGCAGATGCTCCTGCGCGATTTGAATTAATTCTTCCTGCTTAGCAGGTTCCGTGTTCTTCCAGATCATTTCGAAAATGGCACCAAGTCCGGGTAATGCTGCTTCCGGTCCATCTACAGAACCTTCGATCATCTCCCGGAGCTGATCATCACTTTTATCATGAACCTTATGAACAATCGCTTCACGCAGGCTTAATGTAATTGGCATCGCAAGTCCCTCCTCGTATATTCGGCTGCTCTAATACTGTTCCCTGGGAAGCGTGAGCGCATTCAAGTTTATTGGGCTTTGTGGTATACTACGAAGGATATTTACATTTACCCTTTAATTGAAAAATGGACTACCAATAGATGCGTAATGCTGAAGTGCAGCGGGAGGTTAGACCCTAATGGCAAAAAAACAATATGCCGTCATTGGCATGGGACGGTTCGGATCAAGTGTAGCCAATGCGCTGAGCGGCATGGGATTCGACGTACTGGCCATTGATGCGGACGAGCAGCGGACCCAGGAAATGTCCAATGTGGTGACTCATGCCGTATCGGCAGATTCGACGGACGAAGAAGCGCTGCGTGCGCTGGGCATACGAAATTTTGATGTCGTCGTTGTGGCGATTGGTGAAGACATTCAGTCGAGTATTCTCACGACCCTTATTCTGAAGGATATGGGTGTACCGGTTCTGATTGTAAAAGCACAAAATGAGCTTCATGGTAAAGTATTGCAGAAGATCGGAGCAGACAAGGTTATTTATCCTGAACGGGATATGGGACTACGTGTAGCCCATCATCTGACATCTCCAAACATTCTCGATTACATCGAGTTATCTGAGGATTACAGCATTTTGGAGATGAGAGCGTCCGAGCAAATGATCGGTAAAAATCTGCTGGAGCTAAATATTCGTGCACGTTTCGGTTGCAATGTGATGGCGATTCGCAGTGGGAATTCGATGAATATCTCTCCGTATGCGGAGGATCGGATTGCGGACGGGGATGTGCTGATCATTGTTGGCCATAAGGACCATTTGACGAAAATGGAGCTTGCATATCCAAAGTAATAAGTACGTTGATGGGATGATGGAACATTCTTTGGTCGGATAATTTCAATTCGTCATGTAATATGTTGATAAAAAATCCCGCAGACGGGAAGGATGGAAAGATGGATATTGTATCACCGCAAAATACACGTGTGAAGGAATGGGCACAGCTGCTGGAGAAAAAGCACCGTACCCGTCAACATAAATATATTATTGAAGGCATTCATCTCGTACAGGAAGCGCTGCGCGCCGGGGCAGATCTGGAATGTATCGTTTACGATGGGGAGCAGGGTGTACCCAAGGAACTGGCTGGACAGGAGGCTCCACTTCAGCGTGTGGAATGGATTAGTGTATCCCCTGCGGTTATCGCCAAGTGTACGGATACGATGACCCCCCAACCTGTTTTTGCCGTTGTACATAAAGGTCGTGAGCCGCTGCAAAGCTTGTTGTCGTCCTCCAAGGGGCTGGTCGTTGTATTGGACAATGTTCAGGACCCTGGTAATGTGGGAACGATCATTCGCAGTGCGGATGCAGCGGGAGCGGCAGGTGTTGTGCTCGGTGCGGGTTGTGCTGATGTCTATAATCCGAAAACGATCCGTTCAACGATGGGGTCATTGTTTCATTTGCCGATTGTAGAAGGACAGTTGGAATCGTTACTGCCTGAAGCAAAGGCTGCGGGTGTAAAGTTGGTGAGTACGTCTTTGCAGGCAGAATATTCGTGCTACAGTTATGATTTTACACAAACGGTGTGGCTTGTGATCGGTAATGAGGGCAAGGGCATATCGGAGTCTACTGCACAACTGGTGGACGATGCGATTACGATTCCAATGCAGGGACAGGCTGAGTCACTTAATGCCGCGATGGCGGCAACGATCTTGTTGTTCGAGGCGATGAGGCAGCGTATGGTTTAGCCGATGAATAATATACTTCGTTATCATATGAGGTAAGAAATATAAGCTTATTCCTACTTGAACGATGAGTGGGGAATGGGCTTTTTTGCATGGTCGGAGAAAGTGGAAATAAATAAATCGAACGATATGGAGCTGGTATGCCAATATATAGTGTAAGGAGGAAGGGGATGGATGATGAGTGAGGCAGAAAAGTACATAAAACTTGTGGAATTAACCCGGGCTGGCGATTACGAAGCATACGGGGAGTTATATGAGCTAACGGTGATGGATGTGTATCGCACTGTTCGTTTTCTGATTCGTGACTCATCTGACGCGGAAGATCTGGTACAGGAAATTTATATTCAGGCATACAGGTCATTAGAGCGTTTCGATTCGGAGAGAGCGTTTCGTCCATGGTTAATGGGTGTGACAATGCGACAGGTCCGAAGTTACCGGCGCAGACGATTGACGCAATTTCGTTTTAGCAAACGGATGGAAAAGTCTGATACGGGGCTTGAGTATGATTTTTCCGGAGACTTAATCAACAAACTGGCAAATCGTCCTCTGCTTGAGCAGGTACACCGATTGCCATACAAGCTGCAGCAGGCCATCACTCTTCACTATTTGAACGAGTACACGCAAGAGGAGATTTCATGCATATTGGACATTCCGCTAGGAACGGTGAAATCGCGTATTCATGCGGCATTATCCAAGCTGAGACAGAATCAGAAGTTGGACCTATGTATTCGGGGAAAGGTGGAGGATTTGCATGAATCTCGATGAACAGCTGCGAACAGCCTACCAGAAAGAGACCAAAGACTGGACAATTCCTGAGAGAACAAAACATAAAATTATGAATGCTATTCGAAGTGAATCAGTTCTCAAAAGACATCGGAAAAAATGGCTGGTTACTTTGCTGCTGGCTGCTGTGCTCATCATTCCTACGGGAGCCTATGCGGGGTATACCTATTTGGCTAACGAAATGTATGGTTCACAGGAGAATATATCAGCGGTGGGTGGAACATCGGAGGATTATATGAGACTGGAAGAGAAGCTCCAGACAGCCAAAGCACACTTAAGTGAAGAGGAATTCATTCAATTTATGGATCTGATGAAGCAAATGGGACAAATGGCTTTGAAGAATGCGGATCAACAGGGAGAGATGCACCCCGAGCAATGGAGTGTCACAGAACAGACGGAATTTAATCGTCTTACTGCAGAACTGGGACCTTTTTTTGAAAAGCTGGAAGCAGCAAGTGTAGACTCTCCAAAAGAACCTTTGGACCAGGAGCAATTTTGGAAGGAACAGCTAGCAATTGCAGAGACGAAGTTTTCCAAGGAGCAGTTTACCGAGTTCAAATCGTTATATGAACAGATGAAGCAGTATGAGGCCATGGTGATGGATCAGGATGGGAACATGCATGAAGACCGATTGTCTGCGGAGCAGAAAGAAGAACTGAAGCAGGTACGTGAGCAGATTTTTCCCTTCTTGGAGAAGTTGGGACTGGATGTACGCAAACCGGGTGAGTAGCTTAGGTAGTGTTCAGGGGCTGAGGAGCGAAAGGATTTCATTCCTTTTGCTCCTTTTTATTTTGTAGAGATGATTTTGTAGATATTCTTCTTATCTGCGTTGCATATTCAGCCGATACTGATGCGGCGTAGTGCCTGTTGCATTGCGGAAGACTTTGCAAAAATAAGATGGGCTGGACATGCCTACACGGTGGCCTATTTCCGGAACAGCGTGTGTAGTACTCGTGAGTAACACACAAGCATGACGAATACGGGTAGCCTGGGCGTAAGCAACGATGGTAGTTCCGGTAGTTTTTTTAAATATATGGGACAGATGATAAGGCGAGAGATGCAGTGTATCTGCGATATCCTCCAGATGAAAAGCTTCAGTGTAGTGCTCTTCAATCCAATGCATGACAGCCTCAGCATGAGGATGCAGAGCTGAAGAACCCGCTGGGAGCGCAGTAGAGTTGGGAAACCGCCTGTCTTTCCAAAGGTAGCGAAGCTGTGCGAGAAGTCCAAGTAAAAAAAGTCGTGTATCCTCTTCCGCTTCATGTGGAAGCAACGTAGGCAGAATATCGGCAAATTGCTCAATCATCTGGACCAGTGGGGATGAGGCGGAAAGACGGATAGGTTGAAGTGGAGACGTATGTCCAAGAAGGTCCAATGTAAAACGATTGGATACGGCAAATTGCCGAGAGTGCGAGTTCAGCAGATGCTGCTCATACATCAGGACGCTGCGAATAAAGGGATGTTCTTTCGTGACTTGAATCTGGATCTGATGCAGCTGAAAAGGGCGGAATATCATCAGTGTACCCGGTTCTAGGGGGAATGCCTGACCCTCGGTTATAAGCTGTCCATATCCATCATGGATATACGTGATTTCCATCTGTGAATGAGCGTGAAAAACTTCTCGGAACGCAGTGGTGGAGGTTCGACGGCATGCCAGATTAAATTGATCCTCAGTGATGATGGGCATTAGGAATGCCTCCCCTTCAAGAGCGCAATATAGTTTTATTTTATCACAAGATGAACGCATAAAAGCGCTTTATTATTGTGTATTGTGAAGGGAATAAGGGAGGTATACATTCATGTTAAAAGTAGCCATTATTGGAGCAGGCGCCATCAGCACAGCGCATATTACAGCGTATTTGGCATTTCCTGAACGATGCCAGATCGTAGCTGTGGTGGATATGTACACGGAAAAAGCACAGAAACGAATTAACGAATACGGATTGAAAGGAGCGCAAGCTGTTACCGATTACCATGAATTGCTGGATCAAAACATTGATTTGGTTTCCATCTGTACCCCTCCATATACCCACGCACCGATCACATGTGATTTTCTGCATGCAGGTACACATGTGCTTGTCGAAAAACCGATGGCCTCTTCTTTACAAGAGGCGGATATGATGCTGGAAGCGGCGCAAACGAGTGGTAAGCTGCTTTCGGTGGTGGCGCAGAATCGCTTTACAACACCGATGATGAAACTGAAAGATGTGCTGGATAGCAAACTTATGGGTCCCATTGTCCACGTACAGGTCGATTCGTTCTGGTGGCGGGGCCATAATTATTATGATCTGTGGTGGCGTGGTACATGGGAAAAAGAAGGCGGTGGCTGTACACTTAATCATGCGGTCCATCATATTGATGCGATGCTTTGGATGATGGGTCCTCCGGTGGAATTGCAGGCGATGATGGCGAATACGACGCATGATAATGCCGAAGTAGAGGATATTTCCATGGCGATGCTTCGATTCCAAGAAGGAGCACTTGGTATGATCACCAGTTCCGTGGTACACCACGGAGAGGAGCAGCAGTTGATTTTTCAGGGTAAAGAGGCCAGGGTATCTGCACCCTGGAAGGTCGTTGCTTCTACGGCACGAACGAATGGATTCCCAGAACCCAATCCAGATTTGGTACAGAAGATTCAGAAACTGAGTGACGACTTAGCGGATGTTATTCATGTGGGGCATGCCGGACAAGTGGAGAATGTGCTAAACGCCATTGAGACAGAATCACCGCTTCTGGTGGATGGGAAGAGTGGTCGGAATACACTGGAACTCATTGTTGGTATCTATAAATCGGCAAGTACGGGAGAGAAGGTTACTTTTCCACTAGAGGGAGAGGATGCTTTCTATACAAGGGAAGGGATTATGAAAAATGCGGTGCACTTTTATGAAAAAAAGACAGCCGTAGAGAACTTCGAGGATGTGGAAATAACGTTAGGGAGAAAGTTGGAGTCTTAGTTAAATAAAAAAAGAGGCCAGTCCCACAGATATTGTGAGATCTGGCTTCATCTTATTGAAATCCTATTTACAAAATAAAATCAATACACCCGATGTTTCCATCCATTTAATTTTGCGATGGCTTCCAGATAATAATAATCTCCATAGATCAGGGAGACATCGATGAAGGAATTGCCGCTGCCTGTGGCGTGCAGCAGAATTGATTCATGCTCTGGCTGATCCCAGACCGCATAGTTCTCTGTTAAGGAACGCAGAATTCGTTCGGCTGCATCGGCATAGAGTCGTTTCTCACCTTCAGGAACGGCGGCGGCCAGTTCCAGCAGACCGGATGCAGCGATTGCTGCGGCAGAGCTGTCCCGGGATTGATCATCCAGGGTAGGAAGTCTGAAATCCCAGTAAGGTACATGATCCTCTGGAAGCGCAGCAATAAAGTAATGGGCGATTCGTTTCGCTGTGTTCAGGAAACGCTCATCTTGGGTATAACGATACGTATTAGCGAATCCATATAACCCCCATGAGGTACCACGACTCCATGAGGACTCAGGAGCATATCCCTGTCCGCCAAAACATTCAATATAATGACCATCCACCGGGTCAAAGGAAAGGATATGTTTGGTTGATCCGTCTTCACGAACACCATACTGCATGGTCGTCTCGGCATGGCTAATGGCAATATGTTTGTAGCGGGGATCTCCCGTCACTTCTGAAGCCCAGAACAACAAAGAGATATTCAGCATGCAATCAATAATGGCCCAGCCATATTTGTCTTCATTCCACGCACGAATGAATTTGCCTGCCGGATTATAGCGTCCTGCAAGGAAATTGGCTGCCTCCAGACCACGTCTGAGAGCATCATCATCACCTGTAAGTTTATGTTTGATTACAGCAGTAGAGAGAAACTGAAAGCCAACATCGTGATGAAGCTCTCCTGTTGGTTTTACAAACCATTGCTCCAAAGTTTCATCCCACGACCATGCCGCATCCCGGTAGCTTTTCTCTCCTGTCATATCGTACATAATCCACAGCATACCCGGCCAGAAACCTGAAACCCACCAATCGGTGTTGATGTTATCATACTTCCCATCATCGCCGGCAAAATGAGGACATTTATCCCCAATGTTTTTTTTCATCTCTGGCAATTTGTTTTCCAGCTTCTGCATGACTTCCTGCCAATATGTCGTAGTTACAGCGGATTCTGCCTTGGCCATGAGATAACCTCCTTAGGGTTAATTGGAAAGTTAAGATAACGCTTTCCTATAAGGAGATTATATCTTTTTAAAAATCTTAAAAGTTGTGTTAGGATATGAAGAAATGTTGCTCTGTTGTCATTGTGAAGAAGGAGGAACGAGAATGTTTGAACGTGTGGACTTTGAGGGAAATACTTTGGTGTGGGATTATCAAATTAAGTCTGTGAACGACTTCAAAGGATATTATCATTGGCATCAATGCGGAGAAATCCTCTATGTCCATGAAGGGCAAGGCATTGTGGTTTTGAATAATCATACCTATCCCATTCGTAAAGGCATGCTCTTCTTTTTTCAGCCCTATCAGCTGCATCACGTTTATGCCGAGGTGCATTCAGATACACCGTATGAAAGGAATATTTTCTATGTAGAACCCATTGTAATGGATCGATATTTGGAAGCGTTCCCGTATCGCCGTGCTTTTTTTTCAAGGTTATGGAAAGGCAGAAATCAACAGCAGGTTTTTGATCTAAGTTCATCTATGGATCAGGTGGATTGGATATACAAAAGTTATCACCAGTCACGCAGTCGAATTGGGGGAGAGTGGGAGGAATCAGTGCTGTTTTTGCTTCAACTCCTGAATGTTTTGGATCAACAAAATGATGTGGAACAGGAGAGGCAACCATACTTGGTCGAATCACGTCAATTAAGACATGCGGAGAAGATGATGCATTGGATTGAAGAGCACTATATAGATGAAATCAGATTGGATCATATGGCGAACGATATCCATTTATCCAAGTCTTATGCTTCCCGTATCTTTCAGCAAGAAACAGGAAGCAGTATTACGGACTACGTCACAGCCCGAAGACTCAAGCAAGCTTATCTTCTGCTGGAAACGACAACAATTTCCGTTGAAGAGGTTGGCAGAAGGGCGGGATTTCCCAATGGCTCTTATTTCATTCAATTATTTCGCAAGTCGGCGGGAACTACTCCGCTTCAGTATCGGCAGCATTTTGAACGCAGCAGCAGACATTAAATCACATGAGTGTAACTGCTGATGTTATTAAAAGTAGCGTCAGAACATTATCGTAATGAAATTTAAAGTGCTATTTTAAAATTGCAATGTATTCGGAAGTTAAAGCGAAAAAGAAGTTTTCTCTTCTAAAATAGAATGAATTTCTATACTTTCCTCAAAAGTACGTCCTACAGCCACTTATCGGCCCACCGTTCTACGGCGCTTAATGCGCGCCCCAACTCTGTGCCTTTGCGGGACAACATATATTCTGTCCGAACAGGGCGCTCCGTAACCACATGACGCACGACCAATCCCTCTTCCTCAAGTTCCTTCATCCGTTCATTAAGTACCCGTTTGCTCAGGTCCGGGATATAAGCGTGAATTTCACTGAATCGTTTGGGTTCTTCCATCAATGTATGAATAATGAGGGCTACCCATTTCCGGCCAATGATCTGATAAGACTGTTCCACCTTTTCGCATATTTGCTTGGCATTCTCATCATCGCTCATAATAGTACTCCTTTGATTTAGTTATGCTTATTATAGCATTAGTATACTTATTGTAACCTGAGTGTCCACAAGCCCTATGTGTAAAATGTCACATACCAATTGTTCTTAATGTTACCACATAAAGCGTTAACATTAAATAAAAACCCTATGAACACTGGTGTTCACAGGTTGGACACGATTGTTGACGAATTGTGACGACAGGTGTAAGATGGGTAACGTCAATTCAATTGGTTACAATTTATAACCTTGATTAAGGTTGTGGAGAGAAGGAATGTTCCATGTTTAATTCAGGTCAGATACACAAGCGGAGGTAAGGCGGGGAACTCCCCCACTAATTCCGTCTTTTGTCATGCTTGGATTTGAACATTTTGCATCATCATATACTATACTGCACAGATCACAGGAGGCACTCCAATGGACGCAATGACATTTGTCCTCTTCGGGGCAACAGGCGATTTAGCCAAACGTAAGATTTACCCTGCATTATATAATTTGTACATTGATTCGAAAATGCCGAAATCCTTCTCCGTTATCGGTCTTGGACGGCGTGAATTGTCGGATGCTGACTTCCAGGCGAATGTTGAAAAGTCACTGCATACCTTCTCCCGTCAAACACCGGAAGAAGAAGCTCAAGTTCGCGACTTCATTGGAGCTTTCCGTTATTGTTCTTTAAATAATACGAAGCTTGAAGATTACACCAAATTGCTGGAACTGGTTCAGAAACGTGAACAAGAGCTCAATATTCCTGAAAATCGCATGTTCTACATGTCGGTTGCACCGGAATTCTTTGAGCCAATCGCACTGAACATTCAAGAAAGCGGCTTAGGTAACACCAAAGGCTGGAAGAAACTTATCATCGAAAAACCATTCGGACACGATCTGCAATCTGCTCGTGAACTGAATGAGAAACTCAGCAATACCTTTGCAGAAGAAGAAATTTACCGCATTGACCATTTCCTTGGTAAACCGATGGTTCAAAATATTGAAACCCTCACTTACGCGAATCCAGTCATTCAGGCTTTGTGGTCCAATCGATACATTGCCAATGTACAGATTACGGCAAGTGAAACGGTTGGTGTTGAAGAACGTGCCGCGTATTATGACCAAAGCGGTGCCCTTCGTGACATGTTCCAAAACCATATGCTTCAGTTGCTGATGATGATTGGTTTGCACTTGCCAAAACGCTGCACACCGGAAGAAATTCAATTCAAAAAGCAGAAGATCGCTGAAGCTCTTCGTCCATTAACGAAAGAGAATATTGCTGCCGAAGTCGTTCGTGCCCAATATGCAGCAGGCGAACTACAAGGAACTTCTGTTGTTGGATACCTGGACGAGCCTGACATTCCAGCTGGTTCTCAGAATGAGACATATGTTGCCGCGAGATTGTGGATCGATGATCCATTCTGGAGTGAAGTTCCATTTTACATTCGTACAGGTAAACGCATGGCTGAAAAATCAACCAGAATTGTTGTTGAATTCAAGGCTCCACTGAAAACAGGTCATGAATCCGAAAATACAACAGAGCCTAACCTGCTGACAATTGAAATTGGACCGAAAGAAAGCATCTCGCTTCAATTGAATGCGAAAAACCCACTCAACCAAGGTGAAGTGGAACCGATGCATATGAACTTCAACTCAGGTGAACGCAACATTCCGGAAGCTTACGAAAACTTGATCTTTGACGCGATGCGTGGAGATTCTACATTCTTTGCTCACTGGAACGAAGTTGAACTGGCTTGGCAATGGGTACAGCCGATCTTGGAAGCATTCCAGGAGGGCAGTGTGCCACTCGATACGTACAGCGCTGGTTCGCAAGGACCTGAGTCAGCAGATCGTCTGATTGCAGAGAATGGCTACCGTTGGTGGTAAAAGTAGTGTAAGAGCAGCATCAGAGAAGAAAACACTACAGTCTGTTCTGCTCAATAATATACAAATTTTTATGAATTACACCGTTCCAATTTTGCATAAGTCCTTCCGGTAATACTCGGAAGGCCGCGAAAATTTTTGATATAGATTAGTTGGCTCAATCTAAATCAGTTCGTAACAATTACGCGCGAGTAGTGTAGGGGACGAAATCGATTCTGAAGAAGCGAAGACTGCGCCTTTATCCCCGGATTTCCCCCTTGAGGGTAATGAAAAGAAATCTGGGGGTAAGAGCGATCGAAAGAACGATTCGTAACCGGAACGGCTACTGCGCCAAGGTTAAGCACTTATTTTGGAATTGGCCAGATAAAAATTAGAAATGTTCATAACAGGAGGAACTAGCAATGAAACTTGGACTTATTGGATTAGGTAAAATGGGATTGAACCTGGGTAGAAACTTGATTGACCACAAACATGATGTGGTTGCTTTTGACTTGAACGCTGAAGCTGTTAATGAAATGAAAGAATACGGCGCAACAGGCGTATCTTCTTATGCAGAAATGGTGGCTTCCCTTGAATCCCCACGTGTATTGTGGATCATGGTTCCTCACAATGTGGTTGACGCTGTATTGGCTGAAGTAAGCCCACTGTTGTCCAAAGGCGATATCATCATCGAAGCCGGTAACTCTCACTATAAAGAGTCCATCCGTCGTTACGAAGAAATGAAACCTAAAGGCATTCACTACATGGATGCTGGTACATCAGGCGGTATGGAAGGCGCACGTAATGGCGCATGTTACATGATCGGTGGCGATCCTGAAGCTTGGGCTGTAGTTGAGCCTGCATTCAAGGATACTTCCGTTGAAAATGGTTACCTGTATGCAGGTAAAGCGGGTAGCGGTCACTTCCTGAAAATGGTTCACAACGGTATTGAGTACGGTATGATGGCTTCCATCGGTGAAGGCTTCGACGTATTGGAGAAAAGCGGCTTCGATTTCGACTTCGAACAAGTTGCTCGTGTATGGAACAACGGTTCCGTTATCCGTTCTTGGTTGATGGAATTGACAGAGCGTGCATTCTCCAAAGATGCTAACCTGGATGAAATCAAAGGGGTTATGCATTCTTCCGGTGAAGGACGTTGGACAGTTGAAACAGCATTCGACCTGCAAACAGCTACGCCAGTTATCGCGTTGTCCCTGTTGATGCGTTACCGCTCCCTGGAAACAGACACGTTCACAGGTAAAGTTGTCGCAGCTTTGCGTAATGAATTTGGCGGTCACGCTGTAGAAAAAAATTAATTTATATATAACTGTTAACATATACGGATAATCGGGTAATGATGAGTATAGTTGTTTACAAAATTCATCAAGTGGAGGGAACATATCATGAAATTTTTCTTAGATACAGGTAATGTTGAAGAAATCAAACGGATCGAACGTCTTGGTCTGGTGGATGGAGTCACGACCAACCCGTCTTTGATTGCCAAAGAAGGTCGCGTATTTAAAGAAGTGATTCAGGAGATCTGTGGGGTTGTTAAAGGCCCGGTCAGTGCTGAAGTCATCGGACTTAAAGCCGAGGATATGTTGAAGGAAGCTTATGAAATTGCTGAGTGGGCACCGAATGTAGTGATTAAACTACCGATGACCGAAGATGGACTCTATGCTTGTCATGAACTGACCCAAAAAGGAATTAAAACCAATGTAACGCTGATCTTCTCTGCAGCACAGGGCCTGATGGCAGCGAAAGCTGGCGCAACTTACATCAGTCCATTTGTTGGTCGTCTGGATGATATTGCGGTGGATGGCATGAAGCTGATTCGCGATCTGCGTCTCATTCTAGATACGTACGATTTGCCTTCCGAAATTATTGCAGCAAGCATCCGTAATATCAAACATGTGGAGGATGCAGCCCTTTCCGGTGCGCATATCGCGACCATTCCGGGTTCGCTCCTGCCAACATTGTGGAAACACCCACTGACAGACAGTGGCATTGAGCGTTTCCTGAAAGATTGGGAATCTGTTCCGAAATAATAAAATGTGGATAGGGTCTGATTCCTCAGAGCCATATTTCATTAAAAAGCCTTTCGACTTGCAGATAAACAAAATCTGCTGGCGAAAGGCTTTTTTAGTTGTAAGTGATGAGATCCCCGTACGAGCAGGTGCTGTCCTTCTTTTTCGGGACAACAGTGCATAAGGATAGTATATAGCCTATAGCTCATCCCGCAGGGGAGGGACGCCCGATGATGAGAAGACGATGGCGAAGCCGAAGACGCCGCAAGCCGCCAAGTGGCAGGCGCAAAATGTGGTTGATTATTTTATTGGTAACAGCGTTTTGTTTGATGCAGGGTTTCGCCTATGTAGACAAGAAAATGAAACCGCCCATCATGCATCTGGCCAAAATCAGAGTGAAGCAAATTGCAACGGAAGCGATCAATAAGGCAATTACTGCGCAGGTTTCCGAAGGTAAATCCACCGAAGGATTGATTGACTGGAAAACCGATACGGCTGGGAAAGTGTCCGGATTCATGCTGAATTACGATGAGCATATGCGGATCACTGCGAGTACGATGAACATCGTGCAATCCACTTTGCAGAACGTGCATATGTTAAAAGAAAAAATTCCGCTGGGGCAGGCGTTGGGCAGCCCGGTACTGGCATCCTTTGGTCCAAGTATACCGGTTCGTATTGAGCCTCAGGGGGCCGTCAAGGTGGATCTGAACACCCGTCAGCAGAACGCCGGTATAAACATGATTCTGGTTGAAGTGTACATTCACATCATTGCCGAAGTCGCGGTGGTGGTGCCCTTTGACATGGAACCCGAGACCGTTGATACGGAAATTCCGATATCTTACCTGTTGGTGGTCGGGGATGTGCCGATGTATTACTATGATAATCAGGGCAAGCCGGTGGGCAGCAACGGTAGCAACGCACCCGCAATTGCACTTCCATCCGGTCAGACTGGTGTTTCGAGTGGTCATGGAGGAGCACCGAATTCAAACTCTTCCAACCAGCAGCAGGCTCCAGCAAACGGTCTGAACGGAAATGGACTGGAGGTTGAGCCGGATTTGTCTGATCCGAATGGGGGATTGCAGCTTGACGTAGATGTAAACCACTGATGAGTCAAAGGCAAATATCGAATAAAAAAAACGGGGCCTCTATATGAGGTCCCGCTTTGCATTAAAAATCATCTCAATACTAAATAGATACTTCTTATCTTTTGTTCCAACCTCATTTTGCTTCATTTGCTTTTGGCTTTTTTCTGTTTGCGTTCTTCCTGCTCCCAATGCTTTAGATTCGGGTAAGGGTCAAATGACCATTCATTCAGCCCGCTATCACGATAGATCCCATAGTGCAGATGAGGAGGAAACTTGCCTTGTGTACCCGGTTTTCCATACCCTGAACTACCCACCCAGCCCAAAACCTGACCAGGGGTAACCACTTCGCCGATATGGGCGTTTTTGTCGAAGCCGGATAGATGAGCATAATAGTGGTAATGGTTGTTCAGATCACGAATACCGATACGCCAGCCGCCAAACGGATTCCAGCCTTTAATCTCCACGACACCGTAACAGGTACTGCGCACAGGCAGGCCATGTGGTGCAAAAATATCCGTGCCTTCATGAATGCGGTACCCACCCCAACTGCGTTTTGTCCCCCAGGTGCTGCGGTAAGAATAGTTGGTTCCGAGAGGAACGGGGAAGGCGTGATCAAAGAGATCGAGGTTGTCAAAATGCTCATATAATTTCGCGAATTGCTGAATGCGCTGCACCGCACGGGAGTTATGATAATATTCCCATAGAGCAATGTTGAAGTCCTCCGGCTTGTTCCCATAATTCTTAATAATGGAAGCCATGCTGTAGAGTACGTCCAGGTCATTATTGGCATCTGCTACACCATCACCAGAACCGTCACGACCATAACCATTGAAAAAGACAATGGAGCCCGGATGTTGATCCGTCTCATCTGGATTGAGCCAGCCTCTCCAGGCTGGGGAGGTCATGAATATGCCGGTCAGCCGTTCCGGATGTTTACGATCTTTCGGATGTGCACGCGAGATGGTTCGTTCGTATTGATCAATTGCTGCGAGCCTGTACCAGGGAATTTGGGTCATCTGACCAATGCTTTCATATAGATGTCGGCGTGAAGCGAAAATTTCCGCTGGTTTTTGCTTTACAGCCTGTGGTTTGGAATCAACGGCGGTGGGTTCACCGTAAACATCAACAGGCAAGAATGGGAGAAGCAGTGTGCCTGCAAGCAATGTTTTGATCCAAAAGGAATAAGTTAACCGCGATGTAAAGCGATCTTGCACAGGGAAGCAGCCCCCTTTCCAATGAGATGATGCACATGGTGCCCGGTGAACCAAGCTATAACCTAGCGTTCTTCAAAAGTCTTCATTTTATCCATGTAAGCATTTTGCATAAATCCAAAAAGCGACTTTCAATCAGCGAGAGGTAGATCGAAATGGGTTTATTCGTCTACCTCTCGTACTCGGGAGCGAAGGAATCGAATTATGCAAAATGCGGATGTAAGACATGAATGCACAAGATGTGACAAATGGGGGTTTTTCCAGCGCTTTCATGGTATAATATGTTCCGAGCAACAGCCTAACTTCAGTAGAAAGAAGGTTTATGCATTGGCTAAACGTGTTAAAGAACCGAAACCGGACTGGATTCGGATCAAATTGACAACCGGCGATAACTATCAGGAAATGAAAACGATGATGCGTTCCAAAACGCTGCATACAGTATGTGAGGAAGCACGGTGCCCAAATATTTACGAATGTTGGGCCAATCGGACGGCTACTTTTATGATTTTGGGCGACATTTGCACACGGGCATGCCGTTTTTGCGCGGTAAATACTGGCTTGCCGACGGAACTTGATTTGCAGGAACCAGAACGCGTGGCAGAGGCGGCAGAACAGATGAATCTGCAGCACTGCGTAATTACGAGCGTGGCGCGTGACGACCTGAAGGATGGAGGAGCGACGATTTTTGCGGAGACGGTGAAAGCCGTTCGTCGTCGTTTGCCTTTATGTAGCGTAGAAGTACTGATTCCAGACTTTTTGGGTGACCGGGATTCCTTGCAGATTGTCATGGATGCCAAACCGGACATCTTGAATCATAACATTGAGACAGTAGAGCGGCTTTCGGACAAAGTTCGTGCCAAGGCAAAATACAAGCGTTCACTCGAACTGCTTGCTCGTGCCAAGGAAATGCAGCCAAATATCCCGACGAAATCGAGCATCATGCTTGGTGTAGGTGAGGAATATCATGAAATTTTGCAAACGATGGATGATCTGCGCGCTGTGGATTGTGACATTATGACGATTGGTCAATACTTGCAGCCATCTGAGAAACATCTGTTTGTGGAGAAGTATTATCCGCCAGAGGAGTTCGCATCATTGAAGCAGGAAGGACTGAAGCGTGGATTCAGCCACGTGGAATCCGGACCTATGGTCCGCAGCTCCTACCATGCCCATGAACAAGTGAAATCTGCTGCGAAAAATAGTGAAAAGGCGGCATCTCACGCATGATGGAGGAGACAGGTTTGGAAGAAGAAAAAAGTTCAGAACAGGTTGAGGAATCGGTTCAGGAGCCTGTACAGGACAAACCTAAAGAACCGGTTATTGTTCAAATCGGCGGAAAGAATTATGAAATCGTGCAGAACCACAAGGAAGGCTGGAATCCTGAAGTCTTCCGTGACCGTTACAGCGAAGTGCTGGAGCGGTACGATTACATTATTGGGGACTGGGGTTACAGCCAGTTGCGGTTGAAGGGTTTTTACCGGGACAACCACCCCAAAGCAACGAAGGATTCCACAATCTCTAGCATGGTGGACTATATCAATGAATATTGCAATTTTGGCTGTGCGTATTTTGTGCTTCAGAAGAGCAAAGATCAGCCTCAAGCCAAAGCAAAAAGCGGTTCCTGAGAAGGACCGCTTTTTTTGTTGCATACATTTAGTCCAAAAAAGCTGTGCGAACCCTGTTCCAAAACGGATACGGGCGGAAACGAGCAAAGCTGACCTTATGACGAGCCACTTGGCAGCGTACGGATATGAGATCTTCCACCATAACGTTTACGTGGTCAATGGTAAGTAGCAACCGCTGATCCTTACGTGAGAAGATATCACAGTGATGGTGCTTTGGCAAAATAACTGGTGAACCCAGCGTCCGATAGACGCGGTTATTAATCGATGCAATCTCGGCGATCTGAATGGCCTCGATCGTGGGATGCACCATGGCGCCGCCAAGCGCTTTGTTGTATGCCGTACTGCCTGAAGGTGTAGATACACAGATACCGTCACCACGGAACATCTCAAACGTCACATCATTAATGTCGACCTGGGCAACCACCGTACCGTCTACACCTTTTAACGTAAATTCGTTCAGTGCAATATAAGAGGTATTGCCCGATTTTTTACGAATCTCAAGCTCCAATAGCGGGTACTCCACAATCCGGGGTTTGAGTCGTTCCGGGTCGCCTTTGCCGCTCATTAATCGAACCAGTTCCCGTAATTCTTCCTTCTTCCAATCGGCATAAAAGCCGAGATGGCCTGTATGAACCCCAACAAAAGCAATGTCCGGGATGCGGTCGATGAAATTGTGAAATGCTTGCAGCATCGTACCATCGCCTCCGATGGAGATGACAATCTCCGGCGATTCTGCATCCAGCTTAAACCCTTCCTCTTTTGCCAGCGCATGAAACTGCTGACTGAGATCAATCGATAACTGGTCTCCGCGGTCTTGAACATAGTATCTCAAGATGAAAGCTCCTTTGTGGTCATTATACTACCGATGATAATCAATTCCAGGGAAGAACACAACGTTGGATTGATATTCAGTTGAATATAAACGCACAGGATGGCTTATTTTTTCATGCGTCGAGGTAAGAAAAAGGGACTCATCAGAGAAAGTATCAGTAGTAAAAGTAATACGACTCCAAGTACACCAATTCCCGAAAACAGGATCTGTGTCCAATCGGGTGTATACGAAAATAATTCTGGCTTGGCACCGTTTTGGAACAAAACAGGCCATTCTGAACCACCCATCATCGGCAGCCATAGCACAAGTACAAGTATGGGTGCAATGAGAGCGTGAATTGCTCTCGCAAATAAAAAGGGGCCATATCTCATGGGTGTGTTACTCAGGACACTCATGATCTGGGCATGGACGGATAATCCTCCCCAGGAGAGGACAAATGCAGCAGCAGCAGCTTTGTACACGAGCGGAATGGAAATGCCCGCTCCTCCTGCTTCCTTGGTTCCCAAAGTGACTTCAAATAATCCACCTACGAGACTGTGAGATAAGGCAGGGGGAAATCCCGTATATAAAAGCAGTTGTTCCGTAATGGCGTATAACCCGCCTAGCCATCCAGTTTGAACGAGTAATTCCAACATAACGGAGAAGAATACAACTAACCCTCCTACGATAATAATAAGGCGAAGGGATGAGGAGACTGCCTGGCGCAGCAATTCACCAAATGCCCGTCCATCAGCCTTTCTTGCCTCGTGCATTGCATAAATGGCTCGGAGCAGTCTGTTTCTGTGTACCTTTGCAGAAGCGGAGGGAGAGTCGTTGATCGACTGTTTATCCTTTACGGAGACATTTCCATGGAAGCGCATGAGCAAGCCCACAAGAAATGCAGCACCATAATGTGATGTGACAAGTATGGGAGCGATAGCTACATTATGAAAAAAACCGACCGATACGGCTCCAATCATGAAGATGGGATCGGATGATGTGGTGAAAGCAACGAGGCGTTCACCTTCTTCCCGAGTAACCAATTTTTGCTCCCACAATTGTGCAGTCAATTTGGCTCCAGTGGGATAACCGGAAGCGCAACTGACGGCAAACACAAAGCCACCGCTTCCGGGAACGCGAAATAGCGGACGCATCAAAGGATTTAAGAGTGTACCCAAAAAATGAACAATGCCGAAGCCGAGAAGCAGTTCGGAAAGCACCAGAAAGGGAAAAAGGGAGGGAAACAGCACGTCCCACCAAATGGATAGTCCACGTACACCTGCATGCCAGGTTTCCGTAGGAAACAGCACCATCAACACACACAGGATCAGAAGAGCTAATGGGATCAGGACATGGGTGATTCGTTGTGAAGCGGCCATGAATTCTTCTCCTTTATTTTTGGAATGGTCAGTGTGCAGCAGATCGCTGGTGCTTTTGCCATCAATATATGAGACAAAGCGGACAAACAGTACAAATTAATGTTTAGAAAGCGCTTGCAAAAGTGGCTGTGTTTTTAAGAGATGTATGCTAAAATGATAAAAACGCCTGGACGTCAACTATTTACCTAGAAGGTGGAATTAAATCGGATGGAGTGATGATTATGAGTCTTGTCACCGGAATCCTGGTTTGTGCTTTTGTTTATGTTATACGTGCCTCGCTTGTTCGCTCTGAAGAAGAGGACTGGCGAAGTTATTAATGAAATATTTGGTGCGCCAAACCTCATGTTTGGCGCTTTTTTTGTGCCTTCAGTACGAGATAGACCTGTATAAGTTATGGCTATGTGGAACCATAAGCCTTTCATGTTATATAGGACTTTTGGGATTTTTTTGATAGAATGAAGATAAAGGTGTTCGTGGCCTTGTTCTTCAATCTCCTTTCACAATTAAGCATGGGAGTGTAATATATGTCAAAATTCGACACCTGAAAGGAGGGGGAAGCGGAATGAATCCTAGTTTGAGCATCTACGACAATCTTGGTGGAGAGACAGGCGTTCGCGCACTGGTCGAAGCTTTTTATCCGATTGTTCAGCAGAATGAGAAGTTGGCACCTCTTTTTCCGGAGAATATTCAACCGGTAATCGACAAGCAATACATGTTTTTGTCTCAGTTCTTCGGTGGTCCTGCATTGTTTTCCGAGGCTTTTGGTCATCCGATGATGCGTGCACGTCATATGCACTTTGAAGTGACGGTTGAACGGGCAGAAGCCTGGCTTGCATGTATGGATCAGGCGTTGACACAAGTTGGTGTGGAAGAGCCGTTGCATTCTTTCGTCCTGCAGCGATTGTCGGGGCCAGCACATCATTTTGTGAATACACCTTAGTTCCGATTACAAGCTTATGGGAGAGGGATGGAATGAGTGGAATTAGAGCCTCTGTATAAGGTAAAGGTGAAGTGTCATTATTGCGAGACTGAGTATGATACCTCACGTGTAAGACCAAGCTTAAAACGGCCATATCGGACGGATTCCGATTTTTGCGCGTATTACAAGCGGGAAAATCCGGATTTCTATGTTGTTCGAATTTGTCCTGAGTGTGGATTTGCTTCGACAGAGAATTCGACAGAACAATTAAACGATAAACAGCGCAAGGCTTTTAAGGAGCAGATCGGCAATCGTTGGGTGAAACGAGACTATAGCGGAGCGCGGACACTGGAACAGGCGATGGATTCGTACAAGCTTGGACTGCTTGTTGCGCAGGTTATTCAGGAGAAAGATCGTGTCGTTGCAGGCCTGCTGCATCATATTGCCTGGTTGTATCGGTACATGGAGGATCATACCCAGGAAAACCGTTTTCTTGAATTTAGCCTTGAGGCTTATGTAAAGGTTTATGAACGGGAAGGTACTGGCGGGAATGAAGCCAAGCTTCTTTATCTATTGGGAGAGTTGAACCGCAGAGTAGGTCGATTCCATGAGGCTGTAAAATGGTTCGGCAGGGTTATTCATGACAAGCGCATTACCGATGCAGCCATGATTCGTGCTTCGCGAGAGCAGTGGGCATTACTGCGGGAACAGATGATTTCGAGCAAGCTGGAATTGCCAGATGAAATGATTGAAGCAGACAAAGAGGCTGCGAAACGCAGCCCCATTTGATAAGTGACAGTTGTTCTCTAGTTGCGGACAGGACGACTGGACAGCAGGTAATCACTATCGTTGTCGATCACAGTCATGCTGGCATTACAACAAGGAAAGACCAGTAATTTCTTTTTGCCTTCGCGAATGCGTATAAGCTCCTTTGGTTTGAGTGGCAGCAGTACATTGTTTGCATGGCAGTACGGACATTGCTGTACATAAATGTCCCCCATTACAATATCGTAAGGCCAGCTGTTTTCAAAAGGGATCATTCTTGCTCGCCTTCCGTAGAGGCAGGTTTAGCCGCTTCTTCTTTGGCCAACTCGGCGATTTTCTGCATCAGGATATGCTGCGGCATATGCATCAGATGTTCGAGGGGAACACCCAGAGATTCTGCTAATTTGACGGCTGTGTCAGCCGAGACTTGTAAAGGTTTCATACGATTACCTCCTGAAAATAGCTTAAACTATTTCTCTAGTATAGAGATATAGCGCTTATAAAACCAGTTCTAATTCAAGGTTAATTATCCATTCTACTGAGAGAGGTGCCTTATTTAAATGAAAACACCATTACAACCCGTCTGGGATCTGGAGTCCATTTTTAGTGGAGGTTCTGCCTCTGAGTCATTCGCTGCGTATCTGATTGAGCTGGAGCAGGATGTACGTAAGCTGCAAGCCCTTTTGAAAGATACACCTGCACCCAAGTCTCTGGAAGAAACGAATGCGTTTGATCCGATCCTAGATCTGCTGCAGAGCTGTTATATCCGAATTTCGGAAGGGTCGGCATTTGTGTCCTGTCTTTCTTCACAAAACCAAAAGGATAAAAAAGCAGTTCAGCTTCAGGGAACCATTAGTTCTCTTGCCGCGATGTTGAACAGTACCAAGTCCCATTTCGACAATACACTTAGCCAGACGACAGACTCTGTATGGGAAGCATGGATTGCTCGGGAAGATATTCAGCCGCTTGCCTTCGCACTGAACGAGAGCCGCACGCTAGCTCGTGAGAAACTGTCACCTGAACTTGAAGGTCTTGCGCTCGATCTCGGCGTAGATGGTTACCATGGGTGGGGCAAATTCTATAACACTATTGTAAGCAAGGTGAACATCCCATTTGAACAAAATGGTGAAACGGTGATGTTATCCGCAGGTCAGGCTGCCAATAAGCTGAGCGACAGTGACCGAAATGTGCGCGAGACTGTATTCGCTAACTGGGAACAGGCTTGGACGGATGTCGAAGACTTCTGCGCAGATACATTAAACCATCTCGCCGGTTTCCGTCTCAAATTGTATGAGAAGCGCGGCTGGGATGACATTCTCAAGGAACCTTTGGCGATCAACCGGATGTCGCGCCAGACTCTTGATACGATGTGGGACGTAATTAACGGTGCCAAACCTGCATTGGTTCGATATTTGGAGCGCAAGGCGAAACTGCTAGGTGTAGAGAAACTCAGCTGGAGTGACGTAGATGCACCCGTAGGCAAGTCGGGTGGAAAAGTCACATATGACGAGGCAGCTATCAATATTGTTGATCAATTCGCCAAGTTCAGTCCCAAACTTTCCAAATTTGCAGAGATGGCGTTTGAGAAACGTTGGATCGAAGCAGAGGACCGTGCTGGTAAGCGTCCAGGGGGATTCTGTACGTCCTTGCCACTCAGCAAAGCAACACGTATTTTCATGACCTTCTCTGGGACGCCGTCGAATGTGTCGACACTTGCTCATGAACTTGGTCACGGATATCATCAGCACATTATGGAAGAACTGCCAGCCTTGAATCAACGCTACGCCATGAATGTGGCGGAAACGGCATCTACCTTTGCTGAGCTGATTGTAGCCGATGCTCTGGTTCAAGCAGCAACGGATGAGCAAGAGAAGCTAGCTCTGCTTGAAGACAAGATTCAACGAAGCGTTGCGTTCTTCATGAATATTCACGCTCGTTTCCTGTTCGAAAATCGGTTCTATGAGCAACGCAAACAAGGGTTGGTGAATGCAGATGAGTTGTCCAAACTGATGGTGGAAGCACAGCAAGAAGCGTTCTGTGGTGCACTTTCATCCGATCATCCGCATTTCTGGGCATCCAAGCTGCATTTCTATCTGACAGGTGTACCATTCTACAATTTCCCGTATACGTTCGGGTATATGTTCAGTGCAGGCATATACGCCAGAGCGCAGGAGGAAGGTACGGCATTTGCCGATAAATACGATGATTTGCTGCGAGATACGGGCCGAATGACGGTAGAAGAACTGGCTCAGAAACATCTGGGTACAGATCTTACACAACCTGATTTCTGGCAAAATGCAGCGAACCTGGTCATTGCCGATATTGATCAATTTCTTGAGATGACAGAATCCGCAAAATAGTATTCCTATATATGTAATGAGGCTGCAATCCTGTGTAAATGTACACGGGATTGCGGCCTTTTTTAGTGTTTTTTAAAGCTAAGCTCTCGCTAAATATTTTGTCGCAATTGAGAGAAATAACTCGCTAAAAGCACGCAAAATGGCAATTAATTGTGCAAATTATAGTCATAATTACCCAAGTTTGTTTGACTTTGTTGAATGACCACATTTGTTGTCATATAATGAGTCGTAAGTCCTTGTTTTGTAGGATGAAGTGCATAAAGGAGGAGCGTTATGGTAAAAATTGACCAGCTTTCATTAGCACGACAGTTGGATCTGGTGTTCAAAGAGCTTGATCATGAATTATCAGGGTTAGATTCAGGTGTAGTTTTTGTGCAAATACGAAATAATGTAATTGGAAAGTTTGGGATTCGACATAATCCGATAACCGGACGTGACGGTCAAATGGAAGTGGAGGACGGTGGGCTAAATGAAACCCAACGCTCTTCTTTCCGCGCAATGGCACTGGAAACTTTGAAATTCAAGCGAAATTGGACTCATGGAGAAATTGCATATGATTTTACAGTAAGACAAGGCATGATTTTGGTTGATGCCACGATGGAGTCCAACTATAATATGGCGAACCTGATGATTCGTTATCCAAGAACCAATACATACATGGATTCAGGCATGGAGTCGTCTTCATAATTGTGAAGAGCACACAGGAAAGCGGCACTTCCGAGGAAGGCCGCTTTTTGTTCTTGCATATGCGAGCACGAATTACGAGCTTACGAACGACCCGATAATTGCTGCTCAGCGATTTGGACCAGACGTTTAGTGATGTAACCACCCAGAGAACCTGTCTCACGGGAAGTGTAGTTACCATAGTAACCGTCTTGGGGAATTGTTACACCCAGCTCTTGTGCAGCTTCAATTTTCAATTGTTGCAAAGCTGCAGTTGCTTGAGGAACAACCAGATTGTTTGAAGAATTTCTGCTTCCTTGGTTTTGACCTCCGTACATGTGTGTCACCTCCTTATGGCTTGGTGATGTTAGTATGGTTAGAGAATGAGGAAATATGCATGATATGGCGTAAGGGAAAATTTGGATATAAAAGATAAGATATAACATGAAAAAAGCCGACCCAGTATGGATCGGCTACATAGAATAAAAGGAAAAAGTAGGAGCTATGTCCCATAGAAGTCGCCCGAGAGTACAAGATTCTACTCGGTTGGCGGAACAATCTCAATACGTGTGAAAAGTTCAACGGGCTGTTCTGGTTCCAGACGAATCAGTCCCGTTTGCTCGTCTGTTAAATTTAAATTGGGTGCATCAGGAAGCCAGGTATACGGTTCAATGCATAGAAATTGATCAGATTCTCCCTTTGTAAAGAGGACCCAATGTTTGAAATATGCTTCATCCGCTGAATATTTAAGCGTGTATCCATCCTGCCTGCGCAAGTGAGCTACTGCTGGTTGCCCATCGGCAGCTTTCAAAAGGGTATCCCAGTTTCGTCCTTGCATGTTCATACCTTCGTTCAATGAAGACCATTCTCCGAGAGATTCAATCTCACCTGTAGGCAGTTGTTCTTCATTCTGAGCGTAAATTCCGGACACAGGAAGTTGAAGTGACCATTCGGCAGGTTTACCGTCAAGCAGAAACCATGTATGATATCCCATTCCAAAAGGAGCAGGAGTAGAGCTCAGATTGGTCACACGCAGACGCTGGCTTAACACCGCGTTTTGAAGTCTGAACGTCATCTCAAGCTTCAAAGGAATTGGAAATTGAGCCATCCAATGCTCTTCATTTTCAGTTAATAATTCCGTTGTAATTGCACAGCCATCTTCATCTTCTTCGATGTCGCTGACACACCAGGACTGGCTGCGGTGGAGGCCGTGAATATGGTTGTCATTGGCCGTATTCTGATCGAATTGGTAATGAACTCCCTCATATTCGAATTGTCCTCGATGAATGCGGCCTGGCGGAACAAGAAGCGGAACGCCGAAGTGATACGGCTTCTGTAAATAAAAGGCAAGTTCATCTTCTTCCGGACTGCGAACGACATCGCGGCCCTGCACCAGATCGCGAATCGAGATAATATTATTTCCAAGACGCGGCAGCAGGGTAATCTCCAATTCACGGCTATGTAGGATATACGTGTCGTAACCATTCCATTGGCCTTTGGTCACTTGTTTCATATCGATGCTCCTTTTCCCACTTGAAATCTGTCTGCAAACGGCCATTCCTATATGCCGTTGCAGGCGTGTCATTGTGTACATGCCATTTATCCCATTAGCATACCGAATGAATGCTGGTGATTAGGATAAGCAATTCCATCATAACAGATTTCAGTGAAGTGGGTAAAAAAAGCTATTCCCATTTTGACATTCTGGTCCGCGCGGATTAAGATGGTATTCTGAACGATGCGTTTTATCCAATGAATGATAATCAAAGCGATGACAGGGACAAGTAAGCTAAGAGAACTCTCTTCAGAAAGCCGGTGGATGATGTGAACCGGTGTGAACTCTTTACCGAATGGACCCTTGAGTGCTGGCTTGAACAGGCAATGTCTGAAGTTTGGACTACCCTTAGTAGAATCGGACGTATACTCCACGTTACGGAGAAATGAAGGCATTTCTTCTACATGATCTAATTAGGTCTAGAGGAATGGAGAAATGCGAATAAGGGTGGCACCACGGTCTCACGTCCCTTGCGGATGTGGGCCTTTTTGCGTTCGCGGAGAATTAGGAACAAACAAATAGGGAGGCGTTATGTGAAATGAAAACAGTACTTTCGGGAATTCAGCCGAGTGGCAAGCTCACATTGGGTAACTACATCGGAGCAATTAAAAACTTTGTGAAATTGCAGCATGACTACCAATGTCACTTCATGGTGGTTGATCTCCACGCTGTAACGGTAGCTCAAGAGCCAGCAGCGCTGCGTGAGCAATCTGAGGCGGTAGCTGCCTTGTTTATCGCAGCTGGAATCGATCCTACGAAATCCAATGTATTTCTGCAATCCCATGTACCGCAGCACGCGGAATTGGGCTGGTTGATGACTACACTGACATCGATGGGCGAGCTCGAACGCATGACTCAGTTCAAGGACAAATCATCTGGTAAAGATTCCGTTGGCGCTGGGCTGTTTGTCTATCCTTCATTAATGGCTGCTGATATTTTGCTGTATAATGCTGATCTTGTGCCAGTTGGCGAAGACCAAAAGCAGCATCTGGAATTGACACGTGATCTGGCGGGACGCTTTAACCATCGTTATGGTGAGTATTTCACGATTCCAGACCCGTATATTCCACAGGTGGGTGCTCGGGTAATGTCACTGGATGATGCTTCTTCCAAAATGAGCAAAAGTAATCCCAATGCAGGCAGCTACATTGCCTTGCTTGATCCGCCAGATGTGATTCGCAAAAAAATTAGCCGTGCCACAACCGATTCCGGTCGTGAAGTTGTATATGATCCGGCAAACAAACCTGAAGTCAGCAACCTGATGAGTATCTATGCTGAATGCGCAGGTCTGTCATTGAAAGAAGTAGCGGAGCGCTATGAAGGCAAAATGTATGGTCCATTCAAAAAAGAACTGGCTGAAGTGGTCGTATCTGTTATTGAACCTTTACAAGAACGGTATCGTGAGATTCGTGAGTCTGGCGAATTAGCTGACATCCTGGAAACTTCAGCTCGTCGCGCAGAAGCGGTGGCTTCCCAGACACTTCATGCAGTTAAAGAACGTATGGGGTTTGTTCCTAGACGTACGTTGTAGTAGGACGAGGCAAGTAACTTAAAGTAAATGAATTATTCACATAATAAAGAGGAGCTCTGATGGGGCTCCTCTTTAATTATCGTTTCGTACTATCCTATGAAGTTTACCGGGTCAAGAGGCTGTTTCCGAAGTGGTACGTGCTTCACGACGCTCTTTCTTTGCGCGAATAACAAATCCCCAGCCGATGTTGGCAACGGACACGACAAACAGCAACGTAGCCAACCAGCCGGAGTAAGAGATCATAATCGCCGTAACCGCTAACAACATAATCGAAGAGAATGCAAACCATAGCGATAAACCTTTGCTCATTGGGAAAAACCTCCATATAGAAATTTGATGAAATTCCGTATAACCTGAAGCGCACGAGCCATAATAATCTTGCAAGCTTGCAATTACATTACAGACACAGATTGAAGGGAGATTTTAAATATGGCTCAAGGATCTCGTTCTAACAACTTGGTGGTACCTCAAGCAAACTCAGCATTGCAACAATTGAAAATCGAAGCTGCACAAGAACTGGGTGTAACTATCCCACAAGACGGTTACTACGGTAACTACACTTCCCGTGAGACAGGATCTCTGGGTGGGTACATCACCAAACGTCTGGTACAAATCGCTGAGCAGTCTCTGGCTGGGTCTGGCAAATAATTATTATAACCAAAAAGCAACAAGCAGAAGCCCGGAGCGGAAACGCTCCGGGCTTTCTCGCGCATTCGTTCCTATGTCTGATTGTGCCCTTCCATGCACCTTTCGTCAAGAGCGTGCGGATAAAAGTTTTTTATTCATTTTCTCGTCACTTAACCAGCCGACATACGTATCAATCGTTTCGAAATTTCGATCCATAACGACTACAGCGACAAATGGGTACTGTTTGCGGTGTCGATAACGCACATCCGCCCAGCGAACCTTGTATCCTGCTGGTAATTCTTCCACCTCTGCAACAGCATAGGAGGTGAAGTACAGAAACGCAGTGACTTCAGGAGAGTTGCGTGAGGCGGCGACAGCCGCGTGAGTAGACGATGAAGCATGGAGATTCCAGGTTAAGACGGAATGGTCCATTTTGCCAATCTCATAACTGCCGTCTTCAAATCTTTTCACTACATGCCATCGGTACCAGGATATTGTTGGGATGACCATGTAATGAGCCTTAGAATTATTTTTGTCGAGTCGTTTCACCTGTCTAACAGCCATAGCACGTGCTATTGTCCGCCATACATAATACAAGCCAATCAAAATATACAGTGAAACAAAGAGTGGAGCAGGGGCGATCAGATCGAAGGCCCATAACAATATGGCCAGCACATGTGTGGTAAACAGAAACGGATCAAAAATATGAATGATGTTCCAGGCAATCCAGCGTTCTGTAAAAGGCCGTGCTGCCTGAGTTCCATAGGTATTGAACAAATCGGTAAAAACGTGAACGCCAACGGCGACAGCAGTCCAAGCCGCGACGTGTCCAACAGCGACACCCGGGAAGATCAGTGCAATGACACCGGTGATGAGCAGTACCCATAACAGGAGAAATGGCAGTGAATGGGACATACCCCGGTGATTCCGGATGTAGAGCGAGTTGCTTTTGAGACGTAACGCAGTATCGATGTCAGGAGCCTGCGAGCCTGCAATGGTTCCAACCATGACCGCAGCTGCGAGCATGGGACTCGTCGCGACAACAGGATCGACATAAGCCAGACCGGCCAAACCAATCCCCATGACAAAATGTGTAGAAGTATCCATAAACGTCTCCTTTGTGTGGTGTATCGTTAATGCGAGTTGCTTCTCTATCTAGGTGATACCCATATATAGTGTATATTATCCGCCTACCGGGAAGCAAAACACCCTAATTTCCAAAGATATGACAAGAACCTGCTCAATTGACAGCAATTGTACGAGCATTGTCAAACTATTTTTCCTTTTCCTGTGATAAACTTTATATCGGAGGCGAAAGAGAGAAACCTCCATGAGATCAAGAAGAAGGGGGATTCACAAGCGTGGACAATCCATTGAGATACCAGGCTTCTTCCGATTCGGCAACACGATCTGCGCCTCCGATGAAGTCAGGGACGTGGAAAGATTTTATCCATATTACGAAACCAGGCATTCTTCGAACCAACCTTATTGCGGTTTTTGGTGGCTTTTGGCTTGCATCCCAGTGGGACGTCAACTACGGCAAAATGCTGCTGACCCTGCTTGGAACGGTACTGATTATGGCTTCTTCTTGTGTATTTAACAATTACTTTGACCGTGAACTTGATCTCAAAATGGAACGTACCCGCAACAGGTCCTTGCCAACAGGACGTTTAACACCCAAAGTCGTTTTATCCTATGCCATTATTTTGGGTGTGATTGGATTATCCGTACTCTTTTCCTTCTCCGGGGTACTTGCCGGATTATGCGGCATTTTTGGCATGTTTGTCTATGTGATTATGTACACCCTTTGGTTAAAACGTTCGTCGACATGGAGCACCTCCATTGGCGGTCTGTCTGGTGCAATGCCACCAGTCATCGGTTATGTCGCAGTAACTGGACGGATGGATCTTGGTGCATGGCTGCTTCTGGCCATGTTGTTTTTATGGCAGCCTCCACACTTCTGGGCGCTCGCGATCCGTAGGGTGGAAGATTATCGGGCTGGTGGATTTCCGCTATTACCGGTGGTAAAGGGTATTGAACGGACCAAGATTCAGATGATTCCTTATCTGGTTTTGCAAATCTTTGTCCCAGTTCTCATGTATGCTTACGGGTATGCAGGAATTTTCTATCTTACCGTTTCACTGATACTTTCCGTGCTGTGGCTGTACTACGCACTTAAAGGCTTTCGTGCACAAAATACAGATGCCTGGGCCAAAAAGGTATTCCTTTACTCCATTAACTATCTATCTTTGAGTTTTATATTGATGATTCTGGATACAGTGCACAAATGAGCAGCATGAAATGCTTTAATAAACATTAGATGGGCACGGGTCCGTGGAACAGCTACAATAACAAGGGGGCCCATTGTCGGTTGGGTTCTTGGTATACATATGCATCAAAGTAGTATGGGAATGAGGAAAAGTCATTAAAAACACGATTCAAGTCCATGAATTTTATAGAGAACTGCTTCAACTTTTATGTATGCGTATTCATATGATCTGATATCGGAAGGGACGATAATGATGCTGAAAAAGTATAAATGGACATGGATGCTGTTAGGGCTTGCACTAATTATGGCGGTGTATTTAATGTGGGGCACCGTATTTGCCAGCAAGGAAAAGTTACCCGAAATTCGGGAGATTCAATCCTTTTCGATGGAAAATGTGGATGGAAGTACAGTATCTCTGGATGATACCAAAGGCAAGGTACGTTTGTTCTACTTTTATTTCACCAGTTGTCCGGATGTGTGCCCAATTACGACGTTTACGTTATCCCAGGTGCAGGATCTGTTGAAAGAGGACGATACCTTTGGCAAGGATGCCTCATTTGTATCTATTTCGTTTGATCCAAAAGTGGATACCAAGGAGAAGATTAAGGAATTTGCAGATCGATTCCACGCGGATTATGAAGGCTGGTACTTCTTGCGGGGGGATATGGATCAAACGAAGGAGCTCGCCAGGGATTCATTCCAGATCCTCATTGAGGGTGAGAACAAGGATGATTTTGCCCACATGAACATGATTGGATTGGTGGATCGGAATAACCAATTGCGTAAGGTATACAATGCGTTTAATACAGAGGATGTTGAACCAGCAGTCATTGCGGAAGACATTCGCAATCTGATCAAGGAATAAAGATGCGTTCATTATAATCGCCAAATAAAGAGGCTGCTTCCTGGGTTGAATGAATACCCGGCGAGCAGCCTCTTACGGTTTAAAACGATGGGAATTCAGGATATTGGATATACGATTCCAATCCGGCTTTCTCCAGCTGGGCGATGATGTATTCATCGGGAGTTCCCTCTACACCCGCATAACCACGTCGTGTATACATCTGTACTGCATCCGGGAAGGCATCTCGTAGCACACCCCTGATTTTTTTGCCCGAACTGTCATTATCCATAAATAAGTAGACCTCATCGTAACCAACCTGTTTGCGCAGCGACTCAAGCTTGAGAGAATTCAGTGTTCCAAATGTGCACAAAATGTTGATTTCGGGTCCTACAAGACGTTTTAGTTTGCTGCGGTCGTTTTTACCTTCCACAATGACATGAATAGGCATCATATTCACCTCTTGATCGAGAGCTTATGTCGACATTCCCCGGGAAATGTTGCAGCGGAAATCGACTGGATTATATAAAATGGACTTTCTAATTTTTACACGAGTGACTACGTTGACAGAAACATCTTTGATTTCTAACTTTCAGCAACAGTGGCTGTTCCGTTTACGGATCGTCCATTCCTAATGAAGATATTTAAGAAGAGATCTTGAAGATGAAGAAGTCGCCTTGTTCGTGTGTAAAACATCAGTCCATTTTATATAGTTTAGCTGTAAATGGGGGAATGATGCAAAGCCAAGAAAAATACTAGCCTTTCTGTTGTCAAAGAGTACGGATAGTAGATCATTCTGATACGGTTAACCCAGTATGCTTTTAGGATCAGATAGGGAAGCTTCGCGTCTGGCTGTGAAATAAGGGAGCAGCATAATGCCGATCATCAATAATACAAAAGCAATGAAATACGGCGATAAACCCACACGAAGCTGTCCTGCTGTGATTGGGCCGATGAAAGAACCGATGGAGGTAGCAATGGATTGCAATGAGAAGATACGACCCAGCTTGTTTCCACCGCTTAAATGAATAAAGAGTGTTGCCATGGCTGGGAAAATAATGCCTTTGGACATCCCCAGAACGAAAAGCACGGAAGACAACGGAATCTGTGGTATCGCCGCCATAGCAAAGAAACATAAAGACATCAGCAGCACACCTGCAATCAACCGCAGTTTGGGAGAATAACGGTTGAGAAATAGCATGCTCAGGGTAAATAGTGCTCCAATACTGATAATGGAAAACAAAAGTCCGGTAGACATCATGGACGAATGTCCGCCTCCACGCAGTGGCAGTTCAAAAAACAGAATTCCTTGGGCACAGGCAATGACAAGGGGTAGAGCAAAGTACCGCCAGGATACGGGCAGGAATTTTCTTTTTTCTTCAACCAGGTTGCTAGGCATGGCGGGCTCGGTCACTTTTTCGTGCTGAACTTCAACGAGGCCTTTGGGCATGGATAACCATGCGATAACACCAGACAGTATGAGCAGATAACCGAGACTTGCAAAGGTGGCCGAAAATCCTAAAGCTCCCACGATCAATGCGCCTGCGGCGGGGGACACCACGGATGCCAGCGTATGTACAACGCCATGGCCTGACATGTACTTACCTTGCTTGATTGGATCACTTGACAGCTGCGCAAGCAATGCGAGACAGGCCGGAGAGAGAAAAGCAAGTACAAACCCGCTGATGGAGCGCAGGGCGAGCAGCTGCCATGGCGTATGGATTTGTGCCTGGATAAGCAAAATGATGCCTGCACCCAGTAAACTGAATACAATGTAACGACGACTGCCATGTTTGTCGATTTGGGTTCCGGCAATCAGATTGCCTGGGAGATGAGTCAAGGAATAGATGCCCATCATCCAGCCGATGAAGGTCGGGGCTGCCCCGAGCGAGATAGCGAAAGGGGTCAAGATTGGATACTGCGCGTGCAGATCAAAAACAGCAAGGAACAAAAATAGATATAGCCAGATGGCCGTTTTCACATAAGCCCCTCCTTGTTAAGCGATGCATGTTCAATAACTGGTCATGATGTGTTCCCCGTTCCTTGGACAGAACCTCATGGTACTACTTGTACGCCCGGCGGGACGAACTTAGACCGTTTATTTTTACATAGGAGGCTTAGCTGACAGCAGCTTCGGAAATCATGTATAATATTCGGGAGTGTTAATAATCAACTCTAATACGGAAGGTGTAGTCATGAACATAGAAGTAATCAAAGAGTTTGTGATGCAGAACTGGCTGGTGATTGTGGTTGCGTTGATCATTTTGTTCTTTGTTCTGAACGTGGTCAAAACCGTATTGAAATGGGCGATTGCCATCATCATTATTGCGGCTCTACTGATATACAGCGGCATCTCCATTGATCAGATCAAACAGACAGTTACTGACGTTCAATCAAGTACGATGGACACATTGAAGAAGGAAGCGACCAGTATGATGCTCAAAGAAGCTTCCAAAGCAACATACACCAAGGGACAGGATGGGGCATTTACCATCACAAGCCCCAATGTGGAGATTAAGGGTAGAACGAATTCGGATAAAGTCGATGTTACATTCCGGGGGATCTCCGTGGGTGAATGGAAGGTCGACAATGAAACGATACGAACTTTTGTCAAACAGGCACAGGAGAACGGAACAGCACCGGCTTCGTAGTAAAGGAGGAATGAATACGTGCTGCAAAGTTGGCTGGATAGTCTGAAAGAATTCAATGGCATAACGATTATGCTGCTGCTGATTGTGGCCGCTTCATTGCTTCAGGGGTGGTCCAGAGGTGCTTCGCGTTCGGCAGGAAGACTCTTTGGATTCCTCATGGATGGCATTATGGCGGTCATTGGTATTTTGTTATCTATTGGTTTAACCTTATGGCTTGCGCCATATGTTCAGCAATGGTTATCTGTGCATGCGGCAGACATGCCTAACCGTGAATTGAACCGATGGGAGCAGATGTATTATACATTGATTACGGCCATTGCTGATTTTCCGCTGATGCGGTTTGCCGTGTTGTTTGTGATTAGTTATGGCTTCATCCGATTGGTTCTCGGATTGCTCTCTTCCCTTATTTTCAGCAGAAGATACAGTTCGGCAGAGCAAGAGAGCAGACCCAAAGGATTTTTCAGCCGTATTACGGGTGCTGTGATTGGTACAGTTATTGGCTCCGTCCGCGGGATGATTGTGATTGCCGTATTGTTCATGATTGTCAGTCTCTATCCGGGCAGCATGTTTAGTCGCTATGTAGAGGCTTCACCTATTTATATGCAAGGAGCCAAATCTGTTATAGAGCCATTATCAGGTACATTCATCAAGGACAAGTTGCCCGTATTTACGCAAGCCGTGCAAAAGGAACTTGGGGCGATCCTGCAACGCAAATATGAAGTCATTGACCATAACATTCCGGCGGATATTGAATCTGCGGCAAAAGAAATTGTGAAAGGTCAAACGACAGATGAAGCCAAAGCCAGGGCATTATATGACTGGGTAGGTTCTCGCATTCAATATGACTATGGCAAAGTGGATGACTATGAGCAAAAGGGCATATGGCACGAGCAGACGCCACAAAATACATTTGATACACGTCAAGGCGTATGTATCGATTACGCTCGTCTATATGCGGTCATGGCTCGTTCACAGGGTCTCGAAGTCAAAGTGGTTACAGGGCTTGGTTATAACGGGCAGGGTGGATATGGTCCGCATGCCTGGAATGAAATATATTTGAGTGATTCGGAAAGCTGGATTCCGCTTGACCCCACTTGGGCGATTAGTGGCGATTGGTTCAATCCTCCTAACTTTGCCGATACCCATCTGAAAGATCAATCAGCTTAACATTACGCCGGACATGGGTCCGGGAGATGACGACGTTGCCAGGTTATCATGCCGAGGCTGTACAGCCTGGACGGTATGCATCAAGTCATGAAAGAGGTAGGATGAATGAACAATCATTCAAAAGAGAAGGACGAACTTACGGACAAGAGGCGCTTCAGTTACCGGATGAACGTATTTTTCTTCGCTTCCTTTGTTATTTTTAGCGTTATTATTGTACGTTTGGCGTTTTTGCAATTCGTGGAAGGGCCTGAGCTCAGTCAGGAGGAAGCGAGCAACATTACCAAAGATGTACCGCTCGCTCCCGTGAGAGGAACCATCTATGATTCCACGGGCGAGGTGAAGTTGGCTTACTCCAAGCCGATTCAATCCTTGTATCTGACTTTATACAAAAACTATGGGGATGTGGATGGCAAGCCTAATCCGAATATAGCGGAAGTGGAGGACATCGCCACCCGGCTGCATGATGTTTTTGAGCAGTATAAGAAAAAGGATTCCGAGGCCCTTACGGTCGACAACATCTTAGAAGCAATGGACCTCAATTCGCGCAAAGCGAATGGGTTCATGCCACGTCTGATCAAGAGTGATCTGTCCGATGAAGAAGTGGCTTATTTCCTGCAGCACAAGGATGAATTCAAGGGAATTCAGATTGTAGAGGAAAGTGTGCGTTACTATGATCCGGATACGGTAGCCGTTCAGACGATTGGTTATCTCAAAAAGTTCAAAAGCTCCAAAACATTGGATAAATACAAAGAGGTTGATGAGGCCAATAAAAAGCAAACGGACCCAGGTCTTGTATATACCGAGAATGAGTTTGTTGGCTTTGATGGACTGGAACTGCAATATCAGGATGTTCTGCGGGGAAAAAGTGGTTATAACTCCGTTGATGTTGACTTGCGGAATTTGCCTGAAGGTGTAGCGGGCTCTACCCCACCCGAAAAAGGGTACGACCTGATTACAACGATTAACAAAAATGTTCAGGTGAAGACAGAACAGGCGATACTGGATCAACTAAGCTGGCTGCATACACATCCAGTTTCAGGTAAGCTGCATCCGAATGCCAAAACAGGTTTTGCGGTAGCTATGGAAGTGGATACAGGGAAGATTGTTTCGATTGCCAGTATGCCAGATTATGACACGAATATCTGGAGAACGGGTAGTATTAGCAACGATCAATATGATGACATCAAGTATGTATATCAAAATGGTACAATTCGCTCGTTCCCGCCCGACGATTCTAAAAAACGAGCTGAATCTATCGTATTACTCGGTTCAACGATTAAACCGCTTAGTGTATTGATCGGTTTGAAAGAAGGATTTTTCACAACAAATACGGTGTATTCAGACCGTGGTTCAACGACTTTCGGTGGAGATAACCGTAGAGTACAGAACTCATCGGGACACGTGTATGGGTCGTTAACTCCCCATGATGCGATTCGACATTCCTCGAACGTGTTCATGATTGATGAGATTGGCAAGAAGCTTTACTCCCAATATGGCGCAGAGGGAATCAATGTTTGGGATAAATACATGAAGCAGTTCGGTCTGGGTGTATCCACTGGGATTGATCTGCCGAATGAATTCTTGGGTATTCGGGATTATATGAACACCGATGAAAGTTCACTAACTCGACTTGTTTATGGCTCCTTTGGACAACAAGGGAAATATACAACGATGCAGCTGGCACAGTATGCTACGATGCTAGCGAATAAAGGAAAACGCATGGAGCCACAATTAGTCAGTGAGTTCCGTGATTCGGAAGGCAATGTGGTTGAGAAAATGAAACCGAAAGTGCTCAGCACAGTCGATTTTAATGATGCTTACTGGAATGAAGTACAGCGAGGCATGGCAACCGAAGTAACGGCATTTAGTGGATTCCCTTATGACTTTGCAAGAAAAACAGGTACATCCACACAGTTAGTCGGAGGCAAATTGGTGGATAACGGGGTATTTATTGCTTACGCTCCACGCAACAATCCGAAGCTGGCTGTAGCCGTGGTTATTCCTGAAGGGGGCTTTGGTTCGAGCAGTGCCGCCCCTGTTGCACGTGCGATCTTCGACGCATATGACGAGGAGTTTGGTCTGGACGGTGTACCGAAGAAAGATAAAAATAAGGAATCAGATACACAGTAATGTAAGTCGTTGATTTCAAAAGAAGGGACCCTTTTAAGGGTCCTTTTTACGTTTGCCAGGACTAAAAGGCCACTTTCCCACAAGCTGCTGCATATCAGTATGTAACAAACATTGTGCATGCCACGTTATATAAGAGAATGAAAATTTATTTCAAAAGTAAAGAGATTAACGATATGTCTGTATTGACATCGTTTCGAAAGTATCACCATATGTCTATTCTGTTTACGAAAATGTAACCAAAATCTGGAGGACATGGCAGTTGACCTTTGATAGACTTGTAAAAGGAAAGGTATGTTACATGAACCGATTGATGCAATATGCGTGATAGATGAATCTACTTTTACATAAGAACGGAGAGGCTTATCCCATGTTTAACCGATTGAGGAAAAAGAAAATGTCCAATGAAGATACACCAGTCAACAACAAGCCGTCTAGTGTAAGAATGAATGTGTTTTTTTTCGCTGCGTTTGTGATATTCAGTATCCTCATTTTCAGGTTAGCCTTTGTGCAATTTGTGGAGGGACCTGAACTGACCTATATGGAAACCAGCCGAAATACTAAAGATATTCCGCTCGCTCCTGTTCGTGGGCCAATCTACGATGCGACAGGGGAAGTCGCGCTGGCTTATTCGGAGCCTGTGCAGTCCCTCTATGTATTGTTGTATGAGGATTATAGAAATGATGACCGCAAGCAGGAGGCACAGGAACTCGCAGATGAACTGGCGGCTGTGTTTAAACAGTTTAATCCGGGGGACAAAGAACAACCCGATGCAGAAGAGATCTTAAAACGCTTGGATCTGGAATCTCAGAAGGCACATGGGTATACTCCTCGTCTGGTGAAATCTGATCTCAACATGAAAGAAATTGCTTATTTTATGGAGAAAAAGGCCGAATATCCAGGTGCTATGGTTCTTGAGGAAAACGTAAGAAAGTATGATCCAGATAGGGTAGCAGTTCAGGTGATCGGATATACACGAGAGTTCAAGGGCCAACAGGACAACTTGGATAAGTATAGAGAAATCAGCAAATCTGAAGCAACAGAACGCGACCCGGGATTGCGCTATACTCAGCAAGAAAAAGTTGGAGTTGATGGCCTTGAATTTCAATATCAGGAGGAGCTTCGTGGGCGTAGCGGCTACCAATCCATTGATATTAATTTGCGTAATTTGCCAGAGGGTACGATGCAACAGACTCCGCCGGAGAAGGGATACAGTCTGGTCTCCACAATCAATAAGGAAATTCAGATGGCAGCACAGCAGGCAATAACGGATGAATTGCGTAAGCTTCCGAAAGCCGTTACGGGATATGCGGTAGCCATGGAAGTGGATACTGGCAATGTAGTGGCTATGGCGAGTATGCCCGATTATGATCCGAATGACTGGGATTATGACAAGATCAAGTACGTTTATCGCAACGGAACGATGGCTTCCTTCCCGCCGGACGATTCGAAAAAACATACTGAATCCGTTGTACTGCTAGGTTCCGTAATCAAGCCACTCAGTGTATTGATTGGATTGAAAGAAGGACTATTTACGACCGGGCAGACCTATCCCGACCAGGGATATGCCATTTTGGGGAAAGACGGGAGAAAAGTGAGGAACTCCCATTCTGCATATAATGGCAATATTACAGCGAGACGGGCTATTGAGAAATCTTCCAATGCCTTTATGATTGATATGGTTGGCAAAAGACTTCTAAATAAATATGGCTCGGATAAAGGGCTTGATGTTTGGCACGAGCACATGCAGGAGTTTGGCTTGGGTGTATCAACTGGTGTTGACTTGCCTGGTGAATTCTTGGGCAGACTTGAGTATAAAAACAAAGATGAATCGGCTCTTACACGTCTTGCTTTTGCCTCATTTGGTCAGCAAGGTAAATATACAACGCTTCAACTTGCACAATATACCACGATGCTTGCTAATAAGGGCAAACGAATGGAACCTCATTTGGTGAAGGAAATCCGTGATGCCGATGGCAATGTGGTCAAAAAAATCAAACCAAAAGTGTTAAACGAGGTTGATTTTGCGGATGTATACTGGAATGAAGTGCATAAGGGCATGGTCACCAGAGTGAGTTCGTTTGAAGGGTTCCCCTACGATTATGCGAGAAAAACAGGAACCTCGGAGCAGGGAACAGGACCGAACAAAAAGGAAAACGGTGTATTTATCGCATTTGCACCACGGGATAATCCGAAGTTGGCTATAGCGGTTGTTGTGCCCGAAGGTGGCTTTGGATCGGTCAGTGCGTCTCCGATTGCACGTAAAATTTTCGATGCTTACGATGAAGTGTATGGCCTTGATGGGACTCCAAAAGGGAAGAAAGATCAGGGGAAAGATACAGAGTAGCGATGAAGTAGCTCAAAGAAAATAGGACAGAAGATAAGCGAGAAAGAAAACAGGTTAATTAAATCGCCAAAATACTCATTGGGACAGGCAGGGGAAATTATCCCTTGCCTTTTTATTTTGCATCAGCTAAAATTTGCACAAGGGAAACATTATTAGTCTTGTGTAAATTTTAATACCTTGTACAACAAAATTAGATGAGGACAATTATGTTAGGAGAGGGAAAGGGGCGGTTTGGATTGTTGATGGTGAAGATGAGGAGCATTCAGAGAGGGTTAATGACACTGACAGCTGTTGTTCTGGTTATCGTGCTAACAGCGTGCTCAAGTGCAGCGGAAACAGGAGGTAGTGAAGGGAAGGTACAGGTTACAGCAACAACAGGCATGATTGCGGATGTAGCGCGTGAAGTCGGCGGGGCATATGTTGATGTTACCGGGCTAATGGGCCCAGGGGTAGATCCTCACTTGTACAAGGCTTCGCAGGGAGATATTCGGAAGCTGGAGCAAGCGAAGGTTATCTTCTATAACGGGCTGCATCTCGAAGGAAAAATGACAGACATCTTGGAGAAAATGTCCAAGAGCAAAATAGTAACAGCTGTCACGGAGAACATTCCGGTGGATGAATTGCGATCAGGGGAAGATACAGGCGGAACGGAATATGATCCACACGTCTGGTTTGATGTCAGCCACTGGATGCATGCCGCAGAAGCTGTGCGCGATACACTCATGGAAGCAGACCCTGAACACGCAGAAGAATACAAGGTACAGGCGGAGCAGTATCTAACAAAACTGGAGGCATTGGATTCCGAGGTGCGGGAAAAAATCCAGGAGATACCGGAAGCCAGTCGGGTATTGGTTACGGCGCATGATGCCTTTGGATACTTCGGCCAAGCTTATGACATGAAAGTGATGGGGCTCCAAGGAATCAGTACAGCAGCTGAGTATGGAGCGAGGGATGTCAGTGAGTTGCGAGATTACCTTGTGGAAAATAATATCAAAGCGGTATTTGTAGAATCCAGCGTACCGGCAAAAGCGATGGAAGCGATTATTGCTGGGGCAGCCGAAAAAGGACATACCGTAAGTATTGGTGGTGAACTGTTCTCGGATGCAATGGGTGCTGAGGGAACAGAAGAAGGAACGTATATCGGTATGATCCGCCACAACACTCAGACGATTGTAGAAGCTTTAAAATGATAAACGATATGAAGAGAGGAGTGGACAGAGCATGAGCGATACATTTTTATCCGAAAAATCTCAACCACAACTAAATGCTAACCATCTGAAGGGAACACAGCCTACATCAGCTCCGCTTAGTGTTCGGGACCTGGCGGTGGCTTACCATAAAAAGCCGGTGCTCAGTGGGGTATCTTTTGACATCCCGGAAGGTCAGTTGATTGGTATTCTTGGTCCCAATGGGGCCGGGAAATCAACCTTGATCAAAGCGGTTCTGGGACTAGTGCCTAAAATGCACGGCGAAGTAAAAATTTTTGGTCAGTCCTACCGAGAACAGCGTCGCCGCATCGGCTACGTACCTCAGCGTGAATCTGTTGATTGGGATTTCCCAACACACGCCCTCGATGTTGTCATGATGGGGCGTTATGGACATCTGGGCTGGTTCCGCCGTCCAGGCAAAAAAGAACGGGATCTGGCAGCTCACTGCCTGGAGCAAGTGGGCATGGGTGATTATATGTACCGCCAGATCAGTCAGCTATCCGGAGGACAGCAGCAGCGTGTCTTTCTGGCAAGAGCACTGGTACAGGATGCGGAATTGTATTTCATGGATGAGCCGTTTGCAGGTGTGGATGCTACAACGGAGAAAGCTATCATTTCACTGTTGGAACAGTTAAAGAAGCAAGGGAAGACCGTACTGGTTGTTCACCATGATCTGGCGACAGTAGAGGAATATTTCGACCATGTGTTGCTGCTTAATGGAAGGCTGGTTGCAGGTGGCCCCACAAATGAAGTATTTGTACCGGATACTTTGCAAGAGACGTACGGAGGCCGGATAGCGATGATTGGAAGCCGGTCGGAGAAAGGCCAGGTGTAGTGCATGTGGAACTGGATAGTAGCTATTTTGTCCGATCCCAATACACGCTGGATATTGCTTGGCTGCTTATTGCTCGGCTTTAGTAGTGGAATTATTGGCTCTTTTACATTTTTGCGTCGTCAGAGTCTCATGGGAGATACGCTGGCTCATGCAGCTTTGCCAGGGATTTGTATCGCGTTTATGTTGACTGAAACCAAATCCGTAGGATTATTTCTGTTCGGTGCGCTTGTGGCTGGAATCATTGCGACCTTCGGGATTTCGTGGATTACAAGGTATTCCCGGATCAAGCAGGATGCGGCAATGGGGATTGTGCTAACTGTATTTTTCGGTATTGGCGTAGTGATGCTTACTCGGATTCAGCACGGTGCAAGCGGCAGTCAGAGTGGACTTGATAAATATTTGTTTGGGCAGGCCGCATCCATGGTGATGACGGATGTGTATGTCATGGGCGGTGTCTGTCTTGTATTATTGATCGCTTGTCTGGCATGGTTCAAAGAATTCAAGCTGGTGAGCTTTGACCCGGGATTTGCACGAGGTATGGGACTGCCGGTTGGCATGCTGGAACAACTAATTCTGCTCTTGACCGTTATTGCGGTTGTCGCAGGGATTCAGGCGGTTGGCGTGGTGCTGGTCGCCGCTTTGCTGGTGACCCCTGCAGCAGCAGCTCGCTGCTGGACGGACTCGCTCTCGCTTATGGTACTGTTGGCCGGCGTATTTGGAGCACTGAGCGGTGCGACAGGTACAATCTTCAGCACCCTGGTGCCTAACCTGCCGACAGGGCCAGTAACCGTACTGGCAGCGACAGTACTATTTGCGGGTTCCGCATTGCTTGCTCCACGGCGCGGACTGTTAGCACGGCGTTTACGAAGTATGCAGGCGAAATCTGCTTACTTGAGAGAAGAGCATGCCACGCTACAGACACTCTCTGCACAGCGAGCACAGCAGGAACGGGGTGAGTTGTAATGGCAACGTTTTGGATTATATTGACGGCTATCCTGGTATCCTCCGCCTGTGCCATTCTTGGCTGTTTTCTCATATTAAGGCGGATGGCTCTGGTTGGAGATGCGATCAGTCATGCGGTTCTCCCAGGTATTGCGATTGCTTTCCTGTGGAGCGGTTCACGTGATTCGTTATGGATGCTGCTTGGGGCAACCGTATTTGGATTACTGACAGTGTTCTTTATTCAAAGCTTACAGGCTGGAGGATTATCATCGGATGCTTCTATCGGAATAGTGTTCACGGCACTCTTCGCAGTGGGTGTGATTTTGATCAGTTTGAATGCCGGGCATATTGATCTGGATCTCGATTGTGTCTTGTTCGGTGAGATCGCTTATGTCCAGTGGGATACCTTAACGCTTGGGGGGACGGATGTAGGCCCAAGGGCGGTTTGGATGCTGGGCATCACCTTGCTGGTCATCCTCCTTGTAATCGGCCTGTTCTACAAGCAGTTCAAGTTGTGCGCTTTTGATCCGGCGCTGGCTGCGGCCTGCGGTATTCCGGTGGTGTTGTTCCACTATTTGCTTATGGGGCTTGTTTCCATGACATCTGTGGCTTCATTTGAGAGCGTAGGGTCTATTCTCGTGGTAGGCATGTTGATTGTACCTGCAGCGACGGCTTACTTACTCACGGATCGATTGGGCAAAATGATTCTGTACAGCGTGCTCGTAGGAGCAGCTTCCTCGGTAGGAGGCTACATCATGGCTTACGCGTTGGATGCTTCCATTGCAGGTTGTATGGTGGCCGTAGCAGGAATTCTGTTTGTGCTAGCGCTGCTGCTGTCTCCAAAGCATGGTATTGTCTTTCGGTATGCTCGTCGCAAATTCGCGGCACGTTAATGGATAAAAAAAGTAGCAGCCGCCTGCATCGCAGGCGGTTTTTTCATGGCTACGGGTAATTTTATTACATACCAGACTCTTACATGAATTGGAACAGACCCCTGTTGCCATGTTGTAAAGGTTCACCCGTATCGCGGGTTACTTTGTTGCAGGCCGACAATCTGTGGTAAAATGTCGTTAGCTGTGACGTCCGGAGCATCCGCCTACGCGAATGCCGGGCGATCTTTTTGTGAGAGTATGTTAGATAAGATATAAAGAGCATATAAGTTGAACTGGAGATACATTGGGAAACGGAGAGGACAGAAAAGTCCTGAAGAAGCGATTACTTGGTTTTATAAATTTTGTTTTTCCAAACAGGTATATTGGGTTTTATAAATAACAGGCGTAGTGGAGGGAACGGAATCGATCTGAAGAAGCGAAGCGTTCGCCTTTGTATCCAAATTACAACTATTAGAAAGTTGGTTCAAGAAAATTTGGATACAACAGCGATCGGAAGACGATCCGTCCCCGTAACGTTCACCCTGCAGACCCTTAGGAATACCAATGTTGTAGCTATAAAGGAAATATATAAAATCAAAGATAACAGCGATCGAAAGGTTTTCTGTCCACATAGTGTCTATATGTATATCCATGAGTTCAACTTGGAGAGAGACAACTGAGGAGGAAATACGGCATGAGTGAACTAAAATACAAATTGCTTGCATTGGATATGGATGGAACATTGCTTAACGATAATCATGAGATCACACAGGAAACCGCCAAATGGATTCAGATCGCCATTCGCCGGGGAGTGCATGTGTGCCTTTCGACGGGAAGAGCTGTTTTTCATGCGATGCCTTATGCGGTACAGCTTGGGCTGGAGACCCCGATGGTAACGGTCAATGGCAGTGAAGTCTGGAAAGCTCCGCATGATCTGCATATGCGCCATCTGATGGACCCGGCATTGATCCGCAAAATGCAGGAGATTGGCGAAAAATATAATAGCTGGTACTGGGCATATTCCGTGGAAGAGCTGTTTAACCGGGATCGCTGGACGGACAATATTGAAGGTCTGGAATGGCTGAAATTCGGATTCAATACCGAAGTAGATGAAGTCCGTCACCAGATTATGATGGAGCTGCAACAAATGGGCGGCTTGCAAATGACGAACTCATCACCTGTTAATATTGAGATTAACCCTGGTGGTGTATCCAAAGCGAGCGGCGTAGCTGAAGTCTGCAAGCTTCTGGGTATAGAGATGTCCGAAGTGGTTGCTGTTGGAGACAGCTTGAATGATCTGGCTGTTATTGAAGCCGTGGGTCTTGGTGTTGCCATGGGCAACGCGCAGGAACAAGTGAAGGAAGCGGCTGACCTGATCGTAGCGAGCAACAACGAAGATGGCATAGTCGAAGTCATCCGTGATCATATTTTGAAGGGGGAGTAACCTTTGCTCGCAACCGTTGGCTGGATTTTAATTGTACTGCTGTTTGCGGTGGGGATGGCCGGAACGGTATATCCCATACTGCCTGGTGCTGTAGCGATTTTCTTCGCGTTTCTGGTCTATGGCTGGTTCTTCAGCTTTGTTCCGTTCGGTGTATGGTTCTGGATTATCCAGATATTGATCGTAGTGGTGCTGTTTGTGGCTGATTATGTCGTCAGTGCCTGGGGTGTGAAGAAATTCGGCGGCTCCAAATTATCGACGACTCTCAGTACGATTGGTGTCATCATTGGCCCATTTGTCATTCCGGCATTCGGACTTGTACTGGGGCCATTTATCGGTGCTTTTATCGGGGAACTGATCGGAGGTTCTTCACCAGCCAAAGCTTCTAAAGTCGGATTTGGCTCCGTGGTGGGGCTGTTTACGAGCACCGTAATGAAAATTATTTTGCAAATCGTCATGATTGTTCTGTTTATTATCTGGGTGGTAAGATTCGCATAGACGTTCGGGAGCGGCTTCATCTGGATGTACGTCGGTGTGGGGGAAAGAAGGGGAATTGGCTTGTCTAAGAAGGAAACATTTATTAGAGGTACGCTCATCTTGGCGGCAGCTGCGCTGATTGCGAGGGTACTCGGATTGGTTCAACGGGTGCCGCTGGAGCATATCCTCGGCGATATCGGTAACGCATCGTTTACCATCTCCAACACGGTATATTTAATGCTGTTAACCGTTGCTACAGCAGGCATACCGAGTACACTTAGCAAAATGGTCTCGGAACGTTATGCACTGGGACGCGCAGGTGAAGCTCAACAAATCTACCGTGCAGCCCTGATCTTTGCGGCTGTAGCCGGGGTAGTGATGTCTGCTTTATTATGGTTCGCAGCACCTTATTATGCGACGTACGTATCCAAAGTGCCGGAATCGGTGAGCGCCATTCGGGCCTTGGCTCCAGCGCTGCTTCTCTTCCCGGCCATCGCAATGATGCGTGGATATTTCCAGGGTCGTGGCAATATGACGGCAGGCGGCATTTCACAGATTGTGGAGCAGTTTGCACGTGTAGGTACAGCGATCATCGTGGCGTTTGTTATGCTGCAATGGAATTATGATGATCAAACCATTGCGGCAGGGGCTTCATTTGGGGGCGTATTCGGAAGTATTGGCGCTTTTGCTGTCATGTTGTACTTCACCTTGAAGCTTCGCAAAAATGACCGTGCGGCTCAATTGAATTACGAACGTGCGGAGCAATTGCCCATGCGGGGTATTTACAGCGATATATTCAAACTTTCGATTCCAATCGTATTATCTTCACTCGCTGTTCCAGCGATTAACTTTATCGATTCATCGTTGGTAGTTCCACTGCTTAGCGGACGAATCGGACTGGAAGAAGCGACAGGAGTTCTTGCCATTCTCGGTGCCAAGGCCCAAAGTATTGCAGGCATTCCTCCGATTTTGGCTATCGCACTGAGTCAATCACTTGTGCCAGTCATTTCGGCAGCTTTTGCACGCAAGGATGAAGTTCATCTGAAAAACCAGGTGACGCTTGCTTTGCGCATTTCGATTCTGACCGGGATGCCAATCGTTATCGCTCTATGCGCGGCAGCGTATTCCGTTAACGGCTTGCTGTTTACCAGCCCAGACGGGACACCAATCATTACATTGCTGACGTTTGGTACTATTTTTCAAATTACAATGATGACCACGAACTCCATTTTGCTTGGGGTGGGTAAACCACGGATTACAATGATCAGTGTAGCTGCGGGTATCGTAGTCAAACTCATAGCGAGTTTAATCCTGGCTCCGATTTTTGGCATTTACGGAATCATTATTGCGACCGCATTGTGTTTCTTGGTTATTACGTACCTCAATCTGCGGGTACTTCGCAAAATTGTTGATTTCTCGATCATGGGTGATCGTTGGAAAGGATTCATCATTACCGTGCTGCTTGCAGCAGGTGTTGGTTTTGCAGCGAACTGGGCTGGGAACTCCATCTTTGATTTATTCCTGCCAGCACGTGTATCATTCCTCGTTACCTGTCTGTTTGTGGGTGCGCTTGTGGTTGTCGTGTATCTGGTACTCATGGTTGTTCTACGTGTACTTCGTAAAGACGAACTGGGCAGTTACCCTCGTATTTTGCAAAAAATACTCCGTCCGCTCATGCGTCTACAACGTGGAGCCGGGCAACGTGGCTAATCGTTTCAACACATAATACACACTTCGTTATATTGTTTGAAATAAGTACAAGCTCTGTCTGCTTTCATAGCGGACAGGGCTTTTTTATTTATACCAATAAAGGTAGTCCATTTTTTTCTACTAGACGAGTCCTCGACAAAGCCTCTGTCCTTAATGCGTCAAGGTTTTTGCATCATGGGCCAATGCAGTTTTCAGCATGCCGTACCGATGTTCATGGCTCATCTCAAACAGCCAGGGGCGGCGCGGGGCAGTGAGATGAACGAGGCAATCTCGATTTTGCAGCCAATCCTGCCTTGTAATCGGTTCATACGGCGTATCACCCCATACAGCCAGCAATTCAGGACTATATAACCTTTGTCCTACTGGTAGCCATTCTTGATCCAGTAGCTCCTGACTATAGAGCTCATTTTCTCCGGCTTCATCTTTATGTGCGGTGAACAGACCAGGCCAGTATTCAGCACGTGAGCCACGGTGGGGAACCGAGCGTGCAAACTCCAATACTTGAGTAAACACTTGTTCCACGCCAAACAGCATCGCATATAAACCTTTGCCAAACATAATCCGCTCATCCAGTTTGCCAAAATGTTCAATAACCCGGCCTGCAAGACCTTTTTCCCGTCCGAGTGGAAATACGATATGATTCAGCCCAGCCAGATTATGCAGATGGAATGCGGGTTTGGACAGCACTTGTTTTTGAAAATAGGGATGCTGCACGACCCGGCTCTCGATATAGTTCTGCTCATTAATAATTAATGCCACACTAAGCAGCGAGCTGCATCGCTCCAGCCAAAATCTTTCCCAAAATGGCGTCATGAACGCCGATACATGAAAATGGGACAACAAATGAAAACAGCTCCGGCCGATCCGGCGGCTATTCATATACAACAGAAGCTGGGGATAAGCATCCTGGAAAATGAGGGCATTGCATCGCTCCAGTAGTCGATACATATGCTCACGATCTGTTTGATTTTGCAGATTGTGCATAAGGTCACTCTGGAGATCGGTCATGTGATATCCGCCGTTGCGGGATACCATATGGGCAAGCAGGGCCCAATGCAGCTCTGGATACTGTTCGTAACATTCCAGGTATGCTGCTGTGCGAGTGATGTTACTCCGGTTGTTTTCTTGCGTTAATGTCTTGATTTCTTCCAGAATGATGCAGTCCTCTTCACAGACCAGTGCACTGAGCGTATTTCGGGCAAAAGCATTCTCGTTTCCAGGCAACAGGCGCTCCACTTCAGCTTGTAAGGTAGCAGCCATGTCAGAGTCCCAAGCCATATCACGCAAGGGATGACGAAGCTGTGCAGAAGCCTGCCAAGCCGCCTGTTTGCCCCTCCACACTTCCCGGGCCGCACCGGGGATGGATCGAACCATCTGTAATATTGACCCATGATGGGCAGACTCGGAGGAATCCGATTTAACGGAAGTCATGACATGACCTCCTTTCCTGATATTCTGATTACGGTTTTAGTTTAAGAAGCTGTTGATGTCAGTATGCGCCGAATATTTGACTTCCACTCCGCAATTTGCTTCACTTAGAGGATAAGACAAGGTATAGAAAGGAAGATGTTGTAATGGAAAAGATTACATCGAAACCGGAATTTGATGTGGCAATCCAATCTCCGCGTTTGACTGTAGCTGTATTTAAGGCAGATTGGTGTGGTGATTGCAAGTACATCGATCCGTTTATGCCTGAAGTTGAAGAGAAGTTTGCTCGTGAACTGAAGTTGGTTGAGGTCGACGTAGATCAGGTGGGTACAGTGAGCGAAGAGCAAAATATTCTCGGCATCCCCAGCTTTGTAGCTTACACAGATGGCCGGGAACTTGTTCGTTATGTGAACAAACTGCGCAAGTCGAGAGAAGAGATTGAGCAATTCCTGCAGCGTGCAGTTGAGGTGTATAACACGATTCATAAATAAAACATGACAGGTTAACCATGTTAAAGGTTATAATTAAAGGAACGCCATTTCTCTTGAAATAGGGAAGTGGCGTTTGTATTTTCCGAGTTTTCGGGAGAAACTAAGGTTGTAATAATGTACATATTTGCCGATGACCTGTGGGTCAACTTCTCGACAGACGTTAACATTTTGTCACAAAGCGCGGCGTCAATGACACATTTATCCGGTATAATGAATTTAGTTGTGAAATAAGTGTCAAAGTAACGAATCAAGCGGAGGATGTAGTTCTTCGCCATCTTAAACCAACAGCGGGTGAGAAAAAAATTGAAGCACATAACCTTGTTTAAATGGTTAACCGTATTAACCTGTCTTGTCATGTTTCTGGCCACATTTGGCGGAGGCGTAGTGACCCGAACGGAATCGGGCCTCGGCTGCGGCGCAGAATGGCCTTTATGTAACGGAAAACTTGTGCCTGCACATACTGTTGCCTCACTAATTGAATTTTCCCATCGCGCAGTCAGCGCACTGGCAGGGCTTTTGTCCATAGCCTCTTTTGTAGCATTTTTGCGGTTTGGCAAATCACGCCGTGATCTGCAATTGTTTTCATTGTTAACGCTGATATTTGTTATTGTCCAGGGAATTATGGGGGCTTTTGCCGTCGTATTCTCCCAATCTTCCGCAGTCATGGCACTGCATTTCGGATTTGCCTTAATTGCTTTTGCCAGCTCCTTGATGATGGCGCTTGGTATTCGGCAGGAAGCTCGCCATGGTGGATTGGAAAGACTGAATCGATATCCGCGAGTTAGCAAAGGCTTCCGAAATCTGGTGTGGTTTTCCACGATCTATACGTACCTCGTGGTATATACTGGAGCATTTGTGAGCCATACGGATTCTGCTGGAGGATGTTCAGGCTTTCCGCTCTGTAACGGGCAGATTATTCCTGAGCTCTCGGGAGGCGTAGCTGTTGCTTTTGCTCACCGGGTGGCGGCTGTTTCATTAGTAATCGTCATTGCAATTCTTGGTCATTTTGCGTATCGCAAACATCCGGATAACACGGAATTAAGAGCGCTAGGAGTCATTTCTGTTGTACTGGTTTTGTTGCAAGTGGTGATTGGTTTTGGTTTGATGCTCACGATGAACCGTCCGGAAGTGTATATGTTCGTAGCGCTGGCGCATATGCTTGATATTGCCATTTTATTCGGTGTATTAACGTATATGAGTTTCCTGGTGTACAAGTTGCATCGGCCCGTTAACCGTTTCTAATATATCCGAATTATTGTAGTTCAGGGGATGAATCCAGTGAAGTTCACCATCCGATGATGTACATCATTGGACAGGTGAACTTTGTTTGATGTCAGGCGTGTCAGGGCACCCTATTGTAAGCAGCGGTCATACGTTTACTCTGATTCCGATTTTGTTTAATATGATGAATTATTATTAATTTGATGATCTGCAGAGTGGAAAGAGGAGGCTATATATGCTGCGAACGTTGCTGGGTGAAAAGCCGCGTAAGAACGAAGGCATACTAAAGGACGCGATGGAAGCGATGGCGGATACACTTGAGCTATTTCAGCGACAGATGCATGTGGACCATGATCCTACCCATGATTTTCGTAAACTGTATATATGGACCCAGGGACTGATCTCTTCGCTGGATGAATTGGAACAAAGCTGTTTTGCAGCTTCCCATTTCCGTCAGAAAGTCAAAGCGGGCTCTACGGATGATATGACATTATTAGAAAAAGCGGAGTATGCCCGTTACGTCTATTTTTATAAGGATGGCTTCATCCGATGTTTTGCCATTTTGGATAAATTAGGTACAGTGTTGAATGAAATATTTGAGCTGAATACAACCAATGTTAAAACTCATTATTCATATTTCACCGTATTAAGACAGTTCGGATATGATAAGCTGCATTATGTTCTTGCCAAAGAACTAATTCGGATCAAGGACTCTTACCGTGAGCCAATGAGCAAATTGCGCAAACGACGAAACATGGAGATTCATTACATGAACTCCGAAATGCAGGATGATCTGTGGCAGTTGCACCAGACTTTGCAAGGGAAAGTGAAGCTGGAGGATCTGGATCAACATGTCGTGGAACTCCGGCAGGGTGTGGATATGGTATGTGAGACGTTAAAAGCAGCGTATGGCTACATCAATGAGAAATGGCATAAGCAGGTATTGCATCAACCGAAGAACTGATTGGATAGTAATATTTGCCTTTGACAAATCGGAATACTTGGATTATACTGAGTTCCTGATCGACAGTTAGATGGAATTAACATTTATGACATTAACATTACCTACTACTGAACTTATAAATTAAATATTTCTTATCGAGAGCGGCGGAGGGACAGGCCCGATGAAGCCCGGCAACCGATTTATAACTGCATGACAGCTGTGTCATACTTTATAGATGTTAGGTGCTAATTCCTACAAAATGGTGCAAGGCACGATTTTGGCAGATGAGAAGGTATAATCTTTCACGTGAAGAGCCCTTTTTGTTTCTGCAAAAGGGGCTCTTTTTTTGTACGATGAAGGGGAGTTTTCCTTTCATTCGGGTAAAGATACATGTAGGCAGTGGGAAGGAGCAGTAATTTTGATTGAATTAAAAGGTTTAACCAAGACGTACGGTAAAGGTTCAAAAAGTACGACGGCCTTATCCGATCTAAATTTGAATATCCGCAAGGGTGAAATATTCGGAGTTATCGGACATTCCGGTGCAGGCAAGAGTACATTGATCCGTTGTATCAATTTGCTCGAACGCCCCACGGCAGGCGAGGTTTGGGTTGATGGAATCAACCTAACCAATCTCAATAAGTCCGATCTACAACAACAACGGCGTAAGATCGGCATGATTTTCCAACACTTTAATCTGTTATCCTCAGCTACGGTATATGATAATGTGGCTTTTCCTTTGAAGCTCGTTAATACGCCCAAGGCTGCAATTGATCGGAAAGTGAAGGAAATGCTTGCATTGGTTGGACTGGAGGACCACAGCAATAAATATCCGGCCCAGCTGTCAGGCGGACAGAAGCAAAGGGTAGGTATAGCAAGAGCACTCGCGAGTGATCCGAACGTTCTGCTGTGTGATGAGGCCACATCGGCACTTGATCCCCAGACAACCGATTCGATTCTGAAGTTATTGCTGGATATCAATGAAAAGTATAACCTGACGATTGTTCTAATTACCCATGAGATGCACGTGATCCAGAATATCTGTGATCAGGTGGCGGTTATCCATCAGGGAGGCATCGTGGAGCAAGGCCCAGTGACGGAAGTGTTCCTCAAGCCGCAGCATGCCATTACGCGTGACTTTATGATGCGGGACCATGAGGTTGGAATTGCATTAGAAGAGACTGCTCTGGCGAGTGCAGATGTCTCATTACAGACGAACGGAGCTTCTAAGCTTGTGAAAATATCCTTCCTGGGCAATAAAACCTATGAGGCGATTTTGTCCAGAACGGTTCGTAAAACAGGAGTGGATTTCGCCATTTTGCAAGGCACCATTTCAACGATCAAACAAGTTCCCTATGGACAGCTGACCGTTCGGTTTGAGGGGCAGTTAGATGAGATTAATCTCACCATTAAAGAGTTAGTGGATCAGGGACTTGATGTGGAGGTGCTTCGTTAAATGGATTTTTCGACGGTACGTTGGGAAGAAATCGGTAAGGCTTCAATTGAAACGCTGCAAATCCTGGGAGCATCGGGCCTATTCACGATCATCATTGGTTTGCCGTTAGGCGTATTGCTGTTTATGACGGCAAGGTCGACTTCAATTCAGTCTCAAGTGGTGTACACGATACTATCGTTTATTGTAAACATTCTGCGATCAGTGCCATTTATCATTCTGATTGTTGCACTCATTCCGTTTACCCGTTCACTGGTTGGCACAGCTACAGGGGTGCTGGGTGTTATACCTCCGCTCGTCATTGCCGCAGCTCCATACTTTGCCCGGTTGGTGGAAACTACACTGCGTGAAGTGGATCGTGGCGTCATTGAAGCGGCACAGGCGATGGGAGCTTCAACCGGACAGATTGTAAGGCGTGTGCTTCTGCCAGAGGCATTGCCGGGTCTGCTAGCCGGGATCACCATTACAATCGTTACCCTTGTTTCCTACACGGCGATGGCGGGAATGGTTGGTGGTGGAGGTCTGGGAACATTGGCAATCAACTACGGATACTTCCGTTATCAGAATGAAATTATGATTATATCCGTAGTATTTATGATCATTCTGGTGCAAGTGCTTCAGATGGCGGGCGATCGTTTGGTTAAATGGTTCACCAGGAAATAACACATATATAGCATTTGCCTGATTCGGTATCGATTTGGGGCAAAATGCAAAAAAAATTTATTGGAGAAGGGGTTTTACACATGAAAAAATGGTCTTTTGCTCTACTTAGCATTATGCTGATTGCGGTTCTAGCGGCTTGCGGAAACAACAAGGATTCCGACAGCGGCGCTGACAATGCTGGAGGCGCACCGCGCACCGTAGAATTGAAAGTGGGAGCATCACCTACACCGCATGCGGAAATTTTGGAAAGCATCAAGCCTGAACTCGAAGCTGAAGGCATTCGCTTGCAAATCGTGACTTTCAATGATTATGTTCAACCTAACCAACAGCTTGAAGATAAACAACTGGATGCGAACTTTTTCCAACACCAGCCTTACCTGGATACAGAGAACAAAGAACGTGGTTTCCACCTCGTTGCTGTAACACCTGTTCATGTTGAGCCATTTGCTGGCTATTCCAAAAAAATCAAATCATTGGATGAGTTGAAAGACGGCGCAAAAGTAGCCATTCCTAATGACCCATCCAACGGTGGTCGTGGACTGTTGTTGCTTGCAAAAGAAGGACTTATCACGCTAAAAGACAACACAAATATCACTTCTACGATTCAAGATATTACAGCCAATCCGAAAAACCTGAATATCATCGAGCTTGATGCAGCCATGATGCCTCGTCAACTGGATGAAGCAGATCTGGTATTCATTAACGCCAACTACGCGCTGGAAGCCAATCTGAACCCAGAGAAGGATGCGCTGCTGATCGAGGACCTGCAAGGTAACCCATATGCAAACATCCTCGTATCCCGTGAAGATAACAAAGATGCAGATGCCATCCAAAAACTGGCTGCAGCTCTGCATTCCGAAGAGGTTAAAAAATTCATCAAAGATCGTTATCAAGGTGCTGTAGAACCTGCGTTTTAAGCTGAACGCTTAAGCTGAAAATAAGTTGTACTCGGAGCCACTTCTTACGGCGTTACTAAAGAAAGCCCTGCATCCTCTTTATAGAGAATGCAGGGCTTTGTTTTGTACATCATGTTATAGAACGTTTTGATGTAAGGGCACTTCGATGTAGTACTTATTATTATAAGTACATTAATTATAAGCTTAACGCTTATTCGGATCAGTATCCGAATGTCCATTTGTCTGTTGGCTATCAGAGCCTGCGGACTCCTGTCCAGCAGCATGCTGTTGGTAAGCTTCCTCTACAGGAGACAGCGAATTCTGATCTCCTGGTTCAGCATCCTTTTTGCGTCCAGTCAGCTTGCGACGAATCCATCCGAAAGCACCAACAATGGCGGCCACGATAACAAACCACCCTTTTTTGAGCAAAAGCAATAATCCGACTTTCTTAGCTACAGCTACACCAGCACCACCGAGAATCAGACTGGTCAGGCCGAGTTCTGATTTTTTGTCAACGGATGCATCAAACTCTTCATAGGTGTTTCCTTTGATCACGTTGAGCTGGTTAAGCACGGAGTTTTCAAACTGTTTGCGGTTTTCTTCAAAATTGGCACTATCCGTAACGAGGATAACACCGATGTATCCTTCACGGGTGAGTACATTCACATTGTAATTGACGAGTTTTTCCCGTTCTGCATCCTCAAGACCAAGAGAATAGATCAATTGGTGTTTGCTGCTGTCATAGGCGGGCTCAATTTCCCATCCGGTGATAAACAGCTGATTTTCGGGTGTCGTTTTCTCATTTTGTTCTTCTGTACCTCTTTTGTAGCTATCGAGCAGTTCATCGGCGTCCAGATCGTCTTTTTCACTGTCATCGACATGACCGGTATCGTTATATTCAAAGATAACATACCAGTTAGAGTTTTCGCCGGCGCCATAGATACTTCCGATTTCCGTTCCATTGGGGAAGGATTCCGTGTCTTCAAGGAACCTTTGGGTGTTAGCTGCATCGAGATAGGAGAGATTTTCAGCTACGTTTAATGTTGCTTTGTTATCAAGTACTACGTTTGAAGGCCCGTCAATCCATTGATAATCTTCGGTGGAACTATTGCTTTCACTTTCTGCAGATGCTGTGGTCGAGAATGGAGCTTGAAATGAGGCGATAAGCAAAATTGCAAGTAGAGAGGCTAACCATCTTTTCATTTACGCTGTATTCCTTTCGAAGTTGTCATGCAATGTTGTCATTTACATGAACATATGTATTGTGTCGTTATAATCATAAGAAAATAAGGACTTATCGACAGTACCATAGGTACTCAAACCCGACAAGGGGAATATGGATATAAAGGGTTATTTTTCCTCCAAAAGACCTAATTCACTTTATTTCAGTGGTTTGAAAGCTAAGTATTTAGTCCTTATTTTACACTTTCTTGCAAATGGTACAGATTAGTGGGAAACGCGAGTTGTGGGGGGATGATAAATCTTTTATACTGGATGAGTGACTGCTCTTTGAAGAGGGGGATGAACGTGAAGGGAAAGATTGCCCTCATAACGGGAAGTGCCAAAGGTCTTGGTAAAATGACGGCCCTCAGTCTGGCGGATCAGGGTTGTCATATTGCTCTGAATTACGTACATAGCCGTACGGAAGCTGAGGCATTACAGGCTCAGATTATCGCCAAAGGAGTGCGGTGTATTGCCATTCAGGCCGATATTTCCAAGACAGAAGAGATCACCATGCTCGTTGCACAGGTTGAAGAGAAACTGGGCAGCATTGATATTCTTGTGAACAACGCAGGCCCTTTTGTCCGTGAACGACGACTGTTTGCCGAGTATTCCGAAGATGAGGTTCAGATGCTTGTGCAAGGAAACCTGCTTGGACCGATGCTGCTAGATCAGCGTGTATTGCCGGAGATGCGGCGCAAGCAGTGGGGACGAATTATACATTTTGGCTTCAGTCATGCGGGAGAAGCGAGGTCATGGCCTCATCGGGCGGTATATGCTGCTGCGAAGGTAGGTCTGGTTTCATTTACAAAGACACTTGCTGTGGAGGAAGCTCCCTACGGCATTACGGTTAATATGGTCTGTCCAGGTGATATTCGCGGTGCCAACAAAGAGAAAACGATTGATGAGATGGCAGGTATAACCGACGAGGAAACGCCGAGAGGACGTCCTGGGAGCGGTGAAGATATTGCGCGGGTGATCACTTATCTGTGTCTGGATCATTCCGATTTTATAACAGGTAACATTATGGATGTATCTGGAGGACTTGATCCGATTCGTCCTAACATACAGCGTGAGGATGCATAGCACAAAAAAAGAGCCCTCCGCTTCATGCGAAGCGAAAGGCTCTTGAGGTTTATTTCGTGAAGGATTGATTAGAATACTTGTACGACTTCTTCGACACCCTCAACTTCTTCGAGAAGGGCGCGTTCAATCCCGGCTTTTAAGGTAATGGTGGAGCTTGGGCAGCTGCCGCAGGCACCGACCAGTTTCAGCTTAATAATACCGTCCTCCACGTCGACCAGTTCCACGTCACCGCCATCGCGTTGCAGGAACGGACGAAGTTTGTCAAGCACTTCAGATACCTCATCATACATGGTGCTTTGTGCGTTTTCGCTCATTTTTTTCAACTCCTTTCCTCACTATAGTATATTACAATTGGCCACAAATTAAAATGGTCAAACAAAGCAGGTGAACCTACATGAGACCGATTATTGAATTTTGTGCCAATAATATGCATTTTGGCACAGATGAAGTCATGGATCAACTGGAAGAAAATCCAGACTATGATGTGATAGAATACGGCTGCCTCAGCAATTGCGGCCAATGTTACATGACTCCATTTGCACTAGTGAATGGTGAGTTAGTTATCACCGACAAAGTGGAGGATTTATATAACGCCATCTTGGCCAAAATTGCCGAAGCCGATGCCTGGGATGAGTTGGATCTCGATTAACCGAGATGACGCTTGGACATCCAGAGCACACCGCTTTTTAGAATACGTGGAACACGTCCCATCATGGACGTTTTGCCCATCAGCCCAAATCCAGCCTTCTTGCCGAGTGCACCGAGTGTGCCACGAAGCTTGAGTGGCTGCGGATTGGGCTTTTCGCCTTTCCAGAGGGCATGCTGAATATGGGCGATTTGTTCACCCTGTACTTCGGCAGCCTGACCGCTTGGTGCATAAGGCACGCTGGCGCAGTCACCTACTACATAGACATCGGTATATTCCGGAATTTGATAATATTCGTTCAGTACAACACGACCTTGTGGATCCTTGGTCACATCGAGATCCTGTACGACTTTTACGGGCTGAATGCCGGCTGTCCAGACTACCGCATCCGTTAAAATTTCTTCATCCCGGTTGAAAATGGCATTTGGTTCAAGTCGGGAAATAGCAATATGTCCGCGTGTCTCGACCTGATGTTCACCAAACCATTCATGAACATAAGCGGACAAGCGCTGGGGAAAAGCGGATAATACTCGTTCACCACGGTCCAGAATACTGATGTTCAGGTCCGGTCTGCTCTCACGAAGCTCGGCAGCCATCTCGACGCCGCTCAATCCACCGCCGACGATATGCACATTACCATAAGCTTTAACTTCGTTAAGACGAAGGTAGGTTTCCCGTGTTTTGCTGAAGCTTTGAATTGTACAGCTATATTCCTCGGCTCCCGGCGTATTGTGGAATCGGTCTGTACATCCAAGTCCAATTACGAGCTTGTCATACTCCAACGGGTCCTGGCCTTCAAATTCAATCTGACGCTGTTCCAAGTCAATCGAAGTTACTTCTCCGTAACGATAAGTGACTTTGTCGCTGACTGGGAATTGGATACGCAGGTCATAATCGGATACGGTCCCTGCTGCGAGTGCGTAATATTCAGTTTTCAATCCTTGGAAGGGACTGCGGTCCACCAACACGATTTGTGTATCTGACGGGATCTTGCCTTCCAGAAGTTCCTTGATAATCGTGAGGCCACCGTAGCCGCCTCCGAGAATGACGAAATTTTTCATGACTCGGCTTCCTTTCTGCATCAGTCCCGTGTGAACGGGGCTGTAACCTGTGGAGCAGCTATGCAATAACATAGCTGCTCCTGTTTTTTAATCTGGATTTGAAATAATTGAAAATAGGCATTTAAAATTACAGATATGCTTCAGCAATCTGCACCACTCCATGCCAAACGCTCCCGGGTAGAATGAAAGTCGCTTATGGGAATGATGCTCATGCTAACATGTTATTCGTACACTTGAATTTCATTGTAGAACGTATCACGTTCAACCGGAATGCGTCCAGCACCCTTAATTAACCATATAAGCTCTTTACGTGTGAGACCTTCAGGTGTTAGTGCACCTGCAGCATGACTAATCCGTTCGCGAACGATCGTGCCGTGTGCATCCGAAGCACCGAATCCCAGAGCGACTTGAGTCAGCTGTGGACCGATGTTAATAAAGTAGGCTTTGATATGATCAATGTTATCCAGCATCAGACGGCTAATCGCAATCGTTTTGAGATCCTCGTATGCAGAGTTACGACGCATGATGCTGGCGTTTTTGCTTTTCGGCTGCATGGAAAGCGGGATAAAGACCATGAATCCGTTGGTTTCATCTTGCAATTCACGAATCTGTACCATATGGTTCACACGATCTTCATAGGACTCAATGGATCCATAAAGCATCGTGGTATGGGTACGCATGCCCAGATTATGAGCAGTACGGTGCACTTCCAGATAACGGTCAACGTTCGCTTTGTTTACGCGCATTTTTTTGCGGTATTCATCGGACAGGATCTCAGCGCCGCCACCAGTCAGTGATTTCAGACCTGCTTTTTGCAGTTCTTGTAGTACTTCCTTGATGCTCAGTCCGCTGATGCGAGTGAAGAAATCAATCTCGGCAGCCGTGTAGGCTTTCAGCGTAACGTCCGGATATTTCTCGTTTAAAGCACGCAAGGAATCGACATAATATTGAAAAGGAACATGGTTGTTATGTCCGCCTACAATATGGAACTCGCGTACACCTGGGTGAATATGCTGTTCTACGTAATCAATCATTTCCTGACCGGACAATGTGTAAGAGCCATCTTCGCCCTGATCTTTACGGAAGTTACAGAAGGCACAGTGGGCTTCGCATACGTTGGTAAAATAAAGGCTCATGTTTTCAATAAAATAAACTTTCTTGCCATTCTTACGCAAGTTGGCCTCATTGGCCAGTTGGCCCAAAGTCAGCAGATCATCCGATTCATACAGATAAACGCCGTCTTCTACGGTCAGCCTTACGCCGTTCTGCACTTTCTCAACGATCTCAGCCATTCTTTTGTCTGTGAACGGTGTTACCAATGTAGACATTTTGTATCCTCCTATTCTTAACCGGAATTGAGTTGTGTGTAGGACTTACTTACAGAACTACATAGAAAAGATGCGGTCATCTGCCGCTTCTTATATGGACTAACTCTTATTTACCCGGTGCAGCCTGTGCTGCGTACGTAAAGCTAATTTTTCATCAAAATGAGTCTTTTGACTCTATATGCATTGGGGACTGCGTACAGTCTCGAAATGTGAAAAAAATTACAACTCTATATATGATCATCACCTGAATAAGTCATGACAAAAAATCGACATTTCAAAGCGATCACCTACTCATTATAAACCTCGTATCCCGGGGGTTCAATACACTGGGAAGAAAAAGGAGTTAAGGGGGAACGCGGAAACTGGCAAAGATGACTTGAGCCCCTTGACGGGGTGGAGTATAATTTAAAGAAGAGTTAACGAAAAGTTGTTCAAAAAAGTACGCTTTTGATTACGAAGGATGCCTAGCGGCATCTCAGCGTCGAATATGGGATTCAGCCGAAATGTCCGTTGCTCACGTAGTTTTGCCTACGCTCCGCTACTCCATTTCTATCTTCATCCCATCTTCTTGGTACTGAAAAGCGCCCTTTTTGAACATGATTTTATATGAAAAAGGAGAGTGACCTGGCATGATTAGCATCAGCGAAACGGCTGCAGACAGATTGAAAGAAATGCTTGCACAGCAAGAGACACCTGGTATGTTCTTGCGTCTTGGAGTAGCACCGGGCGGTTGTACCGGATTTTCGTACGCCATGGGCTTTGACGATAAAGAGTCCGATGAGGACCTCTATATGGATATTCAGAATATGAAGGTTGTTGTGGAGAAGGAAAACCTGAAATATTTGAATGGACTGGAAATTGATTTTGAAGAATCCGGCATGTCCGGTGGTTTCACCATTCACAACCCGAACGCAGTGGCAACATGCGGCTGCGGTTCATCCTTCCGTACGCGTGAAGAAGCTGGTGTACCGGATAAAGATTGCTAATCTGGTGCGGGTTTGAGCCTTTCAGTAGTTGATTTTAATCTGTGGGCAAGAGTTGTGAATTGGAATGTTAATTGTATTTGTGGAAAATACAATTCATAATCATTTATTTAGGTGAACTCAACCCTATAATTTATGATTTTGGATTGTTGATTACACCTTCTGGACTTGAGTATAACGAAAATTATACTTAATTCAGGAGGTTTTTTTGTGCTAAAAAAACGTGAACGAAGAATGACAATCAATAATAAGGTTTATCCAGCTTACACCTTTGAACAAGGAATAAACTATGTAATTACAACTAAGAAGTCGGAGGGTTTAAGAGAGCGTACTTTAATTGATTATGCTAAGCATTGGGGTTATTTTATAACTTGGGTCGAGAAGAATTACGAAATTCATGAAGTAGGACAGATAACAACTGAAATGATTAGGAATCATGTGAACTATATGAAACATGATGCCAAACGTTACGAAGGACACAAGCACATAATTGGAGAACATGGAACAGGACTTAGTGATACCACAATAAATATTCGCTTACGTACTTTAAAAGCAATTTTTAATCAGTTAGAACGAGATGAGATTATTGAGATGAATCCGACAAACAGTATTAAATTAATTCGGACTGATGAGGACTTAGTGGAAGCTTTAACCTCAGAACAAATAAAAATCTTACTTAGCCAGCCTAATCAAAAAGATTTTGTTGGGTATCGTGATTATGTAGCTATGGTTCTCCTTCTGGATACAGGAATGCGTGCTAATGAACTGATGAGCTTAAAATGTGAGGATATTGATTTTCAATCAAGACTTATAACATTATCAGGGCAGCAAAATAAAAACAGGAAGCCGCGGATTGTCCCTATGTCTCATCTAACCGTAAAACTCCTGCATCAATTAGTTTCTGAGAACAGAAGAAGTTTTGCGTCGAGTAGACTGTTCTTATCTTGTTACGGTGACCCATTGGGCCAGAATCAATTTAATAAAAGGTTGAAATATTATGGGCAAAAAGCGGGATTTGGTCGTGATATCAAATGTACTGCTCATATTTTCAGACATACTATGGCGAAAAATTATATTCTTAACGGAGGAGACCCATTTACTCTACAGAGGATTTTAGGCCATTATGACTTAAGGATGACTAGAAGATACATTCAAATGGATAGTCAGGACTTGCTCAAGCAACATGGTGATTTCAGCCTTATTAAAACATTAAGAGGAGGGAATAGAGTTTATTGATTTCTTCTTCTAAAAAAATGTTATAATAAGGAGGGACAGCACCTTATAATTTATTTATAATTCAACACCCCCAATCTTGATAAAGGGGGTGTTTTCTGTGCTTTTAAGCGTTTTTTTAACTTATCAAGACATTAACATAGGTGAATCTACAAAAGCCTTTATAAAGTCTTATTGGTTTGTTATCGGAGCTATATTTGGAATCGTCGTTTATCTTATAGAACAGAAATTTAAGAAGTGAGGTGTTGAACTAATAATGAGTGAAAAAAGGACCCAGATTATCCAATTTGACGAATACAGAAGAGCAAAAGCATTACAGAAGTATGCACTTATGAGACCAAAACCTATTAAGAGACTTACAGAGGAACAAATGAAGTCCTCAAATGAGAAGAAAAGACGAGAAGATTGAAGTCGGCGGAACAACGAATATATTAATTATTAGGAGTGGGCGCTATGAGCACAAAAAAGCCGTTAGAGCAAATTATCGAAGATGAAACAGCTTTGATGTGCTTGGAGATGGCTGGTGAGTTTAATCAATATACTGAAAATACTCGCAAAAAATTAAACCATTTGATAAAAATGGTTTTTGGGCAATATAGATTTGGGGGAGACGCTAACTACGAGTTAGTTCGTAGAATAGATAGGGTCATTCAAGGATGGGAGACAACGGAAGAGTTCATTGAATTTATTAAAAATCGTGAGGACAAGCAGGACTAATATTTATCTTTCCCGCCGCCGCAAAGTCCTCGGATTTCAGTAGGAAAGAAAAGACTGTACTTCTCCTTAAAATCTAATATTTGATTGTATAGACGACTTTCCAAAACGGAGGTCGTCTTTTTTTGTTTTGGCGACTTTGGCAGTATCAGCATTCTACACGTTCGGTTCCCGCGTTCCTCTCCAACATCCATATTGAGTTTAAATTTTATTTGACTGTGTGGGGATTTTTGAAGCTGTTCACTTAAATATATAGATGTGTCCGAATAAGGCATATTAGGACTGAATTAAAGCTCTATTTATAGAAGATTATTCAAAGGAGAAGTGTTAATGGAAAGTTTAGTGAGTTCAAATGTAGTTTGTGACATGTACGGCATTTCTAAGCGTACGCTATGCAGATGGAAACATGAGGGATTACCTTCTGTCAAATTATCATACAACATGGTCAGGTATCAGCTTGCTGAAGTGGCTAAATGGATTGAATCTAACAAAGTTATGGCGGCAGGAGCGGGAAAAGAATGAGTATAGCGCGTGAGCTACTCGAAGAAGCAGACAAAAGATTAAAGAGAAGTAGAGTTAATAGAGTAATAGATGGGAATGGGGAAGAACGAACCGATTGCATAGTAATAACCCCTGAAATGCGGGAAGCGGCTAGAAGGAGGGGGAAGCTGGAGACTTACAGGAACAGGACGGAAACTCCATTTACAATGGTGAATATGGAAGGAGCAAAACAATTAGCGACAATGGAGAGGTTGAGTACAAAGGAGTTGGGGTATTTTTTGGTGCTTCAATCATATATAGGTTATGATAACATGCTTAAAATGTCGTTAGATGCAAGAATACCTATGACTGAGAAAGGACTAGCGGAAGTGCTAAGGATAAGAGATAAAAGAACATATTCAAACTTGCTAAGAAAGTTCATGGAACTAGGCTTAATACAAAGCCAAAGGGTTTCTTTATTTAAGAAAGAATATGAAGCGCTTTACATCAGTAAAGCCTATTGCCTAAGGGGAACAAGCAAAGAGAATAGACTAGTCAAGGTTTTCATTGAAGCTATGCATGAACTGTACAGTCAGCAGGATATAAAGCCCGCTGATATTGGTTTCTTATATCGTATACTCCCATATATGCACTTTGAAAGTAATCACCTTGTAAGGAATCCTTACGAAAAGGATTTTTCCAGTGCAGAAGCACTATCTCTAAGGGATGTAGTAGAAATCACTGGTATGGACGAAAAGAATGTCAAGGAACATCTTAGAATTAAACTATCTGGCGTGCATGTGTTCGGTTCGTTTAAGGCTGGCAAGAACAGTGTTTACAAAGTCAATCCATCATTATTCTATAGAGGTGTTGCACCAGAACTAGTGAAATCAGACTTTACTTTGACGGAACAGAGCCGTAATTAATGCGCTGTTCCTCTACCATGTACCGGAAAGTGATATACACAAATTTTATAAAAGGCAAATGCAATCTCAATCGAGGGGTATTTTTGCAGGAATATTGAACAACCGAGGGGTATTTTTGCAAACTTTAAAGTGGTCTCAGCCTTAGAGCCATAAGGGTTTCAGGGATTTCCCAAAAGTAGTATCTCTCTTATCTTAGAAGATATATATAATTATTAAAGTTATAATTATAGGCAAAGGTGTTAGGTTGTTTATTACCCAAAATAATCCGTTTACCGCTAAGCGAAGCAAGCAATCGTCAATCTTATTCAACATGTCTCTGTTGACGATTCAAATTATAGGCATTAGCAAAGAATATATAGCTGAGATAATGATATAACATATATATGATTGAAGTACCCAGTCATCTTAGTTAAATGGTTAGGTACTTGCCGCCTGAACTGGAATGAAATATATTCCGCATGTTTAAAATCAAATATGCATTGGCAGAGGAATGAACAATATGACGTATTAAATCAAAATTATACTCTACTTGCCAATGGATAAAATATATCTTATGCAAGTCGTCGTCCAAATCTAAGCGCTTACGTAATCATTCCTATGGGTGGCGGCGCTAAGATTCAGATAAAAGGATGTTATGGACTTGTCAGAATATTGCCAACCAAAATGTTGCTTAGCAGAATGTTGTCGTTGGAACCGATGGATACATAATCATGACTTATACTTCATCTAACTAAAGTGCGCTTGGTAAACCGGAGTTTTTGTGTGTGACCCTGCGTAGCCCTAACTTCCTCGTTCTGATTCCGTTCCGGCGAATATCCCCCTCCCCCACTTCAGATAAGGTATATTATCAGAAGTTTTAATCTTCTTCTCGTTCTGAGCTTTGTAAAAGTCGGTTTATCTTAATTTATGATAGATGTTGGCTTTTTTTTGTTTAAAGCAAACAGTATTGTTCATAATTCGACAAATTCCACTGAAGGAAAATAGTAGAATAGAAATAGTTATCTACTGCTCGAGAGAGGTGTTAATGATATGACCGTTCTTAGGGAAAAAAAAGAGGAAAGAGATGGTGGTTACTACGCAGTAAAGGGTTTCTTGTATCAATTCGATATGACTATAAAAGAAGTATTGAAGAATCCTTTGCAAGATGTATTGTTTGAGCAGGTACAAGATATAAGTTACGAAGACTTCATAATCCAAGTCAAGCACAAAGAATCTCAGGTGTATAGTCCGAGCAAAATAAAGAAGCCAATTATTCAATTATTGGATTTACACAAAGAGAACGATAGAAAAAAGTATCGTTTACATTGCTATTTCAAAAATACAGTCAGACATACAAAAAAATTAAGTATAAACGAATTAGATATTATCCTCTCAGACAAAAGCAGTGCGTATTCTGTACCTCAGAAAAACAAATTCATTGAAAGTTTTATACTATGCTACACTGATGATTTTGTTACTCAATTTGATGAAGTTATCACTATGATAAAATCTCAATATGGTTTACGTGATAATGAAAGTGCAATTATTCATCATGCGATGATACGCTCTCACTTACTTCAATTAGCAATAAATAAAGATAAAGAAAAACGTTACATCAATAAGCTTAAGTTAGACGTGTATGTAGAAGATGCAAAAAAGCTGTTTTTTGATTTAGGTTATTCAAATTACTTAGGTAAAGAAAAGTATGAGAGGTATCTTAAGAGTAAGTATTTCACAGTTGGTTTGAATCTGTTTAACTTACAAAGGTTGTTTATTATTGATTTTGAAGATGAAATAGATAATTCAATTATACTAACAATAATGGCTAGAATAATAAGTAAATATAAAAGGTCAAGCAAGTCTCCTCCTCCTATATTTTGTTTTAGAAAATTAAGCAAGGACCGTATCGACAAATTAAAACAACTTATATTTGATAATGGAGAAAAGTTTAACGATGGAACCTATTTTGATGGAGATAGATTCAGAATTGAGAGATTTACGGAAAAGAGTGAAGACTGCAAATTTAAAATCATTGGAGCAAAGGATTTTTGTGAATTGCTGAGTGCTAGCTATATTAATCAAATTTTCCACTTTTACTTGAAAGAATACGATGACATCCAGGCAGGAAGTCATAATATCGTACATATACATCTTGATGAAATTACACAAATAATAAAAATAATTTAATTTATAGTAGGGGTGTAAAATGAGTTTATTTGATATTGATGAGAAAATTGCTAAAGTAGTTTCTGTTCTACCAAACAAAATAAAAATTGAAATAAAAAATATTGAACTATTTAAAGTTGAGAGTGAAAAATTCTCAGTAGGCTCCTACCTTAGGGTTTCCGATAGTGATGATTGTGCATTAATTTGTATAATTGAAAACTATACAATACAGAAAGAAGAGAACTCGGAAAGTTTATATATCATTGAAGCTGTGCCCATTGGATTTCTTGATAATGAAGGGAACTTCACTAGAGGAGGTAATAATATAGCTATTCCTCCTACAGATGTTGAACCTGCAAGGAAAGAGGAAATACAACGAATTTATGATGATATTGAAATGGGCAAACGTTTTTATTTCTCATCACTTTCACAGGATAATTCTATAAAAGTCCCTGTAAACGGAGATAAGTTTTTTAATAAACACATTGCAGTTGTAGGTTCAACAGGCTCTGGTAAATCACATACTGTTGCAAAAATACTTCAGGAAGCAACTATGATTAGAAATCAAGGTTATGAGGGGTTAAACAATTCTCATATTGTTTTATTTGATTTACACTCTGAATATCACCAGGCTTTCCCAGATGCTAACTATATTAATGTGAATAATTTAGTCCTTCCTTATTGGTTGATGAACAGTGAGGAACTTCAAGAATTATTTATTGATACTGAGGCTAATGACCATAATCAAAGGAACGTATTCAAAGAAGCTGTGTTATTGAATAAAAAGCGTCATAATCCTGATGTGAATCCGAAATTTATAACGTATGATGCTCCTTTTAAATTTAATATTTATGAAGTCTTGACTTATATTACAAACAAAAATAATAATCGTAAAAACAAGGAGAATAAAATTGTTTGGGATGATGGAAGTGGTAAAGAATTTGAAATAACAAGTAGTAATGTTAGTCTAATGTTCGATTCGATACTCAAACCTTTAGGTACAGCTGCTGGGCCTAACTTTGGTGATTTTCTTAATTTTATTTCTAGAATGGAAAATAAACTCAATGATGAACGCCTATCTTTTTTGACTAAGGGAAGGGCAGAAACTATTACATTTAAAGAAACATTAATGCAATTTCTCGGTTATCAAATTCCTAATCAAGGAAGCAAATCAAATCATAATATAACAATAATTGATTTAAGCGGTGTACCTTTTGAGGTCCTAAGTATTACAGTGTCTTTAATCTCTAGAATCATATTTGAGTTTGGCTATTACTTTAAGAAGACTTTTTCTGAAGGTAATGAGAAGGCCCCGATTATGATTGTTTATGAAGAAGCTCATAAATATGTGCCAAAGGTACAATCGGCAAAATATAACTCATGTAGAATATCAATTGAAAGGATTGCCAAGGAAGGAAGGAAGTACGGAGTTACAGCAATGATAGTAAGCCAGAGACCTTCAGAAATTTCTGAAACAATCTTTTCGCAATGTAATAATTTTGTTGCTATGAGGTTAACTAATCCAGAAGACCAAAACTATGTAAAACGGTTACTGCCTGATAATTTGGGTCCACTAACAGATTCTTTGCCGAATTTAAAAGAAGGCGACGCTATTTTGTTAGGTGATGCAATTATCATGCCTTCACTTGTGACAATAGATAGATGTAATCCTTTTCCCTCTTCCAATGACATACTATATCTAGAACATTGGAAAAAAGAGTGGTTAGAAGTCGATTTTAAAGAGTTAACTGAGAGTTGGACTAAATAGTTGTATTCGCACAAATTTATGAAAGTTTGTGGACTTAATTACTGTGTGAGGACGACAAAACAAAAAGCCCCCTAATGAGTGCTTCTCATAGGGGGTTCACTGGTTCTTCCAGATATAAACAATATATACAATTAGTATTCGTTTGTCAATGTGTTGAAGTAAGGATTTTTATAAATAATTGCTGCCTCTATCTTCTTTTTAAAGAAATGTTTTATATCTCCTTCAGTTTCAAGTAAACGAATTATTTCTTGGAGGTCGCAAAGAATTGATACAGCAAGATTTAAAGATTCTTTACTCATTGTAATCGCTGGTTGTGTAAAACCATTAACAGCAATGAAGATTCCCCTTGCTTGATTACGACTAAATATTCTAACTAGATGACGTGCAATTTCATCTGTTCCAACTGATTGCCCCCACCATTTCATTTCCACTAGGTAATACTCATTATCAATTTCAATAACCCCATCAATCTGCTCAGTAATACCCTCTTTGTTATCGCCATTTAGTGTGAACGCTTCAGACATTAAAATTCCAGATGCCTTGAATAAGTTGTTCATTACTTGTTCGAATAGTTTTCCTCTCATTTGACGGTCTTGCATAAGAAGTAGTTTATTAATCTCATCCTTAAATTTGTTCTTTGCTAAAGTTATCTCTCGTGCTTTTTGAACTTTAAGCAAGTACTCATCTCTTTTTTGTTTTTCGATTCGTTCTTTTTCAGCTTTCATTCTTGAGAAACTGTCTTTAGTGTTAACAATTCGTCTAATTTCACTTACTAATCCAATTGCTTTAAGTCTATCGTTATCCCAGCATACTTCGAAACTCTCAAATTCAATAATTCTTTTCAGGATTTCCCTACGCTCACTAAGAGCCCCATCTCCTTTTTCATTAAGACGAGTTAGAATGGTTCGTGCTATTTCATATTTACTAATTAGTTTTGGATTTTCTTTAACGGCTTGTGCAACATCGTATAGAGTGTTCTCAGCAACCCCGGCTCCTCGAAAAAAGGAAATTACATCTGGTTTAGAACGATTCAGTAGTGGGATAGTATCGATAAGTAATGCAATTAGTTCTGGAGGAAAATGGTAAATGGTCGCTCTCATTAGAATCACCCCTGAATAAAGAATAGTTTTATAAGAAACAGGTCCTATTTTTGTTGTAATCTAAAATAGTTCTATTATACTAGTGATAGAATAATTTACTAATTGTTCAATAACTGGGCTGGAGGAATTTGTGGTGTCTGATGAAAACAAAATAAAATCAGGATACTGGTCAATTGCAACTCAAAAGCATCTTAAAGAGTTTAGGACGGATAGTTCTAATCTTGATGAATTTGATGGGCTTAATGTAGCAGGTAAAGCTGGAAGATTACTTGGTGTATTAAGAGGTAATTCACAAATAGGTAATATTAAAAAAATTGAAAAGATGGCCAATCAGGTAGGTATCTCTAGACAAGAGCTTCATAAAATTGTATTACCTCATCTTGCAGATGCTTCAGATAAAAAAGTGAAAATTTTGAGAAGTTCTGCTGGTGATATAGTTGGTGTAGAAGAATATGTCTTCACTAACAGCAGCGTGCTAGAAATCACTGGTGAGGTGTTTGAAAGGTCTAATCCATCAAGTGTTGAGCGTCTGACAATTGAGACAATGGATGAAACTAAGAAGATTCCGTATCTACATCGAGATTTAACTGAACTGCTTACAGGTAGGGGATTTCTAGAACAAGATATCAATCTAGCCTTCACTCTACAAAATCAATTCAGATTAATTCAGATGTTGAGTAAGACAAATAGTACGGATAAAATTATTAGTAATGAGTATGTATGGGGCCCGAATCATGAGAAAATAGCGATGGCTGTTTCAAACTTGGATATGGATAATAAACAGAGCCTTAAGGAAGTCATTGAAATTATACAATATGCGCAGGGACATCCTCTGGAAAAGTTGCCTCCATTAGATGAAAAACTAATTATGCTTGCGAAAAAGACAGGCATGATAAATCCAATTGTAATATTATCTAGCAGAGGATTGCAAAAAGAATTTGGATTTAGTTCAAATTTATTAGGTAGTGGTGGCTATGATGATGATATTCTTGATGATGTGAAGCTATTACTGGCTTCAATCAGATTCGGTGAACATTATACTCCCTATTCTACCATAGAAAGCCCAGAAAAGTTTTTGAGGTTCCTTCTTGATAGAGGGAAAATTGGTCCGCATGCAGCAAATGAGACTGATTACACTCTGTTAGAGAAAAAAGGTATCATTAAAGTGACTTATGGGACAAAATACAGCTATTGGAGGCAAAGAAACGAATCTGGTTATTTCCTTGAACTAATTAGAAGAGATGTTGCCGAAGCTGCTTTAGAAATTGTGAAGAGTGCTGATTATCACTTAGCAGGTGAAACCGACATTCGACAATATGGTGAGTTAGCTGACACAGGTTCTTATATCAGCCCTGAGGAATCAAGAATCAAGCTTGGAGAGGTTCCAGACCAGGTGAAAGAAGCTGAGGAATATCTAAATCAGGTGTTGAGAGATGAACTTCTATAAAAAAGAGGTGATAGGCATTGTCAGGAGATGAGAACAAGACAGAGGTCGATAAACATTCAGTAGACCAAAAATCAAGTGATGTAAGTAAGGAAAGTGATTCAATTGAAAAGGCAGAGGCAAGTCAATTGAATGAAATCCCTGCACCAGTACCTCCTATCTCTAGCCAGCCCAAGAGGGCTGGTTATAAATCTAAGGGTAAAACAAGTGGGAGTGGAGCTAAGTACGATAAGTCAAACAATAGGGGAATATCGACCGGAGATTTGCTTGAGTATCGGATGAAGCGGCTTGTCTTTAAAATGGGTTACTTTCCAAAAGTGGGTGTAGTGATAAGGACTTCGCAAGAGGACAATGCTGACCCAATAACTGACTTGGATGTTTTTGGTGTTTATATACACAGAGACTTTTCGAATAAATCAATATGGGTTGATTGTAAATCGGGTCAATCCAGACCCCATGAAAGAATATCTTGGATAAAGGGTATACAAACCACAGTGAATGCTGATGATATTATCTTTGTAAAAAGTGGGGTTAGAATTACTACCAAAGAGTATGCAAGGAAGTCTGGGATTCAAATTCTTGATGTGAATTTAATTGAGAAGCTCGAGAAAGATTACGATATAAAACCAGAAGATTGGAGAGGTTCTTGGGATTATAAGAATCTCCACACTGTTGACACCAATTTTGGAAAGCTAAAAATACCGACTAATGACGTGTACAAGAAAATTAGCAATTTTATTAAAAGTGATTACTGGATTATGGATGATTATTCGAGGATAAAAAAGTCTATAACAGCCTTAAGAGAGCTATCTGCTCTCGTGACATTATCCCTCGAAGAAGACCAACTAAAGGCAATTAAATGGGCCATATACGAATTGGTAGGACTATTTACAATGGCTACGTTAAACATCTTGAAGGAAGTGTATTATTTCTCTGATTCGGAAAAGAAAGAGATAATTTCAGAGCGTTTAATATCTAGTGACATTCCTTTATCTAAGCGCCTAGAATTGGTCGATGCATCTTTCAAAATAGCATATGCACTCTTAAAACAACAATTTCCGGATTTTGTGTTACCAACTAGTAAGCAGAATGTCAATCTAAAAGCTCCTAGTTATTTTGATGCATTTTATGATGTAATTCTACGGATATCAAATAGTCCTCACAGTTATTATGATGTCCTTAGATATCTAGATTTTGTTCTGATGGAATATGACATGAAATCCAAGAAAGTGAATGAAAAAGAAATTTCTTCTCTATTTAGTCATTCCAAAGAGAATAATCTAGCAGCTAAAACTCTACTTCATTTCCTGTGTCAAATTACGGGACTGCCTCAAGAACTATTTGTTCTGCTAAGTACTCAGCTAACACATGTTAACAAATGAATGAGAGACACTTTTAATATTAAAACTCTAGGCACTATATTGAAGCTCTAATCTTGCTGTAGAATAACACTTAATGTACAATGGGATTAACGTTGTACTCAAGTCAGAAACATTGCAATTAACAAGTGTTGATACAATTCATAATACCTAAGATTTAGTCATTTAAGAGCTCAACCATCTGGTATGTCGCGGTCTTGAAATTGATTTTGAAGAATCCGGCATGTCCGGCGGTTTCACCATTCACAACCCGAACGCAGTGGCAACATGCGGCTGTGGATCATCTTTCCGTACGAGGGAAGAAGCAGGCGTACCGGATAAAGATTGTTAATAGTTGCGAATCGCGACCTCTATAGCGGATTAGTCTTGTGCTAATCCTGTTATGGAGGTCTTTTTTTGCGTGGTGGTTTGGTATGTACTTTGGTTGTTCATATTAAGTGGGAACCTGGACGCTTTTTTATAGAAAGGTTAAGTTGACAAGTTATATTGTAACTAATATAGTTACAATATGAAATTTAACAGAGCCTAATCACAAAGGAGAGATTATGATGAAGATTGGAATTATTGGCGCGACAGGCAAAGCAGGGAATTTGATTTTGAAAGAAGCATTGGATAGAGGGCATGAAGTGACAGCGATCGTTCGTAGTGCATCTAAGGTAGAAGATAAAAGTCTGAGTGTACTTGAAAAAGATGTATTCGACCTCACGGCAGAGGATGCCAAATCATTCGACGTAATCGTCAATGCATTTGGTGCACCAGCCGGTAAAGAGAATCTGCATGTGGAAGCAGGACAAGCCCTGATTAATATTCTGAAAGAGGCGCCGAATACTCGTCTGATCGTTGTTGGTGGTGCAGGCAGTCTGTTCACAGATGAAACCCAAACCTTGCGGGTAGTAGACTCCCCAGGGTTCCCTGATGCATACAAAGCAACAGCAACCAACCAGGGTAAAAACTTGCAGGATCTGCAAGCTTCCTCAGGTATCCAATGGACGTTCCTGAGCCCGGCTGGATTCTTTAATCCAGAGGGTGTACGCACAGGCAAGTACCAGTCCGGTAAAGATCAGATTTTGGTAAACAGCGAAGGCAACAGCTACATTAGCTATGCTGACTATGCCATCGCTTTGGTCGATGAGATCGAAAACCCGCAGCATAAGAACGAACGCTTTACGGTTGTAGGCGAAGCGAAGTAATTGAATTGAACTTGAAGATGAAAAATGGACGCCAATCATTATACTGATTAGCGTCCAATTTTTTCGTATGAAGTTGAAGCTCTAATATCCTCGATGCTAGTGAGGTGTAACGTCATCTGTATTTGGATTTTCTATCAATTCTACGGACTCTGCCGACTCCATACTTTCAACACCATCGACAACCTCAACGAGTCCTACAGCCAATGTAGTGACTGCCGCAGCGGCAATTAGATTCTTGGCCCCGAGCTTTACTCTCTCCATGTCCTCGTCTTTCATGCCGACAACCACATCTTTGCCGCCGTTATACACATACTTAGCTGATACCACTACGCCTTTAGCTGTATTAGAAACAGCACCTCCAATATCGGCAAGTCCCGCATCTAACGTTGTATTGTCTTTTCTGATCACACCACTCGCCATATCATATGTACCGCTGGCAAGTTGTCCTACCGTTTTCCCTGTATTAATCGTAGCTTTTTCTACGCCATTACCAATTTCTTTAATGAATGGACTTCCTGTAAGTTCTCCAGCCACTCGGACGGTGCCGCCCAGTACTTTTCCGGTAACTTCTCCAGCAAACTGACCCAGTTCTTTTAAAAATCCCATATATATTCCCCACCTTTGAAATAAGGTTGCACATGTGTTGTCTGAATCTTTTATCTTTATTATATAAGTATATGAGCGATAAGACTATTTACGTTCAGATTCATCAAGCGTTCCTAATTAACATGAACCAATTCAACAAATTCGATCTAACCTATCTAACCCAACTAGCCGAACCGAAGAAGCTAATATACCTTCCTAGCTTAACGCAACTACCCAAACAACTAACTACAACCCCCAAAAAAGCGCTACTCCCTAACGGAAGTAGCGCCTTTTTCTTTTATTACCCCAAATTCCTACTAAACACATTTTAGAAGTGTCTCATAAGCAGCGAGCGTAGTGGAGGGACGGAATCGATTCTGAAGAAGCGGTAGCGGTCGCCTTTATCCCCGGATTTTGTCCTATGAAATAGGACATTCAAAAAAATCCGGGGATAACAGCGATCAGAAGAACGATCCGTACCCGTAACGCCCACCTACTGCTCACCAGTCACTTATCTCCGTGTTTAGTCGATAAATCCTTCCAACATTACAGTCGGCAAGCCGTTAGACTGCCATGCACCTTTACTGTAACCGCCGTTGTAGCCCGGCGTTGCTTCAGGCTCCCAATAGAATACACCTTTACCTTTACTGCTCGGCAGGTTGCGGAATTGCGTTTTCATCGCTGCGACGAAACTTTTACCAGCTGCCGGTTGGGTATTATCCATCCCGATTTCCGATACGATAATCTCCTTACCATACCGGTTGATCAGATCCTTGGCATTATTCACAGCATTGGTGACAGCCGTGTTCCAGCCGGAAGCGGAAGGATAGAGGGACATGGCAATCATGTCAAAGTTGGCACCGTTATCGATCAGACCACCGATATTCCATACATAGAGGGCATTATCGTCCCCACCTGCGAGGTGAACAATTGTTTTGGTGTTGGTGCTGATGGATTTTACGGCATTATGGCCCGTGTTCACCAGCCACGCATAATTTTTCATGTTGGTGGATGCTTTTCCATCCTCCCATAACATACCGTTGCTTGTTTCGTTACCAATTTGTACCCAGTCCGGGGTTACGCCTTTGCTCTGCATGGCCGTCATGACTTCACGCGTGTGATTCCATACAGCATCCATCAGCTGTTGGAACGTGTAGTTTTTCCAAGCCGCAGGTTTCGTTTGCTGACCCGGATCAGCCCAGGAATCACTGTAGTGTAGGGTCAGCATGACACTCATACCTGCATTTTTGGCACGCAGGGCCAGAGCAGCTGCACGATCTTTATTCATGTAACCGTTACCATAATCATTCGAAGGATTAACAAAGACACGAATACGAACGGAGTTGATCTGGTAATCATTTTTCAAAATATCAATAATATCACGCTGTACGCCGTTTTTGTCTTTCCATTTGTAACCTTGCGCTTCCATCCCAGGCACCCAACTGATGTCGGCTCCTTTGGCGAAGCTCGGTGCAGCACTGGCATGCTGGCCTGCCGGCAGCATAATGGAGGTGAATAACAAAACAAAGACCAGAGCGATGGATGTTTTGAAACCCCTTACATTTTTGAACATTACAATATGCCTCCTCGAATATAGGTTGAGTTGCAACCTAATTATATCGAGCATCATTTACTCAGCTACAGGGTCCATTTCCAATCTTTTGGTTGTTTTTTTAACCTCTCCCGAAAAAAGACAAAACAAAAAGCCGTCCGAAGACGGCTTTTCTACCCGTGGCGCTTTTTGAAACCTTGATCCGTATCCCGCGCCTCCACCAGAATCAGTTTATTTTGAGCTAGTGGATCGGGTAAGGGACACGTTCAACATGTGATTAGATATGTTGACGCACCTCCTTTCCTTGTGCCAAGAGTATACAACACTCTTTTCCGGAAAGCTAGTCTTTTTTTCATATATACGCAAAATTATTTTTCGGTTTGGAACATCGTGATATCCCGGTCATAATGACTCTTCGTACCGTTGTCGTTGCGAATTCTCACACTGTCTTCGCTGATCTGTTCTACGATGCCACGGCCCACTTCACAATATACGCCAGCCGGATCTTCCTGCCATGCAGTTACCGTGCATTGGGATAGTGCAGCCGTGAAAAACTCTATATTTTTTTGTAACGTTCTAGGTTTGTTCGATTTCATTATATACTCCTTTAACAAAAACAATTTTAGAATGTGGACAGCAACCGGACATTTTACACTGTAAATCACTTTACTCTGTCTCCTGCTCTTTGTAAAGGGATGGAAAAAGTTATCGTCATGAGGTATCATTTACATAAATTTTACATAGCGTTTACACTACGCTGACGCTTGTAGCCAATCACGAATAGTACAATTAGTTCAGAACATCTAACCAAGAATAGATATGTAACAAATTCGGAGGCCATACATGCATAGAGATGTCAAAACAGGTAACTACGTTAATCGTGATTTAAGTTGGGTAGAATTCAATCGTCGTGTGCTTCAGGAGGCGCAAGATCCAACAACACCTCTGCTGGAACGCATGAGGTTTCTTGGTATTGTCGCCAGTAATCTGGATGAGTTCGTAAGTGTAAGGGTAGCGGAGACGAAAGAGAAGATCAAGGCTGGATTTACGCAAAAGGATTTTACGGGCTACACCCCTGCTGGCTTGTACCGTAGATTAATTAAACGAACGGGGACCATGGTCGCCGAGCAATATAAAACCTATCGAGAGCTGATTCGTCTTCTCGCCAAGAAAGGCGTCCATTTTCAGGAATATACAGATCTGAATATGACCCAACAGCGAGCAATGGACCAGTACTTTCACGAGATCATTTTTCCCGTTTTAACACCGATGGCTATTGATTCGAGCCGGCCATTCCCACTGGTACACAATAAGTCTGTATATCTGTCCGTAATGCTGCAGAAGGAAGAAGAGCAGGAGGGCGAGCCATTTTTGGCTATTGTGCAGGTTCCCTCTAATCTGCCGCGGGTCGTTCAGGTGCCTTTAAGGGCGAATAGTAAAAAGAAAACGTTCATTCTGATCGAAGATCTCATCAAGCATCATATTCATACCTTATTCAGCGGTTATGTTCCGCTGGCTGTTCAAGAGTTCAGAGTTACTCGCAATGCGGATCTTTCCATTAATGAAGAAGAAGCTGAGGATTTACTTGAGGCGATTGAGAAGGAGCTGCGGCGCAGACGCCGGGGAGCACCGGTACGGTTGGAAATTTGCAAGGATTTCCGCCCGGATGCGTTGCTAGAGTTACAGGAAGAGTTCGATATTCAAGACCCTGTGTACGAGATCGATGGACCGCTGGATTTGAGCTTTTTGGCCGGGTTTGTAGATAGTTTAGATGGCTTTTCTCATCTGAAATATAGTCCGGTGCAGCCGGTGTATCCTCTGGAGTTCCTCCCTCGGGAAAGTCACTTCGAACTGCTGCGTAAACGGGACGTGCTTGTGCATCATCCATACGAATCGTTTGAACCGGTAACGGACTTTATTGTGGAAGCTTCGGAAGATCCGCGCGTGATGGCGATCAAAATGACGTTATATCGGGTGAATGGTGATTCCCGTCTTATCCCCGCACTGGCTCATGCGGCCGAGAGCGGCAAACAGGTAACGGTTGTTGTTGAATTAAAAGCCAGATTTGATGAAGAACGGAACATTGCATGGGCCCGCACGCTGGAGAAGGCAGGTTGTCATGTCGTATATGGATTGGTCGGGTTAAAGACGCATGCCAAGATTATTCTCGTCGTACGCAGGGAGCAGAGTGGTCTGAGAAGGTACGTGCATGTGGGAACAGGTAACTATAATGAAAGTACGGCCAAAGTGTACACCGATGTGGGGCTGTTTACCTCCAATCCCATCATTGGTGAAGACGCATCGGAATTGTTTAATGAGATTACCGGTTATTCAGGACCCAAAGCGTTGCAGGCATTCCGCGTCGCCCCTGATGGCATGAAGGATGAACTGTTCGCGCTCATTCGTCGGGAAAGGGAACATGCCTTCAAGGGAAGACCGTCCAGGATTATTGCCAAAATCAATTCTTTATCCCATCAGGATATCATTGATGAATTGTATCTGGCATCTCAAGCTGGAGTACAGATCGATCTGATCGTGCGTGGTGTATGCTGCTTGCGTCCAGGGGTAGAGGGACTTAGCGAGAATATTCGGGTGATCAGCATCGTGGACCGGTTTCTGGAACACTCCAGATTGTTTTATTTTGAAAATAGCGGGAACCCGGATGTGTATCTGTCCAGCGCAGACTGGATGACCCGTAATTTGAAGCGGAGAATAGAACTGATGTGTCCCGTGTTTGATCCAGAGCTGAAGAAGATGTTGGTCGACATATTGAATCTGTCACTCATGGATAATGTGAAGGCCAGAGAGCTCATGCCTGGTGGCAATTATGTTTTTGTACAAAATGAAAAGCCCCCGCTGAGAAGTCAGACGGAGGCGATGGGCATTATTCCCTGGAAGCCTGCTGAATGGAGTGCGTTAACGTAACTCCCCAAGCTTCCTGTAAATCCTTGACGGCATCGTCAAGGCCACTGAGTTCCAGTAACGGCTCGGCTGTACAGATCAATTCCATCTGCAGCGAGTCGTTTTCTTTTGCCGCCTTTATGGCGGTTATACTTTCAGAACGATTAATCGCTTCAGTCACGCGCAGTAGAGAGCCCAAACGATGGGCATGCCGTTCGTCCGAATCCTTGAGAATGTCCCTGTGCTTATGCAGCAGCTGGGGCGTTCTTTTTTTTGGATGATAATCGGCTGCAATGGCACTCAGGATGGTCTCCCGGTGAGATAGTCCGTAGATGCTTGCATTCATGATCCAATAAGCCGAGTGCTGCGGATACCGGAAGTAGTTAATCTGTTTTCCAGCCATGTGAAGCATGGAGACCGTGTACAGAATCCGGGCATCCGCTGGATCGGGAGCACTACCTTGTAAGGCGGTATACAGGGTAAGCGCATCAAGGTGAATCCGATTCAGACGTTTCTCCGGAATGGGTGGACCAAAATGAATGAAGTTGCGAATGCTGTCCCGCAGCGCATCTGGCACGACTGGCTTACCTTGAGCCAGGAGGTCCCTTAGCAAACCATCCCGTAATCCCGCTCCGCTCACAACATAACGATCCCCCTGGATGATGCGGAAGACCGTCCGCAATATGAGTACACCTGGAACAATAATGTCGGCACGATCCTTGGCAAGTCCGGGTACTTTCTTGCGTTGTGCCGAGGTTAGATGTGGCAAAGAACGAGCGATATTTTCCATCTCTTCTGCACCGATTTCATAATGATGCGTAACCGGTAATGAGTATTGTGTTCTCTTCTGCTCCACTTTGGCCAGTGTACGCATGGTGCCACCAAGTCCAATGAGAGGTAGTCCGGGATGCTGTGTAACCCAATCCTGATCGCTTAATGCCTGTATAACCTCATTACATAGTGCAGTCGCATTTGCCTCAGTCCATTGATCTTCCCCACCATAACGGGCATGTGAGTTAACCGCACCAATAGGCAGAGAGATGCTGTGCAGTCTTTTTCGATCACGGAATACAGTGATCTCGGTACTGCCGCCGCCAATATCTACGACATAACCATCTGCCAGATCAATCGATTGAGTGACACCTAGGAAACCGTAATAGGCTTCCTGATCACCGGATACACATTCGATGGTAAGTCCCGTCTCGGCTTCCAACCAACCTATAATTTCTGGGGCATTGCCTGCATTCCGAATAGCAGCCGTAGCTGCAGCCCGGATAAGCTTGGTTTGATAAGCTTCGCAAGTAGCCCTGAATTGTCGCAAAATCGTAATGGCCTTGTCTAGTGAATGTCGCAGGATGGTTCCGTCTTGTTCAACCACATTGCTTAGACGAGCGGCATATTTGTCTTCATGAATGATGCGATAGGCTCCATCCTGGTCGAGTTCATAAATAACCAGACGAATGGAATTGGAGCCGATATCGATGATTCCAAGTTTTTCGTTATGTGTCATAAGCATCTCCTTCTACAGAGGTTAATCTACCCGACTTTCAGCAAGGCAGCCATGGCTTCCGGTGAACCCGGAGGCGTCGAGGAGAAGGGCGTGGTCAGCATGACCACAATGATGAAGACGATAAAGCAGGCAAACAGAATACAACTTACAGCAAAACCGCGATTGCTTTTCTTCATAAACAGTCGAATACCTGTAACGAATAGAAGTACCGTAATGGCCACCAGAACGATAGAAATTGCAAAATAGGCTACGCCATACAGTGATTTGAAAAATGATTCCATGTCTTCTGAACGCTCCTTAGATCCTCATATTTAAGCCTCTCCAAACTATTCCTTAGTAGCATACGATAGATTGATGCGTTTGAAAAGCAAACCGGGCGCCTGTTCCGGCCTTGAACCAAGCTGATGGACTATATCAACGGAAAAGGGGCCCTAGCCTTGGACAGACATCCAAGAAAGCACGGTTTCTGTTGAGTATGTATAAGGAAGGACTATTGTTCACGAAAGGAGATCAACCCATGTCGAGACAGCTTGCAAGCAAATGGCTGAAGACAGCGGCACTGTTGAAATATCCGGTAGCTGCTGTCCACATCCCACAGACGAAGGCGTTCAACTCGGGGAATCTGCTAAACATGCTTAGTCATTATGGAATGGTGTATATCAAACCTATTGTTGGTGGTGGAGGTTACGGTGTCATTAGAGTATCAGCAAGCGGAGGCGTCTATCGGTACACTCATATGAAAATAACCCGTTCTTTTACTCAGTTTAATCAAATGTACCGTTCTCTAATCCGTGTAAAAGCCAGACGGAGATACCTGATTCAGCAAGGCATTCATTTGGCGACCATTCAAGGCAGACCTGTCGATTACAGAGTCAAAGTCGTCAAGACGGAAAGAGGCTGGGTATTTCGTTCAATAGTGGGACGGCTCGCTCGTCCAGGACTGGTCGTGACCAATCTTAGCAAAGGAGGAACGATGCTGTCCGGTAGGAGAGCGCTTGGTCTGTCCCTACCTCATATTTCTGGAAAACATAAACGTCGCGAGATGCGTTCACTGACACTTACCTGTACGCATATTATGGAAAGGCAGTTCCCGGGTGTGGGACAGCTCGGCTTCGATTATGGACTGGATCATTCAGGCAAGATATGGATTTTGGAAGTGAACACCAGACCGCAATGAAAATGGTGACAAAAGCTAAAAAAATCCAAAGAAAATCCGATAGTAATATAGAAGGAAACTAGATGGAAAACGTTTGAAATTTAACAAATAAGGGTAATTTACTCGCATCAACTCTTGAAACTATGAATTTATTCTAAAAAAAATGCTCTTATAATCGTTCTGTTTGATAGGCTACGATCCTGTGTATAAATACTGTCCACACAATCCACGTTGATCAATCAACATTTTTACCATTTATCAACAAACTATACACAGGATTTCCACATAACGTTGTGGATAACAAGAACGCTTGTTCTCTTTATAAATCTCTGATATGATAGTTTTGAGGAAAAAAAAGGAAAGGTTGTGGCGGGAAATGGCTATGTTATCCGATGAGATGTTGTTGGATTCCTACCATAAGGCGATTGAGTTGAATCTCGAACGAGATTTCATCGCACTGCTGTTGGCAGAAATCCATAAGCGCAAACTGGGTACCGACGTATCTGCCATTCTTCACTAGAGATCCTCATTGCAGGCAATGTTACAGGTTTCCGGACATGTCCCATAGATTGACAGGCCACAGTGTGCTTGTTTGACAATGGTGACAGTACATCATATGATTGCAAACGTTTTCGGCTTCGTCTGCCGTGTCAGAGGAAGTGTGAATGACGTAGGGGCTGTATGGTCCGGTGTAATCGTCCAATTTGCCGCATTCTGACAGTCCCTGAAGGCAGTGGGGACAAGCCTGCTCCGGTACAACCAGACCGTTACACAGCGGGCATATATAAGACAAGGGTATCCCTCCTGATGTTCAATTCATTCAGGAGTAAGATACCCTTTTTTGTGTCTTTTATGTTCTATATGATTCCATAAGGAATTAGCGCTTCATGTTACTGCTGTGTCCCGGGGACAACTTGGCATCTGGATCGAAGTAAACCTTGGCATTATTGACTGCGGTTGGTGCTTCACCGAATCCGACAGCAATCAGCTTCAGCTTGCCTGGATAAGTTGTAATATCTCCGGCAGCATAGATACCTGGAATCGAAGTTTCCATGCGGGAATCGACCACGATGGAATTGCTATCAATTTCGATGCCCCATTCTGCGATAGGTCCAAGGGAAGAGACAAAGCCGAAATTGACGATTACATCATCGACTTCAATTTCCTGTGTTTCCTTCGTTTTAACGTGAGCCAAAGTGACCTTGGTAATGCTGTCTTCACCGTGAAGTTCCGTAATTTCGGTAGGTGTAACGATGTTTACCTTGGAATTCATCAGGTTTTCGACACTGTGCTCATGCGCGCGGAATTTGTCGCGGCGATGGATCAGGGTTACTTGCTCAGCGATTGGCTCAAGCATAAGCGCCCAGTCTACAGCGGAGTCACCGCCACCACTGATCAGTACTCTTTTGCCTGCAAAGGCGTTCAGGTCACTGATGAAGTAGTACAAATTGGTTTTTTCGAATTTGGCCGCACCCTCAAGCTCCAGACGACGCGGTTCGAATGCACCCACACCTGCAGTGATAATTACGGCTTTGGCGTGATATTCATTCACATCGGTTTTTACGACGAAGTGACGTTCTTCTAATTTCTCTACGGATACGACCTTTTCCTCAAGACGGATGTTCGGGTTAAAATGGCTCATTTGCTCCACCAGATTATTCACCAGTTCCTGAGCGGTAACTTTCGGGAACCCGGCTACATCATAGATGAATTTTTCGGGATAGAGGGCTGCAAGTTGTCCACCAAGTTGTGGCATACTTTCAACCAGAGTAACAGATGCCTGACGCATCCCTCCGTAAAACGCGGCGAACAGACCCGCAGGGCCGCCACCAATAATAAGTAAATCGGTCATGTCATGACCGGCAGTTTGTGCAGTCAAGAATCAACAACACCTTTCTTATTTTAATAGGTAGTTAACAGAAATAATAAAGCCGGGTACGAATGGTAACCAGCGTTTGTTGCTGAACTGTCTTTTTCATTATAAACGGTGTAAACTGGGTTGCAAAGTTGGCAGTTTGATGAATCTGGGAACAATAGATGAAGATCAGGTGAGAATAGGATGAAATTGGAAATGAAAGGTTATGAAAAATAACAAAAAAAACCTTGATCTTTGCCAGAAATACAGATATCCTTGACCTGTACTATGTGTTTTTTTGTCTAATTTAGCCCCAATTTGTAATGTGAAGACAATACCCGCGTTTTGTTGAATCTTGTGTATAATTTCACAATTTTAATCGATAACTTGCATGCAAAAAGTTCAAATAAATTCGCGAAGTTAACATTTGTCGTCATAATGGATAAGACCTCATCAATATGGGTAAGTAAGAGCCTTTTTACAACAAAACAATCGAATGGCTGATGCGAGCGAAACTGGAAGGGGTATAGACATGAGCAGTATTCCCAAAATCGTCATCCTCGGCGCGGGCTATGGCGGGATTCTGACAGCCCAGCGGCTGCAGAAGGAATTGAACTATAACGAGGCCGATGTCACATTGGTGAACCGGCATGATTATCATTATATCACTACACATCTACATATGCCGGCAGCTGGCACGGATACCATTGAACATGCACGGGTCCCGATTTCGAAGCTGATTGACGAGTTCAAGATTGATCTGGTCAAATCTTCGGTGAAGGAAATTCGCCTACAGGATCGGAAGATTATTCTGGAGGATGGCACGTTATCCTATGATTATCTGATTATTGGATTGGGTGGGGAACCGGAGACCTTTGGTATTCCAGGCATGCTCGATCATGCCATGACAATTCGCAGCATTAACTCGGTCAGAATGATTCGCGAGCATATCGAATATCAGTTTGCCATGTACAAAAACGATAATAAACGTAACCGCATTCGTTTTGTTGTGGGTGGGGCTGGCTTCAGTGGTGTCGAATTCGTGGCTGAACTTGCGGATCGCATTCCTCAGCTTTGCAAGGAATTCGACGTGAATCCCAAAAATGTGCATATTTATAATGTGGAAGCAGCGCCTTCAGCTCTGCCGGGCTTTGATCCGGAACTGGTTGAGCATGCAATGAACGTGTTGAAGAAAAAAGGTGTTACTTTCAAAATCGGTGTTCCGATCAAGCAATGTCTGCCAGATGGAGTCATTGTGGGTGAGGGAGAAAAACTCGATGCAGCAACGGTCGTATGGACCGGCGGTATTCGTGGGAATGCCCTGCTTGAGCAGGCAGGCCTTGAAGTGATGCGCGGACGGGTGAAGGTCGATGAATTCCTTCGTGCCCCAGGGCATGAGCATGTCTATGTCATCGGTGACAATTCACTCGTGTTCAACAACGAAGGGCGTCCATATCCACCAACAGCTCAGATCGCGATGCAGCAAGGTGTTAACTGTGCCAAAAACGTTGTCGCTGCCATTCGCAAAAAGCAGCCGCAGCCTTTTGTATTTACAAGTAAAGGTACAGTTGCGTCACTTGGAAAAGGTGAAGCTATCGCCGTCGTAGGCGGTAAGAAATACAAGGGGTGGAAGGCCGCTCAGCTGAAAAAGCTGGTGGATCTCCGGTATTTATTTATCATCGGTGGCATTCCCTTGGTACTGAAGAAAGGGCGGTTTTTTGGATGAGACATTGCAGTGTTCAGGTCAGAGGACTACTCACACGCGAAGAACTGGATCGTTACAACGCCCTGATGCAGGTTGGCGGTTATCTGGAGGAACAGGATCAGTATGATCTGGCTTATATCGTTCAGAAGGAAGTGGATATTCTCATTTTGCCTGCCATTGAGCGGCTTAAGGAGAAGGGACGTGACCGTGACCGGGCAACGGCTGAGTTTTTGGAATCTCTGAAAGCGGTTGATGAAGAGGATCAGGATTAAGCAATCACGTTATCCAAAGGAACCTGAGTCATCCATTTATTATTGAACATTTCATATTCATTCGAGAACGTAAAAGCACCGCTGACCCTATCCTTAATGGAGGTGTCGCGGTGCTTTTTTTGTAATTTATCCGATTTACAGCTTGAGCATCTCTTCCAATGTTGCTTCGTTCAGCAGGCTTCCCACATAGAAAGAGCCAAATTCGCCATAACGGGCACTGACTTCGTCAAAGCGCATCTCGTAAACGAGCTTCTTGAACTGAAGTGCATCATCCGCAAACAACGTAACGCCCCATTCCCAGTCGTCGAAACCAACGGAACCGGTAATGATTTGTTTCACTTTGCCAGCGTAACTGCGACCAATCATGCCGTGGCTGCGCATCATCGTACGACGCTCGTCCATCGACAGCATGTACCAGTTGTCGTTCAGCTCGCGTTTTTTGTTCATCGGGTAGAAACAGATGTATTGCCGCTGTGGCAATACCGGTTTGAGACGAGCGATAATTTCCGGGTTCTGCATAGGGTCTTCGCCCTCTTTGCCAAGATAATTGCTCAGTTCCACTACACTGACATATGAATATGATTTGGTGGTGTATTGGGCAAACATCGTTTTGTTGAACGCGTTCTCAACGGCTTTCAGATCTTCCAGCGTTTCACGCAAGTGCATCATGACAAGGTCAGCCTTCTGTCCCACAACGGTATATACGACAGTGCTTCCTTTGGATGAATCCTCTACAGCTTTCCATTCCTTCCAGAATGCCTGAAGCTCGTCCAGTGCTACGGCGCGTTCCTCATCATCGGCTGCTTTCCAGGCGGCCCAGTTAATCGAGCGGAAGTCATGCAGGGCGTACCAGCCCTCCAGTGTTGATGCGGCTTCGTTCATTGAATTGATTCCTCCTGCAGGTTATATTTCCAAATCCCGGTAAGGGACGGTTGAGTACTTTATCGTCTTCATTGTATCCCAACAGGAAGCAGAAGGGCAAATGAAGAGAAGGTGAATATAGGGAAATTTGTCCAGAAAGTTCGTTGCTTCGCCACATTTTTTGCGGTACACTATCTACTATCCGTAGTAAGAGAAACCGAGTCAGTGAAAGAAGAGGTGAACGTCACCCGATGCAGTTTATACCTGTGCTGGTATTGATGGTGTTATTTTTCGTTATGATGTTTGGTATCGGTTTCATTCTGAATATGCTGATGAAGACAACCTGGTTTCCTTCCTATCTGTTCATTATTGTCATTCTGCCTGTCGTCGTGTATTCCTTATGGGATCATACGGCATCGCTGATGTCGCATTTGGGTTCTTTCCATATTGTAGACTATATGACGGGTGTAGCTGGACTTGCTGGAGCGGTCATCAGTGGCTGGGCCATTCGCAAACTTCGTCTGGGTGGGTACAAAATGTTTTGATCGGCTAGCCAAATGGCAGCAACGCTGGACTGCATTTTCCGTAAAGGTCTTGCCTTTGTCGTAAACGCTTACGAGTGCAAAGGGAAGGCTTTTTGGCATGCAGTCCAAAAAAATGTGCATGATTGTTTGGACATGTCTCATATATATGAATAACATTTCTCCATATGTTCACTTGTGTTCTAAGGCTGTAGCTTTTATAGTAATCTAGCAACTCTGCGAAAACGTGAATGCTGTCGACCTAGGACGAAACGGAGTGAGAACAGGTGTGTTTTTTACCTGTTTTTGAGCATTTGAGGATCGGACATTTATGATAGAATAGATAAACATACTTTTGGGGAGAAGGAGATCAAGCTATGCGCATGAAGAATTTGCACCATTATACTGAACATCATCGCTACTGCGTATACAGGGAGTTTGGACTTAGTGCCCTGGATGACCGCATGCTCACCGGAGCGTATCAGCCAATGGTAGGTGCCTTTGCGATAGGTTTGTATCGACTGCTGTTTCAGCATCTTCCCGGTGAACAGGTCGGTTACTCGCCGCTTGAACAGCAACGGAGGCTGTTTATGACGTTGGGACTCGAGCCCAGCGAGAAAGGGCGCAAATATTTGGTGGAGCAGGCATCCAAGCTTGAAGCCGTTGGTTTGCTTCAGACTTCACGGCTGTATATTCCGGAAAATGACGACTACATTTATGAATATGAGCTGCAACCTCCGCTCTCTCCGGCAGAATTTTTCCGTACACAGCATTTGACACTGCTGCTTCGTGACAAAATCGGCAAGTTCGCCGTACTCTCACTACGTTCCGGTTTTTCGGCGATAGAGAGCGGTGACACGCCTTACTCGGCAGCAAATAAAGAGAATATTTCCGTTCCTTTTTACGATATATTTGAATTGAATACGCATGTCATTGATTATGAGCTGGAGCAGGCGTTGTCGGAAGTGTCAACTTCGGCTCAGCGCAGCGGAATAAGTGGTGCAGCCGAAGAGAATAGCCTGAATTATGCCGACATTATATTGCGTTTTCCGCGTGAGTCGGTCAATCGCCGTCATGTGGAGCAATTGCGGTTCGATCACGAACAGCTCGGCATTGTGAATTATGTGGTGAACAAGTTCAATCTCAGCGTACAGGATGTATGTCGATTGTTGGATGAAGATGATATCTTTAACCCTCAGGGACAGCTCGTGCTGGATGACCTTCAACACAAGGCGAGTCTGCAGTTCAGACAGACCAAGAAGCGACATGAGCAGCAGACGGTGCAGGCAGCGAAGGTTGTTGCCCTGAGACAGCATATGGAGGAGCCTGAGCGGAAAGAGGATTCCGGTGAACCGCCTGTCGAACATGTGGTACAGATGGAATACTACGTCGAAGTGCCACCACAATTTTCGACCAAGTGTGATATTCATCAATACAATATGATGCTGCGTAATGAGCCCTACACACGATTGCTTCAGACGTTCTTCCCTGGGGCCGTACCGGACAACCTGGTGGACATTTTTGAGAAGATCGACCTCAGCTACAAGTTGCCGGGTGAAGTGATCAATGTGCTTATTCATTATTTGATGGCATTGCTTGTATCCGGTGGTGAGCAAAGAATTAACCGTAACTTTGTTGAGGCCATTGCCTCCAACATGCTGCTCAAACAGGTAAATTCCTATGAGAAGGCGGTACAATACATTCGTGACCAAGCCAAGGTCAAAGGCAAACAGGCTGCTGGTGCAGCTGGAACCCGTTCCCGTACATACGGCAAAGGAACCAAAGCCAAACCCGAAATTCCGATTGTACAAGACATAGGCGCCGACGGCGATGCTGTATCCGAAGAAGAGTTTGAAGAGATGATGAGGTTTGCCCAGCAGATGCAGGCAAGCAAACAAAAGGGAACCTCATAATTTTTATAATAATGACCCAAAAGGCGAGTCACCTAAATCAAAGGAGACTCGCCTTTTATTCTTTCAATGAAAAGAGGAGGGCTCCCAATGGCAAAATGGGATAACATGCTGTCCATGCTTTGGATGCTGCGATCCGGAAGAAAACTCACCGCCGCTCAGATCGCGGACAGTTTGGAGATTAGCGTCCGCACCGTGTATCGATATATCGATGCATTATGCGCGAGTGGCGTGCCGGTCGTTGCGGAATCGGGCCATGATGGCGGTATTCGTATTCTGGAAAATTTCAAGGAAACACCATTGTTCTTCAACTCTGTAGAGTTGAAGGCACTTGTGGATGCGTTTAAATTTGCCCAAGGTGCTGGCTATCCGTATGTGCAGGAGCTGGAGTATGCGTTGAAGAAGGTGGAGAACGGACTGCATGAGGAGCAGCGCCACGATCTGTCTCGCCAGCAGAGCAGCTTGGACGTCGTTTCTTCAGCGCGCGCGCCTTCTATTGTTCCGTTGTTGCGGGAATTGGAACAAGCGACAAAAGACGGGCGAACGGTCCGTATGGTCTATCGCAAAGCGAAAGCGGAGCAGGCGGACGAACGTGAAGTCGATCCATATGGGCTTGCTTACGTCCGAAACGAATGGTACGCTGTCGCGTTCTGCCATCGGTCGCAGGCGATGCGGACGTTTCGCGTCGAACGAATCGAACAGCTGGAGTCAACCGAAGCGAGGTTTGATAAGCCGGAGTCTTTCTCTGCGTCCGCGTTTTTCTGTGAGCAGTCCAACCAGAGACGGGAGGCAGATGGACCGCTGACGGTTATCCGTATCGAGGGAGAGCCTGACACGCTTAATGTAGTTTGCGGCCACTGGCATCTGCGCCACTATTTGACGGAACGAACCGATCGGGAGGCACGGTTTCTAATCGATGCTCCGACGATGTACAAATACCTACCGACATATCTCCTGACGTTCGGCACGACCATTCGCATCCGCGAACCACTGGAGTTGAAGCGGCGAATTCAGGAAAAGGCATACGGTATCGCCAAACATTATGAAGACGATCCGAATTGAAGTTTGCTGACAACATTTGTCAGCGAACTTGATATATGATAAAGACACAGCTGCGGTAGCCAAACCATGCGAAGAAGGGAAAGGTGAATTTATCGATGCTTCAACAACCATACCGATTGTATGATTATCATGTTTGGGCAAACAATCGATTGTTTGCACACCTGGAGCAACTCCCGAAGGAAGTATTCCATGCGGAAGTGACGAGCGTGTTCCCATCCGTATCACAAACATGTGCACACATGTACTTGTTTGAACAGCTCTATATGCTCGTGCTCGCGGAAGTTCCGAACAAGGAGATTTTCTCGAAAATCTCGGGCTGGACAGAGGAAGCACAGGGCAAAACCGTGAATGAGATACGTGAGCTGTTTGGCAGCGTTGCCGAACGTTTCCGCGATTTACTGCGGCATACGCCTGACCCGGACAAAAAAATGACAATCGAGCATCCGAAATACGGTAAAATGGAAACACATTTTTCGGACATCCTACAGCATGTTGTTAACCACGGGACTTATCACCGGGGCAATGTGACTGCGATGTTGAGACAGCAAGGTTATACCGGTGTGCCAACCGATTATATATTTTATTTGTTAGAACAGCAGAAAGTTCAAGGATAGTGCCAAACATCAATTCAGCCCTTCCGACTTCCTGTAGGGAAGCGAAAGGGCTGAATTGATTTCTTGTGAATCTTTTATCGCAGAATCGTCGTTGCTTTATTGCCAGCATAATCTTCGATAACGAGCTTCAGGGAGCTGGTGCTGGATGCAGGCGTGAATGTCATTTCGCTCAGCTTCGTTCTACCCCGAATGATATAAGGGAATTTCTGCGAAACGTAAGTTACTCCGAATTCGCGTGCTACTCCATTTTCATAGACATAGATTTTGTACCAATCCTCCAAATCAGGCAATGCGAGGGTATACTTTCCATCCTTTACCGTAACCTTTTCCTTGGCATATGGTGTAATCTGAGTATCTGCCAGTTGTCCGGTCGTTGTGACTGGATTCTGTTTGCCAATGGCAATATTCAGGACGTAATGTTCACCATTGGTCGGCAGGCCTGTCAGAATGGTAGACTGTTTCCCTTTTTTGACCTGAAGTGTCTTGCTGAAAGGTTCCTTCGTGTACTCCGTTTGGAGTGTAAGCTGGATTGGATCTTTACCTGGGTTCTTCTTCGGGTTTTTCCAACTGACAATAGCATCGCCATTGTTCTTGAATTTCACGTCAATGTCTTGAACAGCTGCATTCAGATCATAGGACAGGACGGTTGCTTCACTCTCGGTACCATCTGCGCCTACAGCACGAATGGACAATTCGCCAGCGGGATGTTTGAGCGATTTAATATAAAATGTGGAGTCATACACGCCGCCGACATAAGCGCCGTTCTCATACAGATTATATTGCTTAACCTTCGAATAGTCCTCGATATCCCATTCGACAACCAACTCATCGGTGTTGGTCAGTGCTTTGGCAATATGGAATCCGGTTGGTGCATTCGGTTTGGCGGCAGAACCGTCGGATATACGAATCTCACCGATGTTCATCTGATATTTTTCAATCGTAGTACCATTAGGGTCGAAGGATAGACCAAAAGCTGCGACGGTCTTCCCTTGGTATGCACTCAGATCGAGTGCAGCAGTCTTCCAGCCTGCCGTGTGCTGACCTGAATCCGGCACTTTGACTTTGACCACTTTGGTTGGTTCATCCTCAAATATCAGTCCGACATACATGGAGGAAGCGTCGTTGACAGACGGTTTATTATAGGTGAGTTCCAATTTGGATTGGGCGTTGATCGACAGATCCGTCTTGTACAGACGTAGGAAATTGTCCGTATTCAGACTTCCATTTACGACAAGAGAACTGCCGCCAGTGAACGCACCAACGGAATCATAAGTATAACGAGCACCTTTTTCATAGGTAGGACCATAGTCAAAATCAACAGTGAGCTTATCACCTTGACTATCCATCCACCACTGCCAGGTGACCGGGATATCCTGAATATTAATATTGGACCATTCGGTTGCATTGGAGACGGTTCCGCCCTCATAATATTTCAGACCGTGGCCTGTATTGAAGTTGGTCACAAAATTGGAGCCATGAATAACGGAGCGTTCAGTGAGGTAAGCGGCGATCCCGTCCCATTTTGCGCCAGAAGCATACACGTCGGATAGATCAACGGATGCCGTACGGCGTGCGTTGGTTGGGTCCTGATTCGGACCTGACCACCAAGCGCGGTCACGCACAAAGGTCATCCATTGGTACTCATCTTCGGCTCTATGATTCGTGCTGCCATCGCCCATTTCTTCATCCAGGGCATTATGAGTAAAGTCGGCACCAAGCGTTGCAATACTGTTCATCGGTTGACCGTTCTCGTCCAGATTGTTACGCAGATCGTAGAGCTGCTTCCAACGGCCGAACTGGTCATTCCCACCTTCGACACCGGCAAATACCGTTTCCAGTGGGTCAAGTCCCAAACCTTTGGCATGATCGCGCGAATCACGCAGCATGTCATGGTTCCACACGTAATTCAGGAAGATCGAATCCGAGACTCTGCCTAATGCAGAATCTTGCACAAAAGGGCTGTTAAGTCCATTAAACTGGTTCTGGTATTGAATTTTGCCTGTTGTATTGATGGTGGAGTCATACCACTGAACATATAGTCCTTCGTCTTTTAAATACTTCATGAATTTCTTGTAGGAAGCGATGTCTTCAGGCGCTACGCCTTTGGCAACCTCTTCCTGATTGAAAAAGTATCCGTCGTAATTATAATACTTTGCCATCTCGACCAGCTTTGCAGCGACAGGGAAATTCCCTTCTTCATCCTGCACAAGCATCTGCTTGTAGGTTTGTGGTCCACGATCATTGTCGGAGAAGAAGATGTTGGCGATGGAACGGACACCGTTTTTGTGTGCAGCATTGGTGTATGCCGGGTTCGGAATGTTCAAAATGCCAAACTCAAAGTACTTTTCCGTCCATTCCTTATTGGGGTCATACAATTCCTCAGGCACGCCAGCAGAAGCCATACCATGCCAATAGCTATAATAGTCTGTGTACTGCCAATAATTAAAGAGGTATTCGCTGAATTCATTGGTGTAAGGGGTGCTGTCAAAGAATGAATTGCCGTAATCGCCACTCATCGTAAACAACTGGGTGTCCGGGCTAAGTTCGGGGTAAGCTTGCGTGGCCGCAAAGGCATCATTACGTGGCTGCAAAGGTACATGAGCTCGAAGCAGATCACCATGGATATCACTTTTGGGTGTCCAATTCAGAATCTGGGCAGCGGTGTAACCATGCTGATAGGGCTGATTTACTCCCTTGGCGCTGTCACCTGTGTAAGGGAGTGTGTCTCCGGCATAAACGGATGAGGCAATGACTTGTCCAAGTAGAGCCGAAGTGAGAACCATTGCGGTTACTTTGGGGATGAGACCTTTGGGTTTGAGTTTGCGTGTCATGTTGTTCCTCCTTCAAGTCGAATGAATGTAAGGTATTCTTTTACACAAAAATAAACTTATGGTTAACGATAGGGCATGAAAGCATTTTCAAATAGGGTGAAATTAAAGAAACACAGGTATAAACTAAAGAAAAGTTCGAGGTGACAAGTTAATGTCAGAAGGCAAATGATATAATTTAGACAGGAAAACAGCATCGGGGGGAACATGTGACTTGAAAATTGTTAGCGTTTACAAAAATTTCTTTAAAAATAATATGTTTATGAAGATGCTGTTCATCTTCTCCATGATTTCGATTGTAACGATTATTACCTTGTCCTATATCATTTTCCTGTCGGTGTCCGATGCCACGATTCGCCGAGAGCTGGCGATCCAGAAAGCGGCCATGGAGAGTGTTGACCGATATATTCATCAGCAGTATGAAACAGTGCAAAACATGGTGAGGGATATGCATCAGAATGAGGCGTTATCGTCCAATATCACTTATTTGATGAACCACACGTACGCCGAGTATGTACAGCATCTGACGAATGGCTATTATGCGAATCAGGATGATTACTCAGCTGATGTACTGAAACATTTTCAAAATATCATGGATCGCAATTCGGATATCAATCAAGTGATGTTATATAGTGCCGAGCGACAGGATCTGTCCAGCTTCAATCAACATAAGCAGTTCAGAAAGCTAAACACCAATGTGGCTCATTCCTATATTCCTGACGTGATGGCGATGGAGACACCGAATATCAGCGCACCGAACTATTGGATTCGTAAAGAAATTGATCAATGGGACCCGGCACTGTATGCGATTCGTGTGCCTATCAATGATACACAGACCCTTCGAAATTTGGGCCAGTTCCTTGTGTTCTTTGACTCAGCAGGTATTGGCAACGCTTTGGATAGTTATGAAAGTAATCTCAAGGGAGAAATTGTGGTGCTGTCAGCCAAGGGTACAGTATTGTTCGATTCCAACAGTAACTATTACGGCAAGAAGTACCCGTATATCAATGTGGCCGATTCCCTGTTTGATCAGACGGATATGGATTCGATGAAAAAGGAGCGAAATATGTATGTGAACAAGTTTGTCTCGGCGGATCAGGGATATGTGGTCGTTGGCACGGTCCCTGTGGATGAGATGGCAGAGGCCTATGCGGGTACACGCAATACAATCGTTTCGATTAGTATCATATGTATCCTGTTTGCAGTGCTGGTTCCGGCGTTCTTCATTATTAATTTTGCCAAACGCACTCGCAGAATCATTCGTTTCACCCAAAGGGTGAAATACGGCAACCTGACAGCACGCATTGATGATGCCCGTGATGATGAGCTTGGACAGATCTCGCACAGTTTCAACGATATGCTGGATGAACTTAATCAATATATTGAACGCGTCTACAAAGCCGAGATCAAACAAAAGGAGACAGAACTGGTCGCTCTCCAGGCACGGATTAATCCTCACTTTCTCTATAACACGCTGGAGGTCATCCGAATGAGGGCGATCTCGCAGGGGGCGAAGGATGTCGGCGAGATGATTTACAGTTTATCCGTGTTATTCAAGAGCCTTGTTCAACAGAAGAAAAATTATACGCTCAAGGATGAGATGGAAGCTTGCCGTTTGTATCTGGAATTGTTCCGAATCCGGTATAAGGATATTTTTATGTACACGATTCAGTTGGACTCTGTTCATAACCAGCATCCGGTGGTCAAGCTGTCCCTGCAGCCGATTATTGAGAACTATGTGGTGCACGGCATTCAGACAGAACGTTCGGATAATCAATTAACGATCGTTGTTGAAGAACTGGGCGACGCTTTGCAGGTAGAGGTCAGAGATAACGGCAAAGGCATTGAGCCTGAGCGCCTGACTGAAATTTTAGAAGAACTGGAACGTCCGGAAGAGTCGGGTAAAATGTTCGGACTGCGCAGCGTTCACACCCGTTTGCGTTTCCTGTATGGACCGGAATTCGGCATCACGATAGAGAGTACACTCGGAGAAGGAACCCTGATCAGGGTTCGTTATCCTCATACAGAAGGGACAGGTATTTAATATGTACAAGGTATTTATTGTGGATGATGAACCATTCATCATTGAAGGATTGTACGATATTTTGGATTGGTCGTCATTTGATATGGAAATTGTAAGCCATGCCGGCAATGGACAGGCCGCATTAAACGCCTTGTCTGCGCAGCCTGTGGACATACTGATCACGGATATATCCATGCCATTCATGAATGGTCTGGACCTGATTCGGGAAGCAAGGCAATTGCAGCCTGACATCAAGGTGATTATTCTAAGTGGTTTTAATGAGTTTGAGTATTTGAAAGAGGGCATGCAGCTGGGCATCGAAAATTACCTGCTCAAACCGATCAATGTGGAAGAACTGGAATCGACGCTTCGCAATACGGCGTCCAAGTTGGACCATACGTTGTCTCCTCAAACAGATGATGCTTATGGTGTTCAGATTTTGAAAGACAACATCCTTCATCGATGGTTGACGGGACAGATTGCCGCCACGGAATTCGAGGAACGGGCACAGTTCTTGAACCTTTCGCTGGATGCACCTGATGTTGCAGTAGCTATCTTGCGGACAAAAGGGGAAGTATCCGGCATGTTCGAGCGAGTGGAAGACATGTTGAAGGATAAGTCCTATGTGAATATATTTCATGACATCGATGGGGACATCGTCATCGTTGCCAATGTGCATGCAGGCGAGGATGAGAAAAAGAGGTTTATGGAGTGCCTTCAAGCATTATCCGCTGCGCTATGTGAGACACATCCTGCTGTTTTGATTGGAGCAGGAAGTCTGATGCGTGGACTTCACCATGCTCCTGCAAGCTATCAGGAGGCGAAAAAGGCGCTCCAGTATGTGATGATCTATCCCGATCTCAAAGTGATTGATCATGCCATATTGGAGAAAGGTGGAAGCTCTGCTTCTTCCTTCTCGATCGATTGGAAGGAGTACGCGAAGCTCATTCTATCCCGCAATGCAGAGCTGCTTGCAGAGCGAATTCGGGTCGATTTTGAACAGCACCGCGATGGAGTTACTCCGGCTGAGTTGCAGAACATCGCACTGGAAGTGGTCATTCGTTTCAAGATGGAATTGGAGGGCATCAAACATTCGGATGAATCGGCTATTTACCAACGTGGACTTCGTCTCGTATTGGACAGCGGAACCTTTGATGAGCTCGTGCAGGCGTTGCAGCAGGTTGGTACGGAGACGATTCAGTCTCTGCTTCAGGATTTAAAGAATCCAATCGTCAACCAGGTACTTCAACATATTGACAAACATTACGCAGAAGAACTTTCCCTGAAGCTTCTGGGTGCTCACTACCATCTTCATCCGGTATATTTGGGACAACTGTTCCATAAGGAGACGGGGGAGACTTTTGCCGAATATATCAATAAATACCGGATTGAACGTGCCAAGGAACAGCTGCGCAATTCGAATCTGAAAGTACATGAGATTGCAAGGAATGTTGGCTACTGGGAGACCGGATATTTCTATAAACAGTTCCGCAAATATGTGGGAATTTCACCAACCGATTTTAAGGTTTTTGGATAATTTTCAGTGGATCACCGATTGGACCAGTGGACTGAACTAAATGAGACATTCTGGGGACAGGAGGGCATGCAGTGGAGTTGGTGCCAAATGTTACTCAGCATGTCTTTTTTATGTAAGCGATTTATTCAAATAGGTACAAATTAATGAATAGGTACTGATTTCTCTTTAATTTGTACCTCGAAATATTAAGTTTATCTTCTTTTTGAAAATGCTTTCATTCGATAAGGTTAAAGCAGTTAGTTTGTAGAGCTAAAGGGAACACGAAAAGGGAGGATCAAGGAAATGAGTAAACAAAGAAAAAGTTTTTCTCTCGTACTTGCATTGTTGATGGCGGTTACACTCGTTCTTAGCGCCTGTGGAGGAAGCAAAGATGCTTCAGAATCAGGAGAAGCAGGAGAGGCACCTGTCGAGCTGATCTGGTACACCATCGGTACCCCTCAGAAAGATGTTAATAAAGTGATGGAAGAAGTCAGCAAGTACACCAAAGAAAAAATTAATGCCACAGTAACGATGAAAATGGTTGACTGGGGTGACTATCCGCAAAAGATGCAAGTTAACGTAGCATCCGGTGAGCCAATGGACATCCTGTTCACCTCTTCAGGCGGATTCGATTATGTTCAAAATGCCAGAAAGGGCGCATTCCTAGAACTTGATGATTTGCTCCCGAAATACGGTCAGGATCTTATTAAAACCATTGATCCTGCATTCCTGAGCGGTTCGAAAGTAGACGGACACAATTACGGAATTCCGGCCAATAAGGAGCTGCCTCAACAAGAGGTATGGCGTTTCAACAAAACGCTGCTTGATAAATACAAAATGGACATCTCCAATATTCGTACGTTGGACAGTCTGGAGCCTTTGCTCAAAACGATCAAGGAAAATGAGCCAAGCGTGACTCCATTTGGAATGGATAAAAACTTTGTTCCTTATGTTCCTTACGACTACGTCATTCAGAACTTGCCAATGGCAATCAAACTGGATACGACGGATTACAAGATTGTGAACATTCTGGATACTCCGGAAATGAAAGCAGCTCTCAAAACGATGAGCAAATACTACAAAGCTGGTTATGTATCGCCAGAGGCAGCAACAACAGGCTCCACCAATGACCTGACCACATCAGGTAACTGGTTCCTGGATCGTGCACAGACACAACCGCTCGCGGACAACCAGTGGTCAGCAAGCTACGGATACCCGGTAGTTTCCACACCAGCAAGTGACGCGATCATCACCAACACGTCTGTACAAGGTTCGATCATGGCTATCTCAGCCAACTCCGAATATCCGGAGAAAGCAATGGAGTTCCTGAACCTGTTGAATACAGATCCAGTGCTGCGTAATATGGTTGATTCCGGTATTGAGGGCGTTCACTACAAAAAAGTGGATGACACGCACATGGAAAATCTGGCTGAATCCAAGAACTATGATATGCCTTCTTACTCCCTCGGTAACAACATGTTGTTGTATCTGAACAACAATGACCCGGATAACAAATGGGATGAGTTCAAGAAGTTTAATGCAGAGGGTGTAAATTCCCCTATTCTGAGCTTTAACTTTGACTCAAGCAAGGTGTCGTCGGAACTGACAGCAGTGCAGAATGTCAAAGAGCAATACTGGGCCGCATTGATGACAGGTACGCTGGACCCAGAGAACAATTTGGAGCAAGTGATTGAGAAGTTCAATCAAGCCGGACTTGAAAAAGTGATGGCTGAAGCCCAAACCCAGCTTGATGCCTGGAGAGCGGCAAATAAGTAAGGGTAAATTCAGGGATCGGGCCGCTGCTTGTTGCGCCCGATCCTTTTTCATTCAAGCCTGAAGGAGGATCTCCATATGACCGCATTTTTGAAAAATCTGATTAGAAACCGAGTCATGCTGTTCATGGTGCTACCAGGCGCCATCTGGTTCTTCTTCTTTTCCTACTTGCCATTGGTTGGTACAGTAGCAGCATTCAAACAATATCGTTTCAGCCGCGAAGGCTTCTGGGCCAGTCTGATGAAGAGCGAATGGGTGGGTTGGGATAACTTCAAATTCCTGTTCAGCACCAACGATGCCTGGCTCATTACTCGAAACACGCTTTTTTATAACCTTGCAATTATATTTCTGGGGCTGGTATTCGCTGTAGGTTTGGCAATTCTACTATCGGAGCTGGTCAATAAACGATTGGCCAAATTGTATCAAACTGGTATGTTCCTGCCGTATTTCCTATCCTGGGTTATTGTCGGTTATTTCGCGTTCAGCTTCCTGAGCATGGACCGGGGGATGTTGAACCAGATTATTGGGTGGTTCGGTGTTGAACCGATTCAGTGGTATTCGGAAGCGAAGTATTGGCCGTATATCCTGGTGTTCGTAGCTTTGTGGAAAACGATCGGGTACAACAGCATTGTCTATCTCGCTTCCATTCTGGGGATTGATCGGTCGCTGTATGAGGCAGCGATGATCGATGGTGCTAATAAATGGCAGCAGATCCGCAACATTACGATTCCTTTGCTCTCACCTATCATTATTATTATGACGTTGCTGGCTGTGGGTCGCATCTTCTATGCCGACTTTGGTCTCTTCTATCAGGTTCCAAGGGATTCGGGTACGTTGTATGCCGTTACCAATGTTATTGATACGTATGTGTATCGTGGCTTGAAAACAAGTGGTGAGATTGGCATGAGTACCGCTGCCGGATTGTATCAATCCGTTGTAGGCTTCGTGCTTGTTATCATTTCCAACTATGTTGTACGCAAAATCGATAAAGATAGCAGCCTATTCTAGGACAAGGGAAAGGAGTGAACCACTGTGGCTCAAATCGTAAAAAAACGCGACTTCCATCATGTATCCAATGGCTGGAACGTCATTATGAATATTTTGGCCGGACTATTCGCTTTAATCTGTGTATTTCCTTTCGTGTTTGTAGTGATCATCTCGTTCACGGACGAGAAAGCACTGGCCCGTGACGGGTATCGACTGATTCCGAAGGAATGGAGTCTCGCAGCCTATCAGTTTGTGTGGCAGAGTGGAGACACGCTGCTGCGTGCTTATGGGGTAACCATTCTGGTGACGGTGCTGGGTACCATCATAAGTCTGATTCTAATGTCGCTGTATGCTTATGCAATTTCCCGCAAGAGTTTCCGTTATCGGAGATTTTTCTCCATATTTGCCATTCTGACCATGTTGTTCAACGGCGGGATGATTCCGACCTATATGGTCGTATCTCAGCTTCTTCATTTAAAAGATAGCATATGGGCACTGGTTCTGCCGCTTGCAATGAATGCCTTCTATATCATGATCCTGCGTACATTCTATTCAACCAGTGTGCCGGATGCAGTCATTGAATCCGCGAAAATTGATGGAGCCGGAGAATTCTATACGTTTATGAAAATTGTCATTCCATTATCACTGCCAGGGCTGGCGACAATCGGATTGTTCAGTACGCTCGGTTACTGGAACGATTGGTTCAATGCACTGTTATATATCGATAATCCCAACCTCGTACCGCTGCAATCGATGCTGATGCGGATCGAGTCCAGCATCCAGTTCATCCAGCAGAACTCGGCGAACAGCTCGATGAGTCTGGCGGCGATGCAATCCATCCCGCAGGATACTTCACGGATGGCCATGGTGGTTCTCGCTACGTTGCCGATTATTTTCGCATATCCGTTCTTCCAGCGTTACTTTGTACAAGGTCTGACGGTCGGAGCTGTCAAAGAGTAACCGAATCACTTCTATAGGGTGGAGGCGTCGAAGGATGATGATATATAAGGATAAAAGCAAATCCGTGGAAGAGCGAGTAGAACATCTGCTGAGCTTAATGACGACGGAAGAAAAGGCGGGACAACTCATCCAGCCTTTTGGTTGGCAGACATATACGAATGATCAAGGGAACATCACGCTGAATGAATCCTTTAAGCAGCAGGTGGAAAACGGGGGAGTAGGCTCCCTGTACGGTGCACTTCGTGCAGATCCATGGACGGGTGTTACGCTTGAAAATGGACTGTCTGCCAGAGAAGGGGCAGAAGCAGTAAACCTTATTCAGCGTCATGCTGTAGAGCAGTCCAGACTGGGGATTCCCATTCTGATCGGAGAGGAATGCTCGCACGGACATATGGCGATTGATGGTACGGTCTATCCGGTTCCCCTCCTCTTGGGAAGTACCTGGAATGTGGATCTTTACCGTGACATGTGCCGGGCGGTCGCTCGCGAGACGCGTGCTCAAGGTGGTGCGGTAACGTATTCTCCGGTGCTGGATGTTGTACGTGATCCACGCTGGGGGCGTACCGAGGAATGCTTTGGCGAAGACCCGTATCTTATTGGTGAGCTAGCTGTTGCTTCCGTGCAAGGACTTCAGGGCGAGCGTTTGGACCAAGAGGATGCGGTAGCGGCTACACTGAAACACTTTGTCGGTTATGGCAGCTCGGAAGGTGGACGCAATGCGGGACCAGTGCATATGGGCTGGCGTGAGCTGCTGGAAGTAGATCTGTATCCGTTCCGCAAAGCTGTTGAAGCAGGTGCTCAATCCATTATGCCGGCTTATAACGAAATCGACGGTATCCCGTGTACGGTTAATACGGAGCTGCTGGATGACGTTCTGCGAAAAGATTGGGGCTTTGACGGTCTGGTGATTACGGACTGCGGTGCCATCAACATGCTCGCAAGTGGGCATGATGTGGCGTCAGATGGATTGGAAGCATCCGTACAGGCCATTCAGGCAGGTATTGATATGGAAATGTCCGGTGAGATGTTTGGACAATATCTGGTGCAAGCGATCTCGGAAGGCAAACTTGAAATGCATGTACTGGATCAGGCTGTCCGCCGTGTGCTGGCACTGAAATTCAAGCTGGGATTATTCGAGCAGCCTTATGTGGATGCCGATCGAGCGGCAGAAGTCATTGGCAGTGAAGAACATATTCAACTGGCACGCCAATTGGCTGCAGAAGGTGTGGTCTTGCTCAAAAATGAAGCTGCAACATTACCTCTGTCGACGGCAACAGCGGGCCGAATTGCTGTTATTGGTCCTAATGCAGACCAAGCCTACAACCAGTTGGGCGATTATACATCCCCCCAACCGAAGTCCAAAGTGGCTACGGTGCTGGATGGCATCCACAGTAAGCTTGCTGTAAGTGAGAGTGGGCACGCAGGGGAAGGCTCAGTTGGACATTCGAATAGTGAAAATCAGGTTCTCTATGCACCGGGATGTCGCATCAAGGGTGATTCGAGAGAAGGGTTCGAGCACGCAATAGAAACTGCACGTCAGGCAGATACGGTCATCATGGTCGTTGGCGGCTCGAGTGCCCGTGATTTTGGTGAAGGAACCATCGATCTGAAGACAGGTGCTTCCAATGTGTCCGATAACTCATGGAATGACATGGAGTGTGGAGAAGGCATTGACCGCATGACGCTTGGGCTTGCAGGAGTCCAGCTGGAGCTGATTCAAGAGATTCACAAGCTTGGCAAAACACTTGTCATTGTTTATATCAACGGTCGCCCGATCACCGAGCCTTGGGTGGATGAACATGCCGATGCCATTCTGGAAGCATGGTACCCAGGCCAAGAGGGTGGGCATGCCATTGCGGACATCTTGTTCGGTGAAGTGAATCCGTCCGGTAAACTGACGATATCCATTCCGAAGCATGTGGGTCAATTACCGATTTACTATAATGGCAAACGTTCACGCGGCAAGCGTTATTTGGAAGAGGATCTGGAGCCTCGTTATCCATTCGGATATGGGCTCAGCTATACTACTTTTGATTACAGTGAGCCGAAGCTAAGTACAGAATCGATGACGGCCAACGAGACAGTCACCGTATCAGTAGAAGTCACCAATACAGGGTCTTGCAGAGGTGCAGAAGTCATTCAGATGTATGTATCCGACGTGGTTAGCCGTGTGGCACGTCCAGCCAAAGAGCTGAAGGGGTTTGAAAAAGTGATTTTGGAACCTGGAGAGACGAAGACGGTAGCCTTCCATATTGGAGCGGAGCAGCTGCAATATATCGGTCGTGATCTCACGCCTGTCGTTGAACCAGGACAATTCCATATTCATATCGGAAGACATGTGAAAGATACGCAGTTCGCCGAGCTGACGGTAGAGGAGGCGTAAGGAAATGGAACGCATCAGACGATTTATTCGCGAGTTGTCCGAACGTCAGTGGTTGGAGCAAATGGAGCTGCGCAGCTGGGACATCAGCCGCGCTTATTATAAAGTGCCAGGGCAATATGAAGATCAGAAGGCTTATCCAGAAGGAGAGGGGTTGAATCGTTTCCCAAGTGATCAGGGAACGACCTATTTCTTCCGGACACGGTTGGATGTACCTGCCTCCTGGCAGAAAGAACCTTACGGACTTGTATTTGAATCCGGTGGGGAAGGCTTGCTTCGGGTGAATGGACACTCTTATCAGGGGCTGGATCGTAATCATACGTATGTAACACTTGACCCTTCACGAGTAGGGGCTCAGCCTGAACTTGAGATTGAGTTATTCGATCCGGTACCCGAGCCTGTAGATCCACTGAACCAACAAGCGGTTATTCAGCCGCCGATTACATCGATTAGCAGTTTGCTGGTGCGACCGAATGAACCTGTTCGCAGTCTGATGTACACGGTCACGATTGTGCGTGATTCCGCGGTGCTGCTGCCGGAAAGTGATTTCCGTCGTGTACGCCTGCTGGAAGCGATCTATCGGGCAATGGATCAATTTGTTGGCCTGACAGAAGAGGCTGTCAAGCAGGGGAATGACATCCACAGTATCGAAGAAAGATTGATCCATGAAGTGCGAGAGATTGGTGGAAACGCCGAAGGCTTGGAGCATATGGTGGGGCAATCGCACATTGATATTGCCTGGCTGTGGCCTGTACGTGAGACGGTGCGCAAGACCAGTCGTACATTCTCCACGGTGGATGCACTCATGAATGAATACCCGGATTATGTTTATTCCCAGAGCCAGCCTTTGCTGTACGCTTTTCTGAAGGAACATGATCCCGAACTGTATGAACGGGTAAAGAAACGCATTGCGGAAGGACGCTGGGAACTGGTTGGAGGTATGTGGGTTGAGCCGGATCTGAACATTCCGAGCGGGGAATCCCTGATTCGTCAGATGTTATATGGTCAACGCTTCTATATGGAGGAGTTCGGCAAAACATCACAGATTGAATGGCTGCCAGATACATTTGGTTATTGTGCTTCCCTGCCTCAAATTTTGAAGCATGGCAATGTGGAGTACTTCATGACGACCAAGCTCGGATGGAATGATACGAACGTATTTCCACATGATCTTTTCCACTGGGTAGGCATTGATGGTACGTCCATCCTGTCTTATCTCAATCATGGTGTTAACGAGCATACGCTGCCGAAGGATATTCATGATCATTGGCAGTCATACCGCGAGAAGGCGGCGCATCCTGAGCATATGCTTCTGTACGGGCATGGCGATGGTGGCGGCGGCGTGACGCGAGAGATGTTGGAGTACGTGGACCGTTCCGAGTTGATGGTGGGCCAACCGAAGAATGGTTATAGTACCGCCGGAGCCTTTTTTGAAGGAATCGAGAAGGCACAGCCTGATCTTCCGAAGTGGCATGGCGACTTGTATCTGGAGCTTCACCGGGGTACCTATACGACCCATGGCCGCAATAAGCGCAACAATCGGAAGGCTGAGGTGCTTTATCGCGAAGCGGAGCTCTGGAACACACTTGCCCTACCGGATATGGAGCCGCAGCAGGATGCTGAAGTACGTTCGGCGCTGCATGATGGATGGAAGCTGATTTTGCTGAATCAATTCCATGATATTATCCCTGGTTCGGCCATAACAGAATCCTATGTAACGTCGGATGAGGAGTATATTCGGGTATTCGAATTGGGTAGAGAAGGACTGAATCAAGGTGTAGCTGCATTAACGAGGGGAATTAATACGCAGGGGCCAGAGGGTTCTGTTCCTTATGTTGTTTTCAACAGCCTTGGTTGGAATCGAAGTGAAGTCGTTCAACTTCATTTCCACGATGAATTGGATCGTTACGTCATCGATGAAGAAGGTCAGCGTTTGCGCATGGATCGGGAAGATGGCCAAATTTCGGTTCTAGTGACGGATATTCCAGCGTTTGGTCATAAGACGATTTGGCTCGTACCGGAAAATGCAAGGGAAACAAATGTACGGGAAATGGCGAGCATTGCTGGGCAAAAGAACTTTACAGATACATGGGAAACCGAGTATTACCATGTTCAGTTTAACGAGCTTGGCGAGATATCCCGCTTGTGGGACAAGACAGCAGAACGCGAGATTCTGAAGCCAGGTGAACGCGGCAATCAATTTCACTTTTTCCATGACCGTCCGACGCTCTGGGATGCCTGGGATATCGACAGCCGTTATGAGGCTCAGGTTGCTGGAGAAGTGGAGCTCTTGGAGAAAAAACTGGTTTTGGCAGGTACTACGAAGGACGTACTTCGTTTTCAGTGGAAGCTTCATCAGTCTGTGATTACACAGGATATGGTGTTCTATCATGACAATCGACGGATCGATTTCAAAACCCATGTAAGCTGGAATGAAGATCATAAATTGCTCAAAGTGGGCTTCCCGATCGATATAGTGACTTCCAAAGCAACCTATGAAATTCCATTTGGTGCATTGGAGCGTCCAACTCATCGCAACACGAGTTGGGAGCAGGCTCAGTATGAAGTGTGCGGACACCGCTTCGCAGATGTCGCCGAGCACGGATATGGCGTCAGTCTGCTCAATGATTGCAAATATGGATACGACGTACAGGGAAGCACGATTCGCCTTTCCTTGTTGCGTGCACCGAGATGGCCTGACCGGACTGCGGATATTGGAGAACATGATTTCACTTATTCCCTGTATCCACATGAAGGCGACTGGAGAAGTGCACATACAGTACGTCAGGCAGCCGAATTGAACCATGAAGTGCCTGTGCATCAGGTGGACCAGAACGCAGGCGTACGCCCGGCAACTGGAGCATGGATTGAATTCGATAGCAGCCATGTCATCTTGGATACGGTCAAACCGGCAGAGGCAGGAAACGGTATAGTGCTCCGTTTCTATGAGTCTTCGGGCACACGTGAACGTGTGACGCTGCAATGGCCGCATGCATTTGAGCAAGCTTATCTCTCCAATGCATTGGAAGAAGCAGGCGAGCCTTTGGATAGCACCAATGGTCAGATTGCATTATCTTTTAAACCTTACGAAATAAAAACCGTGCTACTACGGTAAACCTTTTTGAAATATTTTTGAGCTATGTAAGATGAATTAAAACATGTACACGATAACGGAGAGTGCAGAACCAGATGAAGAAACGGAGTGTTCGCCTAAAAGCTTTCTGAAAGAAAGCTGCATCGGAAGCATACGCTATCCCCGGATTTTCCCTTTGGAGAAGGGAACCAAAAAAATCTGGGGATAACAGCGATCGGATGATGGTACTGCAATCGTAGTGTCCTAGTGTACAGTTAATGGGTTTATCTTGCTACAGCTACACCATTCAATTTGTTTAAGGAGTGCACTCATTCATGGAACAATTCAGACTACCCAAAATACCGATGCCAACTGTTGCATTGCCACAAGCCGTACAGGCTGTAATGGAAGAAGCAGAGCAGAAGCTGGCGCATCGACCGAAGCTGCTTCAACTATTCAAGAACTGTTTCCCGAATACGATTGAAACAACCACGAAATTAATGGACGACGGCACGACCTTTGTCATCACTGGCGATATTCCAGCTTCCTGGCTGCGTGATTCCGTGGAGCAAGTGGTGCATTACATTCCATTTGCCAAGGAAGATCAAGACCTACAACGCATTATTGGCGGTCTGATCAAGCGGCATATCCAGTACGTTCATATTGATCCATATGCCAACGCCTTCAACGAGACAGCAAATGATTGGCACTGGAACACCACCGACGTGACCGAGATGTCACCTTGGGTGTGGGAGCGCAAATTCGAGATTGATTCTTTGTGCTTTGTTGTGCGTCTCGCTTATTTATATTGGAAAGAAACTGAACTGACGGATATTTTCGATTCCAGCTTCAAAGCCGCCATGCGCAAAATCGTGGATTTGTTCCGGGTGGAGCAGCATCACATGGAGCAATCACCATACAGCTTTACCCGCAATAACGGCATTGCTACGGATTCAATCCGCAATAACGGACGAGGCATGCCCGTCAATTACACAGGCATGATCTGGTCCGGTTTCCGTTCCAGTGATGATGCGTGTGATTTCCATTACAACATTCCAGGCAATATGTTTGCCGTCGTTGCCCTGCGTCAGATGCAGGAGTTCGCGGAGTGGGTATTCCGGGATATGGAGTTCCTGCAGGAGCTTAAGGATCTGGAAGCGGAAGTAGATCATGGTATTCAGCTGTACGGTATTTACCGCCATCCTGAATTTGGCCCGATCTATGCTTATGAGACGGATGGTTTTGGCAACTACTGCCTGATGGATGATGCGGGTACACCGGGACTGATGTCCATTCCTTATCTTGGTTACGTCACAGCGGATGATCCGATCTATCAGAATACGAGACGTTTTGCGCTCAGCAAAGAGAATCCGTTCTATTATGAAGGCAAAGTTGCCAAAGGAATCGGCAGCCCGCATACACCGCCGGATTACATCTGGCATATGGGTCTGTCCATGCAAGGATTGACGGCCCAGTCTGCTGAAGAGAAGCTCGAAATCATTCGGATGCTGGAAGCAACGGATGCGGATACAGGATATATGCATGAAGGTTTCCATGCCGATGATCCGACGATTTTTACGAGAAAATGGTTTGCTTGGTCCAACAGCCTGTTCTCCCAGTTGGTCTATAAATCCATGAAGGATGGTTTGCTATGAGTAGCGCACAGGTGAAGAGAACCAAGTTGATTATTTTCTCTGATCCAACGTTTCCAGTGGAGGGTACTTTGCCAACGCAAGGTGCTCTTGATTCATGGAAAGCATCGGAAGAGATCATCGTTGTGGGCGCGGATGAATTGGCTTCGGCTTTGAGCACAGCGGCAGGTGAAGGGTGTTTCGTGAACCTGCATGCGCCTTATTTTCCAAAATCCGCTTGGACCGCAATTGCAGCTTTTCTTCATCAGGGCGGAAGTCTGATCAGCATTGGTGGCGCACCATTCAAACGTCCTGTTCGTCAGGAGAATGGGGCATGGATTTCCGAGTCGGAACAAACGGCGTATCATCAGGAACTTTATATTCATGAGGCGTTAAAGGTATCCGCAGCCAAAGTGGATTCACTAACTTCCTCAGAAGATATTCCACTTCTTGCAGGCAAAGAGGGACTGTTCGAGAGTGCGGATACATGGAATCTGGTACCTCATACAACCAAAACAAGCGATTTGCCACATCAGATGGGTTCCTCAGGTCCGATGAGCACGCAGATTTCTCCGCTGCTTCGCGGCCGTAGCAAGGATGGTCGCAGCATTGCTGCCCCAATCGTATTATGGGAAAACTCCCGCAGTACGTTTGCCGGTTCGCGCTGGCTGTTTGTGCATCTGCCTTTGACGGCTGCCTTCTGGGAACAGAACGGAGCAGCCGAAATGGTGAACTGGGCGCAGTATTGCGCCAAAGGTGTAACCGAGCTATCTCTGAAGCCGAACTATGCTTCGTATGAATTGGGTGAACGAGCTTCACTGATCCTCCAAACCCAAATTCTACAGCGTGCGGGTAGCAGAAGAAGTGAGCCGGAACTTTGGACGTTTGATTTAACCGTTGAACGGGAAGATCGCACAAACGGCACGGTAGAGAAGGTATGGAATCATCAACTGGAGATGGAACTTTCCGGCGAACAGCGTTTTGAACGTATTCTTCTTCCGTTTTCAATCGAGAGCGGGCTGTATCGAATCGTCGGTCGTGTTCAGGCACCGGATGGAGAAGTTCGCATACTGCGGCAGGGCTTCTGGGGTCAGGACGCAGCGTTGTTGGCAGAAGGGGAAGTCATCACACGCAGCAGAGATTATTTTATCAAAGACGGTCGTCCATTGCCTGTGGTTGGTATGACTTACATGACCTCAGACGTGGCACGGAAATTCCTGTTCCTTCCCAATGCGGATGTGTGGGATCGGGATATGGCACAGATGGCGGCAGCCGGCATTAACTGGATTCGGACCGGAATCTGGACTGCCTATCGCAACATGATGCAGGTGGATGGTCACATGTCCGAGGATGTACTGCGTGCTATTGATGCGTTCCTGTTAACGGCAAAACGGCATGGTCTTCAAGTGACGTTTACCTTTTTCTCCTTTACACCCGAGACGTGGGAAGGAACAAATCCATATTTGGACCCGCAGAGTGTAGATGCACAGAAACGATTCATTCGCAGCATTGTTAGTCGTCACAGACATTCCACACATGTGGACTGGGACTTGATTAATGAACCGTCGATGTTTGATCCTGTGCGCATATTCTCCGATGGGCCACGTTCGGCAAGAGATTCATATGAACAGCAGGCGTTTATCGAGTGGCTTCAGCAGCGGCATCAGACGATTGAAGCGTTGCAGGAGGCATGGAACATGTCACCTAAAAAGCTCCCTGACTTTACCGCTGCAGTCATTCCTGAACCGGAAGAGATCAATTTCGATGTACAGGACATGCACAAGGCTAAAAAAGGAACACGCTGGCTTGATTACTGTCTCTTCTCGATGGAGATGCATAATGTTTGGGCGAGAGAGCTTGTAGGCACGATCAAGGATCTTGTTCCCCATCATTTGGTTACCGTGGGGCAGGATGAAGCTCTGGGAGCACAGCGTCCTTCACCGTTCTTCTATGAGCGGGAAGTGGATTATACAACCGTGCATTCCTGGTGGCTCAACGATGACCTGATCTGGGACGGCATTTTCGCCAAAACACCACATAAACCTAATCTCATTCAGGAGACAGGCATCATGTATGTGGAAACTCCGGATGGACGGGCCAAACGTACAGAGGAAGAGCTTCATAGCATTCTGGAGCGCAAATACGCTTATGCCTTCTCAACAGGCGGAGCCGGAGCTGTGCAATGGATATGGAATACGAACTTTTATATGGATAATGCCAATGAATCTCATATTGGAGCGCTGAGAGCGGACGGTACAGAAAAACCTGAAGCCGATGTGTCTTACGATTTTGGCCGATTCATGGAGCAGATTCGAGACCTGTTTACCGATCGCGAGCTGGAGGAAATTGCGGTGGTCTTCCCGTATTCCAACGATTTCTCGAACCGTTCCCTGGCCTACGATGCAACCACAAAATTGACACGTGTGATGGCTTATGAACTGAAGCAGCCATTCCGTGCTGTATCCGAGTATCATCTGGAAGCATTGAAGCAGCAACCTCCGAAGTTGATCATGGTTCCGAGCCCGCACAACATGGACAGCGATGCCTTAAGCGAGCTATTGAACTTCGCGGAGAATGAAGGAGCTACGCTGCTTATTACTGGCCCGCTCGGGTTGGATGCTTATTGGAAGAGAAGTGATCGGGCAGACCATCTTGTTGGCCAGCGCAGTCTGGGCAACGTACAACGAGAAGAAATGCTGAATATTAACGGTGTGAATCACCGCGTCACGTATGGTCGTCGCCGTATTGCCGAGGTGGCGAAGGAAACGTTGCTTCATGCGGAGAATCATACACCTGATGAAGTAGTCGTACTACCATTAGGCAAAGGCAAGTTGATCTGGAGCCCGCTGCCGCTGGAGCTGAACGGCCGGGATGAGCCGCTGGCTGACCTGTATCGATATGCGTCAGAAGTGGCTGGTATTGAAAATGAACTGGAATGGATATCTGGCGGTGATCTGGCAGGGATTTATGGCCGGAAGCTGAGCTTCCCGAAAGGCAATCTGTACGTATTTGTATCGGAGTTCGCTTTGAATCATGAGGTGAAAGTCAGAGATACACGTACGGGAGCCATATATACGTTCCTGTTGGAGAAAAATCGCTCCGTGCTGTTTGCCACAGATGCTGCCGGACAGCTGCAAGCCGTATATCGTCCGGATGAAGTAGAGATTGTACAACAAGAGGTAGAGGGGGAATAATACAATGACCAAACCAACAAGCAAATCGAAAAGAGCGCATATTATTTCTCACACGCACTGGGATCGGGAATGGTATTTGCCGTATGAGAAACATCATATGCGATTGGTGCAACTGGTGGATGCCTTGCTGGATCAGCTCGATCAGGGGCCGGATTTTAAAAGCTTCTACCTGGACGGCCAGACGATCATCATCGATGACTATCTTCAGGTTAGACCGGAGCAGAAGGAACGGTTAGAGAAGCATATTCGCGATGGGCGGATTGTCATTGGGCCTTGGTATATTTTGCAGGATGCCTTCCTGACCAGTGGTGAAGCGAACGTACGTAATATGCAGGTTGGACATCGTGATGCCAAACGATACGGAACACCTTCAAAGATCGGATACTTCCCAGATACGTTCGGACTTGTAGGACAGACACCGCAGCTTATGCTGCAATCGGGCATCGATAATGTCTTTTTCGGGCGAGGCGTGAAGCCAACGGGCTTCAACAACATGGTGTCTGACGATGGATACGAATCCAGTTTCTCAGAGCTGATGTGGGAAGGTCCGGATGGATCTAAAGTGCTCGGTGTTTTATTTGCCAACTGGTACTCTAACGGGAATGAAGTTCCGGTGGACGAAGCTTCAGCTCGCAAGTTCTGGGAAACCAAGCTGGCTGACGCGGAGAAATATGCATCGACCAATGAATTGCTGTACATGAATGGATGTGATCACCAGCCGATTCAGAAGGATCTGCCTGAAGCCATCCGTATGGCTGAACAATTGTATCCCGATATCGAGTTTGTTCACTCCAACTTCCCGGACTATCTGTCAGCGTTGAAAGCATCTGCGGTTCAGGAGCTGTCTGTTGTAAAAGGAGAGCTGCGCAGCCAGCGTACCGATGGCTGGGGCACTTTGGTGAACACAGCTTCCGCACGCGTTTATCTGAAACAGATGAACCAACTGGGCCAATCCATGTTGGAAAAGGTGGCTGAGCCCCTGGCTTCGTTCGCGCATCTGCTAGGTCATCCATATCCGCATGATCAGTTTACCTATGCGTGGAAAACGTTGATGCAGAATCATCCGCATGACAGCATCTGTGGCTGTAGCGTAGACGAGGTGCATCGCGAGATGGTCACCCGGTTTGATAAGAGCCGTCATGTGGCTGAGGCCCTGATTGAGGATAGCACCAGCCAAATCGCTGCAGCTGTGGATACTTCAACATTTGAACGATATGGTGAGGAAGCGCGGCCTGTGGTTGTGTTTAACACTTCGGGATGGGAGCGCAGCGGTGTAGTTCAGATTGAACTGGATGCGGCCCGATTGTACTTCCGTGATGGTTTCTCATTGGAAGATATGGCAGCCAAAATGAACGCCATTGACCTGTCAGGTCGTATTTTGGTGGATGAAGAAGGCAAACCAGTTCCGTGTACGGTAGAGGATCTGGGTCTGCAATTCGGCTATGATCTGCCTGATGATCGATTCCGTCAGCCATATAGCTGCCGTCGGGTCAGCATTACGTTTGAAGCAGAGAATGTGCCTGCACTTGGCCTGAAGACGTATGCTTTGGTCCGCATGGACAGCAATGCTGCGAATTCAAATACACTGCTGCGTGGTGAACGTGGCATGGAAAATGAATATTTTATCGTAAATATTGCAGACAATGGATCTTTTGCACTCACAGATAAACGGACAGGCCGGACGTATAAAGATCTTGGCGTGTATGAAAATGTCGGTGATATCGGCAATGAGTACATGTTCAAGCAACCGGAGAATGAAGTGGCATTGACTACGAAGGATCTTCGGGCAGAAATTCGGGTTATTGAAGATGCGCCTTACAGAGCTTCGTACGAAATTGTTCATCATTGGGAAATTCCTGAATCCGCTGACGAATCGCTTGATCGTGAGCAGCGGGAACTGATTTATTATCCACATCGTAAAGCTCAACGTTCCAAACAAATGGTTACGCTCAAGATCCGAACCATTGTGTCGTTAAGCCGCAGTGGAAAAGGCATCAAGCTCGAAACAACTTTCAACAATCAGGCGAAGGATCATCGGGTGCGGGCACTCTTCCCGACGGATCTGACATCGGCTGTTCATCACGTTGACTCGATGTTCGAAATTGCTACTCGCGATAATACGCCTGCACCGGAATGGCAGAATCCGAGCAATACCCAGCATCAGCAAAGTTTTGTTGATGTAAGCGAGGATCAGGTTGGGTTGGTTGTAGCCAATCTCGGTTTGAATGAATATGAGGTTCTTGAGGATGGGCGGAATACGATTGCCGTGACACTGCTTCGTGCCGTGGGAGAGCTTGGAGACTGGGGATTGTTCCCTACACCGGAAGCTCAGTGTCTCGGTGAGCATTCCTTCCAGATGGAGATTATCCCTCATGACGGGAACGGAGCAACCTCCGGAGCATACATTGAAGCTTACCAGTTCCAGATTCCATGGACTTTGGCTCAGACGAACGTACATCCGGGATTCCTGACGCCAAGCAACACACCTTTTGAGTGGCAAGGGGAAGGTCTTGCGTTTTCTTCACTGAAGGTGAACGAGGATTCGGGTGATCTGATGTTGCGTTGGTATAATATGGGGTCGAATACAACTGAGCTGAAGTTTGCTGCTTCTGAGTCCATCCCGCAAGCATTGGAAGATGCATATCAGAGCAACATTCTGGAAGAAGAGACAGGCAAACTGAATGATTCGGTGGTAAATGAATCTTCCGCTGCCTTGGCTAGCAAAGAATGGGCTCTTCAAGCGGGACCTTGTGAGATTGTTACGGTGGGGTTGCGTCGCTAATTTTCCAAGCGTGATTGGATCGATTTTTTGTGTAGTGTCTAACCGAAGTTCTGCGTACTGTCATGGAATGGATAATGCTTTTTCCAGCTGAAAATGTTGAGTTATTCCTCAAGTTTATATAGAATGAACAGTAGAATTATAAGCGATCGAAGGTTACCCTGCCATCATGATGGTCATCGTAAAATTCAATTGTTCATTCTATATTGAAACTATTAAGGGGGCTTGAAGCCATGGAATCCTTGGGAGGACTGCTTCAGCAGCTGAATCCTTCCTTTCGTGAACAGTCGCGGCGGATTGCGGCGGAATTGATGGAAGATCCGTACGTACGCGAATTCCGCGCAGGTCATCCTGAACTGAAAGATGCACAGCTTATTACCGATCTGAGCAAGCTGTATCAGTATGCCAAAGATTCGAAGAACTGTGCGAACTGTCCGGGGCTCGACAACTGTCCTAACGATTTCCAGGGTCACTTTTGCAAACTGGAAGTAGAGCATTTTAACGGTAAACCCGAAATTATAGATAAAAAAGCACCTTGTTCCAAGCATATCGCCCGGCAAAATGAGCATGTTATCAAGCAAAGAATCCGCAGTTTCTATGTGGACGAGCGTGCGCTCAATGCAGGATATAACGATGTGGAAATTATGGGCAAGGATCGGATGCGTGCTCCGGCGGTGAACCAGGTTCTGCGTTATATTAACGACACCAAGGAGAATGGATTGTCTCCGCAAGGACTGTTTTTGGAAGGATCATTTGGAACGGGCAAGACGTTTCTGATGTGTTATCTGCTGCATGAACTCGCGGTTGTGGGCCACACAGGTGTTATTATCTACATGCCTGATTTTGTGGAGGATCTGAAATCCATGATCAGTGAAGGAAACAAGCTGAAGGAAACGACGGATATTTTGAAAAGCTGTGATCTGCTCATTTTTGATGATATTGGGGCAGAAAATCTGAACCCATGGGTTCGGGATCATGTGATGGGTTCCATTCTGAACTACCGTATGAATCGCAAACCTACATTTTACACGTCCAACTACAACTTGGATGGGCTGGAGAAACATCTTAGCTTCACCAGTAGGGACGGCGAGGAAATGAACAAAGGCCAGCGTTTGATGGACCGGATTCGTCCGTTTGTTGATGTCATCTCGGTTCGGGGTGAGAATCAGCGGGGCAAACGTTAATTTCTACTTATGTTACCGATCTGATCTATTTTTTACTCCTATAGTCCCAAAAAAAGCCTGGCTTTCGCATTGTCGCGAAAACCGGGCTTTTCTGGCCTGCGTGCAGCCTGAAGATCCTATTCGGTGATAAATTTGAAAATCACCATTCCGAAAAAGATAACCGTCATCAGGCCGGCCATGCCAGCAACACCCGCAATCAGATCAAACAGATCGTTACGGGGTTCCTCGTTCACATGTTCACGCGGGTCGTTGATCCGCACATTTGCATCCATGGTATTGCCTCCTTATGGGGATAACAGCTTGCCCTTACAGGTAGCTGAAGCCCGGAGTAATTTTAGTATACTTGGAAAAGAAAGCGTTTGTAAAGATTTTGCAGCGAACCTGCAAGTTCTTCAATTGTGAAGATTTGATGTTGGGAAGATGAACATTGATGCGTTCATTTCACAACATTAGAGTACCTGTGTTATACTGGAAGTGTCGTTCACGACGTTACAGGTTAAAATAAACCGTAAGTATATATAAGGAGGACAATTTCATGGCTATTGTTAACGTATCCGATCAATCCTTCAACGCTGAAGTCGAAGGCGAAGGAACGGTTCTTGTTGATTTCTGGGCGCCTTGGTGCGGTCCTTGTAAAATGCTCGCTCCAATCCTGGAAGAGCTGTCCACCGAAGTTGGCGATGCAGTGAAAATTGCTAAAGTCAATGTGGACGAAAATCCGGAATCCGCTTCCCGCTTCGGCGTAATGAGCATTCCAACATTGATCTTCTTCAAAGATGGTCAACCGGTTGATAAAGTGGTTGGTCTGAACTCGAAAGATGCTCTCAAAGGAATTATCGAAAAACACCAATAATTAACCAAGATTTCACATACGCCTCCGGTTATGCGCCGGGGGCGTTTTGCGTCGAATACTTTCATATAGGACAATATAAGATATAATTATTTTTACACGATAATGTAGAGTGTAGAGCAATCTTTAGAAGCGCAGCGCTTGTATTTATCCTAAGACTTCTTTTTCCTTATATATTAATGGAACTAATTATTTACACAGTAGCGGAGAGGACAAAAAAACTGGGGATAACAGCGATTGGAAGAAGGTACTGCAATCGGAGTGGTACAGTGTAACCTTTTATTTATACTTTTTTCGGGAAGGAGGACCCACCGAATTATGGATGAATTCATTACTAACGTGCAGGAGCAAGAGAAGGCATTGGAGCAGATCCGCCACAAGCTGGCTTTGCTGCCTGACATGTCCGGCTGTTACCTGATGAAAAACAGTGAAGGTACCATTATCTATGTAGGTAAAGCCAAAGTGTTGAAGAATCGCGTAAGATCATATTTTATCGGCAGTCATAATGGGAAGACACAGCGCCTGGTGTCCGAAATCCGTGATTTCGAATATATCGTTACCGGCAGCAATATGGAAGCACTCATTCTGGAGTGTAACCTGATTAAGAAACATATGCCGCGGTATAACGTGTTGCTCAAGGATGATAAGACATTTCCTTACCTTAAAATTACGAATGAAAAGCATCCCCGACTCGAAGTGACCCGGCGGGTGCTCAAAGATAAAGCCAAATACTTCGGACCTTATCCGAATTCATATGCGGCACACCAAACGAAAAAGCTGCTTGACCGGATGTATCCGTTACGCAAATGCGGCGTGATGCCGAAGGAAGTATGCCTGTATTATCATATGGGACAGTGCCTCGCTCCCTGTGTGCAAGAAGTGGGCAAAGAGCAGTATGATGAGATCTCCCAGGAGATCAGTTCATTTTTGAGTGGCGGGCATGAGGAGATCAAAAAGGATTTACAGCGCAAAATGCAGGAAGCGGCTGAGGATCTGTATTTTGAACGTGCCAAGGAACTTCGGGATCAGGTCATTGCCATTGATGCGATGATGGAAAAACAGAAAATTACGATGGCGGATGCCAGAGACCGCGATGTTTTTGGTTTTGCCATTGATAAAGGCTGGATGTGTGTCCAGATTCTATATATGCGTCAGGGGAAAATGATCGAACGACACGTATCAACGTTCCCGTTTTACGGTGAGGCATACAGTGACTTTATGTCTTACGTGACCCAGTATTACAGTGATAATCCAGCGTTGCCACAGGAGATCTTACTTCCGGAAATGCCAAAAGATCTGGCAGCGGGTGACGGTGGTGCGGATGATATATCCGATGCTGATGGAGCGGTACCTGCGGCGGTGACAATCGAGCCAGAAGAGACAACGCGATTGACGCAAGATTCTGGGGTTGAGCTACGTGTTGCCGAGTCCCGTGCATCTTATGGTGATATCCAACCCGAAGCAGAAGCGGAAGAAGCTGCGATGGCTAACCAAGACGACGCTGTTGCTCAGGAAGATGTATCGGCTGATAAACAGCCTCCAGGCTTCGAAGACCCTTCTCAGGTCGCAGCAGCATTGCAGGAATGGCTGGAAATTAAAGTCCACATTCCGCAGCGTGGATTGAAACGCCAGATGATCACCATGGCCGTGGATAACGCACGTGTGGCCCTGGAAGAGAAGTTCCGCCTGATTGAGCGGAATGAAGAACGGACATCCAAAGCTGCTGAAGGACTGGGACGTTTTATTGGACTGGATCAGCTTCACCGTATTGAAGCGTTTGATAACTCGAACATCCAGGGTACGAACCCGGTATCCGCCATGATTGTATTTACCGATGGTAAACCGGATAAGAAGGAATATCGGAAGTACAAGGTCCGTTCGGTTGAAGGACCGGATGATTATGAAACGATGCGAGAAGTTATCCGTCGCCGTTACGAGCGGGTATTGAAGGAAAATCTGACCCAGCCTGACCTGATTGTGGTCGATGGTGGTAAAGGACAGATCTCGGCTGCGGTCGATATTTTGGAGAATGAATTGGGGCTGTTTATTCCGGTATGTGGCCTGGTAAAGGATGCGAAGCACAAGACCTCACAATTGATGATCGGCAACCCGCCGGAAGTCATCTCCTTGCCGCGTGACAGTCAGGAGTTCTACCTGTTGCAGCGGATTCAAGAAGAGGTCCACCGTTTTGCGATTTCGTTCCACCGCGAGCAGCGTGGGAAATCGATGGTGACCTCCCGTCTGGACGCCATTCCGGGTATCGGCGAAAAGCGGCGCAAGCTGCTGCTGAAGCATTTTGGCTCTTTACGCAAAATAAAAGAGGCCAGCGTCGAAGACTTCCGGCCTCTATCTATTGGTGACAAGCTTGCGAATCAGATTATTGCAGCACTTCGTGATGAGGAGTCGTGACATACGGCTTCTCTTTTTGTTGTGGATTCATCTTATAGATGACATAACCAACGATGGCCGGAAGCACAATCCAGAAGAGTCCTGCGGAAATGTTCAGTGCATCACCCATGAAGATCAGGCTTAGGCCCATCAACAGGCTGTCAAAGATAACATGTGCGAATACAACGGCGATGAAACCGTGGCGCAGCATGATCAGACTGAACAAAAGTCCGATGACAGTAAGCTCAATTGGACGTGTGATGACCGGATAGATTGGGTACAGGGTGTGTCCCAGAGCCCAAATTAATGTTGGGATAAGGCAAGCAATGAACGTATTGCGTACAACCTTCTGCATCATGCGAATTCCGAACAGACGATAGACCGTTTCCTCACCGATCCCGGCCATCCAGGCCATAATCGGGAAGATCCAGGCATAACTCATGTTGTATGTGGACTGGTCAGCCGATGTTGTTGACCAGCTTCCAATACTGCGCTCCAGAATAAAGAACAGTACGGATTGCACACCCAGCAGAATCAACGCCCATAAGTATCCTGTATACATACTGTGCAGGACATATTTGCCGTATCCGGGTTCTTTGGCTCGAGGCCAAGGATTCAGACCGATTTTGCGCCACATGCCGTCACCGGCAACGAGCGACAGATAGATGGTTGCACTCATGACTAGCGTAATCCCAGCTTGCATCACCATCAGGAAGGTCAGCATAAAGTTAGACAGCCCCTGCGCCTGAAAGAGCGGAATCATGTTCAGTGTGCCAATCACGGAAGCTGCAAAGTATACCAGAGACAGAACGATTCCGCGTTTGAATGACGTGTGTGCTCTCGTCAGAATACTGTAGATGATCGCGAGCACGCCAAGCACAAAGGTCAGGAAAGCATAACCGCCATAAGTCATCCAGTTGGCTTGCCGAGTCTGATTTTGTACATAGTCGGTATGGGAGGTAGGAACCGAGAAGACCGATTCGAAGGAGCGAACGGCTCCGTTTTCAAACGTAAAATTCAGTTCCAGCTTGGAATCTCCAATTTGCTTTTCGTTATCCGTGTATTGCAGCCCCGCTTCTTCTTCACGGGTGTCCAGTTGAAGTTTCGGTACATTATACCCGAATTCGCCAAGTACGCCAGCGGCAAGCTGCTCTTTTTCCTTTAGGGAAAGGTTATCTTCAGCTAAACGTTGGGCAGCATTTACTTTGCTTTTGTCCTGCTCAGCCTCAATGGATGCATACAGGGAGGACGGCAGTTCGCGCTTGAAACCGACAACTTTTCCTGTTCTCATATGTACGTCAACATTCAAATAACCGCCTTTGTCCTGATCGGGCAAACGAACGCGGTACACATCGTAAGGATAGGTAGTTTCCCATTTCTTGTTATAGGTTTCTAACTGTTTGGTTTTGGCCATATACCCATAGATGTCGGAATGGGTTTGGTACGTCACAAGCTCGTTTCCGGTATTTGACGGAAGGGTATAATCAGGTAGAGAAGCTGCAAAAGATCGTGCCGACTCCGCCGCTTTCTCCTTGCTTATGAAGGAAGTAGACTGGATATCAGTCGTTTGCGATGAGGTGGCAGGAAAGATTTGAAAAACGAAAAACAGAATCAGGCCAATCGCCGCAAGCAACCCTAAACGCTTGAAGTTAGCTTTGAGTACCAAAGGCTGCCCTAAGGGATTCATTTAATATTGTTCCTCCTTTATTAATATGGATATTAAAGTAAAGATAGCACAGCCCAAGCCCCGAATGCCAATGACGAAACGAGAAGTGGTGCAAATGCATGAAAACGAATGAAAATGATCGAAACAATCTGATCTATCCATCGCCATATCTGAGTTTTTCCCTTTTTGACGGAATTCGATGCTATTTACACAAAAATCGTTTTGTATACAAACGTCGCAGAGCTTATAATTTTGAATCAAATGTCCAATATTCCGCATGTCTTTAGGCTAACAAGGGAACGAATAGAATGTATAAAAGGTATTCCAACCTAATGTATATGTGTTACAGCGAAAATCATACATGTTTACACTCCGAAGTGAAGCTTTCCAAGTGCTTGGCTATTCCGTCAAGTCATGTGGAAAAGCGCTTCGGAGAAAGGCTCCACATCGTGGAGTCATTTTCTTTTTGGCAGAGGTGGATGATACTCAAGTGAAAATGAATGTTCAATGGATGCGTCTATCGCCACCCCGAATTCTGGTCCTAGGGTTCGCGGGTATTATATTGCTCGGGACACTTCTGTTGATGCTCCCGGCATCCAGTCGAAGCGGGGTCAGCCTTCCTTTTATTGACGCACTCTTCACTGCGACTTCCGCAGTCTGCGTAACAGGGCTGGTTGTGGTGGATACGGGTACTCATTTTTCGACGTTGGGTCAGATCATAATTGCAATCCTGATTCAAATTGGCGGCCTTGGCTTTATGACGATGTCGACACTGGTGGCGATTGCATTCAAACGGCGGATCTCTCTGCGTGAGCGGTTGATTTTGCAGGAAGCGATGAATCAGAGCACGATGGAGGGGATTGTCCGCCTTATTCGGAAAGTTGTGATCTACTCGCTCATATTGGAAGGCATATGTGGCACGTTGTTCGCCATTCGGTGGTCGTTTGATATGCCAATGGGGCAGGCCATCTATTATGGATATTGGCATGCCATCTCCATGTTCAACAATGCCGGGTTTGATATGTTCGGAGATTTCCGCAGCTTAACCGGGTATGTGTATGATCCGCTCGTGAATTTTACAGCCATGTTCTTGATTATTGCAGGAGGAATTGGTTTTGTCGTTTTGTCTGATCTGGTGGAGTATCGGAGGACGAAGAAGCTGTCGCTGCATTCCAAAGTGGTATTGCTGACAACAGGATTGTTAATCATATTTGGAGCTTTGGTTATATTTGTATTTGAATTCAGCAATCCCCGGACATTGGGTGGCCTGAACTGGGGTGGTAAAATTCTCGGTTCGTTCTTCCAGTCGGTTTCCCCAAGAACAGCAGGGGCGAATACGGTAGACATTGCTGGTCTGAGACAGGCAACGCAATTTTTCATCATTATATTAATGTTTATTGGTGCTTCCCCCGGTTCTACCGGAGGCGGTATTAAAACAACCACATTTATGATTATGGCCGGAGCTGTCTATGCCATGATGCGAGGACGGGAAGATATCGTCTTTTTCAGATATCGGCTCCTACAGGAACGCATTTTCAAAGCACTGACGATTACACTGCTTGCACTGTTGCTCATTATTGCCGTTACGATGGTGCTTAGTACGACGGAAGACAGCAGTTTTTTAATGATATTATTTGAGACAACATCCGCCTTCGGTACTGTAGGTTTATCTATGGGGCTTACACTGAAGCTGACCACGATCGGCAAGCTTTTGATCTGTTTCACGATGTTTGCAGGACGTCTTGGACCAATTACGCTCGCGTATGCACTCGGACAGAAAAAGGGTAAAGAGTTGTACAGGTATCCGGAAGGCAAAATGATTATTGGATAAGGGGTTCGTGAAGAACAATGAAAACACAGCAGTTTGCGGTAATTGGGCTTGGGCGCTTTGGCTCCAGTCTGGCACAGGAATTAATGGAGCTTGGTTATGAAGTGCTGGGTATCGATAAAAATGAAGAAGTCGTCGAAGACATGAGTGAATTGGTCACCCATGCCGTCGTCGCGGATTCAACGGATGAGGAAGTGCTGCGCTCCCTGGGCATCCGTAATTTTGACTGCTGTATCGTTGCCATCGGGGCTGATATCCAGACCAGTATTCTCACTGCTATTTTACTGAAGGAACTCGGCGTAAAAACAGTTGTGGCCAAAGCCATTTCAGTTCTTCATGGGCGGGCACTGGACAAGCTGGGGATCGATCGTGTTGTTTATCCTGAGCGTGATATGGGAATCCGGGTTGCCCATCAGCTCGTCACCCCAAATCTGCTGGATTATATCGAATTGTCCGATGATTACAGTATTGTGGAGATGAAGGTTCCGGCCTGTTTGCATAATAAAACGCTGTCCACTCTGAATGCTCGAGTACGCTTTGGTTGCAGCATTGTAGCGTTGCAAAAGGAAGCCGGGGTCATCATTGCCCCGACTGCACTGGACTCGCTTCAGATGGGTGATATCATGGTAATTATCGGCATGAATGACGACATTGACCGTTTTGAGGAAGAAGTGATCAGCCAAGAGAGCTAGAGCTGAGTCTATTAAATGAAAGCAGAGCGTTGAGCTCGGCTGATTGATATGAATGCTAAGGCGTCGTAGTCCTCCGTGAGGGCAGCGGCGCCTTTGCTGTAAAGAGCGCAGCCGTTTCTCTGACCCACTGTCTGGAGGTTTGGCTGAGGTCTTCCTTTTCCCCATAGATCATGCAGGTTGTTCGCCGGGTCTGTTGCAATTGCGGCAGATATACCGAGACGAGATCATTGTCCGCAAGCAACTGAGGGCGGAGATATGACTTGGGCAAAAGGGCTGCAGCTTTGCAGGTAGGCAGAAGACGGACAATCGCTTCAAAGGAGTCAATCTCCATGCGAATATCCGGCATCACGGCGCAGCGCTGGAACAGGTCGTCGGTTAATTTGCGATACCAGGTTCCTTTGGAGAACGTAATCATCGGCAGATCTTGCAAATGTTCCATTCCGGCTTCTTTACCCGATAGGGGATGCGTTAAGGGCACAACCAGCTCCAGATGATCATCAAAAAGTGGCACACAGTTTAGCCCGGCTTCACTTATAGAGGATGCAACGATGCCTACATCGGCTTTTTTATCCCGCACAAAAGAGACAATTTCATGCGTTTTCCCTGTCACCAGCTTGATTTCCGCATTCGGATGTTTCTGCATAAAGGCATTTACCAGCGGTGGCAATGTGGTTTGAAGCGTTGTCAGACTGGCTCCAAGCGTAATGGAGCTTTGTTCTTCGTCCTTGTACTGGGCCAGCATGGTCAGAAATTTTTGTTGCTGCTGTTTCTGCTCTACCGCGAAAGTATAGGCGAACTGGCCTACGCTGGTTAATTCAAGTCGTTTACCACGGCGATGAAAGAGCGCTACGCCGAGTTCATCCTCCAATTTGGAGATTTTGCGAGACAGCGCGGGCTGTGAAAGATTCAGCAATTTCGATGCACGGTTCAGACTGGACTGCTCTACAACCGCCGCAAAAGCGTTTAATTCCTCGAACATGAGCACTAACCTCTTTTCTAATGAACGTATGAACGTACTTTGCGTGAGGCATCTCCTTGTCAAATATTTCTTCATGTTGTATGGCCTGCACGACCGATGTTTATAACTTATACCTATAGGTTATAACATTTAATAATTATATTGCAATTCCCTTATAAGAAAAAAAGGAGTAACATGAATCGTGACACAAGTTGTTCACACCTGAAGAAAACGGAACAATTTGTCGAACCTTTCCTTGGGAAAGGTTTGTGTCATGATAAGCGAATTTTATTTATGAAAACGTTGTATTTAGCGAAAGGGGATCGACATTTTATGAAAGGGTTTTACTCCAGAAAGCTGCACTCCTTGCTTGGCGTCATTCCGCTCAGTCTGTTTTTCATTGAGCATATGGTGACGAACTTCTCGGCAGTTGAAGGCGGCAAAGAAGGCTTTAACGATGCAGTTGCATTTCTGAATGGCCTGCCGCTCGTAATTGTACTTGAAACGCTTCTCATCTGGTTGCCGCTGTTCTATCACGGAGTATATGGTTTGTACATTGCCTATCAGGCCAAGCCTAACGTGGGACGTTTTGGCAATGAGCGCAACTGGCGCTATACGTTGCAGCGCGTCAGCGGTGTCATTACGTTTGTGTTCGTCATCTGGCATATTTGGGAGACTCGTTTCCAGGTTGCGCTGGGGAATGTCACACACGAAGAGCTTGGCGGTGTCATACACGGCATCGTGATGAACCCGGTAACGTTTATTTTATATCTGATCAGTGTGGTTGCGGCATCCTATCACTTTGCCAACGGTTTGTGGTCGTTCCTGGTTAGCTGGGGAATTACCGTCGGTCCGCGTGCGCAGCGTGTATCTTCCTACATCTGCATGAGCTTGTTTGCTATTGTAGCTCTCATGTTTATTGCATCGCTGCTTGCTTTCCGGAGCATGGATTTCCAGGTAGCCACTTCTATGATTGACGCAGTTAAGACAGTTCTGATTTAAGCATTTGGACTTTAAATGCTGACTTATAAGGGAGTGAACAGCAATGGCATCATCTAATGTAATTATTGTGGGCGGAGGTCTCGCGGGATTGATGGCGGCGATCAAATCGGCTGAAGCCGGAGTCCATGTTCATTTATTTTCACTGGTTCCCGTCAAAAGATCCCACTCCGTATGTGCCCAAGGCGGTATCAACGGTGCGGTAAATACCAAGGGTGAGGGCGACTCTCCATGGGTACACTTTGACGATACAGTATACGGCGGTGACTTTTTGGCGAATCAGCCTCCAGTCAAAGCGATGTGTGAAGCAGCACCAGGCATCATTCACCTGATGGACCGGATGGGCGTAATGTTCAACCGGACACCGGAAGGTTTGCTCGATTTCCGCCGTTTCGGTGGAACGAAGCATCACCGTACGGCGTTTGCTGGTGCAACCACTGGACAACAATTGCTCTACGCGTTGGATGAGCAAGTACGTCGTTGGGAAGCAGCGGGTCTCGTTACGAAATATGAGAACTGGGAGTTCCTACAGGCTGTTGTGGATGACGAAGGCACCTGCCGCGGGATTGTAGCCCAGGATTTGAAAACGATGAAGGTACAAACGTTCCCGGCAGAAGCAGTTATTCTGGCGAGCGGCGGCCCTGGTATTATTTTCGGTAAAACAACCAACTCAGTTATCAATACAGGAACTGCCGCAAGTGCGGTGTATCAGCAAGGTGTAAATTACGCGAACGGTGAGTTCATTCAGATTCACCCGACTGCTATTCCGGGCGATGACAAACTGCGTCTGATGTCCGAATCGGCTCGTGGTGAAGGTGGACGGATCTGGACGTACAAAGACGGTAAGCCTTGGTACTTCCTCGAAGAAAAATATCCGTCATACGGTAACCTTGTTCCGCGTGATATCGCGACGCGTGAAATTTTCAGTGTCTGCGTGGATATGGGCCTCGGCGTGAACGGCGAGAACATGGTATATCTCGACTTGTCACACAAAGATCCGAAGGAGCTGGATGTGAAGCTCGGCGGAATCATTGAGATCTACGAGAAGTTCATGGGTGATGACCCGCGTAAAATCCCAATGAAAATTTTCCCGGCAGTCCATTATTCCATGGGCGGCATGTGGGTAGATTATAACCAAATGACCAACATTCCAGGACTGTTCGCAGCTGGTGAATGTGAATACCAATATCATGGTGCGAACCGTCTGGGTGCAAATTCCCTGGTATCGGCAATCTACGGTGGGATGGTGGCTGGACCGAAAGCAGTTGAATATATCAAAGGACTCAAAAAATCGTCCGCAGATATCAGTTCTTCCGTATTCGATGGTTATACCAAGCGCCAAACCGATAAATACGAAGGCATCCTAAATATGCAGGGCAATGAAAATGCATATGTCATTCATAAAGAGCTTGGCGAGTGGATGACAGCGAATATGACGGTGGTACGTTACAACGATAAGCTGGAAGCGACTATCGGCAAAATCAAGGAATTGAAAGAGCGTTACGGTAAAATCAACATGTACGACACTTCCGGTTGGAACAACCCGGGTGCAGCATTTACCCGTCAGCTGTGGAACATGCTTGAACTGGCAGAAGCGATGACTTTGGGCGCACTGCTGCGTAACGAAAGCCGTGGAGCGCATTACAAACCGGACTTCACCGAACGGAATGACGAAGAATTCCTGAAAACAACGATCGCAAGCTGGTCGAAGGAAGGTCCGAAAATTTCGTACGAGCCTGTAGACGTTTCCCTGATCCCACCACGGATCCGGGACTACTCGAAAGACTAAGTAAAGCGAAATTTCGGTCTGTTCATAAAGTTAATGACTTAGCAACATAACGGAAAACTAGTAGACACATAGAGGCAAAGCGTACGCGGAGCTTCTCAATGTTACTGCCACCAGAATGAATGAAGTGCAGTTTCCAACAAAGTGACCCTGCGTGCACGACGTAGCGGAGGAAGCGGAAATTCCCAGAAGAAGCGAAGCGCTCGCCTTTACTGCATAACACCAAAAGGATTTTATTTTATATTTACATGATCTAAAAGTTAACACCTGAACGGAGAAGGCAGAAGATTACTGAAGAAGCGAAGCGTTCGCCTTTATTCCGGATTTCCACCCTATAAGGTGGATCAAAGAAATCTGGGGATAACAGCGATCGGAAGGATCTTCTGCCAGCGGAGTGACCATTTGTGAACATTGTGGTCTTGTAACGATAGCAATCAATCATCGTCACCAAAGGAGGGGACAACGATATGACGGACACAGCTACAGCAAAAAAAACCGTCAAGTTTATCATCACCCGTCAGGACAGTCCGGAGTCATCTTCGTACAACGAAGAGTTTGAGCTTCCGTACCGTCCCGGCATGAACGTTATTAGCGCCCTGATGGAGATCCAGCGGAACCCGGTTAATACAGAAGGCAAGTCCATTGCCCCGGTTTGCTGGGAATCGAACTGTCTAGAAGAAGTCTGTGGAGCATGCTCCATGGTCATCAACGGCAAGCCGCGTCAAGCGTGTGCTGCCCTGATCGACAAGCTCGAACAGCCGGTTCGCATCGAACCGATGAAAACCTTCCCGGTGGTTCGTGACCTCGTCATCGACCGTACTCGGATGTTTAACGCCCTAAAACGGGTTAAAGCGTGGATTCCGATTGATGGAACCTATGACCTCGGTCCAGGTCCGCGGATGCCTGAGAAGAAACGTCAGTGGGCTTACGAGCTGTCCAAATGTATGACATGTGGTGTATGCCTCGAAGCATGCCCGAACGTCAATGAAAAGACAGACTTTATCGGTCCGGCAGCTCTTTCTCAAGTACGTCTGTTCAATGCTCACCCAACAGGGGAGATGAACGCTGAAGACCGCTTGGAAGCACTTATGGAAGACGGAGGTATTGAGGGCTGTGGTAACTCGCAGAACTGCGTACGCTCTTGTCCAAAAGGTATTCCGTTGACTACCTCCATTGCCGAAATGAACAAACAAACAACCAAACACATGTTCAAACGCTGGTTGGGTGTGTAATCTAGTCATATCAAATGCAGAACTTCGGATCTGCACCATTAGAAGAAGTCGTGATCCTTGGCATATTTAGCCTAAGATCCCGGCTTCTTTTTCTGTACTCGCAAAGGAACCGGGCTAGTCATGCAGAATATGGTATACTAAGGGGATGGATTTGGAGCGGAAGAAGGAGGGGGACGCATGGGAGAAACACCGCGTGAGGGCAGCAAGATCTCGCCGCCCCGGCGCTCGCAGTATGGATCTGATTCGGAGGACTCCATTTTTCCCGGAGAGGAAAAGGATCATGATCCCTCCCGGCGCAGTTTTTTGATGCGCATGATCTTAATGACGGCGAGTGCCAGTTTGCTCACAGGAGGATATGCCTGGTTGTGGGAGCCTCGTCATCTGGAGATCAAGCATGTTGAATTGAAACTGCCCAAGTTTCCAAAAGCATTCGAGGGACTGCGTGTGATTCAGTTCAGTGATGCTCATCTTGGATTCCATACGGGGCTGAAACAAATGGAGAAGCTGGCTGAAACGATACGGGAACAACAGCCTGATCTGATTTGTTTTACCGGAGATATGGTTGAACGAGAGGCAGAACCGATGCGTGAATGTATTCCTGCACTGGCTTCAATGCAAGCGAAGTATGGCAAATATGCCGTATTGGGGAACCATGATTACCGAGGCCATCAGCAGCATGAAGTGGAGCTGATGTTTAAAGAGGCCGGGTTCACGTTGCTCCGGAATAGCCATGTTTTGATTGAACGAGGGGATTCACGTATTGCGATAGTAGGTTTGGATGACGCGCTTACGGGCAGACCTGATCCTGTTGTAGCAATCAAGGGATTGAGCAGAGAGGTCTGGAAACTGCTGCTTATGCATGAGCCCGATTATGCAGACATTGCAGCACCTTACGGTTTCGGACTACAGCTCTCTGGACACAGTCATGGCGGACAGGTGCGTTTTCCCTGGATTGGGGCACTGACTACACCGAGAGGTTCACTCAAGTATATTCAAGGGTTATATTACGCAGGGGATAAGCATATGCCAGTCTATGTGAACCGTGGCTTTGGCATGACCCAACTGCCGATTCGCTTTTTGTGCAGGCCGGAATTGACGGTTTTTGAATTAAAGGGTTAACAACATAAACAATATAGAGCATAAAGGGAGGTTAGCCGGATGGAACGAATTGCGATTGTATCCGATATTCATGGCAATATGACTGCTTGGGAAGCAGTATTAAAAGATATTCGGAGTCGCGGATTGAAGCGAATCTTTTGTCTTGGCGACCTCGTTGGCAAGGGGCCTGATCCGGTACAGGTTGTTGATCTGGTTAGGGAGACATGTGAGCAAGTTATCCGTGGCAACTGGGATGAGTTGGTTGCGGTTAATCAGGACAATGAGAATTTTACTTGGCAAGCGAAGCGGCTGGGTAAGGAGCGATTGGCATATCTGGAGAGCTTGCCGTTTAGTCACCAATTAGAGCTGAGTGGTCGTACGATCCGCTTGGTGCATGCCTCTCCCCAAAGTGTATATCACCGTGTACAGCCGTGGGATGAGATCGAGAAAAGGTTAGCGATGTTCGATGCTCCGGCAGATGAACCTGAGCTTGGTGTGGCGGATGTTGTAGGATATGGGGATGTGCATAATGCATACTTGCAATTTATGAATGGGAAAATGTTGTTTAATGCGGGCAGTGTGGGTAACCCGCTTGATTTTACCCAGGCTTCTTACTGTATCCTTGAAGGAGAGAACAGCACTGATCGAAACAACCCGTTCAACCTTCAATTTGTAAGGGTTCCTTATGATATTGAGCAGGAAGTACAGATTGCTCAGCAGGCTCAGGTGCCTTCCCTTGATTTTTATATCCGGGAACTTCGTACGGGCGTTTATCGCGGGCTGCAAACGGATTAGTTATGTCAGGAATAATCCGCTGTAATGAATTGGCATACTAATGTTCGGGCTACTGAGCGGAGTACTGTAGAGTATAGTGATGTTTCATTGTTTATCCATGTATTTTATTTGCGCCGGATCATCCTCAGAGCATGCTTGTCTTACCGGACTAGAACCCGTTAGGCAAAAGGAGCGATTGTCATGCTGACCCGAAAAATGCTGGGCCAAGGATTGCCTGCTTTATGGACAGAGCGCCTTGTTCTTCGATCATTACGTCAGAGTGATTACAGCACGTTGTCGGAGCTGTTTTCCGACCCGCAGGTGATTCGTTATGTAAACAGGGGGAGTCAGCCCACGCCAATCCGGGCTCGGCGATTATTGAATCAGATTCGCAGCAGTAGTGCCAAGCTGGATTCACTGCATTACGGCATCTGCTGGAAAGGCAGCGAACAGATCATCGGCATCACTTCATTCCAGCATTGGAACGACCAGAACGGTACCGCACAGATTGGATATATTCTGAACAGGTCATGCTGGGGTAAGGGAGTCGCAACTGAGGCAGTACAGCGTTTGCTGGAATTCGGTTTTGCCGAACTTAATTTGTGCAAAGTGGAAGCGCGCTGTTACGAGGCAAATGTATCATCCGAACGGGTCCTCTGCAAAAGCGGTATGATTTATGAACGGACTCTGCCTTCGTTTGTTTTGAATCATGAGGATGGTGAGACGCCGGATACTCTGCTGGATGTTAAGGTTTATAGTCTGTATCGTGAACAGCATGTCCGTTCTCATTGGGAAAATCGCCTGCAAACGTTGGTATCCGACAAGCACGAGTAACATAGAATAGAAGCATATTGCATAAATCCAAAGAGCGTCTTTCAATTAGAAAAATATAGATCGAAATGTTTCTATTCGTCTATATTTTTTACTCGGAAGCGAGTTGAAGCGAATTATGCAAAATGCTGAATTAAATGAAACAGCAGGGGCTTGAAACGAACTTCAATTATTTGTTACACAAATGAAATATAGCTGCAATTGAACTCTAACAGACAGCGGGTAAACTTATCTCATGACCCCCTTTTTGATAATAGATAATGCTGTTGGGACCCGCACTTAGCGGGTTCATTTTTTTTGTCTATATAAGTTTAACTATGGAATTTCTATACCAACACTCCGATACAGAACTACATTCCGCTATCGTGTAAATATTTAGTTGAACTTATATAACATTTTTTATATTAGGATACAAAGAAAAAACCCTCACAGCGTTTTTTTTACGCCGTGAGGGCTATTGTGATGTTCTATGTTTAAAACGGTACAACTTGCATTTGTTTCTGCTTGAAGTATACCCATTCGGTGAATCCAATCTCTTGCAGACGTGTACGAACGTCATCCAGTTCATCGGCAACACGCTGCGGTTTGTGGGCATCTGATCCGAAAGTCACTTTCACTCCGTAATGATGCGCACGCTCCAGAATGGCATCGGAAGGGTACCAGCCCCCACTGAGTTTGGTTTTACCTGACGTATTAATTTCAATAGCCACGTTCGATTCTGCAATGACCTGCAACGTTTTATCGATGGCTTGATCCGCGATAATATCCGAGAAAGGTGGATAATTTCCTTTCATGGCATCAATATGTCCGAGAATCTGGAACATACCGCTTCGGGCCGATTGCCGAATCAAAGCATAGTAACTCTCTTTCACTTCAACCTTACGCGCATCGCTTAATCCGTTCCAGCGGGTTTTGTTGAATATGCTGACATCTTCCGTATGATGAACTGAACCAATAATATAATCAAAAGGATATTGCCCCAGTGTATTGCGATACAAATCGGCATGGACAGGGAAATAGTCGGATTCAATGCCAAGCAGCACATCAATTTTGCCCGCGTATTCTTCCTTCAGAGCCAGAACTTCTTCCACGTAATGACGCAATTCCGACTTGCCCATCGCGATCCGGGGAAAAGCCTGCTCCTCGTCACTCCCAAAGTAAGGTGTATGATCTGAGATACCAATGACCTGAAGTCCAGTTTGAATACCTGCCTCAATATAGTCGCGAATATTGCCGTCTGCATGACCACAACGAAAATGATGGGTGTGAAGATCAAATTTCATATGGAAATCCTTCCTTTCTCATGGCTCATTTGTCATTCTGAACTGATGAACTGGGTCTCCGGCATGCCTTTGAGATCGCTCAGGAATTGCTGCATAGCCGAATTGAGATAACGACTTGATTTGTAAATGACTCCGACAGGGTGACTGACCTCCAGTTCACTGAGTGGAATCATGCGCAGTGTGCCTTGCCGTAACTCGTGGGCAACGGATTGTTTGGATATAACGGCTGCCCCGAGATTAATCTCAACCATCCGTTTTACTTCCTCGCTGCTCGACAACTCCATAACGATATTGGGCTCAATATTATGTTTTTTGAAAATGCCTTCCGTAAAGCGGCGCCCTACCGTATCCGGAGATAGCAAAATCAGAGGTGTGCTGCGCAGGACATCCACCGCCGCATGCTTTTGCTTTGCCAGTGGATGGAATGGGGATACGACAAGTTCGAACGTATCATAATACAGCACGGATGTATTCAGGTTAGGATTCCGTTCCGTGAGATAACCGATACCGATGTCTACCATTCCATTCTCGACCTGGGTATAGATCTGGGAGGAAGGCAGGGATTGGATACTGGTTTTGATGAGTGGAAATTGATCCTGAAAGTAGGATAAGACCCGTGGCAAAATCTGAATGGCAATGGACGTGGTTGTACCGAGTCTGATATGTCCCTGAGGGGTCTCATCGAGATCCATCAGCTTCTGTTTCAGCTCACCCACGATGTCCAGCATACGTTCGGCATGTTGAAGAAACACCTGTCCGCGATCGGTAAGGGTGACCGGTTGGTTCCGATCGACAAGAACGGTACTGAATTCATCCTCCAGGCTCTTGATTTGGGCCGAGACGGCGGGTTGAGTCAGATTTAGAAGTTCTCCGGCTTTGCGGAAACTCATCGTTTTCGAGATGGTAATCAGCGTCTCCAGTTGACTGATATTCATGTATGGCCTCCTTGCACGTAAAATGTCTTCTGTCTATCCATAGGTGGAATCCCGTAACTGGTCATTGTTCCGTTCCTTAAATTATAGGTGATTCAGGACAGCAGGGCAATGAAGGGAACATCATGGATTTGGGGAGGTCCATAAGAACGAGAAATTAATTTTATTTCAAGAAATTAAATTTTTAACATTTTAAGAAACAGTAAAAAAGTCCTAAATGCCTTTTGCCATGCCTCTTCATGGCAATTGTTCTTGCAACAGATGCAAAAAGCCTCGTTTTTTCGCTAGAATCAGCTATAAACATTTGCCCCGCGGATGACGATAAATTATAGTACACATGCCTTGCCGAATTCTTGGTGAATTCTTGTACGTGATAAAGTATAATAAATTTATGAATATGGGACTTTTGGTGTGTGACCAATAACCCAGTGTAAGGGGGACATTAGACAGTGAAAGCGGAAGTGATTAATCCTTTCCTGGAATCCGCACGGAACGTATTCGAACAGCTCATCCAGGTTTCGCCTTCCACCGGGAGTCTTGGCGTGAAAAATGTGGAGTACATCGCAGACCATGTCTGGATCGTGATCGGAATGACTGGACAACTGAGCGGAAACATCGTGTTTGGAATACAAGAGTCGGTAGCATTGAAAATCGTTTCTGCTATGATGGGCGGCTTTGTCATTACAGAAATGGACGAAATGAGTAAAAGTGCTATTTCTGAACTTGGCAATATGATTAGCGGCAATGCAAGTACCATCCTGTCCAATCAGGGTGTCGTTGTTGATATTACACCTCCACAAGTGATGAATTCCGAATACGTGAGTTCTTTTAGTGCAACGAAGGCATTGAGTATTCCTTTGCTGATGGACGGAATCGGTGAGATGGATATTCAAGTGATGATCTCGTAGAATAGAACCATACGCCTCTTGGGGCAATATGTGTTCAATACGGGAGGACATCGGGTATGTTGAAAGATCAGGTTGTTTTTATCACAGGTGCGTCGAGCGGAATTGGTGCGCTCTGTGCACAGATGCTGATAGAAGAAGGAGCCATCCCGATTCTGGCTGCCCGCTCGCGGGACAAGCTGGAAGAGATTGGTGCTTCGCTGAAAGGGCAACATGAACTACTCACGTTAGATGTAACGAATACTGAGCAAGTTCAGACAGCCGTGGATGCGATGTTGCAGAAATACGGACGAATCGATATTTTGCTGAATAACGCTGGTTACGGAAAATTTGCAGCGATGACGGATATGTCTGTGCAGGAATTCGATGAGATGATGGACGTTAATTACATGGGCATTGTTCGCTGCACCAAGGCAGTACTGCCGCAGATGTTACAACGAGGCAGAGGACAAATCGTGAATGTAGCTTCCATGGCTGGCAAGATCGGAACTGCAAAATCCGCTTCATATACGGCAACCAAACATGCTGTACTTGGCTTCAGCAATGCCCTGCGCCAGGAACTTCGCAAGACTGGAGTCACGGTAACGACCATTAATCCCGGACCCATCGATACACCGTTCTTCCAACGGGCAGACCCCTCCGGTAACTATGTTAATAATGTACGCTGGATGATGCTGAAGCCGGAAGAGGTTGCGGGGCATATGATCCGTGCGATGAAGAAGCGCAAGGAAGAAGTGAATCTGCCCAGACTGGCTTCGGCTGGAGTGTGGCTGTATCAGCTATTTCCGCGTCTCGCTGACAGGCTGTCGCACGGTGTAATGAATCAGAAGTAAGATGCAACAATGGGCATCATATATCGGATAAAAGAAGGGCTCCGCCGAGGGGCTTTTCTTTTTTTTGTCTGCAAAGACATGTTTCATGAATAAGATTTGGTCCGTAGGCTTTTTTCGCATATAATGAAAGGTAATGTGATGACAGGCTTCGGTTTTATTAGTACAAGCAGGGCTATATATGTTCAACTAAACATTTACACGATAACGGAGAGGACAGAAATAACCTGAAGAAGCGAAGCTACAAGCTTTCTGCAAGAAAGCTACTTCGAAAGCATCCACTTCGCCAAAAAGCTTTCTGCAAGAAAGCTGCATCGGAAGGTTGTTCTGTCATCGGAGTGTTAGTGTAAATATTTATTAGTTGAATGTATATAGCGTCATAACGAATAAATTTAAAGGATGGACATACATGACGAATCAAACATTTGCTTCAATTGGCGTAGAACAGGATCTTGAGGCTGTACTCGCCAAACATGGCATCAACGAACCTTCACCGGTACAGGCACAGACGATCCCGGTTATTTTGGAAGGCCGTGATGTGGTTTCAAAATCTCAGACGGGAACAGGCAAGACACTCGCCTATTTGCTGCCACTGCTGCAATCCATCAAAAGTGATGTAAAAGGAACACAGAAGCTCATCATAGCTCCTACACAAGAGCTGGCGATGCAGATTGTACGCGAAGCACAGCGATATGGAGAAGAACGCAAAATTGGCGTTCTGGGGCTAATTGGTGGCGCCGCAGTAAAACGTCAGATCGAGAAGCTGCGTGAACACCCGGAACTGGTTGTAGGAACGCCAGGACGTCTGAAGGAACTGATCACGCTGAAAAAGCTGAAAATGCACAACGTCTCCACGATTGTTATTGACGAGGCAGACCAGGTATTCCAGCTCGGCGGGGTAAGTGATGTGGACTTCGTATTGCGCAGTGCCCTGCGCGACCGTCAGCTTATTTTCTTGTCAGCAACGATTGATGAACATACTGCTGGACTCGCGAAGCGGGAGATGAAAGAGCCGGTACAGATCGGAATTGAACCGGACCGGGCAACTGCGGCGGGACTTGAGCATTTTTATTTTGTGGAAGAAAACCGCAACAAAATTGATATGCTGCGTCGTCTGGTTAGACAGTATAACCCGGATCGCGCCATCGTTTTTGTGAATGCTACCGAGGATATTGGCGAGGTTGAAGCGAAAATGAATCATCTGGGCTTCTCCGCAGCTGCGCTGTATGGCGATGCCGACAAGGTGACGCGTAGCAACGTGCTATCCGCTTTCCGTAATGGAAAACTGCAACTATTGATCGCGAGCGAAGTTGCAGCCAGAGGACTGGATATTGAAGGTTTGCCGATGGTCATTAACTATGACCCTGCATTTGATTCGGAACACTATGTTCACCGTGCAGGAAGAACAGGTCGTATGGGTCGCAGTGGTATCGTGTTGTCGATCGTGGACGAAACGCAAATTTTCATTATGCGCAAGTTTGCGCGGGAACTTGGAATCGAATTGCCGGAACGTGTATTGTTCGGGGGTAAAGTGCTGGAGGCTGATCCGCGTCCGGATACGCGGCCTGAAGGCCATTCTTTCTCTAGAAAACCAGGGCAGTCCCGGGATCGTAGACCTGGTCAGGCGAGCCGCAATGGCGGTGCTAGAACTGCTGCATCGAATCAACGTCCGGCGGGCAGCAAGCCAGCTGGCAATACTGGCAGAACTGAACGGGACCAGGATCGCAAGAACAAGGGCGCTCCCAAATGGAGCAAAGGTAAAGAGACACGCTCTGAAGAATAAAACCTGACGAAAGAGGTGCAGGGATAGATGGATAACGTTCAACCACCCGTATTGAAAATCAACGGGCTAAGCGGAGGATACAGTGCCAAGCGGCCGGTCCTCCACGGCATCGATCTGGAAGTTGGACGCGGAGAAATGGTCGGACTGATCGGATTGAACGGTGCTGGCAAAAGTACTACGATGAAGCATATTTTAGGATTGATGACTCCTCAACAGGGAGAAGTGCGGGTCATGGGCAAGAAGCGGGACGAAGATCCACAGGTATATCAATCTGCCATGGCCTTTGTACCGGAATCTCCTGAACTGTATGACGAGATGACAGTCATGGAGCATCTGGAGTTTACGGCCAGAGCATATGGTGTTTCTGAGGCTGATTTCAAAAAGCGTACGGAGAAACTGCTGGACTTGTTCCGCATGAATGAGAAAAGCACAAGTCTGTCGACCCACCTGTCCAAAGGTATGCGGCAAAAGGTCATGATCATGTGTGCTTTTGTGGCAGGTCCGCCACTCTATATCATTGATGAACCTTTCCTGGGACTTGACCCGCTCGGAATCCGCTCTTTGCTTGATTTTATGCTTGAAATGAAGGCTTCGGGATCATCCATTTTGTTGAGTTCACACATTCTGTCCACCATTGAAAACTACTGTGACCGTTTTATTGTCCTGCACCGAGGACAGGTCATTGCTCAAGGGACGCTGAATGAGCTGCGTACTCAATTCGGGGAATCGAACGCCACGTTGGAGCATATGTTCTATTCCCTTGTACAAGGCAGGGATTAAGTATGGATCTGAAGCAGTTATGGAAGCAAAGACGCACGGGATTTTGGAATGGAATTCTTCCTTATCTGGGTTATGTCATTCAGAGCGGCGTAGCCATGGTTTTCTTATTTCTCGTCATTGCGTTCTCCGCCTGGTATACATCGTTTGTACAGCATATTCCGGCGGGATTTCCGATTCGCTGGATTACGTTGCTGTTGCTGGCACCCCTGGTGCTGTTTAGCAGTTATCGTACATATCTGCATCCGGCAGACATCGTATTTTTACGTCCGCAGGAATATCGGATGCACGAATATCTGAAAAACAGCTTCGCTCGTGGCATGATCTATAAAACCTTGGGTATGCTGCTCGTATTTGTAACGTTGTGGCCGCTCTATGTTCGAGCAGATCAGGATGCAAGGCCATTTGGCTGGTTTATCCTGCTTCTCCTGTTGTGGAAAGGGTTATCGAGCTATGGGGCTTGGCAGGAACTGCGCATGGTGCAAATCGGTGCCGCTAGAGGATATCGTTTGCTCCGGTGGGCGTTGGCTGTACTGGCGATTGCCGCCTGGTTGTGGCAGTCTCCGCAGCGCAGCATCTGGTTCCTGCTGCTGCTGGCTGTTGTATATATCGTTGCTCTGCGTATCCCTCTGAAACATCGGGTTTCATGGGAACGTCTCATTCAGGTGGAGCAGGGCCAGGCTGGACGAGTGATGCGTACGCTGGGATGGTTCGTAGATGTTCCTTCATCAGGCCAAAAAGTAAGTTCTCGTCGCTGGCTCAGCAAATGGGGGAGTGGTCTTCCGTGGAATGCAGGAAAAGCCTATCGCTATTTGATTACCAAAACGTTCATCCGAACTGAAGTGTTCTCCATCGTGGTGCGCTTGGTTGTACTGGGCATGTTGCTGTCCTGGTGGACGGCAGGCAGTTATTTCGGTATTGGTGTATACCTGTTCTTCCTGCTGCTTGCAGGTGTGCAACTGGGTGCGCTGCGACGCAGTCATAGTGAATCGTTCTGGATTATGATTTATCCCATCTCGGGAGAGAGTCGTCGATCCCAGGTGCTAGGGTTCATCTCGAATCTACATGCGCTGGTTGCTCTGCTTATGTGGTTGCCGATGCTGGCTGCGGGATGGAGTGGACTGAGCATGACCATAGCAGCACTGGTCCTTGGTGTGCTGGTCATCTACTTGATGCGACGTTCTCAGGGGAACAAGTGGTTGAAGGAAGAAGAGGATGAATGAACGGTTGGGCGTATGACTAGTTAGCGTCCAATGGCAACGCCGACTAGGGACGCTTGCGTAACATAACAAAAGAAGGGTATTCCGAGCTGTATCCCGGAATACCCTTCTTTGTGCTACAGTCAGCTTACCTTGTTCCGAATCCTGGTGAGGACGTATGGACTAACAGAGGAACGATTTTGTGATAATGACGAGCAAGATGAACAGAACGAGAATGGCACCTGTATTTGTAAATCCTCCTCCGTAACCGTAACCGCCGCATCCATATCCGCCTCTTGTTTCTTCAACTACTCCAGACATATGGTCATTCCCCTTTCAAGTGGTGTTAGGCACGCCCTTGCGTACATCGTATATTATGTGCCTTGGGGATAGGCTGATTGGGCCGTTGCCCGGTAGAGCCTGAAAATCATCGTTTTGGGCATTTGCCCGTCAAGATAGCCATACGTTTTCAGGTTGGAACACAAAACACCCCTTTGTATCTAGAGGCATTCATCAGGATACAAAGGGGTGTTATATTTGTCAGGCAACGGATGCAAGTCCGCTCCCTGACTTATTTATTTGGATAAGCATTACTGCATATAAATTAAGTTGTCTGTAGATCCAAAACTCCACGATAAATCGTATCGAACAGATCTTCCAGTCCGGATTCTTCAATACAGGAGAAGGCAATTCGCAGATCGGCTTCACCCAGCGCAATAGTACCGACGCCGTATTTCTGTAGCAAATGGGTCCGGAGTTGCTCTGCGCCGACATCCTTCAGCTTCAGGCACATGAAGTAACCGGAGTTGAACGGATAGTAATCCCATACCTCACCGTATTTACCGCTATCGAGGATGGATTTTACTTTGTTGGCGCGGCCTTTCATGATTTCAAACTTCTCCAACTTCTGTGCTTCAAACTCAGGTGCTTTCAGCGCATCCAATACAAAAGTTTGGGAAGGATGCGGACCACTGGAGATGGTTGCCCGGATAATACCGAGTGTTTTTTGCTCCAGAGCATGGAGAACTGCAGCATCTTCATGAGCGTACGTGATGAATCCAACACGGAAGCCCCATACAAATTCTTCCTTTGTGGCACCGTCAACTTTGACAGTCAACACACGTGGGTGGAGGTTCGCCAGTTTGCCAAACAGGGATTCGTGAATGGAATCTTCGAAGAAGAGACCAAAGTAAGCATCATCTGTCACAGCAACAACGTTCACACCAGCCTCAGCTGCTTGACGAATCGTATCCACGATTGCATCTGCTTCTTCAGCTCCAGGTGTATAACCTGTCGGGTTGTTCGGGAAGTTCAGCAGCACGATGGCTTTGCCTTTGTCCTTCTGCGCAAGCAACGCTTCTAGCAGGCCTGCACTGTTAAAGTTCAATTGATCATCGAACAGGGGATAATGAACTAACTCGCCATGACGACGAATTCCGAAGGTTAGCTCATAATTTTCCCAGTTTTTATCCGGATATATAACAGCGTCCCCTTCTTCGGCGAACAGGTCGGCTACGATACTCAGTCCATGAGTTAATGCGTTAGTCACAATGGGGTTACCAAACGTTTTACCTTCAAGGGAAGGTGTTTCCTTCAGCATCTTGTCTCTCCATACGGTCCGCAACTCAGGCTTTCCTGCAGGCGGAGCGTAAGGGTACAAATCCTTCGGTTGATATGCAGACAGCTTATCCTGAATAACAGCTAAGTGCATCGGCACACCGCCCTCCAGGGCAATACCAATTGTAGCATTGTAGGTTTTGGCCAGACTTGCTGCTTCTGCAGACTGACTCAAGATACCTTCTTTTGGAAAATAGATTTCTTTGCCGAGCTGCGACAGCATGGAGTAGACGTGACTGCTGCCTGCCTGAATACTTTCGTTCAACTGTTCAGCCAGTGGATTCATTCTTTTCATCCTTCCAAGTCTTTGGGATTCAACTGCCTAACATTATAACACCTTACATTGCCCCCGTCACGGAAATTACGCATAATGACAGTTTTATCACTTTACCGCGTTGTTGCAGGTGTTTTTGAGTGAGGTTAATGTCACTTCTCCCGATTGATTATACGATAGAAAATGGATGTTATTTCTGATGAAAAGGACAGTATTTCCGCATCATTTCGGCAGTTTCCGCATCTCGTCCTTCGTTACGCTGTTCCAGTTCGCCGCTAATATGATCAAAGCGTTCAGCCGAGAGGTTCTGTCCAAATTTGAACTTGGCACTGACCCGTTCAGGAACAATGCGGACCACAGCAACCGCTTTGAGATTACCCTTGTAGCGGGGATCAGCTGCATTAATGGGGATATATCCGCCCTGCGGTTGGAGTTTCTCCATAAAACGTTGAAGAACCTTGCCCTTGATATCCAGATCCTGAACCGGCTCTGCCTGTCCGAATGCCATTACACTTTTGAAAAAAGAAGTTGCCGGACAAGCTAACTCGGGATCACTGAAATAAGATGGAATCAGGGAAAACTCTTCTGCAACGGTAAAACTGACGGAGGAATCCTGCTTGATCTGTTTCATTTTTTCTCCGGCAAGACTGCCGTGGAAATAAAAACAACCGTCCATATATACGAAGTTTAGCGGTGTTACCCTTGGCTGCCCATCTGGACTGACCGTTCCTAGAAAACCAAAGGAGCATTGATCCAGAAATGTTATCATTTCCTGCTCTTCATCTACATTGAATTCTTTTCTTCTCATCGGTGTTCCCCCTTGAATGGCATGTGGATTAGATCGCTGTACCTTAGCCATAACAATAGAACCTGCATTGACATATAAAAAGATCCAATTTACATTCACTTTAATAGACCAATTTTTTCGGAAAAAGAGGTGCACGATGGAATTATGGCTGCCTATGGATTCATACGTGGTTCAACACCGTTACAAATACGAGGCATTGTACCATGCTTTGCGTGACGCCATCCATGCAGGGACGCTGGTTGGAGGCACAAGACTGCCTTCCACCCGAGAGCTGGCACGTCAATATGAAATGTCACGCGGCTCCGTGGCCCAGGTATATGACATGCTGCTCGCGGATGGTTATGTGCGGGCACATAGGGGGAGAGGAACTTTTGTTTCGGACACCTTAACAGCGCAGGAACATGAGGAAGAGGAGGCAATCATTCAACTTTCTCCATGGGGAGAGCGGGTGAGTACGCTGAATATTCAGAATCAAAAGCAACAACCGTCAGCCCTTGCACCGGAGCAACGAGTCATCAACTTCCATGTACAGCGTATGCCTGCCGAGCATTTCCCACAAGCGGAATGGAAAAGTGCGCTGGCCGCCGTTCATCGAAGCGGGTCGCATGAACAAAGTGGTGCTGCCGGAGACCCTGAACTGCGTGAGGCCATCGCATCACATCTGAGGTGGACACGAGGCATTCAGGCTGAGGCATCACAGATCGTGCTGTTTAGTGGTTCCATGCAGGGCATCACTTTGCTGGCGCAGCTGCTTATTCCTGAGGGGGCCGCTGTCGTATTGGAAAATCCGGGATATCAGGGAATCGCTCATGCCGTTAGGTCCTGCGGAGGAAAGATTATTCCAGCGGAAGTAGATACCGGAGGGATTGTTCCGCAGTCCTGGGAAGCACAGACGTTATTTGTGACACCAACCCGCCAGTTTCCTACAGGGGCTGTCCTTGGCCTGGATAGACGGAGAGCCATACTTGAATGGGCCTCCGAGCGAAATGCTGTCATTATTGAAGATGATTATGATAGTGAATTTCGCTGGGGAGGTAGGCCGATTGAACCGCTCAAAGTACTCGATCGTGAACAACGGGTCATCTATGTCGGATCGTTCTCACAAACGATGGTTGCATCCTTCCGGCTTGGTTACGCGGTTCTGCCACCCAGTCTGGTGCAGCCACTGATCGCTGCAAAAGCACTGTATGAACCCGTACCTCCAGCCCTTCTGGAGCAGCGTGCACTTGCGAAGTTTATGGCCCGAGGAGGGTATTTGCGCCATCTAAGAAGGTTAACCCGTCTCTATGGGGAACGGCATGCTTTTTTTGTCAGTGAGATGAAGCGGGAATTACCGGAACCTTTCATCATGCAGCCGGGAGATGCTGGATTGCATATTTATGCTACGTGGAAAGGGGATATCAACAGTTACGAGCGGTTCAAGGCACTGGCTCAGGAAGAAGGTGTCCTGTTCCGCGATGCGGGGCGTTATCGGCTGACTTCAGGTCATCCGGCTGTGTGTTTTGGCTTTGCACATCTGGAGAAAGGGGAGATTCAAGAGGGGATAAGAAGAATGCGGTTAGCATGGGAGAAGTGCACATTTTCGTTTCGGTGAATTCCGCTGTATAATGGGATAAGGCGTTTCGCTCCAGCAGGAGCAGAAATTATATATAAACACATATCTCATCATTTTTGATGCAGTATGCAAAAGAGATTAACTTTCAAGGGGGAGTGGCGACATGCTGCAGGCATCGCCGTCATCTTTTGTTATTTTGCCCGCCGTCGCCAAAATTGTCTGCGAACCGGGATGGAAGTGGCAGAAGCGGGAAAAACCGATGCAAAACTATGACTTATTTTATGTATGGAGTGGTGAAGGGACCGTTGTGCTGAATGACCGGTCGTATGAAGTTGGCAAGGGTAGTTGTTTTCTGTTCAGGCCAGGCGATCATCCTACTGCAACACATAATAAGCAAAAACCGTTGGTACTTACGTATATTCATTTTGATGTAGATATACCCGTTAATGATGTTCCCCAGTCCTATCGTGAGGTACTGGAAACGGTGGAATTCGAGCATTTGCTGGCTCGGTATGTAAGACTGTTTCTATCCGATGTATATGGGCGGGATGAGGAGAGCCGACTGATTCTGAAACAGCTGATGATTCATTTGCTGCGCGCGGACACGGAATCTCCTGTGGAGAAAAAGGTGAGCAACCAGTTGTCTGATGTCATCCAGGAGGTTGCTAACTATGTACGTCAGCATCCGGGGATAACACATCGCGTGGAAGACCTCGCGGCAAGGGCTGGATTATCGCCTCGATACTTCTCGATTAAGTTCAAGGAATTGATTGGTTCGTCCGTGCAATCCTATATCATTCGCATGCGCATTGAGCGGGCCGAGCATCTGTTAGTGCACACTGGCATGAATGTGACCGAAGTGGCAGATGCCCTTGGGTACCGCGATATCTTTTTCTTCAGTCGTCAGTTCAAGCAGTACACCGGCAAAAGTCCGTCCGAGATTCGATAGGACTTCTCTCTGACCGGAAGAATATGGCAACGTTTCAAAGCTGGAAAGCAGGGGTAAGTATGTAGCATTCCAGACGAAAGGGGAACTTGTGATGAACGGAAAACGTCGGGTCCGCAACCGGGGATGCTCTATTAAGGGCTTTAATATTTTCCGGAACCGCCTGCGCCGCTCCAAACCGGCAGAGGAAATGCAGGACGTATGGTTTTAAGGAATGGTCTGAAAACCAATATGACGAAGCTTAGCTTCGTATTGCATGTATACATGGAATGGGAACGGTAATCATCCACTTCTACATAGCTCTGAAGCGGATAATCGAATTCTCTGATTAGCAAAAGGTACTCATAGCCTGGACACTTTACCCTAAAAAGGTGTTCCGGCTGTGAGTACCTTTTTATATTTTTTATATAGGCCAAAGTTCTGTGTAATCTCTTTCTTTAGATCGGAAATTAAAAAAGATGACTCCTGTTATTCAGGAATCATCTGCGCATTGCTCAATGGATTGGTTTTAATCGACCGAGCAACTCTCCCATTTTGACGGAGTCGCCAGGCTGCAAGCCTGGTTTCGGTTCGAATGTGCCGCTCTGCGTTAACAGTACGACGGTGGAACCGAATTCAAAATATGCGAGATCATCGCCTTGTGCCCATGAACTTACATCTGCACCAGCGTACTGTATGCTGCTCACATTCATTGCGCCTACTTTCACGACAGCAACTTCTCCAAAGTCATGAGCAATATACGTAATGAGCCTTTCGTTGCGACTCAGCACCGATTTCATATGGGTCAGACCAAAATCATTTACAGGATATACCTTGCCCTTAATATGTTCACTCTCAATGCGGCGACCGCTAACAGGCGCATGAATGCGATGATAGTCGCGTGGGCTGAGATACAGGACAAAGGCATAACCGTGCTTGTACTTCTCCAGATGTGGCGAGTGGTTTAATAATTCAGCAAGTGTATAATTTTGTCCCTTAACATTCAGGAGCGTTCCAGCAGATACAGGACCGGCTGCCGTAATTTTGGCATCTACCGGACTGATCAGAGCATGTTCTGAAAGTTCAAGCGGGCGCATGCCCGGTTTAAGTTTACGGGTAAAGAAATCATTCAAAGAACGATATTCCTTCCAGTCTTTCTCAGCTTCCTGAACAGGGATGTCGTAGGTCCGGACAAAATAAGGGATAAATGCCTTGCTTCCCCGGCTCTTGGAGAAGGCTCCCACAGTCCGGGAGATCCATTTGCGAGAAGAAAGCTCGGTCATTAACCGCAACAGCGTTTTTGCCATGAATATCCCCCTTAGGGTTAGTGCGAACTTCAAGGCCGGCAGGACCGGCCGTTCTGCATAATATTGACACAGAATGCCCACGAAATCAATATAGGCCACGATCATACGTCTGGGGCTGCCGCGGTATGCGCGAATTCTGCTCCAGAAGCAGACGTCCATAAGCCATCGGTTGCCGGTAGCTGGCTTTCCAAGTCTCCGTCATTCCGGCCTTCCGGAAACCGTAGCGCTGATCCCTTCCGTTGCATTCGATAAAATAAATCTGGCCCTTCGCTGTTATCCCCAGATCAAGTCCAAGGTCCGCAAGATGAGGCAGGCTGGAAGCCAGCGTCCGTGCGATTCGGAGCCCGACAGATCGGATTCTGGCCTCCAGTTCAAGTGCATGCCAATCGGTTGCCTGCAAGTCAAGGGCTTCAGCCAGCGTCATGACTTTGCTACCTTGGGCGATATTGGTAACAAACGTATGAGCCGGAGCCACCTTAGCGAATATGCCCGTGATCCCCCACAAACCGTCGCTTCCACGCTGCACGGATACCCGCAGATCTACGGGTCTTCCTTCATAACGGACCAGAGGTATCCGCTCTTCAATGAGATAGGCATGCCGGAAAATACGGCGCAGGGTGGCTGATGGCAGTTGTCCCTTATTCAGTCGAAAGGTGGCCCATCCCTTGCGTGAAGTCCTTGTCTCACATGTCAGTTTCCACTGACCATCCTTTTCAAATATCCGCATAATGCCGTGACCGATGCTTCCGCTGCAAGGCTTGATCACCAGATCATCGTAATTTTCCATCATATATGCCAAAGACTCAGGTGTAGCCTTGACCGCACGGGGGAGGTGCTGCCTGAGACCGGGGTCCTGATAAAGCATCTCGTGAATGTGGTCTTTGCGGTATCGATTGCGTACATTGTATACCTGTATGCCCTGCAACAATAGTTTGGTTACCTGATGCTGCTCCGAACGGCGAAGCTGGAGAGCCCGGTTATGAATAACGGAGGGCAAGGGCATTCTTTGACGAACGTACATGCCCTCTTTTTTTACATAAGCAATACAGGTTTTGGTATCCGCATCCACGTCCTCCAGCCGCAAAAAACAAGGGGTTAATCCATAACAGGCCGCTGCCTGTTCAACATTCGCAAGTGATTCCTGACCCGTCCTCCCAGCTGGTATCCCCCGGTACATGCGTGAATCGAACATAATACCGATCGTTTCTTGTAGCATGACCGTTCCTCCTTCAATGTTATCGCGACCATAGATCGTCCATCCATGGAATGCCGGCCTGTCACCGCATGGTTGGACATCACGATAACGCAGACCGGATTCATGATGCTTCGATATGCATCAACGAGTTCTCCTAGCAGCTCCTTTGCATCATATGGATTTATGCAAATGGCTTACAGGATATCGTATGACATCTCGGGAGCAGGGGCGTGGACAGCCGCCTTACATAAGTGAACGGGTACAGCCTATTTCAGTAGGGACAGCTCAATTATTCATGCCTTGAAGCTTGTGCAGCGATGAAATGTAACCCACTAAAGTCAGGAATTACAGTGGCAGATGCCCATACTGACGCATATGATGCCGGAGACGAACGTTAGAGGAAGGAGCTAGCTGCATGAGTAAAAAGGGCAATAAGAAGGTTCCTACGCCAAAACTGCGGCATGTGAGTCCTAAATTTAAGGAACTGGATCTGACCAATCGACGGTCAGACACAATGGACTCGGGTTTCACTTCGAATAGGGAAGAACGCTTGAATACAAATAAACGGAATTCGAAGGCCATTCAGGCATCAGAAGAATTCCTATCCGAATCAATGGAGCTACCTGCTTCAACGAACGAGCTGGAAGACCTGGAGATCGTAACCAAATCGATCAAGCCGGAACCCGTAGAGTTTGATAGCGAGAAAGTCGTCGAGACGCAAGATATCCTGGAAAAGCAGATTCAGGTTAGCAGCGTGGCTCCGCCTGCTCTGGAAGAAGAGCAGGACATCAACAAACAGGAGATAAGCAAGGACCGGCTGCAGATCCTGAACCAGAACCAGATGCCGGGTCATACCGGACACTACATCTACACGGACGACTTGAGTGAATTTGCTGTTACAGAGAGCAAACTGGCTCCTTTCTCTGTGGATGCCTCAAAGCTGAAACCGGATGCGGTCGGCAGTGAAGCATTGCAGGATTATGCGGTGACCAGCATTCACATTGCAGACGGGGCCATTGTTTCAGCAAAACTTGCAGAAGCGTCTGTATCTGAGGAGCACCTGATTGACGGCTCTGTATCTGGTCACAAAATACGTAATGCTTCTATTGCAGGTGAGAAAATCAGAGATGGCAGTATTACTTCTCAGAAGCTTGGCAACCAGGTCATCGATTCGGCCAAAATTGCCGACGGTTCCATCAGCACAAGACATCTCAGCCGCATGCTGGTAACGGAAGAATTAATCAAGAATCATGCCGTAACTGGAGACAAGATCGCGATTAGCGGCGTGGACACAAGGCATCTCACGGGAGGAGCTGTGAATACTTCCAAACTGGCTGATGATGCAGTGACTACATCCAAAATTCGAGAAGCTGCTGTCACAGGCAGCAAAATCGAAGAACACTCCATTGAGTCTCACCATATTCAGGCAGGTGCTGTTAAACAGACACATCTGGCAGAAGGGTCTGTCGGTCGTTCACAACTATTAAATGGCAGTATTGGAAGTGACCAGATAGAGGATGGATCCATACAAACAAGACATTTAGCTGAGGGTTCATTAAGTGGAAGACATCTACTGGACGGTTCAATTGGTTCAAGCCAGATTCGAGCTCATTCCGTTGGCAAGGAGCAGATTGGCAATGGAGAAGTGGGCAGTGAGCATTTGACAGAAGGCGCAGTAACCAGCAGCAAACTGGCAGACCAGTCTGTTGGAACAGCAAAATTGCTGGAGCAGTCCATTACGGCATCCAAGATCTCTGATCAGAGCGTCATTTCTTCCAAAATTGCGGATGAAGCCGTACAGGGTAAACATCTTGCCAAAGGGTCCATTCGTGCGGAACACATTGCGAATCGGGGAATTACGCCGGTACATGTGGACAATTCCGCAATTCATTCCATTCACATCGCAAGTGGAAGCATCGAGGCAACTCATCTATCTACCGGAAGTGTGTCCGGAGACGCTCTTGCAGACGATGTGGTGTCTGAGCGGCATCTTGCAGAGTCGGCCGTGGGTACGTATGAATTGCAGGATGCTGCCGTTACAGACGTTAAACTCGCGGATGGAAGTGTGACAACAGAAAAGCTTGGAACGGCATCGGTGAGTAGCAGAGCGCTTGCCCCGGGAAGTGTTATATCCTCGCATCTTGCGAGTGGTGGAGTCACAGGGACACATCTGGCTCCAGGCAGCGTGGGTTCCGAGGCCCTGAGACCTTATGCAGTGAAATCGGAACATCTGACAGAACATGCCGTAGGTGTACCTCATCTTCAGCCGGGCAGTGTTGAAACGGATGCGATTGCACGGGCCGCGGTCACAACAGATAAATTGGCTATTGATAGTGTAACTTCAGCCCAGCTGGCTGGCGGGTCCATTTTTCCGCCTCATCTAACAGATCATGCGGTTACCTCCCCCAAGCTTTCACCAGAGAGTGTTGCCACAGATAAACTGGCGGATTTTGCTGTCACGTCAGCTAAACTGGCAGACGGCAGCGTGACTTCTTCCAAGATTATGGCAGAGAGTATTAACGCCAAACATATTCCATCAGGAACCATTCGCGGGTATCACCTGAAGCAGCATGCCGTTTCTCTGGAACATTTGTCGGAAGAAATACGCTCACCGGAATTATTCGCTGATGGCAGTATTACTGGCAACAAACTTCGGCATGGCTCCATAAGTGCGGACCATTTGACAGCAGACTCGGTATCCGGAACAGAACTACAACAGGCCGCTGTAGGTAGCGAGCACTTGCAGCCATCCGTTGTACAATCCGTCCATCTGGCTGAAGGCAGCGTGAAATCTGACCATTTGGGAACTCAAGTAGTGAGCTCACAGCATCTGAAGGCAGACATCATTCATGAGGAGCATATTGCTGAACAGGTGGTCACATCGCATCACTTGGCACCTGGATCTGTTGAAACAGACCATCTGGCACCTTTATCCATTACAGCGGCTCATCTTCAGCCAGGTTTGATTAGTGGTTTGCATCTTCAGGCAGAGTCGACAAGTGCTGTTCACCTGCAGCAAGGAGCGGTGCATTCCCGTCATATTCAAGATGGTGAGATTCTTCCTCATCATATCCATGAACGCAGCATCGGAACGTCTCATCTGGAAGAAGAAGCGGTAAGTACGATTATTTTGCAGGATGAATCTGTAACACGCTCCAAACTAGCAACGGGTAGTGTGGATGGCAGCAAATTAGCCGCAGGAACCGTATCGGCTACTCACATTGCCAATGAAAGTGTGCAAACCCGTCATATCCAAGAAGGAGCAATCCTTGCTGATCATATTCAAGAGGGCAGTATTGGCTCAGTTCATCTGGATGAGGAGTCTGTGAGTGCGGTTCATTTGCAAAATGGATCTGTAACCAGTGCCAAACTGGCGGATGGCAGTATAAACGGCAGCAAATTGCTTGAAGGAACCGTATCGGGAATTCATATTGCGTCCGAAAGCGTGCAATCCGAGCATATTCAGGCAGACGCCATTCATGCTGACCATATTCAGGAGCGGAGCATCGGCACAACCCATCTGGAGGAGGAAGCAGTAAGTGCGATTCACCTGCAAAATGGGTCTGTCATCAGTGCCAAACTGGCCGACGGCAGTGTAACCGGCAGCAAGTTGCTCGAAGATGCGGTGTCGGGAATCCATATCGCCTCTGAAAGTGTGCAATCCCGCCATATTCAGGCAGGAGTAATCCTTGCTGACCATATTCAGGAGCACAGCATTGGCATGCTTCACTTGGAACAGGAAGCAGTAAGTGCCATTCATCTGCAAAATGGATCTGTAACAAGTACGAAGTTGGCCGACGGCAGTGTAACCGGCAGCAAGTTGCTTGAAGGAGCAGTATCGGATATCCACATTGCAGACGATAGTGTGCAATCCCGTCATATTCAAGAGGGAACAATTCTTGCTAATCATATTCAAGAGCGGAGCATCGGCACAGCACATTTGGAAGAGGAATCGGTAAGTGCCATTCATTTGCAAAATGGATCTGTAACGAGTGCCAAACTGGCGGATGGCAGTATAAATGGCAGCAAGTTACTCGAAGGTACGGTATCCGGGATTCATATCGCATCGGAAAGTGTACAATCCGGGCATATTCAGGCAGGAGCTATTCATGCTGGTCATATTCAGGAGCGAAGCATAGGCACAGCCCATCTGGAGGAGGAAGCGGTAAGTGCGGTTCATCTGCAAAATGGGTCCGTAACAAGTGCCAAATTGGCTGACGGTAGCATTAGCGGCAGCAAATTGCTCGAAGATGCTGTATTGGGGAGCCATATCGCATCGGAAAGTGTGCAAACTCGCCATATCCAGGCAGGAGCGATTCTTGCTGATCATATTCAGGAGCATAGCATTGGTACGTCCCATCTGGAGGAGGAAGCAATAAGTGCAGTTCATCTGCAAAATGGGTCCGTAACGAGTGCCAAACTGGCCGATGGCAGTGTGAGCAGCAGCAAACTGCTTGAAGATGCGGTGTCGGATGTCCATATTGCCAATGGAAGTGTGCAATCCCGTCATATCCAAGAGAGAGCCATCCATGCTGACCATATTCAAGAGCGTAGCATTGGAATCTCCCACCTCAAAGCGGAATCAGTCAGTTCGATTCATCTGCACAATGGTTCCATAACAAGTGCCAAATTGGCTGACGGCAGTGTAAACGGTAATAAATTGCTTGAAGGTGCGGTATCGGCAATCCACATAGCAGACAAAAGTGTGCAATCTCGGCATATTCAGGATGGAACGATTCTTGCTGATCATATTCAGGAACGCAGTATTCGCACAACCCATCTGGAAGAGGAAGCAGTAAGCGGGGTTCATCTGCAAAATGGGTCCGTCACCAGTGCCAAATTGGCCGACGGCAGTGTAACCGGCAGCAAACTGAGTGAACAAAGCATTACCTCCAATCACTTGAATGCGGGAATTGTAGGTCCGGCCCATTTGAGCGAAGAGATATGGAATGCGATTCGTCAGTTCAGTGGAGAAACGCTCGAACAGCTGGCAGCGATCAAAAAACAAGAGGTATTGCTTCAAACAGGAAGTGAGGCTGTACCGCCATCACAGCCGGCAATTGTCGTGGAACACTCAAGTGTCGATCTGAAGGAAACGCAGTTTATCCAGACGTCGGGTCAGGAGCTGGGGCAACAACAAGAGCATCCATCGCAAGCTAACCAGCTTGGAGATTCATTGACGACAGCTGGCACGGTCCAGCCACAGCTACCGCTACCACAGCTTGAATTTTCACATGAGATCGATGGAAATAAGGAGTTCAAGCTGAGGGAGCAAGCAGTTAAGCAGGAGCATTTGAGTGATGGAGCAGTTGGAAGCAGCCAGTTACAGCATGGAGCTGTGGGTCCTGAACACCTGTCATTCCAGCCTGTACGAAGTGTCAGCCGTCAGCCTGTGGTGCAGCAGTTCGGTATGGAAGCCTTTATATTGCCTGAGAATGAACAGTGCGTGGAAGTAACGGTAGCTTTTGAGGAGTCTTTTATTTCCGAGCATTATGTGATTGTAGCTATGTGTAATGATCGGGGATTCCAGGTGTCACTCCTCTCCCAGAGTGAGGATGAAGCCGTGCTGGAAGTGTCACGTACTGCGGGCTCCACACACACCTACGGATTGTTGTCATGGATTGCTGCTGGGCCTTCGAAGTAAAAATGGGAGATCATGTGTCTTCATTCAAGATAACTGTAGAGGAATGGATTTCACATGTTTAAATAGACAAAAGCGGTTCCCGGATATGTCCGGGACACCGCTTTTTTTCATATATAAGCTTGATCCGTTCGGACGATGAGGGGTGCCTGAACGATTGAATATGAGTTCAACAACGAATGATTCTTACAATCCTACAGCTTGATAAGCTTTGGTAATTGCAGTAGCTTCAGCAGAAGTTGCTCCGTACAGATCTTTAGCGGCATGGATTGTCGCTGTTTTGGCAGCGGCGAATTTGGATGTAGGCGTCAGATAGTTCACAAGTGTGCTGTAGAAAATCTGAATGGCTTTATCACGCCCGATTCCAGTTACAGTCACACCATTATGTGTGCCGCCTTGGGCTGCAAGATAGTAGGCTTTGTTGATGATACCGCTGTTGATATGAACACCACCGTTGTCGGATGTTCCGGTATAACGATCACTGTATTTGTCAGGTTGTCCATAGAGTGTAGGATTGGACAGGGAGCGCAGTGCATCACCTGCAATGTTAGGAGTGTATACATCGTCGCCAAGCAACCAGTTTTTGCTTTGAATGGTATTTCCGAAAATATCAGCGAAGGCTTCATTTAATGCGCCTGGCTCATTGCGGTACTCCAGATTGGCTGTGTACTCAATGACACCGTGTGTCAATTCGTGGCCTACTACATCTAGATCACCAGATAGGGAGCGGAAAGTCGTTCCATCACCGTCACCAAATACAATCTGTACTCCGTTCCAGAAGGCATTATTGTAGTTGGAGCCGTAATGCACCGTAGATTTAATTAGCAAACCGTTGCCATTGATACCGTTGCGGTTGAATTTGCTTTTGTAGAAATCATACGTGGCAGCAGCATGGGCGTGAGCATCTACGCCAGCACGATCAGTCCATACGTTATCTGAATCTGTCAGGAGCGTACCTGGAATGGAAGAGCCATTGTTTGCAGTGTAAGTTTCAATGCCATTACCGCGAGTGGTATCTTTCAGTTGGAAGCTACTGCCGGATTGGGTGGTTGTAAGGGTTTTGGTATCACCAAGTACACCTGTACCTGTTCCTGTTGCGAAATTGATGAGGTCATATTGAGATACGATACTGCCGTCAACGGCATTCACGAAATATTTAGTACGTAACGGGGCGGGGTCCAGCACATTGACTTCGGTAATGTAAACAAGGTAGGTTTGGTCATCTTCCTCATTGTGGTAAATGTTTAGTTCCGCTTCAGGGGTTTTCTGTGGTTCGCCAAGTTCTCCAACGCGGGAAGTGGCTTCTTCGGATGCGATCTTGATCGCATCTTCTGCGCTGATTTCAGCGACACCGTCATTAGGGATAGCTTGTTCTTCAACCGGTGGAAGATCACCAAGTGCGGATGAAACCTGGCCAGTCTTGTCTAAGTGGATCGTTTGCTCGGCACCGTACACTGGAATTCCTTTAATGTACTGTTTCAGGCGGAAGTGTCGTACACCAGAGGTGTCTGTAGTTCTTTTAATAATTTTGAGTTGGGATTTCACATCGGAGTTCAGGAATTGTTCCTGTTGTCCAAGGAAATTGAAGATTGTTTCGTCAGAGCCGCTGTTCAACTGGATACCCTCCTCAGAGGCATAAGGGGCCTGCAATAGAATGGACTGATCAGACAATGGAGCTGCAGCAGCAGAAGATACGGAAGCGAGCAAAAGAGCTCCTCCAAGAATTGTTGGCATAACTTTAGCAAATTTCATAATAAACTCTCCCATTCTCAATATGATTTTTTGAATAACAAATGATTATGCCAATCTCGGTTGGAGTTCCGTCTGCAACTTGGGCAGCGCGGAGTGTGGGGGCTGAATCTGAAACGTGGAATATGACAAGAAACGATAAAGAACAAAGTCGGCAGAGCCTGTATGTCTGTGGTGGGACTTGACAAAGGAGTACCGTTTATTCGGTTCAGCCATGAGGCTTAATCGTTTATTGTTTTTCCTCTCTCAGAAGCCAGGGGTCTTGTCCACTTGCGAAGCAGAAGATGTTCTTACGGAGCCGGGGTGTTCGTTCCGGGTTCACATAATAAAGCCTGAATTACGTATTGAACGGCATCACTCCTCTCAAAGTACATGTAACAGAGCAAATACGGTCTCCTGTATCATCCTGTATGCATAAATTAACCTTAGGTCAATTAACAGGAATAAAAAAGCAATTAGAGAGAACGTTTGTTCCTTGCTAGGATTTTTTTGTAAATCTACTGCTTGCAACGTATACTATCACAATGTAAAAGTTTGGAAAAGATGCAATTTTAAATTTTTTTTAAAATTGTGTCTGAAGTAGGGAAGCCGTAGCATATTTCGCATTTTTTGACGAATCATGTCTAAATAAATGGATTGACTGATCCTGGTAGCAGACAGAACCTGCTCAGTTCAAGGACATACGCCGTTTCCACTGCTCCATGAATACATAGAATAACGTGTACTCCCTTTGCATGGCATTGATGTACACCCGGGAGGTGACTGTGTTGCAAAAACGCGGCAATACAGCTTTTTATGCAGCCAAATCGAAGCTGGTACAAAGAAAAGCGCAATTAAAGAAGCGTCGTTTGAAATCTGCTTACAAAAAGGGTACAAAGGCCTACAAGTACGTGATTCCACCCGTGGAGCAAACGGAATTGCCAGCATTCGGAGCTGAGCATGCGATGAGAGAGACACTCGCACAAGGTTCGACGGACTCGCATAACCCACTGCTTTCGGTCATTATACCTGCCATGAATGAAGAGCGAACCATTGGTGCAGTCGTTCGTCAGGCGCTGCGGATATGCCGTGATGCTGAAGTGCTTGTTATTGTGAATGGTTCCACAGATGGGACGGCAGCAGCGGCAAAAAAGGCGGGGGCACAGGTGCTTCGTTATGCCGAGGCTTTGGGACATGATGGAGGCAGAAGAATCGGTGCAGCGGCAGCTCGTGGCAGGGTGCTGTTGTTCACGGATGCAGACATCCCAATTCCGGCAGAACATCTCGCGCCTTATGTGCGAGCGATTCTGGATGGGACGGATGTGGCGCTTAATGATTATAACGGACCGGTGGCGCGTATCCCTGTTCACCCTGTGGTAGAAGCCAAACATGTGCTGAACAGCATGCTTGCTAGACCTGATCTGCAAGGAACTTCCATGACAGCCATTCCGCATGCATTAAGTCGCAGGGCACTTGAAGTGATTGGTACGGACACACTGGAGATTCCACCGTTGGCACATGCAAAGGCGGTTACCAGCGGGTTAAAGGTGCGTGCCGTTCATCATGTGCCTGTAGGTAAAATGAACGCAGTTCGAGTCAAGAAACGAAAAGGACCGGACCCGCTCAGTCAAGTAGTATGGAATGATCATCTGACAGCGATCAGGTGGATAACCGATACGCTTGGACCACGCGGAGGACATTCCGATCTGCAGCGTGTTCGTAGCCTGACGAGGTGAGCATGTTGCCTAAAACAAGCAAGAAACCTCGTCAAAAGATACAACATGCTGGAGGTGAGGAAATGAAGGAGCGTTCAGGGCGTATCCGTCGTCAACGGACAGCAGGCAGACAAACAACAAGGAACAGAATCAGAACAATGGGCAGGAAGAGCCTGATTAAATCGCCGCTAAAGAGTTCGACAGCGAGCAGGTCTGCTACGAACAGCTCCGTATTGCATGAAGCATTCCGCGCAGGGCAACGGGCAGGACGCAAGGCGTTTGAAAATGAGCAATCGATTGAACAACATGCACGTTCAACATGGCAGGAACATGAGGCTGCGATCTCAGTGGAGCTAAGGGGATATTCTGCTGCAATGCACGCAGGGAAAGCATTCATGCAGGGTTATGCTCATGCTGCAGGGCGTTCATTAAATATCGTTCCACTTGCCCTGAGAAAACCTGCCGCTGCAGTCGTCTGTGCATGCAATGAGGAACTCACGCTGGGGCAAGTGCTTGTACAACTGAAACGGTTACCCCTGACGGATATCGTTGTGGTATTGAATGGAACAACGGACAACAGTCTGACACAGGTGCTTGAACAGCCTGGTATCACGCTGGTCTATGAACCTGACCGGGCGGGACATGATGTGGGCCGCGCCTTGGGGGCCAAGATGACGGAGGCAGAGACCCTTCTCTTTGTGGATGGGGATATGGTCGTCCCGGCAGAGCAGCTCGCCCCATTTCTATATGCGGTTGACCGGGGAGATGATGTGGCGCTGAACAATCTTTCATCCCTTTTGCCTCCATTTGCTCGCCAGGATGAAGTGAGCCGCATCAAGGCATATCTCAACCATGTGCTTAATCGTTCGGATCTGGGTTCTAATTCGTTGACGGCCGTACCTCATGCCCTTTCGCGTAATATGATCCAGATCGTAAAACCGGAGGCGCTGGCCGTTCCTCCCAAGGCGCAAAGTCTAGCCATCCAGCACGGATTAAGAGTGACTGCACCCAGTCAGGTGGATGTCATTCGTTCCAATCGCCTGCGTTCCACCAATACGGGCAGTGGCAACGAAGTCGCCAGATTGATCATTGGCGATCATCTGGAGGCGATTGCAACCTGGCTGGATATGGGCGGAAATAAGTCACAAGCCCGATCCATATCCCGTGCTGAAGTGGCCTACAGGAGGAACGCCAGATGACACTGACGAGTATTATTATTCCGACGTACAATGGGTTGGATTTGCTGAAGCCATGTATCGATGCCATTCGAAAATATACCGATCATCATACAGCTTATGAAATCATCGTAGTGGATAATGGCTCGGTTGATGGAACGGCAGCGTATTGTGCCCAGGAACGAATTCGCTTTGTCCGGTTACCGGACAATCGGGGTTTCCCGGCGGCTTGCAATGCCGGGCTCCGCGCAGCCTGTGGTGATGAACTGTTGCTGCTGAATAATGATGTTACAGTTACCACCCGTTGGCTCGATAATCTGCGGGCAGCACTCTACAGTGATGTAAACATTGGTATTACAGGTCCGGTGACCAACTACGCAAGTGGTATCCAGCAGGTGGAGCTTGAGTTCCGGGACATGGAACATTTTCAGGAACTGGCTGCTGCCAACAATATAGTCGATTCTTCCAGATGGAAGAAACTCAGACGGATCGTCGGCTTATGTATGCTCATACGGCGAAGCGTGATGGAGGACATTGGTGTGCTTGACGAAGTCTATTCGCCGGGACACTATGAAGATGACGATTATTGCTACCGGGCCTGCCAGAAAGGGTATCGTTTGCTGGTATGCGGGGATGTCTTGGTACATCATCGCGGCAGCGCGAGTTTCCTGAAGACCGATCCTGTAGCATGGAAACAGTTGCTTGAGCGCAATCGATCCATTTTTATCAACAAATGGCATGTCGATCCCCTTAAATATATTGAGACATCTGATGAAGGAGGGATAGTGGAATGAAAGGTGTAATTCTTGCTGGCGGAACAGGAACACGACTGTATCCTCTCACCCGGCTGATTAACAAGCATCTGATTCCAGTCGGCAAGCATCCGATGATTATGTATGGCATCGACAGACTCCGCCAGGCAGGCATTGAAGAGATATTGATCGTGATCAACAAACATTCCGCTGGGTTATACACGGAGTATTTGGGTGGTGGAGCAGATCATGGCGTCAAGCTGACGTATCGGATTCAGGAAAAGGCAGGCGGAATTGCTGAAGCATTAGATCTGGCGACGTCGTTTATCCTTCCTGGAGAGAAATTCGTTGTGCTTCTGGGAGACAATCTGTTTAGCGACGATTTGAAGCCTTACGTGGATCGGTATATGCAGCAGTCTGCGGGTACAGCTCGTGTCTTGCTCAAAGAAGTGGACGATGCACGGCGGTATGGGGTACCGGTGTTTGATCCGCAGCATCCGGAACGAATCTCATACATTGAGGAAAAACCGAGTGATCCGAAGACCTCTTATTGTGTTACTGGCATATATATGTATGATGACCATGTCTTCAACCTCATTCAGAACATTACACCTTCTGCACGCGGCGAACTCGAAATTACGGACGTGAACAATCATTATGCAGCAGCTGGAGGACTGGAATACGATATTTTGCAAAAATATTGGAGTGATGCCGGGACGTTCCAATCGCTTCAGGAAGCAGCCATCCGCATGAAGGGTCAACTGCCCTAAAATATATGCGCCTGATGCTGCCGCTGTGAGAGGTCCCATGAGAGCAGAAAAACTTGCGCCGGAGCCGGAAGAATGCTCCGGCGCTTTGTGCAGCGGCGGCACTCCTCGTGCATGCCAAGGGAGGGAATGCCGTGAGAGTAGCAAAACGCAGCGACTTGGGCAGAAAGAAGACACTGGGCGGTCATGCCGGCTCCTTGTACGTATCTGTGGGAGTGCAGCCCAAAGCAAGTTCGAATCACGAATGGGGAAACCAAGGCGCGAAGCAGGGGAATGTGGAACTCACAGGAATAGAGCGCAAGCTTCTTGCAGAACCGAAAGGCAAAGCCAACGGGCGCACCGGCGCAAGACGTGCGAGCGCTGGAACACGAACCAGAACGGGAGCGAAAATAGGCGAAGGGCGTGGCATTTCAGGCACCCGCGTGAAAGCAGGCGAGCGTACAGGCGTGAGCCGTGGCCGTAAAGGGGCGCGAGCCAAAACGGGCAAGCGCGCAGTTGCAGGCCGCGGGCATGCTGCGCCGCGGGGCGGGCGGGCCCCAGGTGCCCGCGCCAAACAGCGCACGGCTGCGCAGCGTGCGCCCGGGCCAGCACCGCAAGCCAGCACGCCACAGGCGCTGCCTGCCAGCGGTGCTGGCACCGCCCCGCCGCAAGCGACACACCGACGCGGTGGTGTCGCCCCCGCGGGGCGGGAAAGCGCTGCCGCGCATGCTGCAGCGCCCGAGAGCGGCTACGCCGAGGGCTTCCGCGACGGCGTGTTCGCGGGCGGGGAGGCGCTGGTGGCGCAGCACATCCCGCCTGATCATATTCTGCCTGCCGTGGCGGCAGATCTGATCGAGGCGGGATTCCGCCAATATGCGCCCACCCTAACCCGGCTGGCCAGCCCTCATGAGATGGCTGGCCACATCCAGGGGGCGCTGGATGCGCAGCGCCCCCTGTCCGTCGTTCGCCTCGGAGATGGCGAACTGCTAACCTTGGCAGCCGATACGGTGCTGCCAGGCGAGCAAGTGCAGGAGCTGGCACCGTTTCTGCCTTATGCAGGGGTGCCACGCTCCACCCCGGACATCCGCGCTGAGCTCGCGGAAGCCATTCGCGGCGCTGATTGGATCGGTGTTCCCATCTCGCGTGCGCCTACTTTTCAGGGGCTGTTATTTCCAGTGTTACGCCATTTCGGCATTGATTGGTCCCGTCTGAATCTGACCAGTTCCACGATTAACTACAGCCTGCATCATTCGGGTCTGTTGTTGCCTGTGGTACAGGGGCGTCGGGTGCTGCTGATTGGAAGCCAGGCTGTGGAGCTTGGGGCGTTATTGATCGGCCGCGGCGTTCATGTCACAGGCATCATAGGTACAGTGGAGGGAGTTGCGGATATCCCGAGAGTGATGCAGCAAACTGCGGAGCATTCGTTCGATATCGCTCTGGTAGCTGCGGGAATTCCGGCCGTCATTCTGTGTCGCCGAATCGCTGGTGAGCTGGGTCGGGTTGCCATAGATTTTGGACATTTGGCTGACAAATTGGTTACAGGAGAGCTTCATCTCTAATGGACGATCTGGTGCGACGTTCATCGTAACGCGCATTTGGATGAGGAGAAATGGAGGAAGCAACATGAGCACATCAGGCAAACGTTCAAAACAGCGGAAAGCATCGTCATCCGAAACCGTTGTTTTGCATGCAGCTCGAAGCCGGAGTGGTGGGAAGATTAGACGCCAAGGCTCAGGTAAACGGGCAGCCAAGAACGCAAAACTGTATAAGCAGGGCTACCATAGAGGCTACGATGAGGGCGTGCGACAGGGGGAAAGCTCATTCGGGCTGGTATTCGAAGGCGTAAGCATTGTTATTCCGACGTATAACCAGCGCGAATATGTCTTGCAATGTGTGTCCAGTATTGAAAAGCATACCCCGGCCCCCTTTGAAATTATTGTTGTGGATAACGCGTCAAAGGATGGCACGGCGGAAGCCATGCTTCGCAAAGGTGGCATGGTAAGGGTCGCTGCGCTGGATAAGAATCGTGGTTTCGCTGGCGGTGTGAATCATGGACTGATGATGGCGAGGGGGCGACATATCGTCGTGCTGAACAACGATATACTGGTCACCCCGGGCTGGCTGGAAAACATGATGACCTGTCTGGACAGTCATCCCGAGATGGGAGTTGTGGGTCCGGTTACGAATTACATTGGTGGAGATCAGCAGATTGAAGTCCCGTACAGGGAAGTGGAGGATATGTGGTCGTTTGCTGCTCGACATAATCGCCCGGATGCCACGAAACATCGAGAGACCGAAAGGCTGGTCGGATTTTGCTGGCTGTTCTCACGGGAATTGCTGGAGCGGGTAGGTTATCTTGATGAAGGTTACGCCGTGGGCAATTTTGAAGATGACGACTGGATCATCCGAGCGAAGCTAGCGGGATACAGGCTGGGGGTGGCCGGGGATGCCTTCATACATCACTACGGAAGTGTAAGCATGAAGGCGCTGGGAGAGCAGGATTATGAAGTCGTGAATAAGGATAACGAACAGTTTTATACACAAAAATGGGGAGATCCTCATGCGCTGGTTGCCGATACTTCCCGGCTCTCGCTGTATGCCAAGGTGTCGACCAGTCAGCAGGAAAACAAAAACAAGACGACCCAGAGCAAGTCAGATTCCCCCGATCTGCGACAGCGCATTTCCACCAAGGGCAGCAGCGATGTAACACATAAGCTGAGACGCAGCACGGACTTTTACCCGGAGGGATGTTACATCTCTGATATCAAGGGCGATGTCTATCGACTGATGCGTGGACAGCGACGCAAGCTGAACATCCCCGTTCCACGCGGCATTTCTCCCGTTCTGGTTGCGAAACCGGATCTGCTCGGGGCACCTGAAGGTGAGCCACTGATATCTGCGGGTGAGGTACAAGGCTGGCCCCTGGAAAGAAGTCATGTTCACGCTCAACCCGTTCAGAGCAACCGCGATGCACTGGAGGAAGGTATGATTGTTGCCGCGACGAATGAGCGGGATATATGGTACCAGATTAGTGGCAGTAAACGCAGGAGGTTTGCAACCCCTTATGCTGCGGAACGGTGGGGAGTGCAGTCTGGGCATATCGTTCATGTATCTGCGAACCAATTGCGTACGATCGAAGAAGGCTGGCCCATTATTGCTCCTCCCCAGCTCTTGAACGAAGATTTGTAATGACCGGGTTCGGCTGCCATGTATATCGGCACGACAGCATGATGCGGAATATGATGTACAGCGTATCGTAACGCTACACATCTTTCCGCATCCGAACTTTACATATATCACGAATCATGAGATGTAACGATTGAAAGATTAGCGATTTACTTTTACACTATGACCAATTCAATTTTCTAAAGCATATTTAAGTATACCGAGATAGGGGGAATACACGATGAAAGACACCATGGTAGTACAAGCCCAAACTATTGCTGGTGAGTTTCTTCAGGAACAAGTGAGATCCTCATACCCGATTATCGGAAAAGGTTTTGTGAATCAGGTGTGCTTGGTTGAGACGGAACGTCATAAAGTCGTGGTCCGCATGAACAACAAGGTTAATTATCCTACCTTTATCAAAGAGAAATGGTGTATTGAGCAGGCAGCCGCAACGGGTATTCCAGGGCCATCTACATTGTCCGTTGGGGTTAAGGATGAGGTGGCATATATGATTCAAACGTTTGTCGAGGGGGATAACGGATTGGATAGTAAAGTAGCCCCGACTGACATCTGGAGGAAGCTCGGTGAATATGCGAGACGTATACATTCCATTCAAGTGGCCGGTTTTGGCGAGGAGCTGATTGATCCCATTCAGGGTACATTCCATTCTCCGCCTCATCCAGGATCAGATGGCAGCTGGAAAGGATATGTGCAGTATAACATCGATAGTTTGACAGAGCGTGATCCGTTGCTTGAGTTGGGCGTAATCAAGAAGAGTGAATTGGGGATTGTACGACAATGGTTCGAGCAATTGCAAGATGAAAAGTTCCGATTCGGTTTATGTCATGGTGATATTTCATTAAAAAATACGATGGTTCATCCGACAGGTCAGTTAATACTGCTCGATTGGGGGAGTGCCGAAGTTACGGTTGTGCCCTATGGAGATGTCATCCATCTGATGCGGTGTCAGCTCCGTGATGAAGGCCCTGATGCGGAACAATTGAAAGCGTTCTCGGAAGGATACGGAATGAGTGTGGAGGAACTGGATCTGGCGAGGCATGTATTGCTGTTAAAAGCCTTTGATACCCTCCGATGGGCTATGGATAAACGGCCGGACCAGGTTAACGATTATGCCAGTTCTGCCAAACAGGTCTTTAACATGGTTAGTGATAGGTTCAGGAATTAGAGAGCTCTTGAAGAGCTCTTTTCAAATTTTAAATTTAATCTTTCTATGTTCTTATAGGTTTATTCTATTGGAAGATCCATTGACGCTTGAAGAGGTGAGGAGTACATTTATAGCCATAATTCTTATTTAACAGATAGGAATTAATGGTCTGGGTGGTGATCCATCCCCGATCTGACAATGAAACAATCAGGAGGTATGCCGATGTCTTCTACATCGAAAAAAGTAGTGCTCTGGAGCAAAACAGGCTGTCATTTCTGCGGGGAGGTTAAGGCATTCCTAACGGCCCGCAACCAGCCTTTTGAGAACATCGAAGTGCAAGGCAACGATGTGCTGAGGGACGTGCTTGAAGCCAAATATGGGATTCGACATGTACCAGTCATTGAGGTGGGTGGAGACGGCAAGTATGAAGCATTGCTGGAGCCTGATTTGGAGAAACTGGCGGAACTTCTCGCCCAGCCCGATGAAGCAGCAGTCTGACCGGACGTGGCGGATCTCTTGATAAAGCAGTTTCCGGCTGCTAAAGGCTGTCATATCAGTGTGCAGCAGTCGGAGACTTTTAAAAGCTCTAATCCATCCTCTTATTTAGATATCCAATCCTTATATAGAAAAGTTCTATAAGCAACGCTGTTGACCGATGTGCGGGGCAGTGATAAGATTTGTGGAATTAAAGCTGACCAAACTCATAGGAATAGTTAACTTTTGAATTTTCTTCTTTCGTTATCCGTATCAGATCGGACTTTAGAAATTTCTTGATATATCCTAATCCAAGGAAGGCGGAATGTAATATGACGGCTCAGCGCAGTTTGAAATTTGGAGCGATTGTCCACGGTGTCGGAGGCAGCATGACGACTTGGAGACATCCGGAGATTCAATCGGATGCCAGTGTGAATTTTGAATTTTACAAACGCCAGACGTTGAAGGCAGAAGAAGGCAAATTCGATCTCGTTTTTATCGCTGACGGTCTTTATATTACCGAGAAATCCATACCTCACTTCTTGAATCGATTTGAGCCAATCAGCTTGTTGTCCGCCCTGGCCGCCATTACGTCACGGATCGGTCTGGTTGGAACACTTTCCACCTCCTATAGTGATCCATTCACAGTTGCCAGACAGTTCGGTTCCCTTGATCTGATTAGTAACGGCCGCGCTGGCTGGAATGTGGTTACATCCCCGCTTGAAGGTTCAGCCAAAAACTACAGTAAAAGCAACCATCCTACCCACCCGGAACGTTACCGGATTGCAACCGAATATTTGCAGGTGACCAAGGGCTTGTGGGATTCGTGGGAAGACGATGCCTTTGTAAGAGACAAAGAAAGTGGCGTTTTCTTCGATCCATCCAAGCTGCACACACTCAATCATGAAGGAGAGTTCTTCTCCGTACAGGGCCCACTTAACATTGCACGTTCAAAGCAGGGGCAGCCGGTTATTTTCCAGGCAGGTTCTTCAGAAGATGGCAAGACCCTTGCTGCCAAAGAAGCGGATGCTGTTTTTACAGGACATGATTCAATTGAGGATGCACAGGCCTTCTACAAAGATGTCAAAACCCGCGCAACAACCTACGGACGTTCCACACAGGATATCGTCATTTTGCCAGGGATCAATCCAATCATTGGACGGACAGAAGAAGAAGCAGAACAGAAATATCAGGAGATTGCCAGCCTGGTCACTATCGATAAAGCGCTGGACTACCTGGGACGTTTCTTCGAGCATCATGACTTCTCCCAATATCCGCTGGATGAACCATTCCCTGAATTGAATGGCATTGGTAGCAACAGCTTCCGCAGTGGTACGGACAAAATCAAGCGGGATGCCAAAGAGCAAGGATTGACGCTGCGTGAAGTAGCCCTGCGGGCAGCTACACCGAAGAGCAAATTCCTTGGCACACCGGAGCAGGTGGCTGACAAGATCCAGGAATGGTTCGAAGCCGAAGCGGCGGATGGATTCATTATTCATTCCGAACTGCCAAGTGGATTGGCCGATTTCGTAGAACTGGTTGTTCCGATTCTGCAAGAGCGTGGTATCTATCGCACCGAATACGAGCATGACACATTGCGTGGCAATCTCGGTGTGCAAATTCCCGTGAATCGTTACACGGCTGCCCGGGAGCAAGTGGGAACCGAGGCTTAAGAAACTGGGAAGCTGAAATTCGGCACAGTCAAGGAATGAGGCGTCTGGATAAACTATTCAGATTGCATATGCGGAAAGTGCCGAATGATGCTGCAAAACCAAGTTAACGGATAGGTTATGTAGATAAAAACCTATAATTCATTAAATCATTAATTCAATGAATCAATGACACCTGTATACACAGAGGGGGAAGCTATATGAACAGGTCTATCTCATGGATGAAATATATGGCATTGGCGGCAGTATTGGTACTGGTATTATCCGGTTGCGGAGCGGCAGGTAACTCGAACAGTGCAGTTCAGGCTTCCGGTGGGGAGCAGGCGGCTGGGCAAGCAGAAGGTGGGAACCTGACCTACGCACTCGCCACCTCGCCGGATACGCTGGACCCGCATCGAAGTGGCCTTGCCGTAACCGTACGTGCGATTCGAACGATCTATGACAATCTGGTGGTACAGCTGCCGGATGGCTCCATCAAACCTTGGCTCGCCAAGGAGTGGAGTGTATCGGAGGATGGCAAAAGTTATACGTTCAAACTGCGTGAAGATGTGAAGTTCCATGATGGCACACCATTTAACGCGGAAGCTGTGAAGTTCAATCTGGATCGGGTGATCGATCCGGCAACCAAAGCCGCCAATTCCCTTGCCCTGATTAGACCTTATAGCTCCTCGGAGGTTATTGATGAATACACCATTAAGGTGAATCTGGAACAGCCTTCACAAGCTTTTCTCGGTAACTTGAGTCAGGCCCTGCTGGGGATTGTATCTCCTACGGCCGCCAAAAAGTATGGCGATCAACTGGGTAAAAATCCGGTAGGGACCGGTCCGTATACCTTCGTGAAATGGGATGAAAATGCGGATATCGTTGTCGCCAAAAACAAGGATTACAACTGGGCTCCTGCAACCGTTGAAAATGAAGGTGCCCCTCATATTGATACGATTACGTTCAAAATTGTACCGGAAGAAGCAACGCGCATCGGCAGTGTACAGAGTAAGCAGGTGCTTGCTGCCGAGACCGTTCCGCCGCAAAATATTGCAGCCCTGAAGAACGATCCGAACCAGCAATTGTTGCAGGCCAATACCGTTGGTTTGCCATATACCCTCTTCTTCAATCTGCGCAAAGCGCCTTGGGATGATGTGAAAGTCAGACAGGCGGTGCAATCTGCAGTTGATGTGGAATCCATCGTGAAGACACTGTATCTGGGCAACTACGAACGAGCGTGGTCTGCGCTGTCTCCGGGAATCCTCGGTTATAATGCTTCTCTGGAAGGAAGTATCAATCCGGATATTAACAAGGCCAATCAGCTGCTTGATGAGCAAGGTTGGATCAAGGGAGCAGATGGCATTCGTGAAAAAGATGGTAAGAAGCTGACTCTGCATTATGTGGATGGTTCGCCGAACCGGGAGAAACGTAACGACATTGCAGCGATTATTCAGCAGCAGCTCAAGCAGGTCGGCATAGCAGTTGAAGTTGAAATTACGAAGGACGTTGCTACGGTCATCTATCAGAACTGGGATTATGATCTCTATGGCAACAGCCAGGTCAATTCTGATCCGAATGCGCTCTATGCCTTCTATCATACGAGTGCAGAAGGTGAACGTCCGACATTATCCGGTTTATCTGATCCGAAGATCGATAAACTGCTCGAACAGGGAGCGGTGGAGACTGATCAGGATAAACGCGTGGATATCTATAATCAGATTCAACAATATCTGATCGAGCAGGCTGTAATTCTACCGATCTACGTGTTCCCTTATACGGTGGCTGCATCCAAGTCGGTGCAGGGTATCAAGTTTGATTCACTTGGGTATCCGTTGTTCAACGATGTTCGGATTCAGCCATAACACGAAACGTCAATTATGCAGACAGGAAGGAGACGACCCGGTATGGTTCAAACGATACTGACAAGACTTGCTACATCGCTTCTGGTTATTTTGGGAGCTTCGGTGCTGGTGTACTGCATCATGTATCTGCTGCCGGGTGATCCGGTCCTGCTTATGCTGGACCCGTCATCGGCAACACCCGAGATGATTCAGAACCTGCGGGTTCAGCTCGGTCTGGATCAGCCGTTTTATATCCAGTTTGCCAACTATTTCGGAGACATGCTGCGTGGGGATTTCGGCAAATCCATGATTAATTCCGACCCGGTGCTGCCCAAAATTCTGGAACATTTCCCTGCCACACTGGCGCTGACCGCGCTCAGCTCAATCATTGCGATAACCATTGGCATTACGCTCGGCGTACTGTCTGCCATTCATCGTAATGGCGTGATTGATTTTATCGCCCGGCTTGTTGGATTGTTTGGCATCTCCATGCCGACCTTCTGGACCGGCATCCTGTTGATCCTGTTGTTCTCGGTTCAGCTCGGTTGGTTCCCGGCGATGGGCTCCGACGGATTCAGTTCATTGGTGCTTCCTGCTGCAACACTGGGCCTCGTCGGTGCGGGTTTCATCGTACGTATGGTGCGTAACAGCATGCTGGAAGTGGTGAACGAACCGTTTATCGTGGCATTACGAGCAAAAGGTCTTTCACAGCGGACCATCATGTACGGTCATGCGCTGCGTAATGCACTGATTCCTGCGGTGACGGTCATTGGCATGTTAATTGGTGATTTGCTTGCAGGAACCGTCGTGGTGGAGACGGTCTTCTCCAGACAGGGTATCGGCAGAATTATCGCGGATGCATTGATGGCCAAAGACCTACCTGTTGTGCAGGGCGTAGTCTTTTTCACAGCAATTATCTATGTCGTGTTGAATTTATTGGTGGATATCTCTTATGCGTACATTGATCCCAGAGTTAGGCGTGCAGTCCGAACGTGAGGACGGATGGAACAGTCTGAAACATCTGAACGCGTAGTGAGGAAGGAGGAGTCTTATGAGCATGAAACCATTGGTGGGTGACGAAAAAGGTTGGACGGCCAGAACAGGGCGTTTACGCCTCTGGAGTCGCCGTCCCCTGCGTCACCGCGTCTCATTCGCGGTATCCCGTTTATTCTTTTATGCAGCTTTGCTGGTCGTGGTGTTTACCGTCACTTGTGCAATCGTGCCGGGATGGATTGCTCCTTATGATCCAACTCAGATGATGACGGATGCCATCCTGCAGGCTCCCTCTGCTGCGCACCTGTTTGGGACCGATTATTTTGGCAGGGATATCTTCAGTGTGGTTGTGCATGGCAGCAGGGATTCACTGCTGATTGGATTTGCCTCGGTGCTGGTGGGTGGTCTTGTGGGCAGTGCCCTTGGCATTATTGCCGGCTATGCCGGAGGGGTTTTGGATACAATCACCATGCGGGCCGTTGATATTCTGATGGCTGTTCCAGGCGTGTTACTGGCATTATCCGTCGCGGCAGCGTTGGGGCCTGGACTGCTTAACATTGCACTGGCTGTTGCGGTATCCTCCATTCCGGGGTATGCACGGGTGATGCGTGGGCAGGTCATGTCCGTTAAAGGTTTGCCTTTTATTACAGCTACACGTTCACTTGGGGGCTCCAATGCCCGTATTTTCTGGAAGCACGTACTGCCTCATTCGTTGTCACCTTTGCTGGTTATGGCGACGCTGGGCGTGGGTACCTCCATTCTGACTGGCTCCGGGCTCAGCTTTCTCGGACTTGGCGTGTTGAAGGAAATTCCCGACTGGGGAGCGTTGCTCTCGCAAGGGAGAGGTTATCTGACGGTTGCCTGGTGGATCTGTACCTTCCCGGGACTGGCAATTACCATGTTTGTACTGGCGGTTAATCTGATTGGAGACGATATCCGCGATCGGCTGGACCCCAAAGTAAATGGAGCGGCTTGACCGCTATTCCAAGGAGGAATTATGATGTCACATGTCGTTATTATTGCCGGATCGCCTTCCAAACGTTCGCGTCTGACAGGCCTTACGGATTACAGCAGCAGTAAATTAAGAGAGGCAGGCATTACCGTTGAGGTGATTCATGTAGCCGACCTGCCAGCGGAAGATCTGGTGCAGGCCAAGTTCGATAGCTCATTCATTCGGGATGCGCTCGCTGTTGTTGAAGCCGCGGATGCAGTCATCGTGGCAACACCGGTATACAAAGCATCGTACTCTGGCGTGCTGAAGCTGTTCCTGGATCTGATTCCACAGGAAGGACTGCGGGGCAAGCTGGCTCTTCCATTAGTCATCGGTGGCTCGATTGCCCATCTGCTCGCCATCGATTATGCATTGAAGCCTGTTCTGGCAGCACTTGGCGGAAGACATATTCTGGGCGGAGTATATGCAGTTGATCAGGGAATTGATCGACTTGATGACGGAAAATATGTGCTTTCGGCGGACATCACTACAAGATTGGATCGTTCCCTGGAAGAATTGATATTGACTCTGGAAAAGAATGGTATTACGATATTATAAAACCAAGTAAATTCATTGGATAAATAGATATAGATAACGTCTGCGGACGTGGAATCGGGGGGCGCTTATGAATATTGAGAACATTGAAGCATTTGTATATATCAATCATTACGGAAGCTTCAATAAGGCTGCCGAGGTACTCTTTTTGTCCCAACCTTCTGTCACCGCTCGTATTCAGTCCCTTGAACGTGAACTCGGCTGCAAATTGTTTGACCGTCTTGGCAAACAGATTGTGCTCACGGAAGAGGGGAGAAAGTTCCTTCCCTACGCCCAGCAGGTACTGCAAGTGATTCAGAAGGGCAGACAGAAGATACAGCAACGCCGTACGACGCCCGATGCACTTCGACTTGGCAGTACGGTATCCGTATCCAACTATGTCATTCCCGACTTTCTGCCCAAAATCAAGGAAGCTTACCCTGAGGTGAACATCAAACTGACTACAGCGACGACGGACCAACTCGTCGCCAAGCTGCTGGGTCAGGAAATCGATCTTGCTTTTGTGCGGAAGGTTATGCACCCGGCGATCCGTACAGTTGCTTTTTATGAAGATCCAATCCAGCTATACGTGTACAAAGGCCATCCATTTATTGAACGCGGGCATGTCAGCATGGAGGCGATCAGGAATGAGCAGCTGGTCTTTTTTGAATGTGGTTCACTGGACTGGCTGCGCATACACCGGGCCTTTGACTCGCTGGAACACCCGCCGGATATTACATATCACGTTGATAATTCGGAAACGGCGAAGAAGCTGGTGAAGCAAGGAGCAGGTATTGCGTTTCTCCCAGGTCTGACAGTGCAAAAGGAAGTGCAGGATCAGGAGTTGTTCCCTATTCAGGTACATGAGGTTGCAGGTGTATCGTTGCAGATCAGCGTCGTTACGTTAAAAGAAGAACATTCGCCTTTTGCAGAGCCTTTTGGGGAACTGTTGCGGCAGCTATAGATAGAGTCATTATGGAAGCCAGGAAGGGTTTATTCAGTCAGGTTCGGCATGATCGAAGGAGGAGAATAGGATGGGTATTCGTGTTGGCATATTGGATCAAACCCCGATCTATGAAGGGGAGACGCCGATTGATGCTTTTCGGCATACGATTGAATTGGTTCAGCGGGCTGAACAGCTTGGATTTCATCGTTTCTGGGTATCGGAACATCATGATTCAGGTCATGTTGCCGGCTCCTCACCGGAAGTACTCATTTCCCACTTGCTGGCGCATACAGAGCGGATTCGTCTCGGTTCTGGCGGGGTGATGCTGCAACATTATAGTCCTTACAAAGTGGCCGAGAACTTCAATGTGCTTTCTGCGCTTGGTCCGGGGAGAATTGATCTGGGTATTGGACGTGCACCGGGAGGATTGCCCCGCTCCACGCAGGCACTACAGCAAGGGATTCAGGAGGCCGCTTCACTGAAGGAGAAAATTAATCAGGTAAAGCAGTTCATCCATAATGAACCGCATGAAGATGAAACACATCCTTTGGCCGGCTTAAGCGCTGCACCGGTATCCGAAAATCCTGCCGAGCTATACGTGCTTGGAGCAAGTATCGATAGCGCAGGCATGGCGGCAGAATTGGGACTGCCTTATGTATTTTCATTGTTTATTAATAGCAATACGGAGGTTGCTCTGGAGGCTCTGCGAACTTACAGGGAACAATTCGACCGCTCACTTGGACGGGAGCCATATGCCATCCTCGCTATATCACTGATTGTGGCGGAGAGTGCGGAAGAAGCCGAAGGACTGGCAAGTGAACATATGCTAGTCAAGATCCATCTGGAGAATGGCAAGGTATTGACGGTTGGTTCCGTTGAGCAGGCGGAAGAATTCGGACGGCAATCGAACGAGAAGTATCGGATCGAGATTCTGGAGCCAAGTGTGACGAGAGGTACGAAGGAAACGGTTGGTTCGGCTCTGGTGAAATTCCAGCAGGATTTTGCCGTGGATGAACTGATTGTTACCACAGCCACACGTGATTTTGCCAAACGCATTCGTTCATTTGAATTATTGCGTGAGGCGCTGGATGAGCAGGGACTGGGCGAATTTGCACATGAGTCGACACCTGCGCAAGCGGTGATCGGTTAGGCATATATATGATATAGAGCATACCTGTTGAAGTGACCCGTGTATTATATTAACCCATCTTACATGGCACATACGATGATAAAAGGAGGCAATATCGTGAGCAGTGATCTGAAACAGCCTGAGCAACAGGCAGAGCAAGAAGAACAGAGCCGCAAGCAGGAACTTTACGTTGGGCAGGATGAAGAATTCGCAGAGCACTTAACCGCGATTCGGCGACATTTGCATCGTAACCCCGAGCTATCCGGAGAGGAACGGGAAACGACAGAAGCCATTCGGGGCTGGCTGGTGGAGGAAGGGGTACGAATTGCAGATGAATATTCGCTGCGAACGGGCCTTATCGCTGAAATTGGGCAGGGCAATGGCCCGGTAGTGGCATTACGCGCAGATATTGATGCCCTGCCGATCCAGGAAGAAACGAAGCTGGAGTATGCCTCGCAAATCGCTGGCCGAATGCACGCCTGTGGTCATGATGCACACACCGCCATTCTGATCGGTGCTGCACGATTGTTGAAACAGCGAGAGTCCCGGCTGCCGGGCAAAGTTCGTTTGATTTTCCAGCCTTCGGAGGAGAAGGCGACGGGGGCACGGCAGGTTATTCAGAGCGGAGCGCTATCCGAAGTTCAGTCTATTTTTGGATTGCATAACAAACCGGATCTGCAGGTCGGTACGGTAGGTATTCGTGAAGGAGCGCTGCTCGCAGCGGCAGATGGTTTTGTGGTTAAAGTGGAGGGTGTCGGAACCCATGCGGCAGTGCCGGAAGCGGGCATTGACCCGATTGTGGTGGCATCTCATATTGTGACTGCATTACAGGCCATCGTGAGTCGTAATGTTGGAGCACAGGAGAGTGCCGTGATCAGTGTGACCAAAATTAACAGCGGCACCGCCTGGAACGTTATTCCGGAAGAAGCCATATTGGACGGCACCGTGCGTACCTTTGACGAGAAGGTGCGCGCCCGGATTCGCGAACGTTTCAACCAGGTGGTTGCCGGTGTCGCAGCAGCCTATGGTACACGGGCTACCGTGCGCTGGATTCAGGGACCACCTGCCGTAGTCAATGATGCCTCATTGGCTGCTGCGGCTGAGCAGGTCGCGAGTGAGGTTGGGTTGAACAGTATTCGACCGATCCCTTCCCCGGCTGGCGAAGATTTTTCCTTTTACCAAAAGGAGGTTCCGGGACTGTTCCTCTTCCTCGGAACGTCAGGTCCGCACGAATGGCATCATCCTGCATTCGATGTGGACGAACGGGCACTGCCGCTTGGCGCACATCTTCTGGCAGCGCTGGCTGAAGAGTCACTGCAGAAGTTGCAGTCCAACGGAGGATAAGCGATAACTGCTACGTAAATGCGCGAATAATGATTAATTAATAAGATAATATGCTAATACAATAGCGAATGGACGCAAAAAACGGTGACCTCAATCAGGTGGCCGTTTTTTGCTGTTTCCGTTTTTTTAATTTCAGTATGAAATGAACATGACCTATCTCTTTGTTGCACAAGATCTTCAGGCCGTGGCGAATCGGTGTGATCGGGTACTTTTTCTGTATCGGGGAACGATCGTGGAGGAGCTTGAACGGAATTGTCTCTCGGACGCAAAGAATGAATATGCAAAAGCATTGCTGGCATCCGTTATACCTTTTAATCGTCACTGATGTATCTCTAATTGCAAACGTTGGGCTAAATTGAGTTGACGCAAATACGTCAGATCCCTTCCCGTTTACGCATGAAATTACAGTCACAATGCTCACTTTTTGATATGGAAATATTTGTTGACGCTCCCAAGTGGGATGTGCTATATTTTTCTCGACTGTTAATCGTAATTATTACTATTAAAATTATTTTTATTAATTATCTACACATTTACATGAACGTAGAGGACAGAAAAAACCTGAAGAAGCGGAGCTAAAAGCTTTCTGAAAGAAAGCAGCATCGCAAGCATACACCTCGCCTTTATCCCCGGATTTTCCCCTTTGAAAAAGGGAATCAAAAAAATCTGGGGATAACAGCGATCGGAAGGTTGTTCTGTCATCGGAGTGGCAAGTGTAAATCTTCTTAATTTCAATTTATATAGCTAAGTGAGCTCAGGCTTAATTCCATCATAAGAATAGGAGTAGCGGCTGCGATGAAACAGGAGATTGATTTTATCAAGTTTAATCCCACGCAAAATATGACGGTTCTGGTGAAGACGAATCATCCAGCTGAGACATATTCACACATCGCCGCCCAAATTATGTCCTATGACAACGTATACGCTGAACAAGTGGGGTTTATTGGCGGATCGGATAAACCGGAGGCGGCTGCCCATTTGGAAATGGCCGGTGGAGAGTTCTGCGGGAATGCTTGCATGGCCTTGGCTGCGTATATCGCGTCCGAGAACGAGTTGAAATCCACCGATTTCACAGAAATCATCTTGGAAGTTTCCGGGACAGATCGATTAATCAGATGTCAGGTGAAGCAGCAGCAGAATGAATATTTTTGCCAAGTCACGATGCCCATACCTGAGCAGATTGAACAACGAACCGTAAAGTATGAGGGAATCGATATGGATATGGTGATCGTGCGGTATCGGGAGTTCATCCATATCGTCGTCGAAGTGGAAGCGTTTGATGAAACGATGAGAAAGAGGGCACAAGCGCTGGCGCGATTATTAGGCTTAACCTTGGGAGATAAGCTGATTGGCATTTTATTATACAACTCCCAATCGGAGGAGCTGGCACCGCTCATATTTGTCCCACAGCTGGATAGTCTGATCTGGGAAAGGGGGTGCGGTTCAGGTACAGCCTCGGTGGGAGCCTATCTGGCATGGAGCAGGCAAAAGGAAATCGTTCAGCATATCAAGCAGCCTGGTGGTGCGATTAAAGTGATGGCTGAGTGGAATGGAGCAGAGCTTGAACGAATTACGATCGAAGGATCGGTTGGAATCGTGGCCCAGGGCAAAGCATTTATAGATGCATGATTATGACGAGTTAGAGGAGGAAAAGGAATGGAGACATTGATTGATTTTCAAACATGCTTGAGTGAATTTTCTGAGAAATTCGATGAGTTGGCAGGCAGATATGATCATACGGTTCAGCATAGCTCAGAGCTGGAGGCTTTAATTGATGACTATTCCACGTTTATAACGGACAAGCAAAATGAACGAATCTGGGAACAACTCGCTCAAGAGGAATCAGGTAGCATGCACCAGCTGGTCCTTGATCTGCGAGATAAATCTGCACGGTGTGTGGCGGTCATGGAGAAATATCGGGCATTGAAGCTGCAAGACGGAGATGTGGAAATCGCGGATTATTTCAGAAATATAGAAGAATGTATTGAAAAAGAGTTTGGCAGCTTTCATGTCACCTCGGACTCCAAAGTGCTGCTGGTAGGCTCGGGGTCATTTCCCATGACACCTTTGTTTATTGCCAAGCGAACAGGGGCAGAGGTGGTTGGCATCGATATTGATGCAGAAGCTATTACACTCGGGCAGCAGGTTGTGGAGAAGCTGGGTGCGGGCTTGAACATCCATTTGGAGCAAACATTGGTGCAGGACCTTGCTTTTACGAGAAAAGCAACACATATCATTTTCAGTTCCACGGTTGCCAATAAATATGATCTGCTCGATCAATTGCACGCATTGACGAATGATCATGTGGTGGTGGCGATGAGATACGGTAACCAGTTAAAGTCATTGTTTAACTATCCACTGAGAGAAACCGACAGCAGCAAGTGGAAAATGGTCGACAATATTCTGCGTCCGGATGATGTGTTCGATATTGCATTATACCAAAAAGCATAGCTCGCTAGAGCTTGGGAAAGAGAGGTCCATATGAGCGGATTTCAACGAGTACTGTTGCTCGGAACAGGCCCTGCATCCATTCAGCTGGCAGTATCGCTCAAAAAGCAATTCAGCTGCACCATAGGTATAGCGGGAAGAGAATCGGTGCGTTCAGCATCTTTTTATGAAGCAGTTCGGCAAAGTGACGGATTCATTGCAACAAGCATTCAGAATGAAAAGCATCGACCGTTGGCAGGTGAATGCTTCGTCGATCAGGTGTTTAAGGGATATGAGACCATTGAAGGCGAATGGGATACGCTCATTTTCGCTGTGACAACAGATGCTTATATCGATGTATTGAAGCAAATGAAGAATAACTTCATCAAACAAGTAAAATACATTATTTTGGTTTCTCCAACCTTTGGCTCCAACCTGCTGGTAAGCCATTATATGAAGCAGCTGTATGCGGATACGGAAGTGATCAGCTTCTCTACCTATTTGGGGGATACCCGATGGATGACTGACCAACCGTCCAACCATGTCATTACAACTGGAGTCAAGAAAAAGGTCTATATCGGTTCTACTTCATCTCCTTCTGAACATGTGGACGGACTTTGTAGGATGTACGAGCAATTGGGCATTGCGCTGGAAGTTATGCCATCTGCACTCGAGGCGGAAACAAGAAATATTTCTTTATATGTGCACCCGCCATTATTCATGAATGACTTTTCATTGGACGCTATCTTCGGAGCGTCAGACACTCGGAAATATGTATATAAAATCTACCCCGAAGGTCCTGTAACCCAATATTTGATTCGGGACATGCGGACACAGTGGAACGAAATGATGAAAATCACGGATAGGCTCCGTATCCAGGGTGTTAATCTGCTTCAATTCATGACGGATGATAATTATCCGGTACGTTTGGAGAGTTTATCACGTCACGATATAGAGAATTTCAATCAGTTGCAGGACATTCATCAAGAGTACTTATTATACATACGGTACACCTCGTTGTTGATTGATCCCTTTTCGGAGCCCAACCCGGAGGGCAAGTATTTTGACTTTTCGGCTGTTCCCTTCAGGAAGATATTTGTCAATCAGGATGGAGCGTTGGACATTCCCAGAATGCCCAAGGAGGATTATTATCGCATCAAAATCATTCAGGGCATTGCGAGACATTTACAGGTAAGCTGCCCAACCATCGATTCGTTTATTGAAACTTATGAGGCGAAGATTCAAGAAGTCGCTCGCGCTCACCCGGATCAGGATCTATCCGAAGCATTTGTTGTTCAAACCTTCAATGAAGACATTCGGATGATCTGCACAGGGCTGGCGAACAGCACGGTTTAATTACATCTCAATCTATACAAGTGAACCTGAATTTTACATCATAACGGAGAGTGCAGAACCAATCTGAAGAAGCGAAGCTCCAAGCTTTCTGAAAGAAAGCTGCATCGGAAGCCTACGCTGCGCCTTTATCCCCAGATTTCTCCTTTTATATAAGGGAATCAAAAAAATCTGGGGATAAGAGCGATCGGAAGATGGTACTGCAATCGGAGTAGCACGATGTAACATTTTTGAAGTGAACTTATATATATCTTTCATGATCAGGAGGAAATGTTGTGAAAAAGGGTAGTGCTTTAGGTTTAATGTTGCTGTTATTGTCTGTCATTACCGCGCTCGCAGGATGTGGGCAGGATGGGGGAACAACAACGGAGTCAGCGAAAAGCGAGGTAAAGTCTGAACTCATTTATGCATCCGCTAAGGATATTAATGATATGAATCCTCATTTATACACCGGTTCCATGCCCGCACAAGGGATGGTTTACGAATCCTTGGTTGAAAACACGGTCGATGGAATCAAGCCATTACTGGCAGAGTCATGGGATATTGCCGAAGACGGGAAAACGTATACGTTCCATTTGCGACAGGGTGTGAAATTCCATGATGGTGAACCGTTTAACGCAGAGGCGGTCAAACAAAATATTGATGCGGTTCAGGCGAATGCTGAAAAACATGCCTGGATTAAGCTCTCCACCAAAATCGTAAGTACAAAAGTCATGGATGAATACACATTTGAACTGGTGCTTTCCGAGCCCTATTATCCAGCTCTGGTGGAGCTGTCCATGACCAGACCGTATGTATTTATATCACCCAAAGATTTTACGAATGGTGGCACAAAGGATGGGATAAGCGGCTATCACGGCACAGGGCCCTACAAGCTGACAGGACATAAAATCGATGAGAATGCGACATTTGAAGCCAATGAAGAATACTGGGGCGGCGCACCTATGATCCATAAAATCACGTCCAAGGTTCTCCCAGCAGGCGAAACGACATTACTGGCATTACAGAAGGGCGAAATCAACTTTATATTCACCGATGATCGGGGTGCGGACAGCATTGATGTTGAAGCCATGAATCAGTTGGCTGACTCGGGTGATTTTCAAGTGGTCCGAAGTGAAGCGATGAATACAAATATGATCGTAGCCAATAGCAGCAAAGTGGATAACCCTGTCCACGAAACGGCTGTTCGTGAAGCGATATGGGTTGCCATTGATCGGGAAACGATTAGCAACGACATTTTTAACGGAACCCAGACCGTAGCGGACACCTTATTCTCTTCAAACGTTAACTATGCCCATGTTGAATTGAAGAAGCGAGAGTATAATCCCGAGAAGGCAAAAGAGATTTTGGAGAAGGCAGGATGGACATTAGCAGAGGGCAAGGCTGTGAGAGCAAAGAACGGCCAGCAACTAGCTCTGACATTGTATTATGACAGCAATTCATCTTCGCAAAAAACACAGGCAGAATTGATCCAGCATGCCTTAAAAGGATTGGGCATTCAGCTGGAGATTGTCGGTGAGGAATCCACTTCCATTGCGAACAGAAGGGCAACCGGGGAATATGATCTGCTGTTCAATCAAACCTGGGGACTGGCGTACGATCCACAGAGCACCATCTCTGCGTTTACTTCGGATTCCGCCTATAAACACACAACAAGCGGCATAGCCCAGGCGGATGAACTATATAACAAAATTGATGAAGTCATGGTCTCTACAGATGAGGAATCCCGCCAATCCCTGTACGCCGACATTATGAAAATGGTTCATGATGAAGCGGTGTTTATTCCGATTACCAATGGGCGGGTTACTGTCGTGGCTCCCAAAAATCTGGACGGAATCACATTCAAACAGACTCAATATGAATTGCCATTTGAGCAAATGAAATTTAAATAGAGCGGGGATGGATATGGGAAGTTATATAGTCAAACGGATATTGCTCGCCATACCTCTGCTGTTCGTCATTTCATTGATAACGTTTGTTCTCATTAACCTTTCGCCCCTGGATCCCGCCGTAGTTGTATTACAGGCACAGGAGGTTCCTCAGATCACGGATGAATTAATCGCCCAAACGAATGAAGCATTGGGGTTCGATAAACCATTCGTCATTCAGTATGTGAATTGGTTGATTGCCTGTATGAAGTTTGATTTTGGTAGCTCGTATGTATCCGGTGAACCGGTGTGGTCCTTGGTTGGTCCAGCATTCCTGAACACATTAAAATTAACGCTGGTATCATCGGTGTTCATTATTGGATTCTCCATCCTGTTGGGTGTGATCTGTGCCATGAGAGAAGGGAAAGCCGTCGATAAATCGGTCAGAGGCCTCTCATTTGTCCTGACCGCAATGCCATCTTATTGGCTCGCAGCCATCATGATCTGGACTTTTTCCGTCAAGCTGGACTTGTTGCCTACGAGCGGAATGGATTCGTTGAAGAGTTATATTCTGCCAGTGGTTGTGATTACGGTGAGTTATACAGGTATTTATTTTAGAACGGTCCGGAGTTCGATGCTAAGCAACATGAATGAGGATTACGTGCTCTATGGAAGGGCAAGCGGCTTAAGTGAGCGGAAGGTGACCCTGCATATTTTACGTAATTCGCTGCAAGTAGCGGTATCCATATTTTGCATGGCGATCCCCATTGTGCTCGGCAGCACGGTTGTGATTGAAAATGTGTTTGCTTGGCCGGGACTCGGAAGATTAAGCGTGCGGTCCATCCTCAATCGGGATTTCCCGATTATTCAGGCGTATGTTCTTATTTTGGCCGTAACCTTTGTGCTGTTTAATACGATTTCTGACGTGATCAATGCGGCGATGAATCCCCGATTAAGAAAGGATCTCTGATGCGATTATTAAAAAATTTGAGCAAAGACAAGCTTGCGATGACATCGCTTGTTGTTATTGTGATCATTGTTGCTATGGGCATATTTGCCCCATTGTGCGCACCCCATGACCCGGAGGAAGTAAATATGAAACTTCGATATGCTACCTCCTCCTGGAGTTATTGGTTAGGAAATGATCATTTGGGCAGATGTGTGTTATCCAGACTCATTTATGGAATTCGTCCCAGTGTTCTATGGGTTTTGGTTGCTTTGATGATATCTGTTCTTGTCGGAGCTGTCGTCGGATTTATCGCAGGGTACTTCAAGGGGAAGACAGATGCCTGGATCATGAGACTTTGTGATATCATGCTGTCTTTCCCGGGATACGTCATGACACTGGCGGTGGTTGGTATTTTAGGTGCGGGACTTGAACATATTCTGATTGCGTTTGTGGTCATGAAATGGGCGTGGTTTGCCCGCGTCATTCGAACCTCCGTGATGCAGTTCTCCGAAATGGAATATGTGAAATTCGCCAAAGCCTCTGGCATTGGCAACTTTAGAATTATTACCAAACATATTGTTCCGGTTACATTTGCCGATGTTGCGGTGATTGCCAGTGGTTCCATGTGTTCGATGATGCTGCAGATCTCAGGACTTTCTTTTCTGGGTTTGGGAATCCAGGCCCCTCATGCCGAATGGGGGATGATGTTGAATGAGACAAGGGAAGTCATGTTCTCCAGACCGGAGTTAATGCTGGCACCTGGACTAGCCATCGTGATTGTGGTGTCGGCCTTTAATTTTTTATCGGATGCACTTCAGGTCGCGTTGGACCCCAAATTAATGACTTCCGAAGGTAAGCTTCGTAAAAAAGAGGTGGGAAAAGTCGTTTATGAATATAGTAGAGGTTAAACATTTGAAGATCTGGGACGCCAATACGGACAAGGTCATTATTCATAACAGTTCATTTCAGGTCAAACAGGGAAGCTGTCTGGCCATTGTCGGAGAAAGCGGAAGTGGTAAGTCCGTCACATGCAGGTCTATTATGCGTTTGAATAAACCCTGGATTCGCCAGTCCGGAACAATTCTCTTCAAAGGTGAGGACGTGAACCAGCTTTCTGAACAAGAGATGAGACGAAGAAGAGGAAAAAACCTGTGCATGATTCTGCAAAATGGCATGAGCGCATTTGACCCTTCTTGTGTAATCGGTGTGCAGATCCGGGAGACGCTACAGACGCATTTCGACTGGAATAACAAAGAAAGCGAACGGAAGATCATTAGCGCCATGGAAAGTGTCATGTTAAAGCATCCGCAAGAAATCCTGAATCAATATCCACATCAGCTATCAGGTGGCATGTTGCAGCGCATTATGATTGCATTGGCACTTGTGTTGGAGCCGGATCTGATCATTGCGGATGAACCCACAACGGCATTGGATACGATCTCTCAATATGAGGTGGTTGAACAATTGATTAAATTACGCGAACGAATGGGTTGTTCCATGTTGTTTATATCCCATGACCTCGGTGTGGTCCAGAAGATTGCAGATGAAGTGATGGTCATGAAAGACGGTGCCATTGTCGAAAGTGGGCCTATTCGGTCTGTTTTTAAGAAGCCGAAGCATGCCTATACTCAATATTTGGTTTCCACCCGGTTGGAGTTGAGCAATCATTTCAGGAAATTGATGCAGGGAGGGGATGCAGATGCTCAAGGTGGATGGGATCGAAAGGTCCTATAAACAAGGCGGATTATTCTCCAAACAAAGACAGAAGATATTGAAAAAAGTTGCATTTGAATGCCAGCATGGCGAATGTCTCGGCATCATCGGCGAAAGTGGGAGTGGCAAGTCTACGCTGGGACGTTTGATTCTGGGCATCGAGAAGCCTGATCGCGGGCGTATTTTATTTGAGGGGAAAAACGTGAATGATCGCCGCGTGAGAAGGGGAAGCATCAGTGCCGTATTTCAAAATTATACGTCCTCCATTAATCCATTTCTCACGGTGGAGGAAGCCATTATGGAGCCTTTGAAAGCTCATAAAAAAGTGGAAGCGGATATGCAAAGCAGGGTGGATACATTGTTGCATCAAGTGGGATTAGACTCGTCCTACAGGCTCAAATATCCGCATGAATTATCCGGTGGAGAGGCTCAGAGAGTATGTATTGCGAGAGCCATATCTACTGAACCCCGATGCATTGTATTTGATGAAGCGATCAGTTCTCTGGACGTGTCTGTGCAGATTCAGGTGCTGCGATTGTTAAAAGAATTGAAGCAATTCTATCAGATGAGCTACGTTTTCATTACGCATGATATTCAGGCGGCAGCCTATATTTGCGACAGAGTTATTATTTTCAGGGATGGTCAGATTGAGGAAATGGTGCCTATTGAGCAGCTGAAGGATGTTCAGTCCGATTATGCCAGGAGATTATTAACCTATTTAATTACGTTTCAGGAGGAGGACCAGGGATGAGTGGAGCGATGTCATGGCCGTTTCTGCGTTTGTACATCCTGGTTCTTCTGTATTTTAGTGCAAATGCAATTCTTAATGTCATTATTCCTTTACAGGGTGAATCCTTGGGGGCGAGTAGTACAACCATCGGGCTGATTATGGGTGCCTATATGTTCACGACCATGTTTTTCAGGCCATGGGCAGGTCATATCATTCAAAAGCGCGGACCAATCAAAGTACTTCGTTTTATTCTGATTATTAATGGTTTTGCCCTTGTTCTATACACGTTTACAGGGCTTGGAGGTTATCTGGTTGCTCGTATTTTACAGGGGGTATCCACTGCTTTCTTTTCCATGGCGCTGCAGATTGGCATTATTGATGCCCTGCCGGAGAAAGACCGTTCTCAGGGCATATCCTATTATTCGTTGTTCAGTTATATTCCAGGCATTGTGGGACCTGTCTTGGCGCTAGGGATCTGGCAGACAGGCGGCATGGACTATTTTACAGTCGTTCTGATCGGTATTGCTATCTGTACAGGCGTCTTCGGGTATACCGCCAAAATGGACAAGAGCAATGAGCAACATCCTGTTGAGAATTCATCGGTGCAGAACGTAAGCATGTTTGAATCCTTCCGTCAGTTGGTACAAAATCCATTCTTGTTTAGATGCAGTGTACTGATGCTAAGTGCTTCCGTTGTATTTGGTGCCATCACGACCTTTATTCCCCTGTACACCAGTCAATTGCCAAGCGGCAATGCGGGTGTCTATCTGATGCTTCAGGCAGGAACTGTTGTGATCGCCCGGATGTTGTTACGTAAAAAAATCCCCTCCGATGGCAAATGGCATGCACCTTTTATCATGGGAACGATGCTGCTGTTGGCAATAGCCGCACTATGTGTAAGCTGGGCAATCACAGGAGGAGCTGCCCTTTTGTATGTGGGGGCCATCTTGATGGGTATCGCTCAATCCATTCTCTATCCAACGTTAACTACCTATTTATCCTTTGTGCTACCGCAGTTGAATCGGAATGTGTTAATCGGTTTATTCATAGCGACAGCAGATCTAGGCGTATCTCTGGGTGGTGTGTTGATGGGACCGCTCGCTGATCTATCCTCCTATTCGTTTATGTACATGATTTGTGCTATCTTAGGGGCGGTAATGATAGCTTTTGCCTATGAACGAAGAAAACCAGTCACAGATGTGTCTGTGATCGCACGAGAAAAGCAAAAATGATTTGACAACATCCTTCAACAGGATTATAGTCATTGTTGTTAATCGTAATAATTACTATTAAGGTCAGAGTTATACGGACCACACCATAAGGAGTAGATACACATGACACAAAAGCGGGTTCCGGTAACTGTTCTTAGCGGTTACCTCGGTTCAGGTAAAACAACCGTTCTTAATCACGTACTGCACAACCGCCAGGGGCTCAAGGTCGCCGTCATCGTTAATGACATGAGCGAGGTCAACATCGATGCCGCTCTGGTGAAGGGTGAGGCGACATTGTCGCGCACCGAAGAAAAGCTGGTGGAGCTGTCCAATGGCTGCATCTGTTGCACTTTGCGGGATGATCTGCTGCAGGAGATTGAGAAGCTGGTGAATGAAGGCAGGTTTGATTATATCCTGATTGAATCCTCAGGCATCAGTGAACCTGTTCCGGTAGCGCAGACCTTTACATATGCCGACGAGGAATCGGGTATTGATCTGACAAGTCTGGCGAAGCTGGATTGTCTGGTAACCGTCGTGGATGCGCATCGATTCTGGCATGATTTTGCCTCAGGGCAGAGCCTGCTGGATCGGAACCAGGCCACAGGTGAGGAAGATACCCGCGATGTTGTGGACCTGCTGATTGATCAGATTGAGACTTGTGATGTTCTGCTGCTGAACAAATGTGATCTGGTCGATGACGTGGAGCTGAACAAGCTTGAAGGTGTCATCCGCAAACTTCAGCCTAACGCCAAAATCATTCGGATTGTGAACGGTCAAGTCAACCCGTCTGAAATTTTGAATACAGGTCTCTTCAACTTCGAGAAAGCAAGCATGTCCGCCGGGTGGATTCAGGAACTGGAGAAGGAATCACATACACCGGAGACCGAGGAATACGGTATTGGTTCCTTCGTGTATCGTCGTCGGAAACCATTTCATCCTTCTCGTCTAGCTGAATTCATGAGCTACTGGCCGGAAGAAGTGGTGCGTGCCAAAGGGCTGGTCTGGCTCGCGGCTGAAGGAGATGTGGCTGCAAGTCTGAGTCAGGCGGGATCGTCGATTCAGTTTGGCCCCGCAGGACATTGGGTTGCGGCTTTACCGGAAGCGGACAAGGAAGAAATTTTGCGTACAGAGCCAGATGTACTGGAGAAATGGGATGCGCAGTGGGGAGACCGTCAGACTGAGCTGGTCATGATCGGGATTGAAATGGAGCGCACCATTATTGAAGATGAACTCGACCAATGCCTGCTCAGTGATGAAGAAATGCAGGCCGACTGGGGGCATTTTGACAATCCCCTGCCTTGGCCAGTTGAAGTCGTATAGAAATTTAACTCATACAAAGGAGCTGTAATCCATGGCCAAAAAATCAAAAGTGGTACGTGAGAAACAACGTCAGGCAATCGTAGCCAAATATGCAGAGCTGCGCCGGGAACTGAAAGAAAAAGGGGATTATGAAGCACTGCAGAAACTGCCGCGCAATGCTTCGCCGACCCGATTGAAAAATCGGTGTGAACTGACAGGCCGCCCAAGAGGATATTTGCGCAAGTACAAGGTATCGCGGATTGTGTTCCGTGAGCTGGCTCATCAAGGGCAAATTCCGGGTGTCACGAAGTCAAGCTGGTAAGCCCCATGCATGATCCATATGATTATGATTGTGTAATTGTTGGAGGGGGGCCAGCCGGGATCGGCATGGCCTCTGTCCTGCAGGATATGGGGATGCCACGTTTTACCGTGCTGGAACGCAGTGAGGTGGGGGCAACTTTTCTGGCGTGGCCGGAGGAAATGCGTCTGATCACCCCTTCGTTCACCAGCAATGCCTATGGCATGATGGATCTGAACGCTGTAGCTTTGAACACGTCTCCGGCGTATACACTGGGAACAGAACATCCAACAGGGCTGGAGTATGCGAAGTATTTGCAGGTGGTGAGCCAGTTCAAGAAATTGCCTGTGCAAACGGGAGTAGACGTTTCGGAGGTTATTCCGGAGGAGAAAGGCTTCAGGGTCGTGACATCCAATGGACAACTGCGGACACGTTATGTCATCTGGGCAGCAGGTGAATTTCAATATCCGAGACTGGACTTGTTTCCTGGAACTGAGTATGGTGTGCACAGCAGCTTATTTTCCAGCTGGACGTTGGTTCAAGGAGAAGAATGTGTCATCGTTGGTGGCTATGAGAGCGGTGTGGATGCAGCTATTCACCTGAGTAAACTGGGGAAAAACGTAACGGTAATCGACCGTAATGGACGAGGACTCGCCAAGGGCAGCAGTGATCCCAGTGTGGAACTAAGCCCTTATACGAAGGATCGCCTGCGCGCGGCGATGATGGATAAGCGAATACACATGATGCAAGGTTATGAGGTCAAGTGGATTGAACCGGATGAAACGGGCGGTTATGTTCTCTATTGCGAGAACGATTCCGGAGAGTCCCACTTGCTTAAGACGGGTCAGGCTCCTATTCTGGCGACCGGGTTCCGCAGCAGTTTGCAACTGATTGAAAATCTCGTCGAGCGCAACAAGGAAGGTCAGCTACAATTGGGAGCGGCGGATGAATCGACGATTGCCCCCGGACTGTTTATTACTGGACCACAGGTCATGCATGGTCAACTCCAATTTTGCTTCATTTATAAATTCAGACAGCGCTTTGCGGTTGTGGCCCAGGCCATGGGTGAGAGACTTGGGCTGGATCTGGCTCCACTGGAAACCTATCGCAAAGAAGGCATGTTTCTTGATGATCTGTCCTGCTGCGGTGAAGACTGTACATGCTGAATTCGGTTGTGGAGCAACCCGAAGAACTTCGTAAAGTGGTGCTGGTTGGATTCGAATCCGCGGGCAAATCGGCTCTGTTTCGGGGACTTACGGGTAGAGATACAGGCGAGGAATCTAATGTACGGGGCTCCACGGTAACAATCCGCAGAGCGGAGTTGCTTGAGCACCAGCTTGAATTGCTCGATACACCCGGAATCCGGATGAAGGATGATAGCGTAACGACCATGCTGACGTTAAAACAGCTCGCAGCTGGTGACACAGTAATCTTGGTCATCCGCGGCACGGATGTGGTGCAGGAACTGCCTTTACTGCTCGGTATGCTGGATGTTACAGGCAAAAATGCTGTATTGGTGCTTACGTTTGCCGACAAATGTGGTCCCGGATTATCTGCTCAGGTTAACTATTACCGTAAAGGTTTGGGCATTTCCGTTCTGCCGCTCAATACAAGGGAAATGGATGGAAACGCTCAAGACCTGATATGCCGTGCGATTGTTGCCGCCAGATCCATGAAGAGGCATCCTGAGCTCGCATCAACTCCTGAATCCTCTGTGATCGAACCGCAGACTACGATGTTTGAGCATACGGTTTGGGGACGTTTTGTGGCTTTGGCTGCATTGGTATTATTATTTGCAGCACCAGTGTATGTGGCCTATCTGTTCTCCGGCTGGATACAATCGCTCGCAGATGCCTGGATTCTTGAACCGCTCCATCGCATGACTGCGGGATTATGGAGCCCGCTGCAGGCGATAATGCTCGGAGATTACGGCATGATTAGTCTGGGCTTGTATTCGTTTATATGGGCATTTCCGGTCGTATTCCTGATTGGGGTTAGTGTGGCAGTGACGGAGGAAAGTGGACTGAAAGATCGGATTACCGACTCGCTGGATGGGTGGATGCGCAAAATCGGCTTGAACGGCAAAGATCTGATTCCAGTCCTCAGTGGTTTTGGATGCAATGTTGTGGCTGTGTTCCAGAGCCGTACCTGCAGCTCCTGTACACGAAAGGCCTGTGTTTCAATGATCTCCTTCGGTTCTGCATGTAGCTACCAGATTGGAGCTTCTCTATCCATATTCAGTTCCGGCGGCAAGCCGTGGCTGTTCTTTCCTTATATGCTTGTACTGGTACTTGCAGGCGCACTTCATACACGTCTGTGGAATCGAAATCGGCTGGATGACACGCTCCCGTTACATGCCAACCGTACATTTCTGCAAAAGCCATCATGGCACTCTGTAAGCTGGCGTGTTCGGTCTGTCATGAAACAGTTTCTCGTGCAGGCGATGCCTATTTTCATCGCTATTTGTGTGGTGGCCACGTTGCTGGAGCAGACAGGGGCACTGTCTGCCCTGACTGACGCGTTGACGCCGGCACTTGCGATCTTTCATCTGCCGGGCGATGCCGCGGGCGGCATTTTGTTTTCCATTTTGCGAAAAGACGGGTTGTTGGTGCTGAATCAGGATCAGGGTTCCTTCGTTGAAGACTTGAGCGGCGGGCAGCTGTTTATTCTTGTGTATCTGGCTTCCACGTTAACGGCATGTCTGGTGACGATGTGGACCATTCGCAAGGAGTTGGGAGCAGTCTTTGCCATGCAACTGGCAGGCAAACAGCTCGTAACATCACTGGGCAGTGCATTTGTACTGGCATGGCTATGGAACTGGATTGCATAACGATGTTGATGAAAGGGTGTGATCTCCATGCTGGACTCGTTTACCATTCGGAGAATTCAATCGGTGATGAACGGTTATATCCATGAGAAGGTCCCGGCACCACTGCGCACCATGGTGAAATTAACGTATGAGATGAATGATAATGAACTGATTTTGACCGAGGAAAGACCCGCTGAAGAACGATATCAGTGGGACAAACTGCATATTGCCCGATTTTACTGGGAAGAGAATCAGTGGAAGGTATATGCCAAAGACGAACACAGCAGCTGGAATGTGGTAGACGTTATTGAGCCTTGTCCGGATTTTGAAGATCTGCTGGAGCAGGTTGAGCGGGACGAAGCGGGTCTGTTCTGGCGCTGAATGCGTGGTTTTTAACGCAAATATGTGCTGGAGGGAGGGTTTGCAATGCAAAAGGTACAACAGAATAACAGGATTAGCCGAGTAGTGAACGATTCTTTTATCATGCCGGATAAAGCTGAGCGCTTGCGGTTATTCGGCTCCATTGATCCGATACAGGGAGATAAGCCTGTACGGAAAGAAGAGATGCAAGATTTGCAGAATAGCAAAAATGATTTTCTATTTGAGCTGCAGCAAGTCGGTATTGATCAGGTGAAGTATCCTTTGGATGTCATTTCGGCCAAAGATCCCGTTCGATTGTCCAGCATCGGAACGTTCCGGCTGACGACTTCGCTGGATCGCGAATCAAAAGGCATTAACATGAGCCGCTTGATGGAGCAGCTTCAGCACAGTCGCGGAGAAGGGTTAAGTGACCGGATTCCGGATCTGGTTGCGCTGACGCAGCGGATGGCCGAACAGATGAATCAGGCGAAGGCAGAGCTGAAAGTGACCTATCCCTGGTTCTACGAAAGAACCGCCCCCGTAACCGATTTGTCTGGACTAAATCATTCTTTGGCTACGGTTCATGTCATCTGGGAAGCTGGAAAATCCCCTGTTCTGAGAACAGGTTTACATATACAGGTCACGACGTTATGCCCATGTTCGAAGGAGATCAGCGAATATAGCGCGCACAACCAGCGGGGGTTATTACGTATCCAGGTACAAGCCAACCCGGGAGACGCGCTACCGGGCTATTGGAAGGAAGAACTGCTAAATGTGGCCGAATCCAATGCAAGTAGCTGTCTTTACCCCATACTCAAAAGGCCTGATGAGAAACGGGTCACGGAACGTGCATATGAGAACCCGCGGTTTGTGGAAGATATCGTCAGGCTGGTGGCGGCAGATCTGTATGAGAAGCACTGGGTAAATAAATTTAAGGTAGACTGCAAAAATGAAGAGTCCATTCATCAGCATGATGCCGTAGCACGTATCGTATATGACAAGTCGAGATAACGATATTGTGAAGGCTAAGGAATTCATTTCATTTTATATCACATTACAAAATGAAGAGTAAACAGAAGAACACCGTCAGAGCTTCAGCGGCGGTTCTTCTGTTTTTTTGCGATCCTATGAGCAATCCAATTGCCATTACGCTAGACTTCATACAAAATTTCACCCGTTCGCGATACATCATATCCTTCAAATGATTGCAGTTCCTGCCTGAATGCGGGTGATTGCAGAATACGCAGTACCGATTCGATCCACGCTTCGTTCCCTTGTTTCTTCAGCATTACCAGATCATAACGTTCCTGAACAAGTGGAATAAAATCAACCTGACCGACAAGTCGTGCGGCCTTTTCGCTGCCGATTCCTACATCGGCTTCACCGGAACTGACCTTGGCAGCTACACCCATATGACTGGTTTCTTCCACGTCATACCCAATCAGATGTGAAGCAGCGATACCATGCAGACGTAATTGTTCATCCAGCAATACACGTGCACCCGAACCTTTCTCACGGTTAGCCAATCGCAGTTCAGGCTGCTTCAGATCTGTCCAGTTCTGCAAGCCCCGCGGGTTACCTCGTTGTACATACAACCCGGCAGGCCGTGTTAGCAGATTAACGACGACATACGACCAGCCAATCAGGATTTTGCGAATGTAGGGCAGATTATACTCTCCTGTATCTCCATCCAGCAGATGGGTGCTGACCAGATCCGATTCCCCGCGGTACATGGAGATCAAGCCGTCGAGACTGCCCATGAACGAACGCAGTGGACGAATATCCCGTGTTTGTTTTTCCATATATCGCATGAGAATATCGAGGCTAACATCTTGTCCCGTAATGACCAGATGACGGGCCGAATGCGCTGACAAAGGGTTGCCCGTCATGGAGCTTGAAGCTGGGAATGTCTCTCTGGATAGAGGAGTAGCACTTGCAGCGGAATGAACGGTATGATTGGTCAGATCACTTCCCGTCCCGGAATAAGATTCAGAGGGGGGAACTGAATCCACAGCGGCCCGGTGCGCTGGCGATTGAAGCTGCTTGGAGCGCTGTTTATAAGCCTCCAGATCGGTGGCGTCAACTCGCATTTGTTTGCCGACGCGATAAGCGACGAGGTCTCCCTTTTTGATTAGATCGTAGACCGTCAGTTTTGATATTTTGAGTAGCTTGGATATTTCTTCGGTGGTATAGGATTGCTCCTCCGTCATCAGTGAAGATCCTCCTTCAAGGTACAGATCATATAACGTTTCGTTCATCAACGCTCATCATCCCGGATAAACGCGGGGGTCTCTTGTACTATACCATTAACAGCCAGAGGGGATAAACTCGCCCACCACAATTCAGCTATTGATGGTTTGGCTTTCAACGAGTGCGCCAAAGACTACCTTCCTATTTCAATGATCTTATGTATAATGAAATATAATTAATTATATCTAGTTATAACTAAACATAACATCGGGGGAGAAGTAGATGAAGAAGAGTATTGGATATGTGTTGGGGAGTATGTCACTTGGACTGGCTCTTGTATTGGCCGGTTGCGGTGCAAGTACGGACAGTAAAGATACATCCACAGCAATGGAACAAACCGGTTCAACACCAGCGACATCAGGTGACAGTTCAACGGCTGGGGCAACAGATCCTCAGGAAAAGGTGGAGCTAACGATCTCAGCGGCAGCCAGTCTCACGGATGCCATGAAGGAAATTGAAACGAATTTTGAAGCCGCGAATCCCAATGTAGAGCTTAACTTCAACTTTGGCGCATCCGGTGCATTGCAACAGCAGATTGAACAAGGCGCGCCAGCAGATGTTTTTGTATCAGCTGCGACCAAAAATATGAACGCGCTCGTGGATGAGAAATTGATTGCATCCGGTGATCAGAAGAATTTACTGCAAAATTCATTGGTAGCCATTATTCCAGCGGATCGTTCAGATACCGTATCAAGCGAGAAGGATCTGACGGCGGATTCCATCAAGACCGTAGCGATTGGTATACCGGAAAGTGTACCTGCTGGAACCTATGCGAAGGAAGCATTGACCAATGCCAAACTATGGGATCAGTTGGAGGGTAAGCTTGTACAAGGCAAGGACGTCAGACAGGTTCTGCAATATGTAGAAACAGGCAATGCGGATGCGGGGTTTGTGTACAAAACGGATGCACTCACTTCTGATCAGGTGAAAATTGCATTTGAAGTGGACAAGAACAGCTATACACCAGCCAATTATCCAGTAGGGATTATTGAAGGTACGAAGCACCGGACAGAAGCAGAACAATTCTACACGTATTTGCAAACGCCTGAAGTGCTTGATGTATTTGCCAAGTACGGGTTCTCCATTCCGGAATGAATGTGAGCGCAATAGACTGGGCGGTATTCTGGCCACCGGTTCGTCTATCCCTTCAAGTTGCGCTGTTGTCCAGTGTGATCGCAGCAGTGTTTGGCATCGCTGTGGCCTGGAAGATGTCGCGTACCTCGTTCCGTGGCAAAATTGTTCTGGAAACGGCATTTATGCTTCCGCTCGTGCTTCCGCCGACCGTGGTCGGATTTATATTGCTCGTGTTACTGGGGCGTAAGAGCCTGCTCGGACAGTGGATTGAAGCCATCTTCTCCGCACCTGTCATTTTCTCTTGGTGGGCTGCCGTGATTGCCTCGGTAGTGGTTGCTTTCCCATTGGTATATCAGACGATGAAATCCGGCTTTAGCGGGATTGATCGGGATCTGGAAGATGCAGGCCGCTCCATCGGAGCGAATGAATGGCAGGTATTTCGTTATATCTCACTTCCGCTTGCAGGGAGAGCGTTGATGACAGCTTTTATCCTGGGTTTCGCTCGTGCACTGGGGGAATTCGGGGCCACGCTCATGATCGCAGGTAATATTCCGGGCAAAACGCAAACCGTACCCACTGCGATCTATGTTGCTGTGGATTCGGGCAATCAGACGATGGCCTGGATGTGGACCGGCTCTATTATTATCATTTCGTTTATCATGCTGCTCTTAACCCGACAGCCGCGCGACGGGAAGGCATGATGTGGGCTATTTAAAGTGAAAGCGATAAGGATTAGCATTCAAAAACCCGCTCAAGGAATCTTTCCTCGGAGCGGGTTTTCATTTACACAGGCCACGTATATCGTATATCATGTATGTTTACGTTCATCCAAGCCGCTATTTGTTCAGCCTGTTTGAACAGAAGGCGTCTCATAACGGGAAGGGTCGAGCGTTTTGATCATAAATACAATCTCTTCCTGCCGTTCAGGTGTCTGTACCGTTTTGTGATGGAAGGGTTCATATCCCCGCCGTTCATACATGGGAGCAAGCCAGGGATGGCGGGTCGCCGTTGCCAGAAATACGGCAGGAGCATCAAGCTTCTGTAGAATGATATTTTGCTCAACCCAATCCAATAGTTTAGAGCCATAACCCTGGCTTTTATGGTCCGGACTTACCGCGAACCAGCGGATAAAAGGATAAGGACTGATAGCTTGCCGCTGTACATCTTCAGCTCGATCAAGGGTAACCGTGGCAATGATTTCTCCCCCTTTTTCAAGAATGTAGCATTCATGCTGTACAATATTATTCTGGATGACTTCCAGTGTAGCGTGTCCGGCTGGAAAAGGAATGTTCAGAGCCCGAATTGTCTCATAGGCATCAACGGTAACAGCCTGCAATTGTTCAGCATCTTCAAGCGTAGCCAATCGGTATTGTTCGGTCATGATCGATCAATCCCTTCTATGAAAATTAACTATTCCAACCTGTTAAGTTGGTTTAATATTTTGGTGTTATTTTATCATGAAATTCATGGTTGGAATATAATTCTCGAATCAGATCTGTCTATAAGTCCATCGAAAGCTTCTATATGTAAAAATGACAAAACTTTTTCCAATTTTACTCGTTTCAGGACTCGCCTAAACCATGCTCTATCCTGTAAAATAGAACTAACTGATTCCAGCCAAGAACTGAAATAAGGAGAGACGACTAATGAATACGAAACCTGATTGCGGTATATCGTTGCAAATCGACGACTATCTGGATCTTTTGCATTTTGCCATCCAAATCGAGGATCAGGAATGGCAGCAGTCCCTTATCCACCAGCTCAAAATATTTCAGCCGGAAGCGGAGCAGCGCACACCTGAAGAAGAATTATGGATGAGATTTGATTATATCAACAGTAAACTGACAGGTCTCTGCCACCAGATTCACGCGGCCCATTCAACGGATGAACGCAAGAAGTTTGAAGAACGAATCGGACTGTTGCAACTGCAGCGTATAGAAGTAGCTCGCAAAATTAAATGGGCTAGTCGCAGATAGATGCGTATTGGAATTTAATGTGATCTGCAATTCAAGAAGCGATCCCCAACCCCGTTGGAGGATCGCTTCTTTTGGTTTATTTTTTGATGTAGGAATTGGTGAAGCATAGAGAAGTTCTATAACGTTATCAGGATGTCCTATTAACATACATATTGCCTAGGTATGATATACGATGCTATTCTTTGTTCAACCTAATTCCGACTATACAAGTGTGAATGGTTAGTTAAATCGAAGATGAGGAATGGGAGTACACATCATATTGGCTGAAATGACAGCCTGTGGAGGAGATCGGGAATGGTTAATCAATGGGGGATTCAGAAATTTCGGACAGCATTGCTGTTCATTACTATGTTGGCGGTACTGGCGGGTTGCAGTTCAGGCAATGCATCGAATGAATCGGATTCCGCATCTGCGTCCGGTCAAGATAAAGTGAAGAAGATCATAGTGGGTACAGGCACTCAATTCCCGAATGTTTGCTTTATTGATGAGAATGGCAAGCTGACGGGATACGATGTAGAACTGATCCGCGAGATTGATAAACGATTGCCAGAATATGAATTCGAGTTCAGTACGATGGAATTCAAAAACCTGCTGCTCAGTCTTGAAACGAAGAAAATAGACCTGATCGCTCACCAGATGGAAGTGAATGAAGAGAGACAGGCCAAGTTCCTTTTTAATGATGAGGCATATAACATTTTTCCTAATAAAATCGTTGTGAGCGAGAAAAACCAGGATGTAAAATCCATCGAGGATCTGAAAGGTAAAAAACTGATTGTTGGCGCTACGAGTAATGCGGCTGTACTGGCTGAGAAATGGAATGCAGCGAACGGGAACGCCATCGACATTGTGTATTCCGGAGCAGGGGAAGATACGAATACCCAAATCAAAACAGGTCGGGTGGATGCAACCATCAGCACGCAGTTTGCCATCGATTATCAGAATAAAGTGGTGGATGCACAGTTAAAGACTGTCGGAGAGGCTCTGTCCAACTCCAAAGTGTATTTCATTCTGAACAAGGATGAGGAAGAACTCAAAACGAAAATTGATGAAGCGCTCAAATCAATCAAGGAAGATGGAACATTGAGCAAATTGAGCACAGAGTGGCTGGGAGCCGATTACACGGTTGAGGAATAGTTCGTTGAGAAAGGTGAGCGACGGTTATGGGTAAATCATTCGATCTGTCATTGGTTCTGGATTTCGTCCCTGAACTGCTGCGATATTTGCATATTACACTGATTGTACTGGGTGGCTCCATTGTGCTCGGTCTGGTGGGCGGTGTGCTTCTGGCGGTTCCGAGGTTATACCGGATTCCGGTGCTGAGCCAGCTCGCGACCCTGTACGTCTCTTTCATGCGGGGCACACCGATTCTCATCAAGTTGTTTCTGGTCTACTACGGATTACCTGAATTGCTCAAGCCTATAGGAGTCGATCTGTCCAGGACTGATCCGCTGGTATTTGTCATCGTGACTTATGCGTTAAGTGATGCAGCGTCCTTTGCGGAAATCTTTCGCGGAGCTGTGCGCAGTGTGGACAAGGGACAGACGGAAGCAGCTTATGCAGCGGGCTTAACCACGTTTCAGTCGTTTCGGCGGATTGTGGTTCCGCAGGCACTCATTGTTGCTTTTCCGAATATGGCAAATACGTTGATTGGCTCGTTAAAGGATACGTCACTTGCATTTTCGATTGGGGTTATGGATATGGTGGGCAGGGGGCAAACGCTGATCTCGGCTACATCGCATGCACTTGAAGTGTATATCAGTCTGTCGGTTGTCTACTATGTTATTGTGCTGGTACTTGAAAAAGGATTTGCTGTCGCTGAACGCAGACTCCAGCGTCACGAACGTAAGAAAGAAGTCCGTGGGCCAGCGGTAAGAGCTGAACGCCTGAAACGAATAGCGGGGTGAGCGAATGTCTATTGATTTCAACTTTATCTACACATCTTTTTTCCAGATTCTAAAGGCATTGCCACTGACACTCGTCATTACGATTGTACCGTTGATCGCAGGTTTTGGCGTTGGTCTGGTCACGGCTTTAATTCGAATCTATAAAGTTCCCTGGGTCTACCGAATCGCTGATTTCTATGTCTCGTTTTTCCGAGGGACACCGATGCTGATGCACTTGTTTCTAATCTATTATGGGATTCCGCTGATCATCGACAAGCTTGCAGCCCGGTACGGCTGGGCCTTTCAGTCGTCTTCCATTCCGATTCTGGTGTTTGTGCTATTCGCCTTCTCCTTAACTGCGGGAGCTTATATGTCTGAGATTATCCGTTCCGGCATTCTGGCGGTGGATACCGGGCAGATGGAAGCTGCACATGCCGTGGGCATGAGTACCTCCCAGGCGTTGAGACGCATTATTTTACCTCAGGCTGTTGGTGCGGTTCTACCGAATCTGTGCAGCATGTTTGTTGGTTTCCTGCATGGATCAACTCTTGCATTTACCGTGTCACAGATGGATATTCTCGGCAAAGCGGATGTAGTGGCTTCAGTCAGTCTGAAATTTCTGGAGGCTTTCATTGCTGCCGCATTGATCTACTGGGGTCTGACGGTAATTGCCGAACGAATTACAGCTTTGCTGGAACGCAGAGTTGCCGTGTACAGCAAAGGAGGGGTGTCATGATATCACTGACGAATATACACAAATCTTTTGGTCAGCAGGAAGTGTTGAAAGGTATTGATCTGACTGTGGAGCAGGGGGATGTTGTTGCCATTCTTGGACCGAGCGGATCCGGCAAAACGACATTGCTGCGCTGTGTAAATTTTCTTGAACGTGCCGATGAGGGCAAGGTACAGATCAGCGGGTTAACCGTAGACTGTAAGCATGCCCGCAAACATGACATTGTGCAGTTGCGGCGAAAAACGGCAATGGTGTTCCAGCATTATAACCTGTTCAAACATAAAACGGTGCTGGATAACGTAACGGAAGGGTTAATCATTGCCCAGAAAATGTCCAAAGCAGATGCTCGTGAACGAGCCTTGCGTGTACTTGAACAAGTGGGTCTGTCCGCCAAAATTAATGAGTATCCCAGCATGCTGTCAGGTGGCCAACAGCAGCGGGTAGGCATTGCTCGGGCGCTGGCACTGAATCCAGAGGTAATTCTGTTCGATGAACCAACCTCTGCGCTTGATCCTGAACTTGTAGGTGAGGTGCTGTCGGTCATTCGATCGATTGCCCAGGAAGGCATCACCATGATTGTTGTCACCCATGAAATGGGTTTTGCCCGTGAGGTGGCAAATCGAGTTGTATTCATGGATGGGGGTTCCGTAGTGGAAGAAGGCACACCGGAGGAAGTGTTTGTGCGGCCCAAACAGGAACGTACCCGCCAATTCCTCAGTCGATACTCTTCCGATTGGAGTTATGTCATCTGACGATATAGGCGCAAGCTGGAGTAACTGACGATCCCGGCCCGGCATATGCTGTAGCAGGCAAATGCTGATAGGCCGGGTTTTTCTATGGGTGAAGCAGGCCGTGACGGTAAGGAGGAGGACCATGCAGAGCAAAATCGATGAAATACTCACACATATTGCACATTCTCACCAGCAAGTTGCGCGTGTACTGGATGCCAAACGTCAAGTCGCTGTGCGCATGTCTGAAATCATCAATCATTTGCCGGATATCGAACCGGAGCTGGATGGCGTTGACGGTCTGCTGGACAGCTCGGGACAAATCAACAAAAGCATCATCTCCTATTTGGGAGGCCTGGCAGACCTGGAAGAAGCCGTAGCCGAAACGCTGACCCAGGTGATGCGGGAAATGGCGGATCAAGAGGAAGAATAAGCCCGGAAGGCGGGTGAATGGACATGAGCAGAGAACAAAGTCTCATACTGATGCTGGACGCAGCAGCCAAGATGCAGTGGAATATTGCCCTGATTTTGGAGGCCAAGGCGATTGAAGCCGAGAAGGTAAGGAACTGGGCGTTAAATCATTTGAATGGTGAGGCTTTTCTGACGCATAGCGATCAGGTGGCAGAGCCACTCAAAATGCATGATCAGCTGGTGGAAATACTGGAAGGATTGACCCGAATGGAAACCGGATTATGCAACAACCTGAAGGCCATCATGGTACAGAACGATAGTGAAGAAGGCGGCATGGACGGTGGCATGTTTGGCGGTATGGATATGGGGGATCTCGGAAAATGAGTCTGTTGCGGCGTGAGCAGGAAGCGAAACTGTCCCTCATTGAGTCCATTGCACACAGTCAGCAGGCGCTCGCCCGCATTCTGGACAGTGTGGCCAGCGTGTCTGCCCACTCGGAAGTATCCGCCCGCAGTCTGGCCGAGAACATTCGTTTGCTGAGCCGTTATCAAGAAGAGATGTCCCGGATGGTTACGGGGATTCAATTGGCCCGAATCCAGCATGGGGAGCCTGGTGTGCCATGGCTCAAAGACCCTGGATATGCGATACGCATGGTCCGGAACATACAGGAGGAATGTTGACATGTTAAAGAAGAAAAAAATACGTCTGAGAACCAAAAGAGCTCTGCTTGCTCGCGGGGCCCGTCTGCGTAAAATCCGTAAACTACGTGCGGTCAAAGGCAAACGTGTACTGCACAAACGTACCCTCAAAGGACGCAGTGCGTGGCTCAAAAAAAAGAAACGTGCGGTACGACGGCACCGGAGTGTGAAGCCGGCGCAACCGTTCGTCCCGGCTACCCCTACCGATCCGAACCCGGACAGCGCGTACAGCCAGGGGTACAACGAGGCGTACAACGAGGGATTCAACGCGGGTTTCGCCAAGGGATTCGAGGACGGACATCAGTTGGCTTACAAAGCACAGTAACAGAGTAGGTGTGCATTTTCGGATGACTATAGATGCATGTCCAGTGTATGACGATTGCCCGGGGGGACGGATCCCTCCGGGTTATTTGTATCGCCGCAAAAGCGGACATGCCCGTGCAGGCGGATGTGGAGGGCAGACGCCAATTTTGCGCCTTGCAGGACACCCGTCCATGATGCATCTGACCCCGGGGCATATCCTTTAGAGGGAACACCAATCTCGGGGAGAATCTGAAAGTGGGATCTCCTGAAGGAAGACAGGGTGAAGGATGTGGCAAAACGACGACACCGGCCGCCTACAGAAGCGGAGACGGCTTACCGTGGCGGATATGCAGAAGGCCGCAGATTTGGCGGCTGTCAGGCCATGATGGAGCGAGTGCAGATATTTGAGCCGACCGTGCGGAATATGAAAGTGCTGTACATTCCGCAAGGATTCGATGCCATCGATGAAGGCGTCATTGGAGCCTTGCAGCAATCTGTTCGTGAATGTGTTGTCGGATCGCCGGCAAACATGCTGCAGGAAGCCAGCCAGCACAGGCCCGATCTGGTGCTGGTCATGAATGGACTACACGTATTTCCCCCCGATCATCTGGAACAGGTGAATGGCATAAGGGGACTGGGAATTCGAACAGCAGTATGGTTTGTGGATGACCCTTATTTTACCGAAGATACGACAAGCATTTGCCAGCATTATGATGTTGTGTTCACGCATGAGGAAGCGGCTGTGCCGTTCTATACTGCACATGGAGCGGGTCGGGTGGTCTATATGCCGCTGGCAGTGAACCCGGGGATGTTTCAGCCAAGGCGTACGGGGCCGCAGCATCAGTATGACATTTGTTTTATCGGTACCGGATTCTGGAATCGAATTGCACTGTTCGACGAGCTGGCTCCTTTTCTGGCGGACAAAAAGGTATTCATTGCCGGCAGTCAGTGGAACCGGCTGAAACGCTTCGACATCATGGGCCAATTTATCCATGAGGGCTGGATTGATCCGGGAGCAACAGTGGATTATTACAATGGCGCCAAAATCGTGATTAACGTTCACCGGACTTGCGAGAATGGGGAAGACAATCGCAATACGCATCATCTTCAAGGTCATTCCATTAATCCGCGGACGTATGAGATCAGCGCCTGTGGCACGATGCAGATAACGGATGCACGCAATGATCTGCCACGCTACTACCGGCCTGGATATGACATCGAGACCTTTACAACCGCGGCTGAACTTCAGCACAAAATCAAATATTATCTGCACCATGAAGAGGAACGGCGAGCCCTAGCTTGGCGTGGGCTGCTTACCACACTGAACCAGCATACGTTCACTCGTCGTATTGCTCAGCTGCTGGAACACGTGTAAATCACTTTCTGCAGAACAGCAAGAGTTAGAGAATCCTATCCCAAAAATAAAAGGAGTGGCGGTATGTCTCTCAAACACCGTAAAACGAGAAAGTCTCATGCACCAGTGCTCAGTCTGGCTGACCAAGCACGCAAAAACGGGCAACATGCCGGATATGATGCGGGTAAGGAAGAAGGATATCTTCGCGGCCGTGCCAACTATATAGTCAATTGTGCACAGGAACCATTGCCTTTTCGACAGATCCACGTCCTTTACGTATCTTCAGGTAAAGGTTTCCCGTACTCTCCACTGGATGAGGCAATCATGGCCACATTACAGGGCATGGTTGCTCAGGTAACTCTTTCCGATCCACGCCAGCCTGTATCGGAAATTGCATTGCAAACCCGGCCTGATCTTGTGCTTGTGTTGGATGGCATGGATATTCCAATGGAGCATCTGGATGCAATTCGGCAAGCAGGCATTCGGACGGCGATCTGGCTTACCGATGATCCGTACTATACGGATATGACGCTTGAGACAGTGCAGCATTTCGACCATGTGTTCACCTTGGAACTGAACTGTGTGGATCTGTATCGGCAGAATGGTTGCCCTTCAGTACACTACCTGCCGTTTGCTGCCTTTACCAACCACTACTTCCCAATTACAACGCCGTCTTCACTCCACCGGGAAGTCAGCTTTATCGGTTCGGCTTACTGGAACCGGGTGTATTTCTTTAATCCGATCATGGCACAGCTGATGTCACACAATACTGTGTTTAATGGCATCTGGTGGGACCGTCTGCCTGACTATGCTGCTTACGGTGAGAAGATTGAATTGGGTCGCTGGATGAGTCCTCAGGAAACGAACGATGTTTATAACGGCACTAAAATTGTCATCAACCTTCACCGTTCCCACGAAGACGATTCCGTCAATAACAACCATGTTAAAATTCCACCAGCCTCTCCGAATCCGAGAACATTTGAAATTGCGGCTTCCACGACCCTTCAATTGACCGATGCACGGGATGATCTGGCACGTTTCTATAAACCAGGTGTAGAAATCGAGACCTACTCTTCCCCTCAGGAGCTGCTTGATAAGGTTGAATACTATCTCACTCATGAGAAAGAGCGCCGTGAGATTGCACTTCGAGGGCTGGAACGGACATTAAAGGATCACACGTATGGAAAAAGAATCAACGAACTGCTGAGTATTATATTCCCTTAATCCTGTCCGGAAGGAGGTGTGCACAGAACCCTGACATTCGTATTCAGGGTCCGTGCAGCCATGGCGACTAAACCCAAACTCATGTTGTTTTCCCATGTGTGCAACACCCGCAGCATTACGGGGGCGGAGAAGCTGCTGCTTCATTTTATGAGGGAAATGGGTACCATCTTCGATTGTGTACTTGTCGTGCCTCAGGAAGGTAAGCTCGCCGGATTTGCGCGGAGGTTCGGTATTCAGGTCAAAATATGTTTCCTGCCGATGCTTCACGGTGTGTACACACCTTACCGGGGAATCGCAACGGATGCAGAACAGCTTCGCCAATCACCAGCCTATCAGGATGTGGTCTCCCTTATCCGGGAGACTGCGCCTGAACTGGTGTTAACGAATACCTGTGTCAACGTGATGCCAGCTGTAGCAGCAAAGTCTCTGCAAATTCCGGTTATCTGGAAGATTACCGAAATTATTCAGGAGAATGAACATACAAACGAGGCTGTACAGATGATTGGTCGTTACTCGGATTGGATCATAGGCATTTCCGAAACGGCGATAACCCCATTCAAACAAGCGGGCATGAGCGACAAACTCACCGTGATTTCCCCAACCTGTGATCCGTCTCTGCCAGCTCCAGATCGATGGGTGCACTTAAGGGAACGCAAACGCAAAGAGCTTGGTTTCAAGCCATCACAGATCTGCATTGGTTACATCTCTTCCTTTATATATGATGCCAAAGGTCTGAAACCTTTTGTGGATATGGCTCTGCAATTGTGCGAAACCCATCCACGCTGCCGATTCTGGATCATTGGTACATCAGCGGACAAAAAGTACTATGACGAATGTGTATCACGGGTGAAAAAATCCGGCTATTATCGGAGATTTACCTTTACGCCGTTTGAAGAGAACGTATCACTGGCCTATACGGCTATGGATATCGTTGTTATCCCGAGTATGGTCAAAGAAGGATTCGGAATGACCGCGCTGGAGGGGCTTTATTTTGCCAAACCGGTTATCGCATTTGCCCAGGGCGGATTGAAGGAATTGCTGGAATCGGTAGGCAGTGGTGCATTTCTGGCTCCGCCGGGTGATACTCAAGCGCTGTTCACGCTGGCCACAACGTTGTTGAATGATCCTGAACTGGCTTCCGACACCGGATGGCGCAATCGGACAGAAGCGGAAAAGCTCTATGGTATTGAAACCTACAGGGCAAAGTTGCATACGATGGTGACACAGTGGTTAACGCGTTTTCCCGGATGGTTTCCGTATATTCAGCCTCCGAATGGTCCAGTGTACGCATGGGGCGAGGGGCAATTGCGAACCGTGCTGGTTCTGGAACCAGCTACAGTTCGGGCACTTTTATTTCCACTGAATGTGATCCAGACGTTGCCGCTCTCACCGTTACCTCCGCTTGCGATAGGTCAACTTGTCCATGAAGCAACAGACACCCGATCAAACGGCAGAACGGGACGGAGCCGTCACCAGCGATTATCCCATCGCAGTGGGGTTCATGACAGAACGAAACGGGTGACGGGAACAGGTAGAAGGAAGCTGAAGGCGCGTAAAAAGAAACGTGTACGCGTGGGGCAACCGACTGCTCGCAAACGTGCTCCTGGCAAAGCCAGACGAAGCCGGGTACGCCGGAGAGTATCCAATAGATGATGAAGGCAGGGATTACGATGAAGATCATGACGGTGCTGGGGACGCGACCTGAAATCATACGGCTCAGCCTGATCATTTCCAAGCTGGACCAGTACGCGTCCAAACATATTCTGGTACACACGGGGCAGAACTTCACGGAAAGTCTCAGCGGTCTTTTCTTCAAGGAAATGAGCTTGCGGGCGCCGGACTACGTCCTTCAGGATGAAGCGGCCTCGTTGGGTCGGCAGTTATCCTCGATGTTTACGCAAATGGAAGATTTATTAAATCAGGAGCAACCGGATAAAGTGCTGCTGCTCGGCGATACGAACAGTGCATTATGTGCTGTGTTGGCTGAACGGATGGGCATACCCGTCATTCATATGGAAGCGGGCAACCGATGTTTTGATCTGGATGTGCCTGAGGAGAAAAATCGCCGGGTCATCGACGCCATTTCAACCATTAATATGCCTTATACCGAACAGAGCAAGAAACATTTGGTTAGTGAAGGGGTTCCCAGTCGACGAATTGTGCTGACAGGCAATCCGATCTATGAAGTGATGAGTCACTACGACACACAGGTGAGTACCAGCAAAATATTGAAAAAATTGAAGCTGAAGTCCGGGCAATATTTTTTGGTTACGGCCCATCGGGCAGAGAATGTTGATCACCCTCCTCATTTGCTGGAGATCATGAAAGGCTTGAACCAGGTTGCTGAAGAACATGCCATGCGAGTCATATGCAGCATTCACCCTCGAACGGCTATTCGAATTGCCGAGCATCTGCAACTGGAGATGCACCCGCTGGTGGAATTTCACGAACCATTCGGTTTTTTCGACTTCGTGATGCTGGAACGACATGCACGCTGTGCACTTACGGACAGTGGTACCGTACAGGAGGAGTGCTGCATTATGGGTGTGCCTACGGTAACCATGCGTCGCACAACAGAACGACCGGAGACGGTGGATTGCGGCAGCAACGTGGTCTCAGGTCTGGATGCGGAGCGTATTGCGGGCTGTGTGAAAGTAATGATCGAAATGTCAAACGACTGGGATTGTCCACAAGGCTACAAAGCAACCGATGTATCCAGTAAAGTGGTCAAATTTCTGCTTGGAGGGAAAATGCATGTTTGAAAATAAGCGTATACTCGTAACTGGCGGTACGGGATCATGGGGTTATGAACTTGTGGCTCAACTGTTGCCCCAGCAGCCCAAGGAGATTATTGTATACTCCCGGAATGAGTCCAGCCAAGTGGCGATGAGCCGTGAATTCGAAGACCCGCGTCTTCATTTTCGCATTGGTGATATTCGAGACAAGGAAGCGTTGACGGTTGCCTGTCAACAGGTGGATTATGTGTTTCATCTCGCAGCGCTCAAGCATGTTCCAGTGTGTGAAGATCAACCCTACGAAGCACTCAAAACCAATGTGATCGGCACACAAAATGTCATCGAAGCTGCAATTGAAAATAATGTGGAAAAAGTCATTTACATCTCGACCGACAAGGCCGCTAATCCATCCAATTTCTACGGCATGACTAAGGCGATCGGAGAGAAGTTGATCGTATACGCCAATCTGCTCCACAGCAATACGCGATTTGTCACTGTACGTGGTGGCAATGTACTTGGAACGAATGGCAGTGTTGTGCATTTGTTCAAAAATCAGATTCGTCAGAAAGGTCAAGTTTCCATTACCGACATGAACATGACGCGGTTCTTTCTGACCTTGAAAGATGCCATCACCTTGCTTTTCAAAGCATCGGTGGAAAGCGTGGGTGGCGAGATTTTTGTTATGACTATGCCGACGTGCAAAATTGTGGATCTCGCTGAAGTGTTGATTGAGGATTCAGGTGTGGAGAATGTGTCCATTGTGGAGCGTGGCACCCGGCCAGGCGAGAAGATTCATGAAATACTGATGAGTGAATTCGAGAGCATGACAACCGTTGTATACGATGAGCAATACTTGGTGATTTTGCCTACCCTCGGCATACCGGGGTTGAAGGAGCATTATACGAATTGTCCTCCAGTATCCTTCAGCAGCTTCAGTTCTGAGCATCAGCTGATGACCAAACAGGAGATTCGTGACATTCTGCAACGCGGAGGATTTCTGTCATGAAGCTGCTGATACTTGGGGGGAACGGAATGGCCGGCCATATTCTGGTCGACTATTTCCGCCGTCAAGGCGTGCATAGCGTTTTCTACACGACCCGTGATGTATCGGACCCTAATGGTCTTCTGTTGGATGTAAATGACTGCTTTATGGTCGACCGTCTGGTGGAGGTGGTGCATCCGGATGTCATCATTAACGCAGTGGGTGTTTTGAACAGCTTTGCAGATGAAGACAAAATTACCGCTTATCACATTAATGGATTCCTGCCGCATCGTTTGCGGCGGGTTGCCGACACGATTGGGGCACGTCTGATTCATATCAGTACGGACTGTGTGTTTAGTGGGGATCGAGGGGCGTACCGAGAGGATGATGTTACCGATGGAACATCTGCCTATGCAATTACAAAAGCATTGGGTGAAGTCCAGGATGCTGGACATCTGACAATTCGCACTTCCATTATTGGACCTGAAATTCGGAAGGGTGGCATCGGTCTGATGCATTGGTTCATGTCCACTACAGGGGAAGTTGGCGGATATACACGTGTCTTCTGGAATGGGGTAACCACCCTTGAATTGGCCAAATGGGTAGATCATTATCTGTCGTCCCCGCTTAGCGGTCTGATTCATTTGGCTCATCCGAAACCTGTCAGCAAGCATGATCTGCTTCTCCTGTTCCAACAGACATGGAATAAGCAGGATGTTGTTGTTGTACCGGATGATAGCGTAGTGCAGGATCGTACGCTGGTGTCCACACGTGAGGACGTGAAGACAGACCTTCCGGATTATTCTACAATGCTGAAGGAGCTGGCATTATGGATGGAGCAGAGCTGACAGGCAAAAAGGTGCTGATCACAGGTGCGTCCGGTTTTACAGGGCGGCATGCGGTCGCTTATTTCCGGGCAGCTGGTGCAATGGTTACAGCGGTGGTCAGGCGAGTCGGAGTGCATTCGTTCGGCGATGGTGTAGCTGTGCATGTCTGTGATCTGAATGATAAACAGCAAGTTCGTCATTTGATTGACGAGGTGAAACCGGACTATGCCCTGCATCTCGCAGGCAAAAATTCGGTGCCGGAGTCCTGGTCCGATCCGCTACTAGTATTGGAGACCAATGTGATGGCTGTACTGTATCTGCTAGATGCTCTCCGGAGCTGCCCAGCGGCACGGACCGTTATTGTAGGTTCCCGGTTAAAATACACGCCTGAACCCGGTCGGCCTCCGCAGCCTCCCCACCCGTACAGTCTCAGCAAAGCACTGGAGGAGATGGTGTCGCTGTCGTGGATGTCCCTCTTTGGACAGCAAATTATGCTGGCAGAGCCGGGCAATCTGATCGGTGCAGGTCCTTCAACAGGAATATGTTCGCTGCTGGCACGTCATGTTGTCGCCTGTGAACAGGAAGGTAAAACGGAGCCTTTCCGTCTATCTGGCCGGGATAATACCCGTGATTTTCTGGATGTACGGGATGCGGTTCGGGCCTACGCAACCTTGCTTGTTCAGGGCACGTCAGGCACCGTTTACCCCGTCGTATCGGGCAAAGAGAGAAGCCTGGGTGAAATAGCGGATACGCTGCTGACCATGACTGAAGCGAAAGTACCCGTACGCTGGGACGGAGCTTCTTCTGGTCCGGACGGCGCTGGAGAGCAGGAGGAGATGTCACTGCTGCGCAAGTTGGGCTGGCAGCCACTGATTCCTTTTGCCCAATCTCTTCAGGACATTCTGAGCGATGTTCGTACTCAGCAAGGGAGGTCCACTGGATGAATCCAAGAGTGTCCATTGTCATTCCGTTTTACAATTGTCCATATGTGCCTCAAGCGATTCAAAGTGCGATGAACCAGACGTATCCCGATGTGGAAATCATTATCGTCAACGATGGCTCTACCCGGCATGCGGATCTGCTTCAGCCTTATCTTCCATACATTAATGTTTTGGGCAAAAGTAATGGCGGCACAGCTTCAGCTCTGAATCACGGCATCCGTCATGCCTCCGGGGACTATGTCGCCTGGCTGAGTTCGGATGACCTCTTATATCCGGATAAGATTCGTCATCAGGTTGAATTTATGCAACGGGAGAATGTGCTCATCTCACATACCAACTTTAATTACATTAATGAACATTCAGCGGTGACCAAGTTAAACGGGGGGGCAGAACCGGTGGCCGAACCGGAGTGGCTGCGCCTCTTCGTATACGGCAATCCGGTGAACGGCTGTACTGTGATGATTCGCAAGGATCTCTTTAGTGGGGTGGGCCTGTTCAATGAACTGTTGCCTTATACGCATGATTTGGATCTATGGATGCGTATTTTGCTGAACGGCCATCGGTTTCCATATCTGAACGAATCGCTTACGGCATATCGACGGCATGGGGGAATGGGGACAGTACGCCATGCGGATGCCATCGGTCGGGAGGCCTCCATGGTATGGTCCAGATATCGGGAGCCTTTGTTGCAGCGGATTGCTGCCATGGGGGGATAAAGAACTTTGGTGGGGGTTATGGAGGCCGCAAGTTGGCCGAATAACGCCCTCTTTATTTATATGCATTTCTATCAGAATCTTACTGATGGAAAGCCGCTCTTTGGATTAATGCAAAATGCTCATATACGTAATTTATGAGTCGTTATGCAACAGATGCCCGATACCTAACGGATCTATCCTCATATAATAGGGAGAATGGTAATATTCACGCGGAGAAAGGGGAGGACCGAATGGAGCCCAAGGTATCAATTGTCATTCCTTTTTATAATTGTGCGTATATCGAGCAGGCTGTTCACAGCGCCATTCACCAGACGTATCCGCATATTGAGGTCATTGTGGTGGATGACGGCTCTACGAAGCATGTGGAGCGGCTGCAACCATTCATGGATCGCATTCACTATATTCGAAAAGAGAATGGTGGAACAGCAACCGCGTTAAACGAGGGAATCAAACAGGCGACAGGTGATTACTTTGTCTGGCTCAGCTCCGATGATGTGATGTTGCTGGACCGGGTAGAGAAACAACTGAAGTTCATGCTTGACGTCAAGGCTTCGTTCTGTCACGGTGCCTATCATTATGTAGATGCGAACAGCGAATGGATGGACACGGTGAGACCAGAAGTAGGGAGTCGTCTGGAGATGCTTCAGGTGCTGACCGAAGGTTGCCCAATCAACGGTTGCACGGTGATGCTTGAGATGGATGCATTTCGAAAGTTCGGCATGTTTGACACCGATTTTCGCTACACGCATGACTATGAGATGTGGCTGAGACTGTTTCCGCTCTATGAGCTGTTCTATTACAATGAGCCACTGATGTGTTATCGGGTTCATGAATCAATGGGAACCAAGAAACACTTTGAGGCATTGAAAGCCGAGATGGAACTTGTTCAAGCGAAGCATCGGCCCGTATTACTCAATCTGCTTCAGGTTGGCGGTTACTGGAAGTAGATGTGACAAGTGATGGAAGAAACCACGAATAGCTAGCTAGTGAACCGCAAGAAAAAGAGGGTATTCGGTTGCCGTAAAGTGATTACGGCATGAACGAATATCCTCTTGTTTGTTCCTGTTTGTATAGTTACTTGACTCTAATTTTTTTCGGAAGTGAGTATGTGCATGGTTGCCGGATCAGGAAAAACGTATCCTTTGGGCAGCTTCCTCATTAATTCGTTCATTACAGCGTAATCCACCTCGATATGCGTCGTCGACACAGGGGTGGAGAACCAACGATTATACAAATCACTAGGGACGAGCAGTGTCATATTCTCTGACCTCCCAACTGAATGGCTTCCTGATAGACATGCAGCGTGCGCAACCCCATCTCCTCCAGTGAACGATGTTGTTCAGCCCATGCTTTGGCTGCTGCTCCTACCTTTGCACGGGTAGCATCATCCTGCAGAAGGGCATTTAACAGTGCGCTAAGGGCTTCGACATCCTGTGGTGGAACGACCCAACCAGTATGTTCAGGCTGCACCATCTCAGGCATGCCTGCCGTACCGCTGACAATGACAGGCAATCCGGCGAGCTGAGCCTCTGTAACCGAGAAAGGCTGCGTATCCTGCAAGCTGGGCTGTACATAAATGTCAGCATGGCGTAGGAATGAAGGGATGTTGTCGAGTTTCCCCCAGAAAACGATGTCAGCACCTACCCCAAGATCATTGGCTAGGGAGCGCAAATCCTCCATCAGATTGCCTTCCCCAGCAATCCAGCAGACCCAATCCGAGCGATTCTTCTTAAGGCTGGAGAGTGCTTTGACCAGAATATGAACCCCTTTGATGTGTTCCAGTCTGCCCGTAAAGGCGATCACTTTTTTGCCCGCTGTCTTCCTCTGACGGAACTTGACTGCTGCTTGGGCACGGTAGGCCGGAATATCTACAGCATAAGGAATAATTCGAAATTTGGACTCGGGAACATGGAGGTCCGTAAGTGTGCTCTTAATCCAATGGCTGGAGACCAGAATAAGCTGGGATTGTTCAGCGCTTCGCTCTTCCAGTGACAGGAAGTAACGTCCGCGTTTGGATTGCAAGTATTCGGGAAGTGTGAGCTTCGCGTTAGAGTTCTGAGCATCGTAAAAGGCTTCGCGCGCAAGCGCTCCGTGATAACTCGTTACCATGGGTGTGTTGCGGTTTAATATACGTCTCATTGCAACCGCTGCTACCGGGTCCTGCGCGTGGATGACATCGTAATGATCAACGCCGAGATAGGCAGCTCCCATTTCAAAGGCATACCTGTTCAATTCATAATAAGCCACGAGAGAATCGGCAGTAAATTGAGGCAAATCTGTCGGATTCAGCTTGGCTTGAAGCATGGGCCATACCTTATCTTTGGAGAAGGAACGATTGAGATTGCGAATGTACACTTCATTTTTGGCTCCGTTGGTGCCCATAATATCCACCTCTACGCCAAGAGCCATCAGCCTGTCAGCCAGCTGTTTCACATATGTCCATATTCCACCCATCTGTGTAAGCTCCCAATAAGTCACGAGCAGAACTCTCATAGGTACCTCCTTGTCACGGCCTGTACAGGCCGATCTTCTATCCTGTTAGTTTATGAAAAAAAGCAGACAAAAGGGTGGGCATTTCGTTGGAATTAATTAAAATGGGTGATTGCAAATAGCAATGGACGAGAGCAGGCATACCATATCTAGAGAAAGGTTCAACTCTGCTTTAGAGGAGGGATATACCGTGGCCGCATATGTACTGGAGATTCACGAAAACTTGCTGCAAACCGTTGTACCGGTGAGATATATGGACATTGAATTGTCATTTGTGGGAAATGACGATGTGGATATCTTTGTCGGAGGAATCAGTCAGACCCGTGGGGAGTTGTATCGCTATCTTTGCCGGATTGGGGCTGACACAGGAAATCACATTATTCATAATCTCGCGGTCTCATCCGATCCGTGCGAACTGCGCATCATTAGCAACAGTTCTATACCAAGTCATCTGGTTATTCGAATGTACTGCAGAAGTGACCAAGGCCAGACCTTGGGTATACTTTCGGAGCATCAGATGATCAAATTGGCAGATTAGCAGAGGTCACCATAATGAGCATCGATTAACCAATGGGGTGGGGCAGGAGAAAACCTGGTCCATTTTTTGGCATACATACGTGATTCGTTATCCAATAAAAAAATAGCTTGACAGCAAAGGTATTTTCATTAGAATTAACCTATGCTTAAACAAAAGTTTAAAACGACGGTTTAAAACAAGGGTTTGAAACGTCGTGAATATAAGGCCGATGGAGAGACACATACAAAGATAATGCCTCCAGGCCGGAAAAGAGAGTGGAGAGAGTGAAACAACAAACAGCAGTGCCCCAGGACCCGGCGGAGTTCTCAATTAAAACGATTATTCTGCCGCTACTGGCTATTATTGTTGGGATGATTATGGTCATCTTGGACAGCACGGTGGTTAACGTGGCAATTCCGAATCTGGTTCAATATTTTGAGACCGATTTGAAGACCATTCAATGGACGGTTACAGGATATACGTTGGCCTTGTCAGCCGTCATTCCGCTGGCGGGATGGTTGACCGACCGATTTGGTGCCAAAAGAGTATTTCTGTTCACGATCGCGATGTTTACTCTGGGTTCAGTCTTGTGTTCGATTGCGCAATCTCCTGAACAATTGATTATTTACCGTATCATCCAAGGGCTTGGCGGAGGTATGGTTGCGCCGATTGGTATGGCGATGGTATTCCGTCTGGCTCCTCCTGAAAGAAGAGGTTCTATCATGGGTATGCTCGGGATTCCGATGCTGTTGGCCCCTGCGCTGGGTCCGGTATTATCCGGCTGGTTCATTGAGTCATTCAGCTGGCACTGGATCTTCCTGATCAATCTGCCGATTGGTATTGCCGCGTTTATTCTATGTATCAAATTCCTGCCGGATACGGATCGTGGACGCACGCCTGCGCTTGATCTGCTTGGTATGATTCTGGCACCAATCGCATTCTCGATGCTCGCATACGGTGTAAGTGAAGGCGGAACAAGCTGGACGTCTGCAACAACACTGACAGGTGTGATTGTCGGAGGCGTAGCGCTGATCTTATTCGTTATCGTGGAGCTTCGTCACAAAAATCCGCTGTTGGAACTTCGGGTGTTCAAATCATCTGATTTCACACGGGGTATTATTCTGGCATGGGTATCACAAGTCGCTTTATTTGGTGCAATGATTTTGATTCCACTTTATCTGCAACAAATTAAAGGCTACACTGCATTGGAAACAGGGCTCATTCTGCTCCCGCAGGCGCTGGCTTCGGGTGTGGGTATGCCGCTTGGTGGACGTTTGTTTGATAAAATTGGTGCAAGACCACTCGCTTTCGTGGGTCTGGGTATCATCTCGGGTGCACTGTTTATTCTGTCATCGATTACGGCGGAAACGGGCCTTGGCCTGATCATTCTTAGCCTTGTCATGATGGGATTGGGTATGGGTTTCTCCATGATGCCACTCAATACGCATGTACTGAATGCTGCTCCACGTAAGCTGGTAGGTCGGGTTACCCCGCTTACTGCTGCTGCACAACAAGTGGTTGTGTCCTTTGCAGTTGCCGGCTTGACCGGATTCCTGACCTCCCATATTGCAAGCAATACAGCTGGAGCTACTGATGCTACAAGTGTGGTGAATGGCTTAGTGGCTGGTTTCAACGATACCTTCTTCCTGGCAGCGTGTATTGCCTTGTTTGGATGCCTGCTTAGTCTGATCTTGCGCAAACCAAAACGGATGGAGGAAGAATCCCTTCAAACAGGGGATCAGCCTGATCCTGCAATGATGATGGGACACTAATTCTTATAATCTGATTTCATGAATTTAATGTTTAGGCAGTTCAGAGCATCTTTCTGAACTGCCTTTTTGTTTTGTTTAAAAGAAAATGCTCAAGGCAGTCATCATTTCCCGAAATGAAGTGGCGTATCGGTCAGGGGAGAAGGAGATGGCCATATGCTGTCTACCTTGAATGCGTATATATTCCCGCAGCTTTTTGTTGCGCATAAGGTCTACCGCTTCAGATACAGCGGTTTTCACGTTGCCTATCGGATAGAATTTTCCTGTTCGGTTATGAGTAATAAAGGACCTTACGCCATCCGAATCGGTACTGAGAACCGGGCATCCGCAGCTGATGGCTTCAGCAACGGCATATCCAAAGCCTTCAAGTAGGGATGTGGACAGCATGATACCCCCGGAAGCTGCAACCATGGAGTAGAATGTAGGCATCTGGGAATGGGGCACGTTGATAAAGATGCCAATCCGATCTTCAAGCCCGTATTCTGCAAGCATGTGACGGAACATGACCTCGTCCTCCGGATTAGCCAAGGTCGGATCATGGAAAAACCATAGTCTGGCTTTTGGAATTTTTTTAATGATTTCGCTGGATATCATCAAATACTCCCGCCAGTTTTTATTGTGTTCGAGCCTTCCTACCCATGCAAGTACCGGATAGGGAGGAGTATCCACCGAAATTGGGGCAAAGGTATTGGTATCCAGCATATTGGGAATGACAAACCGGTGAAGCCAAGGGCACATATGAATGAACAGCTCCAGTAAATGATCTGTTGGAGGAATGACCGCAGCATTACAGTGGGCTTGAAGATAAGGTACTCCCATCTGAATGGTTTCCATAGCCTGTTCACGCGTACCGAGTCCCTGTGCTTCATAGATAATGCGTCCTTTATACCCGAGGGCTCTTAATCTGCCCGGCATGGCAATATCGGAGGTAACAATAATGGCATCATAACGATGATGATGAATCAAACTGTGAATTTCCTCATCACTGGAAGCGGTGAAGACCGGCGTGCTGGTATTGTTCTGCATTCCCGAGCCAGGGTACAGATACAATACATGCGCTTCGATGCCATGGCGTTGCAGAACGGCTGTACGCAATCGGTTTAAAGTATCCACACCGCCGCTTGGAACAAAAAATGTGAATAGTACTTTCACACGGTTCACCCTCTGACTTTTGTGCAGGTGCTCATGCCCCTGTACTGTAAGGTACGTTGCCTCAGAGTGCAGGGTGTGGGTGAATGAAGTGTTGTTCACATTTTAGACACATATTTTTAAGCTCTCTTTTAAGTGACATTAAGCTGCATTTAGGATACAACACGTAAGATACAAGGAACTTCCCGTGTTGACCATCTGAAGAAAGCGATGATGGCACACGGGTATTTTAACGGGAAAGGATGAATGATGTGCTCGAAGTGAAACAGGTCAGCAAAGTATTTGATGGGCGGCGCGGCGTGCATCAACTGGATTTCACAATGGAGCGCGGTGAGATTGTTGGATTTTTGGGACCGAATGGTGCCGGAAAAACCACAACGATGCGAATGATTACGGGCTATTTGCATCCTACGGCAGGCTCCATTGCAGTGGATGGCATATCAGTGCACGATCAGGGCAGAAGCGTTCGTTCCAAGATCGGCTATCTGCCGGAGACACCGCCGCTTTATCCAGATATGACGGTACAGTCGTATTTGAAGTTCGTCGCTAATCTGAGGGATGTCCCGACCCGTGAAGTGAAATTGCGGATCAGTGAGATGGTCAGCAGGCTGGGTCTTCAAGGTCGCGAAAAGCAATTGGTTCGCGGACTGTCCAAAGGGTACAAGCAGCGTCTGGGTCTGGCTGGAGCCATTATTCACAAACCGGATCTGCTCGTGCTGGATGAGCCGACTTCAGGACTCGATCCAAATCAGATTATGGAGATACGGGATCTGATCCGTGAACTGGGTGAGAATCATACAGTGCTGCTCAGTACACATATTTTGCCGGAAGTGAGCACGCTTTGTAATCGGATGTTGATTATTAATCAGGGTCAGCTCGTATTGGATGGTTCACCGCAGCATTTTGGCTCAGCGATGGGGGATCAGTTTAAGGTATCTATTGAAGTGAAGGCAACAGAGCAGCAATTACATAATGTGCTGACACCATGGGAGGAGGTACGGAGCGAAGTCATTCAAGCAGCAGATGGACAGGCATCCAATGGTTCTGCTGATACGGTTAAAATGCTGCTTACCGGCGAATCTTCCGAAGATTTCCGGGAGGAACTATTCTACCTTTTGTCTGGTGCAGGCTTGCCGATCCTGGAGATGAAGAAAGAAAATCTTAGTCTGGAACAAATTTTCCTGAAGCTTACCACAACGGAAACGGAATCCGAAGTGGAACTGGTAAAACAGGAGACTGAAACTGATAAAGTGCAGCTCGCCAATCATGCGACAGATGAAGAGGCCAATTTGGGCACGACGTCAGATCTGAAGCAATCGACTAGTTCCGAGAGCACTTCATCTGATTCCCACACAGGGGAGGGTTCCAAATGAGACGAATGATGGCGGTTTGCAATAAAGAACTGCAGGCATATTTCCTGTCACCGACCTCGTATTTCGCTTTTGCCGTATATGTACTGATGACAAGTTTGCTGTTCTATTCCAGCTTTGTGTATTACCAGCCAAGCATTGTAGATTATCGTCTGGTGCTGGGGGACACGTTATCCATGCTGCTGTTTGTGGTGCCGTTGCTGACGATGCGTCTGGTGGCAGAGGAATTCCGGCAGGGCACTGACGAATTGTTGTTGACTTCACCTGCACGGGTGACCGAAATTATTTTCGGTAAATATTTGGCGTCACTCGCCATTCTTGTTGTACTTATTCTGTGCAGTCTCGTTTACCCGTTTATTATGTCCTTCTTTGGTGAACTGGATCTGACATCCGTATGGTTGTCTGCACTGGGTCTCTTTTTCCTGGGCGGAAGCATGATGGCGATTGGATTGTTTGCTTCCACGTTATCTCAGCACCAGATGGTGTCTGCGGTAGCCGGTTTTATTATTTTGCTCGTATTGTGGATGCTTGATTCATTTGCAGGCAATTCCGGATCTGCGTTACAACAATGGCTGGACCCGTTTGCGTTGACGAACCGGTTTGACAGCTTCACGAAGGGTGTAATTAGCGGCCCAGATATATTGTATTACGTGACGCTCTCAGGTGTGTTTCTGCTGTTAAGCATTCAAATTGTGGAACGGAAGCGGTGGAGGTGAGAAGATGAAAAAATGGTTGAGTCATACCAACAGTACCGTGCTGTCTGTAGCGGTGATTGGCATCTTTATTTTGCTGACCCTGTTTCTGAATTCACTTGGCGGGTTCCAACTGGATCTGACCTCGAATAAACAATATACCTTGTCTGACCAGTCTCTTACCGCGATCAAAAATGTAAAGGAAGACGTCAACATTCTGGTGTTAACCGTCGAAAATGCGAATAATACGGTCTTGAACCGGGAAGTATCGGATATGGTTCAGGAATATACGAAACGCAACAGCAAACTGACGATGAAGCAATATAATCTGACGCAGGAGCCTACGCTGGCCTCCAAATATGGTATCACAGGCAGTTCCATTGTATTAGAGCAGGGCGATCAATATAAAGTCATTGATATCGCCAGTCTGTTTACGGCTGTCGGAGATGGAAGCGATGGATCGTACCAGTTCACAGGTGAGGAAAAGTTGACACAAGCGCTAATGAATCTGTCTTCAACGGAGATGCACAAAATGGTCTTCCTGACAGGACATGAGGAGCTTGGCCTGGATCAACTGACTACGCTGCGCTCATCTTTGGAACAGAATAATATCACGACAGAAGAACTTCAGCTGAATCAGGCAGGTCAGGTTCCAGAAGATGCGGACGTACTCGCAATTATTGGGCCACAGCGGGATATTAGTGATACTGAACTGAAAGCTATTCGGACATATCTGAGTAACGGCGGTAAATTGCTGTTATCCCTCGGTTTTCACGAAGACATGAAGTTGACTTGGAAAAATATCGATGCACTCATGACGGATTATGGTGTGGTTGATGAGCATGCAGTCATGGTGGATAACCAGCAGGCCAGCACAATGGGCCCACTGTGGGTTGTGCCGGAGTATGGCACACATGCCATCACGGATAAACTGTCAGAAAGCAAACTGTACCCGATGTTATCCCTGTCCATTGCTTTGACGAGCAAAGAGCAGGATAAATACACGTTGTCGCCGCTTATTCATTCATCCGATGAAAGTTATGGCGAGACTAATATTGCAGGTTTATTGCAAAACGAAACAACCAACGATCCGGATCAGGATGTACAAGGTCCTGTTGAGCTTGGATATGCGGCGGATACAACAGATGGCAAACCGAAGGCTGTAATTCTGGGATCATCCATTTTCATGCAGGACTCGGAAATAGTGAACGGTGGTAACCGAGATTTTATTTTGAATACCGTCAACTATTTAAGTGAAAAAGAAGATGGAGTAACGATTCGGCCACGGGTGCAATCCGGTTATCAAACGGCGTATCTGGATGGTCAACAAGCCAGAACCATTTTCTTCGTGGCGATTGTCGCATTCCCGCTCATCTTTGTTATGATAGGTGTACTCTTATGGTGGAGGCGCAGACGTGTATGAAAAAATGGGTCCCAACGATTTTAGTCTTATTGGTCTTGATTATCGGGTGGGTCTATGCGGCCAGTCAAAATTATTTTCGTGAAGAGGAAGCGGAGAAGGTCAAGTTGCTCGGTATAAAGTCTGCCGATATACAGTCGATCACGATTCATGATAACAATACAGACACATCAGGTGCTTCAAAACCCTCATCTTCACAATTGGAACTAAAGAATGGTGTATGGAGTATGGTGGAACCCAAGGCCTATCCTTTGAACGGGTATACGGTTAGCAGCTGGCTTGATGCCTTAAGTGGTGCGGATCAGGAACTGGTTGTAGAGAAGGAGCCGAAGGACCTCGATAAGTATGGATTGGGTTCAGATGCAACGTTGCTCGATATCCAGCTAAACGATAACCGTGAGATCAAACTGAGCATCGGTGGCCAGCTGCCAGCTGATGACGCTCGTTATGTGCGGGTAGACTCCGGACCTGTTGTAGCTGTACAGACGGAATCCATCAGCAATATAGAATTATCACGGCAGGATCTGCTGGATACGACTCCGTTTAATCTGGATGAAACGAATGTCATTACACTGGAATGGGAAGGCGAAGCAGCCACCTGGATGCTCAAATCTTCGTCAGATGAGGGTGCGGCAGATCAGACGTGGACGCTTAATGGTGAAGCGATTGAAGCTACAGATGCTGTATCTCTGATTGGCAAAATCAAAAACCTGTCCACAGCTGACGATGTGCGCAAAGCTTCTGAACTGAAGGGAACCGTGCCACGCTTTACTTTATCCGTTGAGCAGAAGGTTAATGGAGAAGCTGTTACGGATGTGTACCGAGGGCTTACTATTCCATCAGAACCGGATCAGATCTGGGTAGTCACGCCGGACGGTCAGTGGGCCTATCCAATGGATGCAGCTAGTCTGAAGGAAGCTGAGCAGTTTCCGAATTCGATCAAAAAATCAGCATCAGCATCATCTTCGAGTGAAGATAATGCTGATGCTGATGCGAATTCCTCCTCCACATCCAATTAAGTGAATGGCTCCTTCAACATGATAATGAAGGTTCACACTAGAACAGGAAATCGAAGGTTATATGGAGCGGTGCTGCACTTTGTGCAAGCATCGCTTTTTTATTTTTTATGTAATAGAGAAATCGTTTGAGCCCAGATAAAGGAGGCTAATGTTCCATATCCTTTCAGCATATCGCATTGTACAGAAGAGCATCCTATCCTTGTGACCAAAACCAACATAATTGGAGGATGAGACATGCCAGCAGCCAAAAAGGCGACAGCAATCAGCTTATCTTTGTCTACTGCAATCTTCGTAATGGCTGGATTGACGGGTTGTGGAACGAGCACAAAAGATAACAATCTGCATACCCAAAGTGTTCGTCACGAAGTGAAAGGCATCAACCGTTATGGTGTTGAGTCCAATGGGATGGATGGTATTCGTGCGAAAAGCTATCGGACGCATAACGTCACTGACCTGAAATCAAGTGACGAGCTGGCTAAACGTATTTCAGAAATGAAGGAAGTAAAGTCCGCAAGTGTTATGCTGACTGATCGTAACGCATATGTTGCAGTCCGTTTGACAGATGGTCACACTGGCAAATTGGAAAGCAAATCTTTGCGTAACCGTGCAAATGGCACTATGCGTACAGAAAGCATGGGTCAGGATATGGGCGGTTTGCGTGTAAATGGTGGTAATGGAACCATGTCTCCATACAGCACCAGCGGCATAGCTCCGGGATTGAACACGGATGCAGCTACGGATCGCAGCCACATGGGCAATGACCGCAGCATCTATGGAACCATGGGAACTGGATCGTATGGAATGATGCGTGGTCTAACTAACAGTGGCAATGCACGTACAATGACAGAAGGTCCACGTACAATGAGCGAAGGTCGCTACGGGATGAAGAGTGAAACATCACGTATTGATAGCACGGATGATAACACCTCCGAAGAGATTAAATCCAAAATCTCGGCGAAAATCAAACAATTTGCACCTCACGTGGAGAACGTATACGTATCAGCTAACCCGGACTTTGTACAACATGTGGAGAGCTACGCCACAGATATCCGTAACGGCAAACCGGTTAGCGGCATGATTAACACGTTCCAATCGATGGTTGAACGTATTTTCCCAACGAATGCGTTGAACACAAATCACCGAGACGGCGTGCTTGATGATGGCATCATGAATCGTAACAACAAAGACGGCATGTTGAATCGCATGAATCGGTAATTTAGATTGAACAAGATGCCTTTGCGCTGATGGTCAACATTAGTCGCGAGGGCATGTTTTTTTAAAAGGAATATTGATAATAACGATTAAGAAGATAATTCATAGTATGCCCATATGATACTTAGTCCCAATTGACGATTCCAGATTACTACGTTTGTGTACCTTCATAGTGATTATTCATTCAAATTTCAATTCACTGCCCATTTTTTTGATAAAACTGAACCAACGCCCTTGACCTTACATAAGATGAGTTGACTGTATCCCCTTAACCTTGTTACACCAACACAACCCAGGCAAGGAGGGGTGAACATTGAAGGGTATCGATCATAAAAGCAAATTTCTGTTGACCCACCGTGAACGCGAAGTATTCGAATTACTGGTTCAGGACAAAACGACGCGTGACATCGCAGGGCAGTTATTCATCAGCGAGAAAACGGTGCGCAACCATATTTCGAATGTGATGCAAAAACTCAATGTTAAGGGTCGTTCGCAAGCAGTTGTCGAGCTGATTAAGCTCGGAGAACTGAAGATCTGACGCGATACTGCACAGTTGATTGAAGCAGCATGAAAGTCTTTTTCTATTCTTCATCATGAAGAATGGGGAAAGACTTTTTTGTTTTAGGTGGAAAGCAAAAACAAGCGAATTCCTAAAATGAAGGAATCGCTTGTTTTAAATAGTCATTCTCAGAAGTCTGAATTCAGAAGCTGCTGAGTGCAGTCCGCTATTCTGCTTAGCTCGGATTTAGGATAGCCTAGCCGCTTTGTCTTTTCGCAGCACCACCAGCAGGAACAATGTATTTTCCCTTTTGCAAAAATACCTTCGAACTTGTAGGACCAACCGTATCGTACAGCAAGCTGTTTTTTTCGTTGAATAACACGCTTTCTGTGATGCCTGTAATAGGCTTGATTTCTTTGCTGAGATTTCATGGATCATCACGCTCCCTTGGGAAAAGGCTCAGCCCGCAGAAATTCCAAGGGTACAGAATGCTACGGGCAGAGCGTGATGGGAATCACAACCGTAATCGTATATGGCATAAGGGTTCACCTACATATGGTTATTGGAATGCACCTCAATAAAGGATCTCCATTGTTTCTTTGAAAAAGGCTGATAGTAGAGCTGCTCCAATTCACCGTATTGTGTTTCATCTAAGTGCAGATAGAGTGCTTTTTTTGCAATTTTGGCAGCAGGTTGGAAGGAAGATTTTGAACCGCCAGTTTTACGTTTGATTGGAATATGAAACTGCAGCAAGTCTGCGAGGTTATTCCAACCTTCCCAGCTCAGTCGCGCTCCACGCTTCCAGTCGATGGCATAGAGGACATAGTATTTACGAGCTTCGGTCTGTTTTATGGCAATAATCCAGGTGGAAGGAATCATTTTTTGACGTTGTCGTCGATTCATCGAGTGTACTCCTTCCTTAGAAATGAAATGTCCACATTCACTTCAAGGTTTATCTCCAATATAAGCGGAATCCCACTCCTTAATCAAGAAGATACATTTTTAAAAAATTTATCATACATACCGTGAATACATGGTTAAAATCCTCTTGATTTGCAATAACGTATTGATTAAAATGAAAATATAAAAATAATTTTCTTTATTTATAATGAATTAATAAAAATAATTTTCATAAAAGGAGAGCCCATGGCAGCCATACTACATGCGTTGCAGCAAGAGCTGAATGAACTTCCGTCTCAGGAACGACGAATTGCAGAGGTGATTTTACAGTCCCCATCTGATATTCCTGGCTGGACCATTAACCATCTTGCACAGCAAAGCGGAACAAGTGCGGCTACGGTAACCCGCTTTTGCAAATCATTCCATTTCAAAGGTTTTCCTGATTTCAAAATGAAGCTGGCCGCAGAATTGTCCCATTCCACCAATGAAACAGCTTATCAGGATATCGTGGCAGGTAATCCTTTGTCCAAAATTGTGGAAGCCATTGAAGCCAATCATCTTGCATCCATTGCGGACACCACCCGTTTGCTGGATCTAGGAAGGCTGGAGCATGCAGTTCAGTTACTATGTCATGCCCGTCGTATTGATCTCTACGGTGTCGCAACCTCTTCCATTGTTACGCAGGATTTCTACCAGAAACTTGTGCGGATCGGCAAAAGCTGTACTGCCTTCTCGGATTCACATATGCAAATTACGTCGGCTTCTTCACTGGGTGAGGGAGATGTGGCGATGGCGGTATCTTATTCGGGTGAAACGCCGGAGACGATCGATGCCTTGCATTGTGCCAAACAGGCGGGAGCTTCTACCATTTCACTGACATCCTATGGCAATAACAAACTCGCGGCGGTGTCGGATATTCCGCTCTTTACGTCCTCGTTGGAAGAAGGCATGAGGCGCGGGGATATGGCTTCACGTATTGCATTGCTGCATGTCGTCGATATTCTGTTCACGGGCATGGTTAGTGCCGACTTTGACCGTTTTATCCCCAAATTGGAACAATCGTATCACAATGTACAGTCTTATCGAGTTCAACATAACGGAGGTGCCTAAGAAGATGAATATACGTATTTTTGAAAATGAAGAAGATTTGAACGCAACGGGTGCAGGTGTGATTGCCAGTTTGCTACAGACGAAACCCCGGGCTGTACTGGGGCTTGCGACTGGAAGTTCTCCTGTGGGTATCTATAAACAGCTTATTGCTTTGTATCAAAAAGGTCTGGTCAGCTTTGCGCAGGCATCTTCCTTCAATCTGGATGAATATGTCGGTCTTCCTGTAGACCATCGCGAAAGCTATCGCAGCTTTATGAATGAACAATTGTTTTCCCATATTGATATTGATCTCGCCAGAACCCAGGTGCCGAATGGACAGGCTTCGGATTTAAATGAGGAGTGTGTTTCCTATGAACAACGGATTGATGATCGTGGACCAGTAGATCTGCAACTGTTGGGTATCGGGCATAATGGCCACATTGGCTTCAATGAACCCGGAACCGAACTCACAGGACGAACACATGTGGTGGATCTCAAAGAAGAGACAAGAAAAGCAAACGCCCGCTTTTTTAATCATATTGATGAAGTTCCGACTCAGGCCATCACGATGGGTGTAGGTACGATTCTAAAAGCCAAACAAATCTTGCTGATCGCCCGTGGTGAGGAGAAAGCCGAAATTATTCGTGAAGCCTTTATGGGGCCGATTACAACACAATGTCCCGCTTCGCTGCTGCAATGTCATCCCAATGTGGTGGTATTGCTGGACCGTGCTGCGGGGAGGTTGGTGAAATGAACGTAGAACCTATGGAAAACCAGGAGCAAGAGAGTGAAAAAACCATTTCTCTTCTTCGAGGTAAAATCGTACTGCCCGATGGTGTAATGGAGGATGGTGTACTCGTCTGGACAGAAGGGAAAATCCTTTATGCTGGCGCACCCGAGGGACTATCTGAACAGATTCGCCGTGAAGCCGTATCTGTGCCTGTTTCCAAACATGGCGTCATTGTGCCTGGATTTATAGATATCCACGTACATGGTGGTAATGGAGAAGATTTTATGGACGCAAGTAAGGAAGTATTGGATAAAATCACTTCATTCCACAGCACACAGGGAACTACTGCAATGCTCGCAACGTCCATGACAGCGCCCAAAGACAGTCTCGATCGGGTATTGTCTGAAGTGGATAGTTATCGTTCCGGTGACATGCCTTTTGCACAGTTGGAAGGTGTACATCTGGAAGGCCCGTTTTTCAGTCCTAAGTGGCCCGGCGCACAAAACCCGGATCATATCGTGTTGCCTAATGTGTCCTGGCTTGAGGCGTGGGAAAAACAATATCCGGGCCTGATTCGTCAAGTCACCCTGGCGCCGGAACGTGAGGGAGCGCTCGAAGTCATTTCGTGGCTGCGTGAGCAGCGAATTACAGCGGCATTAGGACATACAGATGCGACCTATGAAGAAGTACAGCTTGCGGTCGAAGCCGGGCTGCACCATGCCGTGCATACATTCAATGCGATGACACCGCTGCATCACCGCAATCCCGGAGCTGCCGGCGCAGTGCTTAGTGATTCCCGCATCAGTGCAGAGGTCATTGCAGACGGTATCCATGTGCATCCGGCGGCGATGTCTATTTTGGCTCAACTGAAAGAACAAGCAGATCAGCTTGTGTTAATCACAGACGCGATGTCTGCTACCGGGCTGGATGATGGTGAATACAAAATTGGCGATCTGCCTGTGATTGTTACGAAAGGTGTGGCACGTTTGAAAGACGGAGGCCAACTGGCAGGAAGCACGCTCACGATGATTCGTGGTTTCCGCTATCTGGTACAGGAAGTAGGCTTGAGTCTGAATGCAGCGTCACGCGCAGCCAGCCTGACGCCGGCACGTCTGCTCGGCATTGATCACCGCACGGGTTCCTTTGCTAAAGGCAAACAGGCGGACGTCGTTTTGCTGAATGGTGATTTGAAAATTGAGGAAGTGTGGGTGAAGGGCAGACGAGTTGGCGGTTAATTCTACATTTGTAGTGTTGTCGTGTGCCTCAACAGGCAATAGCTTGCGTAATGTGTTAAAATAGATCTCAAAAAAGCCGGGATCTGCGGATCACGCATTACGGAGGCGTGAAACATGGAACGTAACGCTATGCTCGAATTCGACCCGTTCATCACAGAGCTGGCGGAAAAGCTGCACGTACACGGATATTATGCCTTTTATGGCGAGCACTACAATGAGACCGATATGGAGCAGTACCGTAGACACCTGTTCACCTCATTCAGCAATATCGTATGGGTGGAGCTGGATGCACGCAAAAAGTATATGATTGTGGATCACCGTGGACGCAACACGGTCATGAAGTTAATTGACGGTATGCTGAACACCCGTAGAACGCTGCGGGCCAATCTAGCGATGGCTGGCACAGACACCTCCGGAGTCCAGCAGGAAATCACGCATATGATGCAGCTTGTGCATATGTTAAATTTCACAACCTTCCGCTCATAAGTAGAGGATACAGGATTAAAATCTAGAGGATGTCTCCGGAAGTTTGTATACTTCTTCTAGTCACAACGCTAACGAATCTGTCGCACCAATTATAAAAGGGGCGTGCCGTCATGAATATAGACGGCACACCCCTTTTATCTATCTATATATCTACCTACTATCCTTCATTTGTAAAGTAGGTTCAATCTTAAAATAAGTCATGGAAAAGCTGCAAAGTAGTGAAGGAGACGAAATCGATTCTGAAGAAGCGAAGCGTTCGCCTAAAAGCTTTCTGCAAGAAAGCTACTTCGGAAGCATATGCTATCCCTGGATTTCACCTTTGTCAAAAGGGAATCAAAGAAATCCGGGGATAACAGCGATCGAAAGAACGATTCGTATCCGTAACGGCCACTTCGCACGCTGACCAGCACTTATTTTTGAAATGAACTAAACTTTACAAACTTTTCAAAAACTGAACAATTGTCAACAACCCTTTATCAAAATTCTCCAGGTTGAAATGCTCATTCGGTGCATGCAGATTCTCATCTGGCAAACCGAAGCCCATCATAACAGCCGGAATACCAAGCACGCGTGAAAGTTTCTCCACGATCGGAATGGAGCCGCCATCTTTCGTAAACAGGGCACGAACCCCATACACTTGTTCATAGGCATCAGCTGCTTTTTGCAGTACTGGATCAGATGGATCAGTGTTGAACGCAAAGGCTTTCTCAATCTGTTTCACATGTAGCGTTGCGCCTGGTTGAACATGAGCGCGCAGATGTGCTTCGATACGGTCCAGCACCTGCTGTGGATCTTGATCCGCAACAAGGCGGCATGTAATTTTGGCATGAGCTTCCTTCGGAATAACGGTTTTGGTGCCTTCACCTTGGAATCCGCCCCATACGCCATTCAGTTCCAGCGTTGGACGTGCGCCAACACGTTCGACGAACGAGTAGCCTTCTTCCCCGTATAATTGCTCCAGTCCGAGGTCTTGACGAAGCTGTTCTTCATTGAAGCCTTGCTTCACGAACTCTTCTCTCATCTCAGGAGAGAGCGGCAGAACACCATCATAGAAACCATCTACACTCACGCGGCCTTGCTCATCATGCAGCGAAGCGAGCAGGGATACCAATGCGTGCAGTGCGTTCGGTACACCGCCTCCAAATGAACCAGAGTGCAGGTCAGTATTGGCTGTGTTCAGATCCACTTCGAGTGAGCAAAGACCACGCAGACCTGTGGAGATCGCCGGTTTTCCTTTTTCGAGCAGGGACGTATCCGAGATAAGTACCATGTCTGCACGTAGCTTGTCTGTATTGTCATTCAGATAGATCGGCAGGTTCGGGCTGGAGATTTCCTCTTCGCCTTCGATGCAGAATTTCACATTAACGGGAAGTTCCTTGTTTTCGGCAAGCAGTGCTTCAACCGCTTTGATATGTAAGAAGATTTGTCCTTTGTCATCCGTAGCACCACGTGCAAACAGTTTGCCATCACGAACGGTAGGTTCGAATGGAGGTGTTTCCCACAGGTTAAGCGGATCGACAGGTTGTACATCATAGTGTCCATAGATCAGTGCAGTAGGTTTGCCGGGTGCATGCAGGTGATCTGCATATACAATCGGATGTCCCGCTGTTGGAATAACCTCTACATTTTCCATACCTGCACGAGTGAGTGCATCTGCAGCCCATTGTGCTGCACGGTTAATATCCTCTTTATGCGTCGAAATGGCTGAAATACTTGGAATGGACAACCATTCATTCAATTCTGCCAGGTGTTTCTCTCTATTTTCTTGAAAATAAGTTTGTTCCTTCATTAAAAGGCCTCCTTCATGTTTTGCTTTATCCTATTGTAATCCATTTTGATGCGTTAATAAAACATTGGTTAAAAAATGATCTGATACATACCGTTTCATTCCCCTGGAAATTATGCGTATAATACAAGAAACGGATTTCATCCATATATTCTCATGTAAACCATTCCGCAGGGGAGTTGAGGGAGTTCCCATGACAGTCAGACCTTACGCAAACAGGCAGGTGAGCGCTAATGGAACCAGTTAGGAAGGGAAGACCCTCCAGCAGACTCACGCGTTGGCCAGGGTTAACCACAGGACGACATAAAGGGCGTTTTTATCGAAATAGTTTGATGCTTATTTTGCTCATTGCCAGCATTCCCGGACTGATTACAGGCATCGTGATGTACCAGTTGGTCGTTGGCCGAATGGAAAATGAATTTAATCAGATGCACCGAAGCCAGATTGAGAACCGGGCGCGCAACGTGGACGACCAACTCGCTTATCTGGAGATGACCTTGTCCCATTGGGCTTTTGAACCCAGGTTTGGCAATGCGCTGCGAACGCTGGATTTTGTGTATTATTTCAACGAAACACAGGAGATCGTCACCACACTGTACGTGCTGCAAGGCTCTCATCCGCTCATCAAATCCGCGCAGCTATATTTACAGGAACCGAAACCGATTTTGTTTAATCGCGATTATAACGAGTTGAAGGATGATGCAAAAATACAGGCCTACGACCGCTATCTGACGATGGGGAACCATGTGTATTGGACAGACTGGATTGCGAGCCAAAGCAGTGATAAAGCATCTCAAACGAATGATAGTATACTGCATACCGATCCGGGTAATGCAATGGTTCTTGTACATAAGATTCCGGGTGAAAGCATTAATCCATTTGGTGCGCTGATCATTACGCTGGATAATGAGAAAGTCGCCAGTTTGTTGAAAACGCTTACTCCTTATGATGAAGGGTTAACGTTCCTCATGGACCAGCAGGGCAATACACTGCTTACCGGTAATCCGGTTGCAGGGAAGGCTGACCTTGCTTTTGAGCAGCAGCTCAAAGAAGAGGTAACCCTGCATGCAGACAACCATTCATTCCTGTTCAAATATGAGGACGAGACCTATTCCGTGTCCTATGGATCACTGAGTCGAATTGATTCGGACTGGACATATGTCTCCGCAGCTCCGCTGACATCGGTGACCTCGCCAGTGAAGCTCGTGTCCAAAATCATCGTCATTGCAAGTGCCGGCAGTCTTGTCCTGGGGTTGCTATTATCCTGGTTTGCTTCACGCAGAATATATTCTCCCGTAGCAAGGATGCTCCATTTATTGACGCCGGGCAGGAATGAAGCGACAACAGACACCAGGCTGGATGAATTCCAGCTGCTGGAACAACAGTGGAACGAATTGACCTCGCAGAGCCTGACCGCCCACCGGCAATTGCAGGAGCAGCTTCCCCATTTGCGGGATAGTTTTGTATTACAACTGGTGCAGGGGCATCTGTATGCCTATAATGAGCAGGATCTTCAGCAGCGGATGAGGAATCTTGGGTTTGAGGTGGACGACCAGCAGTTTTTGCTGCTTCAGATGTATTTTACGGGCTATGCCCAGCTGCAGGGGAGATTTGGGAGCCAGGACACGGGGCTGGTTACCTTTGCGGCGGTTAATATCATTGAAGAAGTTGCCAAAAATTATTTTAGTCAAATTAGTGTAATGAACTTTCACGACCTGTCTTCAGCCATGCTTGTGATTGCACCTGAGGACGAGCCTGTGAAGTCACACGCATTGTTATGGGGTCAGGAATTGGTGGAGGTCATTGGTCAGACATTGAGAATGAACGTGACCGTGATGGTGAGCCGTCCGGCCGCGTCTCCTCAGGAATTGCCGGGATTATTCATGGAGATGGAGCAGGCGGTTGCCTATCGCAGCGTGGAAGACGGGAGCCAGATTCTTGATCTGGAGGATGAGCAATGTTTCCGCAGAAAGGAAGAAGCCTCCTACCCATTGGGGCTGGAACGTGAGATCCTTCAGGCGATCAGACTTGGGAAGAAAAATGAGGCTGAGCGTGTACTGGAGCAATTTATGGCCGAGATCACCCGAGCAGGCAGTTCCGAATTCCAGGTGCAGCAGATGATGCTTCAATTGCTGGGAAGTATTCAGCATATGATGCTGCAGACTGGGGTAACGCCTTACAAGCTGTTTGGTGGCTGCAACATGTATGAGCGCTTATCTACGATTCGCGAACCAGCACAAATGATGAAATGGATGATCGGAGAAGTATTGCTGCCATATGTGCAGGAGATCGAGATGCGTTCCCAGGAGCCGATGAAGCAGGTCGTGGAACGTACGATGTTGTTTATTGATGAGAATTATAGAAACGAACTTTCCCTGGAAAGCTGTGCAGATGCGGAGCAGATGACCCCTTATGCATTAAGCAAGGCATTCAAGCAAGTATCGGGCATGAATTTCATTGATTATTTAACACGAGTACGAATGGATGCGGCGAAGCAATTGCTGCGTGAGACCACGATGAAAATCAATGATATCGCAGGCGCTGTTGGATACCAGCACAGTTACTTTAATCGGATTTTCAAGAAACAGGAAGGCTTAACGCCGAGCCAGTATCGGGATCAATGGCTAGGTAAATAAACCTGTTCATAAGAATTCATCATTGACCGGAATCCCGATTCATGGGACTCCGGTTTTTCATGTTTTATCTCGGAAACAAAGAAGGATAATGCTGCAAAAATGTGCAATAACCTCTGCCAAAATATATCCAAATTGAAGGAGGAATGGCGTTATAGCGGGCTTTCGGACCACTTTGCACAACCATGCAAAAAATGAAGGTTGCCGGAAACAAGGCAGCTGTATAGTCTGAGTAACAGGTCGATTGATAACGCTTACATAAATAGGGAGGGGAGACATTATGAACGGGAAGACGGACTGGAATGAAAATGGCGCTACAGCAGCTCAAGTGGAAATGGCCGCATTGCCGATGAAGCGGGAGTCCAACTGGAAGAGGCAGATCAAACGAAATAAATGGCTGTACGTGCTTGTGCTTCCCGGATTTTTGTACTTTGTCATTTTTAAATACTTGCCCATGTGGGGGATCGTTATTGCCTTCCAGGACTATCAGCCTTTTCTGGGTATTCGCGACAGTCAATGGGTGGGCATAGAGAACTTTACGAATTTCTTCTCCAATCCAGACTTCTTCCGATTGCTGAGGAATACGCTCGTCCTTGCCCTATATGATCTTATATTCTTTTTCCCGGCACCGATTATTATCGCTTTGTTACTCAATGAAATCCGGGTCGCTTTCTTCAAAAGAACGATTCAGACGCTGGTCTATGTACCTCACTTTGTTTCCATGGTCATTATCGCGAGTATCACTTATGTATTCCTGACTCCACAAGGTGGGGTACTCTATGACCTGATCTCCTGGATCACAGGCAAACCGATCGATGTATTGGCAAGTCCGGGGTCATTCCGTCCGCTCATTATTATTCAGATGATGTGGAAAGAGATGGGCTGGGGAACGATTATCTTCCTGGCGGCACTGGCAGGTGTGGATACAGAGCAGTATGAAGCTTCGATTGTGGATGGTGCAGGACGATTACGACGCATGTGGCATATCACGCTCCCAGCGATTCGCACAACCATTGTCATCTTGCTCATTCTCAGGCTGGGGAACTTTCTGGATACCGGTTTTGAACAGATCTATCTGATGACCAACTCGCTGAATCGTGATGTGGCAGATGTATTTGATACGTATGTATACACCGTCGGAATTACGCAAGGTGCATTCAGTTACAGTACCGCGGTTGGGTTATTCAAGTCTGTGGTCGGAATTATTCTGGTGCTGGGCAGCAACAAACTGGCCAAGAAATTCGGGCATCCCGGAATCTATTAAGAGCATGTACGTCATCCATTGATAAGGAGGAAATCGCCCATGAACAGCCGTCTATACAACAGCCCTGCCGGCAGAGTATTTGATATTTTCAATTACGTCATGCTGGGGATTCTGGGCATATTAACCGTCCTTCCTTTTCTGTATATTATAGGAAATTCATTCGCGACCGAAGCAGAGATTACCGAACGCAGTTTTTTCCTTATTCCGAAGGTGTTTTCATTCAGTGCGTATGAGTATATTTTTTCCTCGTCCACCATCTTCCGCAGTATAGGGGTATCAATATTTGTTACGGTTGCAGGTACATTGGTCAATCTCTTCTTCACGCTGACGATGGCTTACCCGCTGTCCCGAAGTGACTTCTGGGGCCGGAATGTCATGATGAACATGGTGATTTTCTCCATGCTGTTCGGCGGCGGGATGATCCCGACCTATCTCGTCATTCGTGGACTTGGACTTCTGGATTCCTACTGGGCCCTCATGCTTCCTGGCGCGATCAGCGCTTTTAACTTAATTGTTGTCAAAAACTTCTTTCAACAAATGCCGCCAGGGCTGGAGGAAGCGGCCCGCATCGACGGCTGTTCGGATCTTGGGGTACTGTGGCGAATTGTTCTGCCATTATCCAAACCGGTGATTGCCACATTTGCGTTATTCTACGCCGTAGGGCACTGGAATAACTTTTTCTCGGCACTCCTGTACATCTCTGACAGTGACAAATGGCCACTGCAAGTCATGCTGAGACAGATCGTATTGCTCTCGCAAGCCAGTGTCGGAGATATGGCGAACATGGACCCTAATTTTGTACAACCACCAGAGCAGTCGATCAAAATGGCAGTTATCGTCGTAGGTACTATTCCGATTTTGCTGGTTTATCCGTTTTTGCAGAAGCATTTTGCCAAGGGTGTCATGTTAGGTTCAATCAAAGGCTAAAGCCAAGGGGGAGAACGTATGGGACAAAAGACGGGATTCAAAAAAGGTGCATTGCTACTCTCTGCATCATTGGTACTGAGTACGGTTCTGGGAGCTTGCTCTACGGACAAAGCAGGTTCAGGAACAGCTGCGGGAGGCACGGATCAGATCACGATTATGCTTCCGAACTTTGAAGCGGAGAATCCGCCCGATAACAGCCCTGTGGTTCAGAAGCTTGAAGAATTGACCAAGGTGGACGTGAATTTGCAATGGGTACCGAGCAGCTCTTATGAGGACAAATTCAATATCACGCTGGCCTCGGGCAAGCTGCCCGATGTTATGGTTGTGCTTGGTAAGTCCCCAAGTTTTATTAATGCGGCTCGTACCGGAGCTTTCTGGGAGCTTGGACCTTATTTGAAAGACTATCCGAACCTGAGCAAGATGAATGAAATTATCACTAACAATGCTTCTATCGATGGCAAAACCTATGGCATCTACCGCGCACGTGCTCTGGGACGTAACGGAGTCACGATCCGCAAGGATTGGCTGGAGAAGCTCGGTCTGGAAGAGCCAAAGACCATTGACGAGTTCTACAATGTATTGAAAGCGTTCACGAAGGATGATCCAGACGGCAACGGTAAAGACGATACCTACGGTCTGGTGGCGAGCAAATTCACGGGCCCTTGGGATAACATGCAGATTTGGTTTGGTGCACCCAACAAATGGGGTGATGATGGTAATGGAGGTTTGATGCCAGCGCATGAGACTCCAGAATATATGGAAGCTCTGAAATTTTTCCGCCAAATCTATAGCGAAGGTCTGGTCAACAAGGACTTTGCCGTGATGGATGCAACGAAACTACCTGATCCTTTTGTAAACGGGCAAGCAGGTGTCATGGTGGATGTAGCGGATAACGCACAGCGGATGGATCAGAAGATACTGGAGAAAGATCCGTCAGCGACTGGACATGTGGATGTACTTCAAGCGATGGAAGGTCCAAAGGGATTACGCGATATGCCAACATCCGGCTATTCCGGTATGATTGCAATTTCCAAAAGCAGTGTCAAAACGGAAGAAGATCTGAAAAAGGTGCTGAGTTTCCTGGATCAACTGAATGAACCTGAATTGCAGGCGCTGCTAGGGAACGGTCTGGAAGGCAAGCAGTATGAGAAAAAAGAGGGTTACGTCATTCCGACCACTGACAAACTGGCGCTGAGAGATGTACAGGGTCTGAATCAGATCCTCATGTTTATTCCAGAGGACAAAACACTTCGTGTGCAGCAGACCCCTGTTCGCGAAAAAGTTGCACAGGTGCAGAAAGCCAATGAGGAAATCGTCATTGCTAATCCTGGCGAACCACTGATTTCCGATGTGTATGCCCAGAAAGGACCACAGCTGGATAACATCATCAATGATGCCCGTATCAAATTCATCGTGGGGCAAATTGATGAAAAAGGCTTCCAGGATGCTGTTGCATTGTGGAAAAGCAGTGGCGGCGACGACTATGTCAAAGAAGTGAATGAGCTGTACGCTGCACTGAAGTAGTTTGATGTTCCAGAGCCCGGCAGCCTTGCTTGTAGTGCAAAGGTGCAGCCGGGCATTTCCGTATATGCATAATTCAGGACAATTAAAACCATCTTCCTCTTTTTTTGTGAATTATAGCTTCCAGTCTTTGGATTTTGATGTATAATCATTGAAAACAAACCTATTTGAACTTAAATGAACGTTATCGGTAAATGGACGACCATTCTTGCACATACAGGGAGGAAGCGACATGTGGAACAGGGATGCATTTGAAAATCCCGAGGCGCAGTACCGGGTTCATCCCTTTTGGTTTTGGAATGGGGATATGGAAGAAGGGCAAATCAAACGGCAAATAGCCGAAATGTCTGCACAGGGCGTAGGTGGTTTTTTCATCTGTCCACGTCAGGGGCTAGAGATTCCCTATCTGTCCGAAGCATGGTTTGACAAGGTACGGATTGCAGTGGAAGCGGCGGCCGCCTGCGGCATGCAGGTATGGTTATATGACGAGTATCCCTATCCAAGCGGGATGGCCGGCGGTGAGGTGACACTTGATTTTCCTGAGGCGAAGCAGCGCCAGCTTGTACATCAGCAGATTTGTGTTCATGGCGAAGAAACAGTGGATCATGAGTTGCCGTGGGGTCGATTTTTAGTGGCGAAGGCAATACCCAAGGATGCGCAGGGCAAACGATTGTGGCATGAATCCATTGATTTGCGCAGTAACATCGGCAATATCCAGACTGATCAGGTATATCAGGAGACAGGACTCACGTCGTATAATCGCAAGCGGTTTTTTACATACCGAACGGCTTTTCGCCTGTTATGGAAAGCTCCCGCTGGGGAATGGGACGTGATTATATTTCAGGAAGAAGAGATGGATGATTTCAAATATTACGGCAACTTTGTAGACCCGTGTCACAAAGAAGCGATGAGCCGTTTTATTGAACTGACCCACGAACGGTATAAGGAAGCCGTTGGAGAACAGTTTGAAAGCGTAATCAAAGGCATGTTCTCTGATGAAATTGCGCCGCTTGGGCGTATTCCTTGGTCTCCACAGCTTCCTCGATTTTTTAGCGAACGCTGTGGTTACAGTCTGATCGAGTCCCTACCTGCTCTACTGCATGGCGATGTCCCAGACGCAGAACGTATCAGGTATGACTATTATCAGTCGCTACATCTGCTGCTCAGGGAGTCGTATCACAAACAGGTACATGACTGGTGTGAAGAGGCAGGGATTCAGTATGCGGCAGAAGTGCCCGGGGTACGGATGACCACGCAGTTGTTCAGTCATATGCCAGGTGGAGATTCGGCACATGAGAAAATCGGACGCCCCTTATCCTGGATTCTGGAACGGTATGGCAAAAAAATGCGCGACAACCCGAAGATGGTCAGCTCGCTTGCCAGACAGCTTGGCCGAAGCCGTAATCTGATTGAGTGTTTCCACAGTGTAGGCTGGTCGATGACCTTACAGGATGCCAAATGGATGATTGACCGGATGGCAGCCATGGGCACCAACTTTTTTAACTTCCACGCCTTTTTCTATACCATCGGCGGACTTGCCAAGCATGATGCACCGCCATCCCAGTTTATACAGAACCCGTATTGGCGTCATTTCCGGCAGCTGGGAGATTACACGGGACGTTTAAGCTATCTGATGAGCACCGGGACTGCGGACATTCGTATTGCTGTGCTTGATCCAACGACTACGTTCTGGAGCCTGATGGGCAATCCGCTTCACGGATTCGAATATGGCGGAGAAGACGAAGCAGAACGGGCGAAGCTGGATCGTCTCACGAACGATTGGATGCGGATCACCTCGCATCTGGTCGAAAACAGACGTGACTATGATCATCTGGACCCCGAGCTGTTAGCGGAAGCTGTGCTGAATGAGGGTACAATTCAGATTGGCGTTGCACGTTATGAAGTGCTGATTCTTCCACCGATGCTGAACCTGGAGGCAGCAGCCTGGCAGCAGGTGAAGCTGTTCGTAGAACAGGGGGGAACGGTCATATCGGTAGGCATGCCTCCGCATGTAGCCATCCAGAGAGGAAGCCCTGCAGGAAATGAGGCCGCTCAGTTCTTTGGCGCAGGCAACCAGCCGCACGAGGCATATTGGGGCAATGCGGAAGAAACAGGTCATGAGAGCAGCGAATTGATGTGGCAGCAGGGACAGGGGAATGCCTATTTTCTACCTGCTGGAACAGGTCGCGGGGATGACTTCTCCTTGGAACTGATCTCCCTGCTGCTGGATCATGTACTGCCCGAACCGATCTGTTGGATCATGGAAGAAGAAAGTGCGTCGCTGCTTATGCAGACCCGTCAATTATCGGACGGAGAGTTTATGATCTTTTTGTCCAACCAGGAAGGACAACAACTTGAAGGGCAATTGAAAATAGTAGCCAAGCGCTTATGGACGGATTTGGATCTTTCAGCGGGTACACGTCTGCTGGCGGAACGCCTCGATCTGGAGACAGGACAGCGTGAATTATTGCCGTTTACCAGCAGTGGTGGTGAATGGTGCATTTCGTTAAAGCTTGCTCCCTATGAAGCACATGCGGTGAGGCTTACTTTACAACATGCTCAAGAGGCATCAGAGGGGAATCGTTTAGTTACTGAGACTGAGAACGCACCCCATACCATTCAGCTTCCTTCGGAAGGGCCATGGCGTCTGGAAACCGTGCAGTCCAACACACTTCGAATGGGACAGTTCAACGTAACAGCTTCCAATGACAACGGTGTAATTTTTGAACGTAATCATGCTGCAGTCAAACCGTTTATTGACCAGGCGGCTGAATTGTCGGAGAACCATCATCTGCCGCTCCAGTTTAATCAGGTATTTGGTACACCGAAGAAAGCATCCGTTGCCTATCCAATCGAGTGCAAGTATACGACTACATTTGAGCTAAGAACGGCATTGGCAGAATGTCTGTTATTCATGGACAGGGCAGCGATATCAGGTGACTGGACCATGGATATCAACGGAAAACAGATCGGACCTGATCAATTTGAGCCGATTGAAATTAATGATCACCATAATATTGGCTGCAATATAACAGAATTGTTGCGCAATGGTCTGAATGAAATAACCGTTACCGTACAGGTCATGAGGGATGAAGAAGGTATCGTTGATCCACTGTATCTGCAAGGTCGGTTTGGCGTGGAATTTCATCATGAAGGCATGGTCTCTCTCGTTCGTGAGCCGGATACGTCGAGCCGAATTGGGCCTGAGCCACAGCCGTTTTATCCCCATTTTGCAGGAGAGATGAGTTACAAACGAAGCTTCTGGGTGGATCAGTCTGCTGAAGAGGTTGCGTCCTTTGAACTGGAATTCAATGATTGGCAGGTGCAGGATGTGGTCGAGGTACGGGTGAATGGTCACACTCTGGGCGTTCGATGCTGGTCTCCATATCGCTGGACGGGAGAAGCCTCGTGGCTGCGAGCAGGGGATAACGATATTGAAGTACGAGTTACCAATACACTAATTGGACTGCTGGAAGGTACGTATTTTGACTCGGGCAGCCACAGTTTGCAGGAAGCCGGTCATATATCAGCTGAAGAATAAGCCTCACAAGATAAACGGATATATTCCTTATGGAGATAGAAGGATAAGCAGTTGAAATGGGAGGAGTAAAAAGATGGGGCATCGTATCCAGTTTGACCGCTACCCAGGTGGTGTGATGAAGGCGTTGACGTTCAGTTATGACGATGGTGTGGTGCATGATCGCAGACTGGTGGAAATTTTCAATCAGCATGGGCTGCGGGGCACATTCAATCTGAATTCCGGTACGCTGAGTAAGCCTGGCCGAATTGAGACGACAGAAGTTGCGAAGTTGTATGCCGGGCATGAAGTGGCTGTGCATACGGTCACCCATCCCACATTGCCTTATGTTCCGGATGAGCTGCTGACCGAAGAGATCATGGAAGATCGGAGATCGCTGGAACAGCTTGTCGGTTATCCGGTAAGAGGTATGGCCTATCCGAATGGCGGTTATGACCGTTCACTCAGCACCAAGCTCGAATGGCTTGGCATCAATTATGCACGCACGGTTGAATCCCATGGCAGGTACACACTGCCTAAGCGGCCGCTTGAATGGCATCCAACCTGCCACCATAACCATGATTTGGCGGCCCATGCCGAACGATTTATCCAGCATACGAAGACAGGTACGCCACTCTTGTTATATGTATGGGGTCACAGCTACGAATTCAATGATAACGACAATTGGCAGATTATAGAGCAGTTTGCTGAGAAGATTGGCGGCCGGGACGACATCTGGTACGCAACGAACATCGAAGTGATTGCATACTGGAAAGCGGTCAAACGTCTGGAGTGTTCAGCAGACCGGTCGATTATCCATAACCCATCGGCCATCTCCATCTGGTTTACAGCGGATCAGCAGGTGGTTGAAGTGAAGGCTGGCGACACATTGCGACTAACCGAACGAATCAAGGTATAGGAAGGGAGCTGACGATCATTCGTTATTTTCATGAAAACGAGGCGATTGCAGGCAAGGTGTATGATTCAATTCCGGATATTTTGACTACTGTGGCACAGCGTTATATTGGGGACCATCCGAAACACTCCTTTCTGTTCCGAGCGTACCATCGTGAAGGCTTCCGAAGACTTGGGGATTATCGTTATGATCTGAATCTGGATGCCAAGTGGAAAGAGGCTGGTGCAGGACAGTATGTGTACGTATGGGGCAAGTTGTGGAGCCAGCAGGAGGCCACGTTAAATACGGGACTGAACTGTTATAGTCCGGTGACGGTCTATGTGAACGGAGAAGAGATTTTCAAATCGGAGCTATTGCAGGAGTTATTTCCCGAGCGAAGAACCCAGATTCCGATTTCCGTGAAATATGGCTGGAACGATGTGCTGCTTTGTTTTGTAAAAACAGAGGTGGGATTCGGCGGGATTTACGGAACAGCCTCATTTAAAAACTTTCCGCTTCACTTCCTCACACCAGGTGTGGATCGCCAAGGTCAGGAGGGCTGGTTGTACTCCGAACCAGTCGATGAACCTTTATCATCACTCCCTCGTGATGGCATGACTGAAGCAGAAACGGGCCTCTCCTGGTATCCGCACAGGGACTGGACAGAAGGGGAACAGAACGCTGGAGCTTTCGCCAGAATCTTTGGGACAGAGCAGCCTGCTGTTGCGTACGCATGGTCCAAACTGGATGTCATCCAACCGGGATCGTCACCTGTTCTTTTGCAAGGGAAACATGAAGGTGCCCTCACCCTGTATGTTGATGGCAAGGAAATATATTCCGCTGGGCAAAGCGGCAATTTCCGCATTGAACTGCCTCGCCGCTACGGTCCATCTGATCTGGTAGCGAAAGGCGAAACCAAGGCTGGGTGCAAGTTGTGGGGATTCACCTTGGAAGATGCGAAGGATTCCACTGCAACGGGATGGAGATTAAGACCACCTCATCCGGTTGCAGGATGTCCCGATGCGTGGCTGTATACGGGTGGATTTTCCCCAGGCTCTGAACCATCTCCCCAAGACATCGTGGTAACAGATACTGTATTTGATGATGGAGCCCAAGGTGTATACTGGCATGTTGATCTACCTGAAACGAGTGTCCGGCCCTATTTGGAAAATACCCATTATGGCAAATGGAATTATCCACTCGGTGTTACTCTGCTTGGACTTCTACAGATTGGACAGGAGTTGGGACGTGACGACTATGTTCAGTATGTGCGGGACCATATCGGCCTGAGTACGTCGTTTGACCGTTACGGTCTGTGGGATCGGGAAGGGTACGGCGCCGCGGGAATCAATAATCAGCTGTCTGCAATCGACAGTCTGGATGATTGCGGTTCGTTTGGATCTACTTTGCTGGCAGCGATGGAACTCGGCGACATTCGTGGAGGCAGGGATACCGCAGATCGTATTGCGGGCTATATTACGGATGAACAGGAACGTCTGGAAGACGGGGCCTTTTACCGTGTTCGTGGTAGCGGAGAGATGCGCCAGGAAACGATGTGGTGTGATGATCTGTATATGAGCACACCTTTCCTGATGCGGTACGGCCAGTTGACGGGAGATACTTCTTATTGGGAGGATGCAATCAACCAGTTCCTGATGTTTCGCAAATATTTGTATATTCCCGAACAACAGATCATGTCCCATGTGTATGATTTTGTGCGTGGACAGGCGACAGGTATACCATGGGGGCGCGGGAACGGATGGGTTCTGTTTTCGCTAACCGAACTACTGTCGATTCTGCCAAGTGATCACGTCAAACGGCCAGAACTGCTGAGCTTCTACCGGGATTTATGTCAGGGGTATCTGGCACTGCAAGGTGAAAATGGTCTCTGGCATCAGGTGCTGAACCGCCCGGATTCATATGAAGAAACCTCCTGCACGTCGATGTTCATCTACGCTTATGCCCGCGGTATTCGTGAAGGCTGGCTGGAGCAGCCAGAGGCCTATCTGGATGCGGTGCGCAAAGGATGGGAGGGCATGACCCATCTGTCCATTGATTATAAAGGCAACGTCTACGGTGTATGCCGGGGTTCCGGTTACTCCTTTACCGCACTCTATTACCGGGATGATTTGGGATGGATTCTGAACGATACGCACGGTATCGGCATTGTGCTCTTGGCCGGGATTGAGGTGTATAAAATGAACCAGCAGCTAAGCCGGATTTCGCTCGACGCTTCGGTTACAGCCGTGCAGCACTGATGTTTGATTAATCCATATGAAATAAAATAAGACTATTTAGGCAACTTAATTGCCTAAATAGTCTTATTATTGTTCTATTGCCACAATTTTTCTGTATATTATGGATCATACAACAAATTTTGATAGATAGTTACAAAATATATTTACTATAATGGGAAAGATCCAATTATTCTGTCATAGGGAGGAATTGAATTGAAAAACAAAGGGAAATGGAAAAGGTGGACTGGAGCATGCGTATTAGGTCTGGGAATATTTTGTATGGCTTCGTCCGTACAAGCGGCAGGCAAAACGACCTATGTATATGATTCCAACAATCGATTAACATCTGTGACGACCGCTAATGGAAAGGTATATACATATCGGTATGATACCAACGGAAATCTATTAAAAATAGTTCAGAGTGCGTCTCAGCGATAGGGCAGCATTATTGATAAATTATCGCAGTGGGGACGATTCAAAGTTAGTCTGCGTTCGTCCAACCGGAAATTACAATCCATACGAGGAGAGATTAATGAAATGAAAAAAGGGTTATCTGTTCTGCTCATTCTCACTTTTTTGGCATCCATGTTATTTCCGCCAGAACTGGGGATACAACGTGCTGTAGCTTCTCCATCCTATGACACACCGGATACCGTGAGTGTGACAGAAGATGTATACGGTGATGCTTCATTGAACCCAGCGTTGGGAAGCGCTGTGGATTCGAATGATCTGATCACCATTACGACCGTATCTGAACGCTTTCAAGTGGAACGGGACTGGATCATTCTTGAACTGGGCAAAGGCTACGCACTAAATGAAATCTATCAGGCATTGCTTGCTCAGGAACAAGGAGGCTCCTATGAATCATACATACAAGAGAAGTATCCAGACACCATAAATCATTCATTAACAGTTAGTCCTGAATCGGTTACATTTGAAAACGAACCCGGTTCGTTGGGCCGGGTGGATGAGCCCTCGGTGACAGAGGCTATATACAACGATGAATATGTGTCTCCTTCTGTAACAGACGAGGTGTATGCATCACCTCATTCATTCGCTCTCGCTGCCAACGGTTATGATGACATTGCCTTGCAACGTCAGTCCATCAAGTTCGATCAGGCTCCTTATGGAGTGGGGTCGGTAAATGATAGTATCTCTACGAGCGATGGCTCGCTCAATATAAGCGTGGTGGATCTGGTCATGCCGGGGGCCAACGGTCTTGATTTTACTCTGCGTCGCAAGTATGATAGCTCGCTGGGCAAGGACCAGATTGGTGCGAGAGTAAATCCTGATTTTAAAAACACAACCGAATCGACAACAGAGGAACAAAAATTTCCAATCGGCAAAGGCTGGATATGGGACTTACCTTACGTTAAGCATGAAGGAGGTGGGACGTATGTTCATATCCCGGGAGTCGGTACGTTCGCCGATTCTGAAAGAGGTGGGTTAACAGGTTATCCTTGGGAGAATCTGGACTTTGGACTTGTACACTCCGATCTCTATGTATCCGGAGAAAAAGCGTACTATGTTTTAATTGATTACAATACCGGTATTGTTCAATATTTTGATCAGGCGGGCAACATTCTGCAAATTCGTAATCAGTATAATAACACCATTGAATTTTATTACACTACCAACTTCAATTACGGCACCGTTCTGAGTTTTGTTATGAGTCGGGCAGGCAAGGGACAGCCTGTACAGACGATGGATTTTTCATACAGCACCAATGAAGTCAAAGTATCCTTTGATGATCGGGTGGTCACCTATAAAACACGAAATGTGACGAGTAACAATCGTACACAACGATTGCTCGATCACGTCATTGATGCAGAAGGAAGAATAACGAAGTATGGGTACCTTCGATGGAATGGTCTCCTTTTCAACCTGATTGATTTCTACAAGGATTATACGGGAGAAAATCAGCAGGTCTATTGGGGATGGAATGACTGGCTCGTGTTGGCCTCCATTGAGCATCCAACCAAAGCGATGACGCAATATACTTTTGGTGGGACTGTACTGCGAAAACTGGGGCCGACTGGTGCGGAGACTCAACCTCGATATGGTCAGCGCAGAGTGTACTACAGCACAGCGGGACAGGAAGTATCCAACCAAATCAATGTGAGTTATAGCGGCGATATTGGTGCGATATACGGACAAAACAATACCTTTACGACGACGGTGGAGGATGGGCTAACCCGCAGCGAGTACAGCTTCAAGAAACAATTTGTTGCACATAACAAACCGGACGTCGTCTATAACACACAAATCAGCACCCGCGTCATCGAAGGAAACCAGCGGCGGGTTACAGCCTATACGTACAATGAAGCCGCTTATCGGAATGTACCAACCCGCATTGAAGAACGTTCGTATGATACGGCCGGTGCCTCCAGTGCAGCGGTGACTTCACTCCAGTATAACGACTGGGGGCAGGTGATCGCCCGAACGAATCCACTGGGTGCAACGATCAAGTCCACCTATGAGATGAAGTTTTTCAGCGGATATGACTTGTCACCGCTGATTGCCCTTACCCAAAGTACGGAAACGGGCGGTAGTAGCCAGCAGGCAACCACCAATTACAGTTATGATTCGGTTACGGGATCATTAACACAGTCCGTCATACGGGACAGTCAAGGCAATCTTCTGGGCCAGACTAATTATCAATATGATGGATACGGGAACCCGATTGTGCTCCAACTGAAGGGAGAGACGGCGGATACCATCGTTCGTCAACAGTTTGGTTACAAATCCATGTTGCCTACCCGGCAGGAAGTCCAAGTTACGGATGCGGCTGGGAAGAGTTCTACCGTTACTGTGCAAGCAGGGTTTAACGCCACTGGTGAAATGAACAGCTATACGGACGGCAATCAGAATACGACAACGACGACCTATGATAAGCTTGGGCGTGTCATTTCTGAGAAGAATCCGGACGGAAGCATGACCACCTTGTCCTACGATGACGTAAATAATACGTTGACGGTCAAGACACCTGATCTTAGCCAAACGGTATACCGTTTTGACCCGCTGGGCAGGTTGTCCAGTGAAACGAATGTACGGGGCAGCAAGACCTATACGTATGATGTTTATGACCGGATGATCGCTCAGACGGACGCCACAGGACAAACGATCACCTATACGTATGATGCATTCAATCGGGTCATTCGTCAGCAGGACGGTACGTCCACCACCCAAATGGCCTATGATGATGCGGCGCGTACCCTGACGATCACCGATGGGGAAAACAACCGGATTCGGGAGACCTATAATGTCATGGGCCAAGTGACCAAAAAGGAAGAGCTCAAGGCCAGCGGCAACGTGGCTCTGGCCACCTACACGTATGACAGCGTGGGCAACGTCATCTCCGTCACCGATGGAAACGGCAACCTGACCACGAACAGCTATGATGCTTTGTCCCGTCTCACCTCGGTGACCGATGCCGAGAATAAAAAGACAAGTTACACGTACAATCTCGGTAGTGACTTAACGAAAGCAGCCTATGCAGACGGAAAGACCGTCCAGAAACGTTATGATGAGATGGGTCGTTTGCTGGTACAGACCGATCCTTTGGGACAAGTCACGACCTATACGTATGATGCGAATGACAATGTGACGAAGGTGCTGGATCGGAAAGGGCAGGAACGAACCTACATATACAACAGCCGCAACTTCCTGCTGGAAAACCGGGCCAGTGATGGACCGATCTCGTATACCTATGATGCCATGGGCCGGAGAACTGGCATGGGCGATCCTACCGGAAGTACCCAATATGCATATACACCCGTCGGTGAACTGGAGAAAATCACGTATCCGGATGGGGCGACGTTAACGCTGGGTTACGATGCCCGAAGCGCACGTACTCGTCAGACCTTCCAGCAAGGCAGTTATACGCTTAACATGGGCATGACATACAAGGGAGCCTCGGCGCTACCGGCATCCCTGAGCTTGACGAGTGGAGGCGGAGCGACCCTCGGCAGCTTCGCGTACACGTATCGCGGCAACAACAGTCTGGCACAAAAAAGTGCAGGGTCCGGGTGGAAGGAAGTCTATACCTACGACGGCCTGAACCTGAAGGGACTCACGCATGCGTTTAATGGTACAAACGGTCCGAGTTACAGCTATGCCTATGATAACAACCGAAATATCACGAGCAAAACGGATCAGGGAATCTCCTACCGATTCACCTATGACAAGCTAAACCGAATTCAAACGTCCAGCCAGTATCAGGAAACGTTTACCTATGATGTTCGAGATAACCGGAGCAGTCTGGAGAGTGAGCGGGAGTGGAGCCCGCCTGCACCAGCTTCCTACACCTACAATGCTCGCAACCAACTTACAGGTGCTTTGGTCAACGACCAGAGTGTAAGCTACCGTTACAATGGGGACGGCTTGATGACCGAGCGAAGTACGGGAGGTCAAACCACCCGTTACTACTATGACGACCGTGGACTACTGGTGGCCGAAGGCACGGTAAGCAGCACGGGGACGGTGCAGATTACGGTAGGGTACATCTACGACGCCACTGGCAAACTGACCGCCCGGCAGATCGCCGGAGAGAGTCAGCTACAGTCCTACGTGACCAACGGCCACGGGGATGTGACGGAGATCCGGAATGCATCTGGCAACGTATTGAATCGATACACGTACGATATCTGGGGCAACCCGGAAACAACAGAGGAGACGGTCCCGAATGCCCTTCGTTATGCCGGGGAGTATTGGGATGAAGTGACAGGCCTCCAGTACCTGAGAACCCGTTGGTATGATCCATCCACGGCCCGTTTCATCAACGAGGATAAGGTGGAAGGGGAACTTACGAATCCGCTGAGTTTGAACATGTACACGTATGTTGAAAATAACCCATTGATCTATGTGGACTCCAGTGGAGAGTCGAAAAAACCGGCTAATAATGTTTTGTTGGGATTAGAAAGTGGCAGTGGTAGTGCCAGTGGAGGACGAATGACCCCAGGCGGAAGCATGGGTGGAGGTGGAAGCAAAGGAGGAAGTGGATCGTCTGGCAATAAGCCTAAGCCGTCGACTTCAGGTAATGGACAGACTAGTCAGGGGACGGGGAAACTTACTGGTTCTTTAGATGGTCTTAAATCGTATGAAAAAGCAGTTATAGATGATTTAATTGCTCAAGGTAAAAATGTAGAAGTTATTGCAAAATCTACTCAACAGGGTGTCAAAACCCCAGATTTCTATGTTAATAAAGTAAAGACTGAGTTGAAAACATTAACTGGAACGAGCTTAAATACAGGGGTGACAAGGATCCAGGAAGGCTTTAAACAGGGGGCGTCGACAGTTATTATTGATGCTAGGCAAACTGGTATGACTATAGAAAATGCTCAAAGTGTGATTAATCGTGCTGCTGGGACATACTCTGACAAAGTTTTGCCCGGTCGAGTTGAGATTTGGACAAGTAAAGGAGTTGTTTCAAAATAAGAAAGGAGAATAACAATGGCCAGAATGACATGTAAATGTGGAGAAGTAATATCAAATACTCTTGTACCAAATAATGTACAATTAAGAGTCTATACTGACGAGGAATGGGATGCTATTATTCAAATTGATTCAATAGATCCTTTGGCAATTCCATTCCCTAAGTATGATGTTTGGCGTTGTGACAAGTGTGAGAGAATTTACGTTTGTGATTGGGAATACGGTAAAGTTATTAAGACCTTTATTTTGGAAGAGGATTAAAATTGACAACATTGAATGAGCTGGTAGGAATCCAATCCTGTCGGCTTTTTTTCTAGTTGTAATACACGTATGACATCTGGGGCAACCCGGAAACGACTGAGGAGACCGTTCCGAACGTCTTGTGTTATGCCGGGGAGTATTGGGACGAAGTGACGGACCTCCAGTACCTGAGAGCGCGTTGGTACGATCCATCCACGGCCCGTTTCATAAATGAGGATACGGTGGAAGGCGAACTCACGAATCCACTGAGTTTGAACCTGTATACGTATGTGGAAAACAATCCATTAATCTATGTCGACTCTAGTGGAGAGTCCAAAAGACCATCAAAGAACTCTTTAGAAGGGTTAGCATCTGGGAGCGGAAATGCCAGTGCTGGCGCAGGTCGATCATCTGGAGGAAGTTTTGGTGGTGGCGGAAGTAAAGGAGGGGGTAGAGGAAGCAGTAGCAGCGGATCAAGTAGTAGTAAGCCATCGACCTCAAGTAATGGACAGGCGAATAAAACGACGGGGACGAATTCATCTTCTGTAACAGTAAGTTATGGAAATAGTACTTCAAGTGTTTATCGTGGAGGTAAAACATTTGAAGTGAAAACTAATGAAATCAAGCTGGACAAGAAAACTGGATTAGTCAAAACAACACATGGAGTATCCTTGGATACCAATCCTGGTAATGTTTCTAAATTCGGTGGAGCTTATAGAATTGAAAGTATTCCTGATGGTTTAAAGATCATTCAAAGGGGGAGTAGACTAGAAGATTTTGAGATAGTTCTCGCGTATGATATGTCACTGAAAATGTATCAGGACTTATTGAACTTAATTAAGGTATCACCGGTAAAATAATTGGAGGTAAGATCATGGATGAGATCAAAGTTTTTTTTCTTGAGGACACGGAATTAGCGGAATATGAAGCAATTAGTAAAGGGTATAGAAACGATGTCATTGTTACTGTCTCAGATATTATATACCGTGTATACGTATATGATATCGTAAGGCTTCAACAGGATTTCGAATCAGAATTGGAGAATTACGGGTACTATTCAATTGAACCAAATTTAGTTTTAGTGAGAGAAGTAAGTAAAGAGAATATTCAATTAACGATTAAGGCGCTATATGAACAAAAATATTTTGAGAATTTAAAACCTATTGATAAAAGTAGCGTCGGTGATTTTTTTAAAAAATAACAATTTGTATGTTGCGATAAATAAAATTTGTTAATTTTTTCCTCGAAAGTAATTTACAAGATCGCCAGTGATACGAATAAATAAAATAGGGTTGCACGAGATACTGTCTATACCCAAATTTTCAGATCCCTCAAGCAACTAAGGATTGGCTCACAAAGAAGGGAATTGGTTTTAAGGAATCCTTAGATTAAGAGAAGGGATGATCGATATCTGTCTCATTATCTATTGAGATGTGCTTATCAGGGCAACTATGAGAATACCTAATTTAAGCAAATGGAGTGCTCGTTGGTATCACCCTTTCACCCCCGTCGAGTTTGAACCTGTACGTAGAAAACAATCCATTAATCTATGTCGACTCTAGTCGAGAGTCCATAAGGCCGGCAAAGAACCCTTTGGAGGGGTTGGGGGCAGGTAAATTTATTTTTGATCAATTTAAAAAGGGATTACATTAATAATCAAGGAGTTGAGAAGTTTGAACACCGATGAACTCTTAAACTGGGCTTCAACAAACGATATAATTGAACGTGCTAAAAAAGCCTTTTGGTCATATATGGAAAACTATAAAATGGAGGAGCCGGATGAGTATAGAGAGTTATTTAATAATGTGGATTTGAATCTTCTAGATACAAACATTAGCAAAATAAGCTTAACAATTAGTTATAGATTTGACGAGCCGATTAGTTTTGTATCTGTTTTTATAGAAATTATTTATGAGGAAGAAGAGTTGTGTATTTATGAGTCCTTATTTTCACTAGATGGAAGTGAGTTAGATGATTATTTAAGAATGACAAATTAGAAGAAAGTTCTATATTTGGTGGAGTTACGAAATTTAAATCAGGTATGAGTAGTGCTAGACATGAGATTGCAAAACAAAATGATGCCACTTACTCTCTATACTCAAATTCGCGGATTCCTCAAGCGATTAAGGATTGGCTTACAAAGAAGAGAATTGTCTTAAGGAATTTTTAGATTAAAAGGAGAGATGAACCATGTCTGTCTCATCATCTATTGAAATATGCTTATCAAAGCAAATATCAGGAATGACTATTCTAAGCAAATTAGAAAATTCGGTTGGTCGTATAACGATCACGGACATGCAACTTTCCTGCCCATCGGTGACGATGATGATTATGGTTGGCAACACGTAAGTATTTCTAAAGAAGAGTTGTTAAAGATTCTAAGTACAAAAGAAAAGCAAAGAGAATTAATCGGGATTGGAATGACTTGGAAGGATACGAATATAGGAGGCACTTTTTTAATTCGTGAGAATGGCACTTTTGAAATGATATTAATCGTAAAGTTGTTGAAGTAGAGAGTTACAGCAATATAACTGATATAAATTGGTACATGACCAAATTGATCTCTGTATTTGGTCCGTTATTTGAGTCAATTTCTTAACCAAGACCATGTGTAAGTTTTTCCCTCTAATGAAACCTTGAGGAGAAACATCCTCAAGGTTGTTTTCTTTTAAAAAATAATCAGCATCTCTCCGCTTGCTAGCCTTCGGCTTGAAGAAGGGTAACGAATCGGATGGGAGAAATGATTTCAGGTCTCAGATCTTCTAGAAATATTATCAATATGATGGATACTGGAAACAAACTGTGTTTCAACAGGAAGTACATGTTACGGATGTGGCCGGGGAGTATTCGGAGGAAATAATAGCCCTCCAATACTTGAGAAATTGTGTAACGTTCCGAGCGTCGGGCGATTTATTAGTGAGGATTTGCCCGAAGGTCACTAATGAATCCGCTAAGCTTGAATCTGTAGCTTATTCTAGTTAGAGTCTTGAGTTGAAGCTTAAAACAGCTCCAATTGCTCCGGACCCTCTTCCTCCTCCGGCTCCGTACGGTCAGGGAAGGGCTTCACGGGCTGCTCCAGCAGCTCCATCATCATCTGTGCATTGGCAGCGGCGTCGCCGCCCGAGTTGTTGTTGAAAATCACAAATACATCTTTGCTCTGCTCCTGCAATTTCTCCAAATAACCTTTCCACTCCAGCAGCTCTTCCTGGTTGTAGCGATACAGATAACGGGTCTCACGCCAATTGGGTGCACCATTCTGATGCCAGCCTGATACATTGCGCCCATGCATACGCACCAGCGTCATTTCGGCATCGGTAGCCTCAGGTACGATAGGGATAGATCCTGGCCCCGCCTGGGGTTCATCACAGACGCTGTGAATCCAGCCTTGTTCCTTCAGAAATGCCAGCGTCCGTTCGCGCATGCCTGCTTCATACCAGCTACGATGACGAAATTCGAGGGCACACGGGATGCCCTCCATTCTCAGTTTTACTTCACGCAGTTCATTGACGTTGTCCCGATTGCATTCAAACCACGGCGGGTACTGGAACAAGGCCGCTTGCATCTTGCCTGCTTCCATGACAGGCTCCAGCGATTCGCGAAAAGCCTTATACATCTCTGAGGTGCTTGTGAAATAGGGTTTTCCCCGCAGATGTCCTGTCATCCCTTGATAGGCTTTGACGATAAAAGCAAAGGATTCCGGCGTTTCTGCTGCCCAGCGTGCCATCCGGTCCCGAGGCTGAACGGCGTAGAAGGAACTATCTACCTCCACGGTCGTAAAATATTGTCCATACAGACGGAGCTTGTCTTTCGCTTTGGTACGGTTCGGGTACAAATCCTCCTGATCTCCCCAGCCCGTAAGTCCAATCCGAATCATAAATAACACCTCCTGCTGCTTCTTCTTATGTTAGCGTTATATTTCAGTCGTCTCCTGTACGTCCATGAAGTGAAAAAAACGTCATACTGGTTTGTGAACAATCTCTATGTATAGTTAACCGATTCGCGGTGGCCTGACTATGTTTAACATTATATCGTGTGGTTTCCGGCCGTTCAATGTGGACGATCCTTGGAAATTTTTGAGTTTGAAGGATAAAGACGATACAATGGCTAAAAGCTATAGAGATATGATCCGGCTGATAGAACAGCGTATTACGGATAGTTGGCCAGTGACCATGTGGAGGGCGATACGTAATGACGGAATGGTATGAAAAGAGTTTTGGAGAAGACTACCTTCTTGTGTACAAACATCGGGATGTGCAAGGTGCATATCAGGAAGTACATAAAATGATCAATTGGTTAAAGCTTCAGCCAAAGTCCAAGGTACTTGACCTTTGCTGTGGTATGGGCCGACATTCTCTGGCCCTTGCAGATGCTGGTTTCCAGGTGACCGGAATCGACCTGTCTGATGTGCTTCTGCGTGAAGCACGCAATATGGACACCGAACATCGTGTTGAGTGGTATCATGCCGATATGCGTGAGCTTCCACTGAAAGGCGGATTTGACGCCGTTGTCAATCTATTTACCTCATTTGGTTATTTCCGAGAGGATGGAGAGCAACTAAGAGTGTTACGCGCCATTCATCGGATGCTGAAGCCAGGCGGCAGCTATATTATTGATTTTATGAACACGGCTTATGTGACTCGTCATCTGGTGCAGCATTCAACACGTGAAAGCGAAGGACAGAATATTGAGGAGTTTCGCAAGATCCAGGATGGATTTGTGCAAAAAGAAATTCACATCACCGATACCGCATCGGGCCAAAAACCAAGAATCTATCAGGAACGCGTCAAGCTGTACACCCGTGAACAACTACGTGATCTGCTTCACGAGGCAGGACTTATGGTGGATCAGGTACACGGTGGTTATGATGAAGAGAAGTACGATGAGCAGACATCGCCGCGGATGATTTTTGTCGGTCATCGGCCGGAGCAGTAGAGTTGGAGGAGAATATTAATGAAGCGAACGGAATCCATTTCCATGCCAGTAGGCATGCATCGTGTCAAGATTACTATGGCTTTTCCTCTACGTTGGGTGAACAGCTATGTGCTCTATGAACCGGATGGAACAATAACGATAGTTGACCCGGGACCACGCAGTACTGAGACGGAACAGGAGTGGCACGAAGCACTCGCAGATTTCAATTTAACTTTTCAGGATATTAGTCAGATTGTACTGACCCACCATCACCCCGATCATCTGGGGTTGTCTGGCTGGATACAGCAACAAACGGATGTGCCTGTTCGAATGTCCACACGATCCCGCCAGGAAGCGGATTACATGTGGGGAACGGAGGCAACCATCAATACAGTGTTGCCTGAATATTATAGTCGCCATGGAATGCCGGAAGACAAGACGCAACAGATACGTGAACATATGGAGGGATTTATCTCACAGATTACGCCACTTCCGGTAGTGACACCGATTGAAGATGGCGAATGGCTGGTTATGGGCGGGAAAAAGTGGCTTGCTGTAGAAACAGGTGGACACGCGCCAGGACATCTATCCTTCTATGCGCCGAATTCCAGGGAGATCTTGTGTGGAGATGCCGTATTGCCGCAGATCTCACCGAATATTAGCCTGCAGCCGGGAAGTGACGATCAGCCTTTATTGTCTTATATGGAAGGACTGCATCGACTGGGGGCATTGGATGTAGGAGTGGCATATCCAGGGCATCGGAATCCGTTTGGCCATTTTGCCGATCGAACGGTTCATCTGCTCACTCATCATGAAGAGCGCCTTCAGAAAATGATGGAGCGAATCCGGGAAGCACCGACGAATGCGTATGAAATCTGTGTGTTTATGTTTGGTGACCGATTGGGAACACATCAGCTTCGTTTTGCGATGAGCGAAACTTTGGCGCATTTGCAAGAATTGATCCGGCGAGAGCATATTATACAGGAGCAGCAGCCCGACGGAGTATTCTTTTTTATCGAAAATACTTAGGATTACAAGACTTTGACCAGGAGAACTGCCTGTTCAGAGTCTTTTTTTGCGTGTAACGACTCCAATAAATGAAAGCTTTAGTCTCTCTTAACCGTTCATTCATCTTCTTTTAAGGCAGCACTTCTATGATAAATGCATGAACTTCGCCAGAGAAAGCAGGGAAGAGCGATGACTAGGAAAAAACGAAATCAATGGAGAAAATGGCAAGCCTCAGCGGCAGCAACGTTGACCGTGGCTGCACTCTTTCAATATGTAAGAACTTCTGATGCCTTTGATGTCGCTTATGCGGCGGCTAATGGTACCGATATAAGCAGTACAGCTTCCACCCAGATAGATGCTCAGGATGATGTCATGGACGAATGGACGAACAACACAGATAACCATTCCGATGCATCGTCCAATGAGGGCTATAGCCTGGATGAGGAAACGACTGATGGAAGCACTGCCATCGGTTCGAATCAAGGCAGGTCGTCGGGTGGCTGGATAACAGATCAGAACAGCAATCAGGATACAGACTCCAGATATAGCCGTGGCAATTATCAGTCACGCACGGGTGCATCATGAGCCGCACGGAGCAAGTCTCCCGTCTTCTTAAGTTCCGCTTCCGGGCGATGAACACGGACGTGGAAGTTCAGTTAGCCGCAGGACGGGAAGAGGCTGAGCATGCGGCAGCCTTGGTGAAGAATTGGTTCGAAGCGCAGGAACAGCGTTTCAGCCGATTTGTGGCAGACAGTGAATTGAATCGTCTGAATTGTTGCACAGGATGGATGCCAATCTCCGCAGCAATGGATGAAGTGTTAAGTTTGGCATACGGTTATATTGGACAGACGGAAGGTATTTTTCAGCCAGGTATCTCTCAGGCTCTGCGGGCTTCGGGTTACGATGTCAGTTTTGAGCAGCTGCAACAAAGAGAGCTTCAGCAATCTGGAACCGAACGCAGATTGGACATCCGGCCATCGGATACAACAGATATGCTGAGAGACGAATATGACTATAGCCGCCCACGTTGGATTCAAAGGGAAGGCAGCCGAATGGTTCATAAGGACCCTGGAACTGAGCTGGACCTTGGGGGCATTGTTAAGGGTTGGGCCGTTGAGCGTATCGCCGATTGGCTGCAACGTACACTTCATATTTCGGCCGGATTAATTAATGCAGGTGGAGACATTCAGGCATGGGGGACAACACTTCATCCGATGTGGTCCGTGCAAGTCACCGATCCTTATCAGGAGGAGCGAAATCTGATAGGGAATATTCAATTGAGGAAAGGTGCAATTGCCACTTCAGGAGTGGGACGGAGACAGTGGCAGAATACGGACGGAAGCCTTTCACATCACTTAATTGATCCCCGGACGATGGAGCCAGCAGATACGGATGTGCTGCAGTGTACAGTTCTGGGCCAGCATGCCTCGCAATGTGAGATTATTGCCAAGACCGTCTGTATTTTGGGAAGTGCCGATGCAGTAGGTTGGTTAAACCGTCATTACGATCGTCATGACGTCCTCTGGATGACCAGGGATGGGAGCACTTATTTTAGAGGAAATACCGATACGCTCGCTGAACGCTGGCCTGGTTTCGATCCGGATCACCGCTTCAGTCTTATATAAACGACAAGTCTATCAGATGTGGGGGAGCCGGTTATGGCGCAATGGATTGTAGATTACCTGCCGACGTGGAATATCATTCGAATTAGTGGAATCGCCGCTTATTTGCTGCTCTTTGCCGGTGTGTTTCTGGGGATTGCCCAAGGGATGCCCATGGCTAAAGGCAAACCTAAAGCGGCCATGTTTAAATGGCATACCCGAACGACCTGGCTCGCCTTTGGACTTGGACTTGTGCATGCGTTAACCCTATATATTGATCACTATAGTCCATTCACCTGGAGTGAACTGCTCATTCCGTTTACGGCTTCAGTACATCCGATCGGTAGCGGACTGGGCACATTATCCTTTTATGGTTTGGTGATCGTACTGCTATCCAGTGATTTGCGTAACAAGCTTGGCCGCAAATGGTGGTTTATGTTCCATATGTTGTCTTATCCCGTATTCATCGGTTTACTGTTCCATGGCATGGTTACCGGTTCTGATTCAGGCAATGTGATTTTGCGTCTGATGTATGTGTTTACTGGCTTAAGCATTCTTGGTATTACGGTACTTCGTGGCATGCTGCGAGAACGCAAAGGCCCGGAAATTACAATTGGACCCAGTCGTGTACAGCCTAAGCCAGCAGCGGAACAGAAATGGGCTGAGGTGTATCGTTTGGCGGGAGCCGGAAGACAGGAGCATCTGAAATAGCGTATTACAAAAATAAGTGAATCAACACAAAAGAAGCGGCCTTCGTGGCCGCCTTTTTGTCATGATCAGAAGAAGTCTGATTGTTGAATTTACTTGGTTCGTTCATTTCCAACTCCTATTACACATGCAAATTATACGATATCATCGCTGACAGGTTTTTCTCCCAAAGCTTCTTCAAGCTCCGATTGTTTGCGATGCGCAATCCGGCTGCTGGCTGCTGAAGCGATAGCCCCCACAATATCATCCAGAAACGTATGCACAGGCCCAAGGCTCTTGTCGTTCAAACGTTCAAGCACACCGGGTTTGAGCTTGTCTACATAACCGTAGTTCGTAAATCCGATACTGCCGTATACGTTGACGATAGAGAATGCGAGAATCTCATCCACGCCATATAAACCTTCATCATTTTCTATCATCTCCTGCAAAGGAGAAATGAGTTTGCCTTGCTCTGCCAGCAAGTCCAGTTGAATGCCTGTCAGGACTGCGTTCTGCACCTCACGTTTGCGTAATACTTTCTCCACATTGTCGATACATTCTTCCATCGTAAGACCTGGGTAATACTTTTTCTGTAGCATCATGACCAGTTCTGCGATCTCAGGGATCGTAACGCCCCGCTTGTGCAGCCATTCCCTCGTTGCCTCAGCCACTTTGCGGCTATTCAGGCTGTAAGGGATTTTTTCTTGCTCCGGATGTTCCATGGGCGATTCCTCCTCTGAAGTTAGCAATGTCCCTATACTTATATCCTAATACGTTATTAACCGTTTTGGGTTTCTTTGCTATCCTTCGACGGGGATGGAAGGCCAGTTTTCAGCTTTATGCATGGTGAGCTTGTTTAAAAAGTAGTTATTTTTTGGGCAAAGGCTCGTATACATGGTAGTACAAACTGTAAAAATGATGAGGGGGAACGTGATCATGAGTAAGATCCGTTATTTGCGTACAGCTTCTGCAGCTGCGCTGTTGAGTATTCCTGTGGTGTTATCTGGATGTGGCATGTTTGGGGCACAGTCCTCCGAGGCTATTGATCCACCGCCGCCGATTCAGGAAGCGGCCATGATTCAGGCGGCTGAAGGCAATGGCTCACTTGCCAAGCTGCCACTTACAACCGTGTATCTGCAGGATCAACAAGGATTGCTAGCTCCGGTATCCATGACACTCCCGTCAGGCACGGACGTTAGCAGTCCCAAAACAGCCCTGGATACACTTGTGACGGGTGGTCCATATGCAGGTATGTTGCCTGAAGGATTTCAGGGCGTACTCCCGCAGGGGACCGTTGTTCAGAACGTAACGATTCATTCGGATGACAAGCTGGCAGTCGTGGAGTTCTCCGGCAATTTTGCCAAGTATGATGCCAAGAACGAGCGAAAAATGCTGGAGGCAGTCACCTGGACACTCACGGGTACACCGGATGTGCAGAACGTACAGATATGGGTAGACGGCAAAAAGTTAACGCAAATGCCAGTAAACAGCACCCCCCTGCCGGAACCGTTGAATCGGGCGGTGGGCATTAATCTCGATTTGGGTGATACATTCACGACCAACAGCAGCCCGGTAACGGTTTATTTCTCAGCCGCTTCGCCAGCAGGCATTCAATATTATGTCCCGGTTACGCGTCTTGTGACACCAGGTGGAGACCGGGTGCAGGCGGCGCTGAATGAACTGATCAAGGGACCAGCCAAAGGCGGGGAGCTGGAAGAGGTTATGACAGGCGGAACGCAGCTGCAATCGGTCAAAACGTCTGAGGATGGAACCGTAACGGTTGCACTCAAAGACGATATGTTCACTGAGGGAGATGTCGTGCCAAGTGAACTGCTGCAATCCGTCGTATTGACTACGGCCGAAAACACAGCTGGCAAGGAAGCTAAAGTCCAGATCGAATGGAATGGACAAAAGACAGTCATGAGTGATGATAATCGGGATTACAGTGCCCCAGTATCGAAGCCTGAATATATCAATGAAATTCCAATTTAAGTCACAATAAGCGGTCTGATGTAGGGTTGACAGAACTCTTTGGTGGACAGGATGCTTTTAAGTGAACTCTTTGGTAAAATAGAAGGGATTAGTAAAAGTGTGAACAAGCTCGACATTACAGGATGCTTAAGTCGTAGGAGGCAGAAATGATGAGATCTAACGGACGAACCAGCGACCAGCTGCGCCCGATGAATTTAACAATTAACACGAATAAATACGCCGAAGGTTCTGTACTGATTGAAGTGGGAGATACCAAGGTTATTTGTACAGCTACGGTGGAGGAACGTGTTCCTCCCTTTATGAAAGGGCAGGGTAAAGGCTGGGTAACGGCTGAATACTCCATGCTGCCACGTGCAACACATACCCGTAATCAGCGTGAAGCGAACCGCGGCAAATTGACTGGACGCACCATGGAAATTCAGCGTCTGATTGGCCGGGCACTGCGCTCGGTCGTTAACTTGCAGGCTCTTGGTGAACGTACGATTACACTGGACTGTGATGTAATCCAAGCTGACGGCGGTACACGCACAACGTCCATTACCGGTTCGTTTGTAGCTCTGGCGCTCGCAGTGAACAAAATTGCCCAACAGCATAAATTGCAAGTATTCCCGATTACGGATTTCATTGCAGCGGTTAGTGTGGGTGTAGTTGGAGAACAGCCGGTGCTGGATCTGAACTATGATGAAGATTCCAAAGCCAAGGTAGATATGAACCTCGTGATGACAGGCGGCGGGAAATATGTGGAGCTTCAGGGAACAGGTGAAGAAGCACCATTTGATCGTCGTGAACTGAACGCGATGCTGGAGCTGGGTGAGCAGGGCATTCTGGAGATGATTGAGCGTCAGAAAGAAGTTCTCGGTCCCATTGCACTCAAGATTGGTGCTCGTGGATTAGGAGAAGCCTAACATGAGTCTGGATAGCCCAATTATCATTGTCGCAACCCGTAATGCAGGGAAAGTACGTGAATTCGCTCATGCATTCGCTCCGCTGGGCAAAGAGGTCAAAAGTATGTTTGACTATCCAGAGCTGCCGGATGTCGTTGAAGATGGTGTAACCTTTGCAGAGAATGCCTGGAAGAAAGCCAAAACGGTGGGCGATGCTCTTGGCTTGCCTGTCCTGGCTGACGATTCGGGATTGTGCGTGGATCTGCTGGATGGTGACCCGGGAGTGTATTCTGCGAGATATGCAGGCGAGGGTGCAACCGATGCGAAGAACAATGCCAAATTGCTTGAGGCGCTGGAATCGCTCAAATCCGGTGAGGATACGGAGCAACCGCTTTTGAGTCCGGCAAGTTTCGTCTGTGCATTGGTGCTGTATGATCCCGCAACCGGACACAAGTACGAAGCGGAAGGTACGGCTGAAGGCTGGATCACTGCTCAAGCAGCCGGTGCAGGCGGTTTTGGATATGACCCACTTTTCTATGTGCCTGAATACGAGATGACGATGGCCGAGCTTACGCTGGAGCAAAAGCAGGCGATCAGTCACCGGGGCCATGCCCTGAGAGCACTCGTATCCAGCCTGAAAGGCTGAGATTCAAACGAATCGGCTCATATGATTATGAATGTATAAGGTGAATTATTGCCTTGCTTAAATATCAAAGCGTTAGTGGAAGGTAAGAGTCATTCCTGTGGAATGCTTCACCGACCATTAACGTTTTTTTATTTTTATGGAGTGGAGCCGATGTTAATAAAGCCAGTGCGGGGGACCTAAAATAAATCCCGCTTTTTTCAGTGAAAATATCGGAACGTACGTTCTTATACCTATATAAAAAATGCAGAGATTTCACGTTTGAGCAGCGCATTAGGACCGGGGTTGGAAGAAGTTGCAAGTCTTGTACCGTATGGGTTAACATTCAAGTTAACGAATCATCAATGAACTCAAACGGAGGGGATTTGCTTATGCAAGAAGTGAAGCTTACGGTGTCTTATGATGATTATGAGGACGGTATTCGTATGGAAACACTGATCAGGGAACTGGCTGCCAAACCGGAGGCTGGTTCGCTGGAGAGTCTGATTATTGGAGACTGGGGGCAGGCCTATGAAAATTCGCCGGAAGAATTTATGGGCGCGCTCATCGAGCTGGCTCCAAGCTTTCCTTCATTGAAGAAACTGTTTATCGGAGATATGGGCTTTGAAGAATGCGAAGTATCATGGATTATTCAGACGGATCTCACACCACTATTGGTTGCTTTCCCTGAATTGAAGTCATTTACAGTGAAGGGCAGTAGCGGGCTAAGTCTGGAACCCATCGAACATGCCAAACTTGAAGAATTAATCATTATTTGCGGTGGTCTTCCCAAAAGTGTGTTAGCTTCAATTGCCCGGGCTAAATTGCCTGAATTGCGTAAGCTTGAGCTGTATTTGGGCGTGGATAATTATGGATTCGACGGTTCACTTCAAGATGTACTTCCACTTTTGGAACAGGGTTTATTTCCAAAGCTCGTATACCTGGGTCTGAAAGACAGTGAAATTCAGGATGAGATTGCGAAAGCTGCAGCTGAGGCGCCAATTCTGGATCAACTTGAAATCCTGGATCTGTCAGAGGGCACGTTGTCTGATGAAGGGTCTGAGGCGCTGCTTGCCAGTGACAAGATCAAAAAACTGAAACATCTCAATCTCAGTTACCACTATATGACAGACGAAATGCTCATTCGTTGGAAACGTTCCGGTATATCTGTAGATGTTAGCGAGCAACAACAGAGTGATGAAGATGACTGGCGTTACCCGTCGTTAACGGAATAAATGATGTCAGGCATGACGGAAATGGAAGAAAATTTGCAAAGCCCAGTTAAGGATTCGGATATGACTCTGGAGCAGCCGTTATTGTTAATTGGAAACCCGAATAATCGCCGTACCCTTGGATTACAGAAGGCAAGACAGCGTATTGGCTTACAACCTGCATTTGTGTTGCCTTATGCGCATTTACTAAAGACTTGGAGACGGGGCGGAACCATGGTGGATGCCGTACAGCAATGTCTGGAAGGGCGAGGGACTACGTGCATGCAGGGAGAGCCGTGGATATCTTCACCAGCATCGATGTTATATGAGAATCATGATTCAGTTCATGGCGTGAATAGTATACCTCTTATTCGACTGGATGCCCCTGGTGAGGAATGGGAAGTAGAGCGTGAGCTGCTCTTTCTTGGAGCTGTGAATGATGTATCTTCGTTAATCGATGGCCTTTCTGCGAGAATAATTCCGGCAGAACAGACACTCACTCTTGAACAGGAGTGGGGGCGGATCTACGCGCCCAACCAATGGTTTCGTGGTTGGAAAGCCTGTTTGGAACGAATTCGCCAGGAAGCTCTGGAATATTGGCCTAATGCCCGGTTCATGAATGATCCCGATGACATTGCGATTATGTTTGATAAAAGGAAATGCCAGCAGCATCTATCTGCTCATAGCGTTCACGTTCCCCCAACACTCCAACCTTCGGAGTCGATCCGCAATTATGCGGACCTGCGTACAGCGATGAAAACAGCGGGTATGAATCGCGTTTTCGTGAAGCTTGCGTGTGGCTCCGGTGCTTCAGGCGTTGTTGCCTACCAAATTAATCCGCGAACGGGTGCTGAAATTGCCATAACCACTGTGGGAATGGAACGGACTCAGGGAAAGATCAATTTTTATAATGAGGGCCGGTTGCGCAGGTACACACATACTTCAGAGATTTCTGCGCTCATGAATTGGCTGTGTGCTGAGGGGGCCCAGATTGAACGTTGGATGGCAAAAGCGTCCCTGGGTTCAAGCGTGTTTGATATACGCCAGCTTGTGGCAGGTGGACAAGCAGGTCATGCCATCGTAAGGCTTAGTCAGACACCGATCACCAATCTGCATTTGCGCAATGAGCGGTTGCTGCCCGCAGAAGCGGGGCTGGATGAACAGCAGATGAATGGAGTTCAGACAGCAGCGAAAGCAGCAATGGCTGCCTTCCCCAACTCATGGTCTGCTGGGATTGATGTGATGCTCAGTGGAGTTACTGAGCCGCGTGCCTATATTTTGGATGTGAATCCGTTCGGAGATTTGTTGTACAGAGTGCAGCATAACGGACTTGGAACCTATGAATGGGAAATGGAACTTTTGCGAAAGGAGCCTTACAACTATGACTGATATGAACACCATCGTAGGCTCCCATGATCTATTAATGATTACACTGGACACGTTAAGGTATGACGTAGCCAAGCTGGAGGAACAGAATTGCCCCAACCTGTGCGGTACGGGTCCTTGGGAGAAGCGTCATACTCCGGGAAGTTTTACCTATGCGGCACATCATGCTTTTTTTGGTGGCTTCATGCCTACACCTGCTAATACAAACAAAGCATCCCACGTACGACTTTTTCATTCCCGGAATACCGGATTAAAGACGCATCCGCATACGTGGCTGTTCGACACACCGGATATCGTATCCGGTTTTGCAGCTGAAGGATATCGTACAATTTGTATAGGTGGGGTCATTTTCTTCACCAAGAAAAATCCACTCGCCAAAGTGCTGCCAGGTTATTTTCAACAGAGTTACTGGCGGATGAATTTTGGGGTAACCAACCCCAAATCGACTGAGCATCAGGTTCAGCATGCCTTGAAGCTGCTGGAGCAAAGCACACCAGATGAGAAGCTGTTTTTGTTCCTGAATGTGTCTGCCATCCATGGGCCCAATCGCTATTTTGTGGAGGGAGCAAGAGAGGACTCGGTAGAAACACAGCGTGCAGCGCTTCGGTATGTGGACAAGGCCCTTGGGCCATTGTTTGATGCAATGAGGCAGCGTTCAAGGTCTACGTTTTGTTTAGCTTTTTCCGATCATGGCACGGCGTATGGTGAGGATGGCTATCAGGGGCATAGGCTCGCGCATGATGTTGTTTGGAATGTGCCTTACCGTGAATTTATTTTATAGAACAAATAATTCATATCATCAATAACTACACACCGGATACAGGGAGGAAACCGATGGACGATCAATCTCAACATACGACAGCAGGTCATTCCGCACAGTCCGGATCCAACACAGCTTCAGGTCTCAGAGAAGTACTTGCTTCACCCTATCGCTCTTATTTATATTCCTATCCCCATAAGACCGCATATCGGGAGTTGAACCCGCCTTTACCGCTCGGTCCATTGTGGGAACGTGAGAATACCGATACGTATTTTTTATATATGCACATTCCGTTTTGTGCCGCTCGTTGCGGATTCTGCAACCTGTTCACGCTGCCGGATCGTCGTGATGACACCCATGTGCGTTATGTGGATGCGCTGGAACGGCAAGCCAAACAGTGGGCACCACCCACATCACGCAGACCCTATTCAAGGTTTGCCATCGGTGGTGGGACGCCCACATTATTAAATGAAATTCAGTTGAACCGTTTGTTTGATATTGCTGAACAGGTGATGGGGCTCGATCCGACGCAAGCTTCGATCTCGGTAGAAACGTCACCGGATACCGTGACAGAAGCCAAATTGGCCATCATGAAAGAGCGGAGCGTGGACCGGGTAAGCATGGGCATCCAAAGTTTTATCGAAGCCGAAGCCTCAGCCATCTACCGTCCGCAGAAACCACAGGAAGTGGAACGAGCGCTTGAGAAACTTACACGGTATGAATTTCCTCTGTTGAATCTGGACCTAATCTATGGTCTGCCGGGACAAACGGTGGAATCATGGCTGTATTCGCTGGAACGTGTCCTTTCATATGAACCGGGTGAGATTTTCATTTACCCACTGTACACCCGCGAGAATACCATTGTGAAACCGGATGATATACAACGTCAGGGACCGGATATTCGGATGGAGTTGTATAAGGCTGCGCGTGAGACTTTAAAAAGCAGAGGCTATGTCCAGTATTCCATGCGCAGATTTGCCAAAGAACAATCATCTTCTGGAAGCAAAGAGCTTCTACCCTACAGCTGTCAGGAGGAAGGCATGGTTGGTCTCGGTTGCGGTGCACGCTCTTATACTAGTGAAGTACACTATGCTTCCAAGTATGGTGTTAGTTATAAGGCCACACAGAGCATCATCGCCGATTATGTGGCAACCGAGCGTTATGATGTGGCCGATTACGGCATTGTACTCAGCCTAGAGGAGCAGAAGCGCCGCTTTATTCTGAAAGCTCTGCTGCATCGGGAAGGATTGGCGCTATCGGATTATGATCAACGATTCGGAACGGAAGTCCTGTCAGACTACGGATGGTTGAGTGAACTATTGTCTGAGGGCATGGCTGAGCTTGAGCAGGACGATAAGGGTAACCAGGTGCTGCGTCTGACAGAAGAGGGATTGGGCTACTCGGATGCTATTGGAGATTGGCTCATCTCCGCTGAGGTTCGTGAACAAATGGAAGGGTTTGTATTCTCATGAGAGCAACCTTGTATTATCGGGGGAAGCTGTCGTCCTGTAATTACGACTGTCCATATTGTCCGTTTAGCAAAACGGTAGATTCCAAGGAGACGTTGGAAGTGGATGAACAACAACTGCGTCAATTTGTGAATTGGGTGAGGGATCAGGAGAGTGCTGGTCATCAATTTTCGATTTTCTTTAACCCGTATGGAGAAGCTCTGGTAAGACGTTGGTATCGTGAAGCGATGATTGAGCTATCGCATATGCCACATGTGGACAAAATTGCAGTCCAAACCAACCTATCTGTCAAACTGGACTGGGCCCGTGAATTGAACCGAGATAAAGCGGCTTTCTGGGCGACCTATCACCCACGTGAGACGAAAGAGTCTTCCTTCGTCAAACAATGTTTGACTTTACGTGAGATGGGACTTGCTTTTAGTGTGGGGACAGTTGGATTGCGCAGTGCATTCCCTGCTATTGAATCGATGAGGCAGGCTTTACCCGATGAGGTGTATATGTGGATCAATGCATTTAAAGATCGACCCAAATATTACAGCGTGGAAGAGGTCGACTTTTTACGATCCATTGATCCACTGTTCGAAGGGAACCTGCGGGATTATGAGAGTCTGGGTAAGCGTTGTTCCGCTGGTTCGGAGGTATTTTATGTGCAAGGGTCAGGGCATGTAAAAAGGTGTTACAAGGACCGTCGAATTATTGGGCATCTCTACCGCGATGGTTTGCAGGCTTTGGCCGCAGATCGGCCGTGTGGCATGAAGAAGTGTGGCTGTTATATCGGTTATATTCATATGGAGGATTCACCGTTCAGAGATATTTTTGGCAATGGGTTGCTTGAACGTAATCCGGTTCTAATTAATCGATAGATAGAGGTCAGCAAGTAGTAGGAAGATGCTACGGAAGAATTGCAGCAGTCACTTGATATTTTAAAGTGGGATGATGTATAGCCATACCATAATTTAGTCGTGTACGACGAAGGGGTGCCTGATGAACAGCTATTATGCTGTTCATCGGCACCCTTTTACGAATGAAAAGATAGCCTTATTTATCTTATTGCCACTTTGTACGTACGCAACCACGAGTTGATCTGTGTCAGATAAGCAAACAACTGTGGACCGGACATTAACTGTCCAAACCAGGGCAAATTCGATGAAGCATCCGGTGAGGAGGCCAATTTGCGAATTTGATCTTTGTCGATTAATGGCAAGATCGGTGAGCTGGCGTCATCCAGAATATCAAGCACCTGCTGTTTAACGGCAGCAAGATACTGCGGGTTATGTGTTTTCGGGTACGGACTCTTTTTCCGGTACAACACATCGTCAGGCAGAACACCCTCCAGCGCTTTACGCAGAATGCCTTTTTCCCGTCCGCCTGTCATTTTCATGTCCCATGGCACGTTAAATACATATTGAATCAAACGGTGATCACAGTAAGGTACCCGAACTTCAAGCCCAGCTCCCATACTCATCCGATCTTTCCGATCCAGTAGTGTAGGCATGAACCGGGTGATGTTCAGATAGGACATGACTCGCATTTGGGCTGCCTTACCGGTCTCCCCATCGAGTAAAGGCACTTCAGCCACAGCATCCGAGTAGCGGTCCGCGAGGTAGTCGAGAGGCCTGATCCATTCCCGAATGTCCGGGGATAACAATCCTGCTCGCATATCAGGCGCAACAGACCATGGGAATGTACCGGAGTTCAGCATTTCTTCCCGATGGAACCATGGATAACCGCCAAATACTTCATCCGCTGCTTCGCCTGAAATGGCAACGGTGGCTCCTTTTTTGATTTCTTTACAGAAGAGATAGAGGGAGGAGTCTACATCCGCCATCCCCGGCAAATCCCGCACAAGCATCGCCTGGGTCAGTGCATGAACCAACTCGCCATTTTCAATCTCAATCCAGTGATGGTCTGTCTTCAGTTCTTCTACCATACGCTTAATCCATGGACCATCTGCACCAGGTTGGAAGGAATGGGCCTGAAAATGCTTTGCATTATCCACATAGTCTACAGAATACGTGCTGACCTGACCTTGACCTGTACGGTTATAATAATCCACCGCTAACGCAGATAGAGCACTTGAATCCAATCCACCCGACAAAAGGGAGCAGACCGGGACGTCTGAAGCTAGCTGCCGTTCTAATGTATCTTGTAACAGTCTGCGTACTTCGGCAGCTGTCTCTTCCAAATTATGTTCGTGATTCTGACTTTCCAGCTTCCAGTAAGCATAGGTTTTAATCCCGTTTCGGTTGTAGATAAGCGCATGTGCAGGTTTGAGCTCGTTAAGGGAGGAGTATACGCCGTGTCCAGGTGTTCGGGCAGGACCGACAATAAATACTTCTGCCAAGCCTTCAGGGCCTACCACAGCTTCAACATCCGGGTGGATGAGCAGTGCTTTGGGTTCTGAGCCAAATACGAGTGCATCCTTTGCATGACTGTAGAACAGGGGTTTGACACCCAGCCGATCACGGGCGATAAAAACCTGTTCGCGTCCGCCATCCCATATGGCAAAAGCAAAAATTCCGTTAAACCGGTCAACGCAGGCCGGTCCCCACTCAATATAAGAGGCGAGCAGCACTTCCGTATCACATTGTGTGCGGAAATGGTGTCCGCGCTGGAGCAATTCCTTTTTCAGCTCGGGTGCATTGTATAGTTCTCCGTTATACACGACGGTATAGGAGGTGTCTCCCTGTAACGCATGCATGGGCTGTGCCCCGTTCTCCGGGTCCATAACGCTGAGACGCCGATGTCCGAACGCACAAGGATTGGAGATCCATGTACCTGAAGCGTCGGGCCCCCGGTTCGACAAGCTGTCCGTCATCCGGACCAGCAGCTCTGATTCCTGGGTCAAATCCCGATTCCACTGTATGAAGCCGGTTATACCGCACATGGTTTGTTCATCCTTTCTTAGTCGAGTCATTCATCCGTATGGCTGCTTAGTTGCTAACAGCCAGCAAATGTTGTCTTTTTCGTCAGAAGTCGTAACAAATATATGCCGAAAGCAGGCATAAAATGTCTGTCCTCTTCGGAAACTATATCTAGGAACAACGGCCTCAACATGCCTGTGAAGGAGAGAACTTGCAAATGGACAGTATGACCTATTATGTATCTGTCATGGGGCGCTCCGTTATTCCGGACCCGTACGTAACGTCGTATGAATGGGTGATCCAGGCGACGCCTCAGGAGGCGGAACAAATTACTGGGACTGCTTAATCTGATGCAGGAAAAAGAGGAAGAGGCCTTTCCAGGAATGGTATTCCCTTGGCCAGATACGCCAGAGGAGTCTGTAAACCGTGCATATGAAGCTGTGTTACAGCAGGTGTATCGGGAGATTTATCGCCTAGGAACACCAGAGACCCGATACCAGATTGAACAAAGTACATGAAATGGACAAAGGAGCGAGATAACAAATGTATGCTATTCAGGATGCCAAAATACGCAGATTAACCGAAGTGGATGGATTGTCTTGTGCAGAAGTTGAAGTACAGCCTGGAAATACGGGTGATCCGTCTCTACTTGTATACGTTGCGGCTACCCAGCCAGGGAATTCGCTTGAAGTCGTTCGGATTGTACGCAATCATTCGGATGCAGTCCTGGATTGGTACAATAACAATATGCATACAGCATTTGAAGATGCCACGGAAACGGCGTTTGAGAACAGTGAAGGCATTGCAGCAGGGGAAGATAAAGCACGGTTTCAGAGTGAGTTACTTGCTTTTGGATTACTGGGACCGACACTTCAACGCTATTTGGTGGGGCAAGGTTAAGGCGGTCGTTCCAACAAATGCCGATAGCTGCAAAGGATAAGTGAAATTACCCGGAGCCATACTATATACAAGTTCCGGGGAGGTGATAGCAATGGCTTCCAAGTTCAAGAAAAACAAAGGGAACCTTTATGCGCATCATACCGAGTTTGCCGAGGAAGTGCTCGCCATTAACAGCAAGCGTCCTGCCCAGAGAAATCCGTGGCGTCAGGGGAACAAGTAACCGGAATGCAGAAACCCGCCCTTCTTTTGAAAGGCGGGTTTTTGAATGTTTATTTTAACTTGGTTGTGGAGCTTGTGGTTAGGCATACTCACGCAGCACTTGAATGCCTTTGACGATATTGTACACAAAACTTAATGCATAAATAACAAAGAAGAGTATTACAAATCCGACAGCGGAACCCAGACTGTGGGCGGTAACGAAGAAATAAAGTAGCGGGATTGCCGCAAGAAACGGGAATATATGCGAGAATAAGGCTCGTTTCGCATGTCCCTCAATATAGTTGTCTTTGGCTACAATCCAAATGATGATGGGAAACAAGAACGGTGCGAAGAAAATACTAAAATAGGATAATGCTGATAAAAGTTGTCTCATAGCGGTTTCTCTCCTTTATTTGGTTCAATTGAATGTATGTATGCAAATGATTACCCAGCAAGTCTCATCCTGAATAGGTCTGCCCATTTTAAATGCACTGAGCTTGATATCCTCAATATTGCCTGCTTAAAGCATTCATATTCTGTACCTGTATTGAGTATGAAAATAATACGTTCAAGCCATGTGGAATGATGTAATTATTAATTTTTTTATAAAACTATTGAAAAATATAGAAATCAGAGTATAATAGGAATCGCGCGGTATTTTTATTATACATATTTGTCTCAGTAGCTCAGCAGGATAGAGCAACGGCCTTCTAAGCCGTCGGTCGGGGGTTCGAATCCCTCCTGGGACGTTAGAAAAAAGCTTCCTTCGAGAAGCTTTTTCGCGTACAGGGATGAGAACCCCGATGGTTCGTCGGAGTTTGGTGATAGTTTATAGGTATAAACTATCAAATGTATAGAATTTATATATTTAAATAATAAACCATCTTGTGACACAATGAAGATATCAATCATGAAAGCGATGGTGGTATCCATGCAATCGATTAATCAATGGCAAGCAGATGAGTATGACAACAAACTGGCTTTTGTATCGGGTTACGGCAAAAGTTTAATCTCATGGCTTCAACCTCAAAAAGGGGAGTATATCCTTGACTTGGGATGTGGAACGGGGGATTTGACGTACGAAATTTCTGTAACGCAGGCTGAGGTAGTTGGCATGGATGCATCACCGGACATGATTCGCCGTGCAAAAGAGAAGTTCCCCAATATCGAGTTTATGGAGGGTGATGGACATCAGTTTGCGACGAACAAGCTCTATGATGCCGTCTTTTCCAATGCAGCTCTGCATTGGATGCGAAGTCCTCGACTTGTAGTGGATAGTGTATGGAAGTCTTTGAAGCCTGGGGGACGTTTTATAGCGGAGTTCGGTGGCAAAGGCAATGTACAGATCATTGTAGATGCATTAGAGGAAGTGTTTGAGCGACACACTGGCATTCGTGGATCAGAGCGCAACCCTTGGTATTTCCCGACGATCGGGCAATATAGCAACATTTTGAAACAATGCGGATTTTTGGTGCGACAGGCCTATCACTATGACCGTCCTACCAGATTGGCGGATGGTGAACAGGGTATAGAGGGCTGGTTGGCTCATTTTGGAGGGGACTATTTTGAAGGTTTGAGTCAGGAGCAAATTCAGAAAATCTGTCGTGAAACTAGCCATATCGTTGTGCCGAAGCTCTGGAAAGAAGATGCAATCTATGCCGATTATAAGCGTCTTCGAATTGAAGCAGTGAAGCCGGGATGTTAAATAAGCAAAAGATGTGTAACTGTTAAATGAATTAATAATATATTTTTCATGAAATCCATCGATCACATATAGGCTGGGAATCTCTTTCAGAATGAAGAGACTCTTGGCCTTTTTTCCTATGTTGTATTTAAAAATTGAATTATTAAATCGACAAATAAATACAATTTCACATTTTTCTCTTACTCAAGAACCATATAAGTAATTTTTATATCATATTTGTAATTATTTAGAAGGTAAATGTGCTATTTTAGTAGAATAATTTACCAAGGGTCAATCTACTTGCAGATAGGGCGGTGAGTTGTCACAGGTATTGCAGTACTTGTCATTGCAGGACCCAAGCGATTGGTGAGGTACTTTCATATTGAGAAGGAGGGGCATAGCCTTGAATAAACGATTGATATCTATATTGTTAAGTATCCTGATGACTTTTTCTATCATCATGCCAGCGGTTGGAGCCGCTCCTGTAGGTGTACAGCTTGAGAATTCGCTAAGCAAGGCCGAAGCCAAACAATGGCGAGAAATTCTTGCCCAGCGGGAAGGCAAGCTTGCAGCAGATCCATTTTTGGACAAGAGCCTGGAAGGTCTTGGAGGGGAGAATACAAGAGTAATTGTTGAGCTCTCCAATAAACCAGTTGCTGTTGCGCAAGGCGAATCTACCCTCTCAGGAAAATCTTTTACCTCCTCTATGGAAACAAAGGCTGTGAATCAAGTCGAGCAACAACATCAGTCATTTGTACATAGCCTCACTCAGAATAAAATCAAACACGAAGTATTGGAAAATTACGCATATGCTCTGAATGGTGTAGCCATTGAACTTAAGGGTAACCAATTGGGGCAATTGCTTCGCATACCGGGCGTTGTCAGTGTATACCCTGACCTTGAAATTAACGTAGCCCCGGAAACTGATGAAGTGAATCCTTATATGAAAGATACCGCACCATTTATTGGCGCCCCTGAAGTATGGAATCTGGGATACAAAGGAAAAGGCGTCAAAGTTGGTGTTATTGATACAGGAATCGATTATGAACATCCTAATTTGCAAGACGCCTACAAAGGTGGATGGGATTTCGTTGAAAATGACAATGATCCTTATGAGACAACACGTGAAGAATGGAAAGGATCTGGCGCACCTGAATTTAATGCGAATGGAAGCGCCTATTACACATCCCACGGTACTCACGTAGCCGGTACCATTGCTGCTCGTGAAGCAGGGGACTACGGTATTGTCGGGGTTGCACCCGAAGCTGACATCTATGCCTATCGTGTGCTTGGACCCTACGGAAGTGGTCAAACTTCATGGGTGCTTGGTGGAATTGACCGTTCCGTTGCCGATGGCATGGACGTAATCAATCTCTCGTTGGGTAACGCTGCCAATGATCCAAGTTATATCACTTCAGTTGCACTGAATAATGCCATGCTGTCTGGCGTGACAGCAGTTGTGGCAAGCGGAAATGATGGTCCGAATCGTTATACATTAGGTTCTCCAGGAGCATCTGCTATGGCAATCACTGTAGGTAACTCCACAGGGCCTAGCCAGAGTATAACAGCCAACACGCATTTCTGGATTGGTGAGGAAGGTGAAGGTACGCTTCCTGAAGAACAACCTGTCCCTGAAGTTGAGCCGTCTCCTGAACTGGGTACAGCACCGGGTACGGATACTCCTGAAGTTCCGGCTCAAGGTGAATTATCAACCACACCGGAAGATGTGACAGGTGATGAAGCTTCATCAACAAACGAAGCTGCATTGTCTGAATCAGCATCTGACGATGATACAGCTTTAGATGTGGAAGCCAGCCAATCAGAAGAGGGTGTTCAGCCAGCCTCGCCTTCGGCACCAGTCGAAACCTCTCCAGAGGTTGCACCTGTGAAAGAAGAGCCTGCGATTGCTCCAACTGAAACGGAGCAAAATCCATTGGCTGTTACTGAGTCGGTGTACCGACTTGATGTAATGGGCTGGAGTCTTTCAGCCGATCCGGAATCGGTTTTGACGGATCAATATGATCTTTTATTTGCAGGGTTGGGTAAACCGACCGACTTTGAAGGCAAGGATTTTACAGGCAAAGTGGCTTTTGTACAGCGCGGTGAGCTGGCATTTGTAGAGAAAGTAGCCAATGCCAAAGCTGCTGGTGCAGTTGCTATTATCGTATATAACAATATTCCAGGCCCGATCGGTGTGAGTTTGGGAGATAATTTTGAACTTATTCCAACCTTGAGCATGTCGAAGGAAGATGGAGAAAGTATCAAGGCTGAGCTGGATGCTGGTCAAAGCGTTGAAGTGAGTTTCAGTGACTTCGTTAAAGGTCAAACGGCTGGAGATGAAATGAATCCATCCAGCTCCCGCGGACCAGCCAAGGTGACTCTGGATATCAAACCGGATATAGTTGCACCGGGTACCAGCATTCTGTCTACTGTTCCTGCCTATGGCAAGGACGAGCCTGAAGCAGATTATTCACAGGCTTATGATCGTAAATCAGGTACAAGTATGGCCACGCCTCATGTTGCCGGACTAGTTGCCCTGTTGATTGAGAAGCACAGTGACTGGACACCATTTGATATTAAAGTAGCACTCATGAACAATGGTAAAGTGCTCGACACAACCAATTACGATGTGTTTGATCAAGGTGCAGGGCGTATTCAAGCGGTGAAAACGATTGATCCTGCTGCATTTGTTAAAGTATTGGATGTAACGAAATACACAGAGAATGGCGTGGCTGTAGAGAAACCAAATGTTACAGGTAGTGTGAATTTTGGCAACTTCCTCAGCACGGACGAAAAAATCGTCAGCAAAACGATCAAAGTGGAGTCGCTGAATGGCAGCGGTGGAAACTACACTGTAAGCGTGAATCCGACACGTACAATCCCTGGTGTATCCGTTGCGGTGGACAAGAGCTCTTTTACACTGAATGGTGAGGAAGAGTTACAGGTTACTATTACAGTTCCAAAAGGTGTTACTGCGGTAACAGAAGCGCAAGGATACCTTCAGTTGTCTAATGGAACGGACACATTCAGTGTTCCATATGTCGCACATTTCAACCTTACCCTGGCAGGCGTTAAATACATTGAGACTGTATATGGTACAGAGAAGAACCCGTTCCATTATCCATTGAAGTCTGATGGTACGCTGGATACACTCAATGTAGCTATGGAATTCTACAATCCTATGAATTTTGCCCTTATTGAGATCTTTGATGGCCTTAACCCGGATGGGGGCTATTATGGAGATGGATATATTGGATCTATTTTTGGGAACTACTACAATTTTGCTGCCAACACAAGATATAATCTAGCTTGGGATGGAGAGTATGCAGACTACACTACCGACGAGGTAACAACTATTCCAGATGGTCTTTATACGGTTGACATCACTACAATCGGTGTTGATGGCAAAACGTATATCGAAGATACTTCTCCATTTTTGGTGAAAAAAGCAGCGCCTGATGTAACAGCACCAGATAAGTTGGAATTCAAGCAAGATGAATCTGCTGTCATTAACGGCAGTGTGGATGATTTGTACTTCCGTGTTGCTCCTTCACTTAAAGAGAACTGGAACATTGAGTTTGACCCAGCGGCTGCCTTGAAAGCAACGTATGTCCTGAAAAAAGAGGATGGTTCGATTTACAAGGAGGGTGTATTTGAAGTAAAACCTGATGGTAGTTTCACTCTTCCTTTAGAAGGCATCCAAGCAGGTGAATATGCCGTTGAACTTACGGTAAAAGACCAACAAGGGCTTTCTGGTAAAGCCACTACGGCACTGAGTCTGAAATCCAAGGAGACTGAGCCGGAAACTCCAGCTGTCAAAGCGCCTGGCACACCTGTGTTGTCTCATAATAATTGGGTTGGTAATGGCCTGAGCGAAGGCTCATATATCGTTACCATGAACCTGTGGTGGGGCGAGAATGCCACCAGCTACAAGCTTTATGAGGACGGGGTTTTGATCGATACGCAGAAGTTGACCTACAATGCGCCTCTGGCACAGTTTGCCCAAACGAAGATCACAGGCAAAGCCAACGGCACCTATACGTACGTAGCTGAGCTAACGAACGACAAAGGGACCACGCGGAGTCAGACACTGACAGTCAAGGTTACCAACGCATCGCCAGGCAAAGCAGTTCTCTCTCAAGATAACTGGGATGGCGACGGTAATTATAAGGTAACTATGAACTTGTGGTGGGGAACCAATGCTACTGAGTATCGCCTCTACGAAAATGATAAGTTGATCGATACCCAAGCACTCAATGCGGTTACGCCTAATGCGCAAAGTGCCGTTACTTCGCTGACTGGACGCACTTCGGGCACGTATACTTACCGGGCTGAGTTACTCAACGCAGCGGGTGTCACCAGCACTGATAAGATCACGGTAAAAGTGAAATAAACTCTTCGGCACTTATTTATTGAAGCAATTGTTTTTCACATAAGCGGTCTTCATCCTAATCCTCGCGGGATGGAGACCGTTTTATTTTGTTTTTTCTCTGTTGAGTGAATGGATAACTGCTTATTGTCCTGTTAGTTGTAAATTGAATATAGTTCGCATGAAAGTCCGCTAATAATAAAATGCTCCCCTCATGGAGACAGGTTTTGTTAGCCTGTCACTCATAAGGGGAGCGTAAATTAATCTAACCGATCACTCGATTCTTGCTGGCTTTTATACCTGCTATCAGTAATACAATGGCGAGGAGAACCTGTACCAGCAAGGGAAGGGTCCATCCTTGTGTCCAATCATGAAGCACGCCGAACAGCAACGGCCCGACGGCTGCCAGCATATACCCAAAGGATTGAGCCATACCTGAAAGTCCCGCAGCCTGTCTTGCATCAGACGTACGCAGTACAAAAAACATGGTTACAAGTCCGAACGAAGCCCCGGCTCCAACGCCGGCCAAAGCAACACCGACGGTTACGAGAGAGGAGATGCCGCTCAAAAGGAATGCGTACCCCAGAATCAGACATGAACCTGTAATTGCTGTCAGCCCACGTTGATCTTTCATTCGTCCAGCCAGAATGGGAACGATGAACGTTACCGGAACACTAACCATTTGCATCAGGGATAACATCCAGCCCGCTGAAGAGGAACTGAAACCCTGATCAGATAGAACCTCTGGCAGCCAGGTAATTGTAGTGTAAAAAATTAAAGATTGCAGTCCCATGAACAATGTGACATACCAGGCTAAGGAAGATGTAATAAGGCGAACCGGCTTCGCTTCCGTTTTCGAAGCCACGTAAACTTCGCCGCGACGTCCAGAACGGACGTGAGGCAGCCAGAGAATGAGGGCCAAAATGGACAGTATAGCCCACATGCCGAGTGAAGCATGCCAACCCATGGAGGTTAAGCCTGCCGCAGGAACGCTGATTCCTGAGGCGATAGCGCCCCATATATTCATGGACACAGAATAAAGTCCGGTAACGAGCCCTACTCGCAATGGGAAATCCCTTTTGATTAGACTGGGCAGCAATACGTTGCTCAGGGCAATGCCACATCCAAGGATCGCTGTTCCTGCAAAGAGAACGGGTACAGAGGGCATAAACCGGAGGGATACGCCTATGGTCACGAGGATTATGGCAGTTAACAGAGCGGTTTCTAGTCCGAATCTTCGCGCCAATTGTGGAGCGAACGGAGAGATTGCCGCGAAGGCAAGCAAAGGAAGAGAGGTGAGTAAGCCTGCCAATGTATGACTTATTCCTGTATCTGTACGGATCAGTTCCACAATGGGACCTGTTGCCGTAATAGGTGAACGCATTGTTGCTGCGATAACGATAATGCCTGCCAGCAAGAGCCCGAGTTTCATGGATGCTGACGATGAATTATCGACTGCAGAGCGGTCAGGTGAGTTTTGACGTAAAGATGATGGCATGGTAAATCTCCTATAGTTTATTTGTCTAATATGTATACTTTGATACATACATATACATAAACAAGCATAACATCCCGTGTCAACATCAGCCGATTAACGTATTCAATCATCCCCAGAACGCAAAAAAATGCTTCCCGAAGGAAGCATTTCTTTAATTACGTCCCAGGAGGGATTCGAACCCCCGACCGACGCCTTAGAAGGGCGTTGCTCTATCCAGCTGAGCTACTGAGACATGAAATTTTTCAAGCAAAATTGATTTTATCATAAATNCCTTAGAAGGGCGTTGCTCTATCCAGCTGAGCTACTGAGACATGAAATTTTTCAAGCAAAATTGATTTTATCATAAATAATGATGAATATCAAACATTTTATTTTAATATATTTTTCGTATATGATATTTGGCGGCAGTAACGTTTTTTTTATTATAATTAAGGTTATGTTAGAATATCAGAAGAACTCAAAAAATAGATCGACTTTCGTTTAATATACATCTATTTATGGTTGATTGCGACTGGAGATTCAGGATACAGAGGAGGTGCTCCTATTAAGGAATCCACGACCCCGGAAACCGAGCACAGTAACAATATCGTGCTGTTTCCTAAGACGCTGGACTATTACCAGATTCAATTGACGGTTATGCTAGAAAATGAACGATATGGTGAAGCGATGGACCTGCTTCGCTTTTTGCTGCAATGCCAAGGGCAGGAAGAACGGCATTACGACGAATGGCGAGCCCTGCTCGAATGGCTTGAAGCTGCATTCCCTCATTATGGGGAAGATTTACCCGAGGTTCGTGAAGAGCGTGAGGAAGAGGAAATCAGCGAAGAGGACATGGCACGTCAACATGCCCGATCCAAGCTTGAGCAGGATGACGGCTATGCGGATAAACTGCTTCGTACCGTGATGGAGGAACCTTTATCTGAACAAACGATGCTGGCGCTGGAGCAGCTTGCATATCTCGATCGGCCAGAAATTGATGATTCGCTTACCGGTTGGCTCAAAGACAAGACGCTGCATCCTTTACTTCAGTTCCGTGTGCTTCAGACATTACGCCGCCGAGGTGTTCAAGGCATTATTGCGTTTACTCGTGGGGAAGAGCCGGTTGAAGTGGAGATTGATACGGTTCCGCTGAGACCTGAGGATTTCCCGATTCAGATCGTTCAGATTCTTGAAAGAGTGGCAGATCAGACGGAGGTTCATGAACCTACGCTCTTTTATTTTGCACAAGAACTATGGATTCAATATGTCATGGCCGTGTACGGAACCCGTGATTACCTGTCCATGCTGGAAGAAAATGATTCCATGACAGATATATGGGCTGCTGCTCTACATATGACCGTTGCAGACAGTCTGGGCGGTTCGCATGACGAGGAAGATACTCGCTCAATGTATGCTGTGACAGGGGCGATGCGCTTTCGTCTGGAGCAAGCATATCGATCGATGAAGCAGTTTGTTTCTGCCGGTTTGGATGGTCAATAGGACCCGGAAACGTTTTCCTCAAACCGTATCAAGGGATTCCCCTTGAAAAAGAATCTAATCTTGTTTATACTAAAATGGTTATTTTGTACGTGATTGCCTACGTGAACATGCGAATTTTGGAGGGGAAAGTATACAATGAAAGCAACTTGGGAAAAGATAGAGAAGAACCTTGGGGTTCTTGAGGTTGAAGTGGGTGCAGATCGTGTAACTGCAGCACTCGACAAAGCTTTTAATAAAGTAGTTAAACAAGCAAACGTACCTGGATTCCGTAAAGGTAAAGTTCCACGTTCGATCTTCGAAGCTCGTTTTGGTGTGGAAAGCTTGTATCAAGAAGCAATTGACATTTTGCTTCCTGAAGCTTACACAGAAGCAATCGACCAAACGGATATCTTCCCGGTTGATCGTCCTGACGTAGACGTCGAGCAATTCGCTAAAGGACAAGTATTCAAGTTCAAAGCGAAAGTAACCGTTAAACCTGAAGTTACACTGGGTGACTACAAAGGCGTTGAAGTTGCTGTAGCCAAACATGAAGTAACGGATGTAGAAGTGACTGAAGAGCTCGAGCGTCTTCAACAACGTCACGCAGAACTCGTTGTTATCGACGAAGGCGCTGCACAAAACGGCGACGTTGCTGTAATCGACTTTGACGGTTCCGTTGATGGTGTACCGTTCGAAGGCGGACAAGCTGAGCGTTATTCCCTGGAACTTGGTTCCAACACATTCATCCCAGGATTTGAAGAGCAGGTTGTGGGTCTTTCCACAGGCGACTTCAAAGACGTTGAAGTAACTTTCCCAGAGAGCTACCATGCAGCTGAACTGGCTGGCAAAAAAGCGGTATTCAAAGTGAAAGTACATGAAATCAAACGTAAACAACTTCCTGAACTGGATGACGAGTTTGCAAAAGATGTTAGCGAATTCGATACGCTTGAAGAGTACAAAGCTGACCTGAAAACGCAATTGGAATCCCGCAAAGCAGATGAAGCCAAAGCAGCTCAAGAAAATGCTGTTGTAGAAAAAGTGGCTGAAAATGCTGAAGTGGATATTCCTTCTGCAATGATCGACAGCGAAGTACAAAACATGATGCGTGATTTCGACAACCGTCTGCGCAACCAAGGTATGAACCTGGAAATGTTCCTGAGCTTCTCCGGTCAAACACAAGCTGACCTGAGAGGACAAATGCAGGAAGATGCTTCCAAACGTGTTCGTAACAACCTGGTTCTTGAAGCAGTTGGTAAAGCGGAAAACATCGAAGTGTCTGACGAAGAAGTTAACCAAGAACTCGAAAAAATGGCTGAGTCTTACAAGCGTCCTGCTGAAGAGATTCGTGGCATTCTCGAGGGTAATGGTTCCCTGGACAGCCTTCGTGACGAAGTGAAACTGCGTAAAACGATCGATGTTCTCGTTGAGAACAGCAAAGTCGTTGAAGCTGTTGAAGCTCCAGCTGAAGAAGTTGCTGCAGAAGCTGACGAAAAATAAGACAAGCTGTTATGTAATGAACAGCTGAATAAACGATAAGGCACGTGAATCATTGCGTGCCTTATTTTTAAATTATGGCATCCATTTTATAGAGGATTCAGTAATAATATGGATGGGATTCGTTGTGGCATTGGTTATGCACATTCAACGTCCTATGGTTCTCCTGCAAATAAAAAAAAGGTGAAACGGCATAGGATTGCTCCGATTTGCACATACATAGAAAACATGGTTAAATATGATCAGGCAAAAAAGTAAACTCACTCTGTCTTGACACCACTTGTGAAAAATGACATTGTCACAGGAACGTGTTAGAATGAATTTGGGTTTGCTTTACAGGTAGCCTATGTCTAATTACATGTAGAAAAGAGGTTGGTCTCATGAGTCTGGTGCCAATGGTTGTTGAACAAACCAATCGAGGCGAGCGGTCTTACGATATATATTCGCGTTTGCTGAAGGATCGCATTATCTTTTTAACCAGTGCGATTGATGACGATGTAGCCAATCTTGTCATAGCGCAGCTTTTGTTTTTGGCAGCCGACGATCCTGAGAAGGATATCAGCTTGTACATTAATTCACCTGGTGGTTCTGTCACCGCAGGGATGGGTATATACGATACGATGCAATATATCAAGCCGGATGTATCGACCATTTGCGTAGGTATGGCAGCAAGCATGGGCTCGTTATTGCTGACAGCCGGTGCTCCTGGCAAACGATATGCGCTGACTAACAGCGAAGTGATGATTCATCAGCCGCTTGGCGGCGTTCAAGGACAGGCTGCGGATATCAAAATTCACGCAGAATGGATTATTAAAACACGTCAGAAACTGAATCAAATATACGTCGATCGTACAGGTCAACCCCTTGAGAAAATCGAGCGGGACACAGACCGTGACTTTTTCATGAGTGCTGAAGAAGCCAAAACGTACGGCATTATTGACCAGGTGCTCAGCAGACCGATCAATTCCTAAAGGGGTGGTTTCATGTTTAAATTTAACGATGAGAAAGGGCAATTGAAATGCTCTTTTTGCGGTAAATCTCAGGAACAGGTGCGCAAGCTGGTCGCTGGACCGGGCGTTTACATTTGTGATGAATGTATCGAACTGTGCACTGAAATCGTAGAGGAAGAGCTCGGTCATGACGAAGAACTGGACCTCAAAGATATTCCAAAACCGAAAGAAATCCGCGACATTCTTGACCAGTACGTCATTGGACAGGATCAGGCGAAGAAGTCTTTGTCTGTAGCGGTTTACAATCACTATAAACGGATCAACACACAAAGCAAGATTGAGGACGTTGAATTGCAAAAAAGTAACATTTTGCTGTTAGGACCTACGGGTTCTGGTAAAACGTTGCTTGCGCAAACGATGGCCAAAATCCTTAATGTTCCTTTTGCTATTGCTGATGCAACTTCATTGACTGAAGCAGGTTATGTCGGCGAAGATGTAGAGAACATTCTGCTCAAGCTGATTCAAGCTGCTGATTATGATGTGGAAAAAGCAGAGCGCGGCATTATTTATATCGATGAAATTGATAAAGTAGCGCGTAAATCCGAGAACCCATCCATTACACGTGATGTATCGGGTGAAGGTGTTCAACAAGCGCTCCTGAAAATCCTGGAAGGAACTGTAGCTTCTGTACCGCCACAAGGTGGTCGTAAGCATCCACATCAGGAATTCATCCAGATTGATACCACCAACATCTTGTTTATTTGTGGCGGTGCCTTCGATGGTCTCGAGCAAATGATCAAACGCCGGATCGGTAAAAAAGTCATCGGCTTTAACACCGTTGCGGAACAAAAAGATCTTAAACCAGGTGAATATCTGGGTATGGTATTGCCGGAAGACTTGCTGAAATTCGGTCTGATTCCGGAATTTGTAGGCCGTTTGCCAGTTATCTCCACTTTGGAGCCTCTGGACGAAGATACATTGGTACGGATTCTGTCCGAGCCAAAAAATGCGCTTACGAAACAATACCAAAAATTGCTTGAACTGGATAATGTAAATCTGGTGTTTGAACCAGGAGCATTACTGGCGATTGCGAAGGAAGCCATTAAACGTAACACGGGTGCACGTGGTCTGCGCGCAATCATCGAGGGCATTATGCTTGAGATTATGTACGAAGTACCTTCCCGTGATGATGTTACGAACTGTGTCATTACCGAAGAAGTCGTTGAGAAGAGAGTCGTTCCTGAACTAAGCCAATCCAAGGACGACAAGCAGGAAGAAAGTGCCTAACTAAAGGTTAATATTCCGTTTCAACACTGAAATATAGACTTGTCAGTTCTCCACTCCTGGCAGAAGGCGAATTCATGTCTCTGTCAGGGTGGAGCTTTGACGTTGTGGGGAGAGAAATCACTCATGTTTTTAAGACAAGATACACGACCCGTAAAAGTGGGTAACTTAACGATTGGTGGCAGCAACGAAGTCATCATCCAGAGCATGTGTACAACGAAAACGGCAGACGTTGAGGCGACCGTGGCAGAGATTTTGCGTTTGGAAGAAGCAGGATGTCAAGTGGTGCGTGTAACAGTGAACAATGAGGAAGCTGCAGCAGCCATCAAGGAAATCAAAAAACGGATTAATATTCCGCTCGTAGCGGACATCCATTTTAATTATAAACTGGCGCTCCTTGCGATTGAGAACGGCATCGATAAAGTACGGATTAATCCCGGCAATATCGGTAAACGTGCAAAAGTAGAGGAAGTCGTCAAAGCTTGTAAAGAGAAGGGTATTCCGATTCGAATCGGGGTAAACGCAGGATCTCTGGAAAACCATTTGCTTGAGAAATATGGTTACCCAACAGCTGATGCTATGGTAGAAAGTGCACTTTATCACATTGGTATTTTGGAAGAATTGGATTTCCATGATATCATCGTGTCTCTCAAAGCATCGGATGTGCCGATGGCGATTGAGGCGTATACCAAAGCAGCTCAAATCATTCCGTATCCGTTGCATCTGGGGATTACCGAGGCGGGTACATTGTTCTCGGGTACAATTAAAAGTTCTGCCGGTATGGGTGCTTTGTTATCGATGGGTATTGGTTCGACGATGCGGATATCGCTTAGTGCAGACCCGGTTGAGGAAATCAAGGTCGCTCGTGACCTGCTCAAAACCTTTGGTCTAATTTCCAATGCAGCTACGCTGATTTCCTGTCCTACCTGTGGGCGTTTGGATATCGATCTGTTCTCCATTGCGAATGAAGTGGAAGAGTATATCTCCAAACTCAAGGTGCCGATCAAAGTATCGGTGTTGGGTTGTGCCGTTAACGGTCCGGGTGAAGCCAAGGAAGCGGATATCGGTATTGCCGGTGCACGTGGAGAAGGCTTGTTGTTCCGTCATGGTAAAATGATCCGTAAAGTTCCGGAAGAAATCATGGTTGAGGAATTGAAAAAAGAGATCGACAAAATCGTGGAGTCCTATGAAACGACAGGCGTTATTCCTGGTCGCTCGCACTGATTGATTTATATATCGTTATGTAACAGTCCGTCATCATTTGACGGGCTGTTTTTTGTTCTCAAACATACAATTTCCTGATCACCCGTTTACGTCTCGGTGAAAAGGCTATACTACCAAGTATTAGCATGATCTCATATGAGAATAGGGATAGAACAGGAGGATGTTGAGACATGGAATTTGGTATGGTCATAATGATGATTCAGTTATTTTTTGGTGTGGTGATCGGTTTGTATTTCTGGAATTTGCTTCGTGGGCAGAAAACGAATCGCGGTGCGGTTGAGCGTGAATCCCGCAAGGAACTGGAGAAGCTGCGGAAGTTACGCTCCATTTCACTCACCAAGCCCCTGTCAGAGAAGACACGTCCGGCAACCATTAATGACATTGTAGGGCAAAAAGACGGACTTCGCGCCCTTAAAGCCGCACTATGCAGTGCTAATCCTCAGCATGTCATTATATATGGACCTCCAGGGGTAGGTAAAACAGCTGCGGCAAGGGTGGTTTTGGAAGAAGCCAAAAAGAATCCGTCATCTCCCTTCAAGGCCGATGCCAAATTCACGGAACTCGACGCCACGACGGCGCGTTTTGATGAACGGGGTATTGCTGACCCATTGATTGGTTCAGTGCATGATCCGATCTATCAGGGAGCAGGAGCGATGGGCGTAGCTGGTATTCCTCAGCCGAAACCCGGTGCCGTTACCAAAGCGCACGGAGGGATGCTTTTTATTGATGAGATTGGTGAATTGCATTCCATCCAGATGAATAAACTGCTGAAAGTGTTGGAGGACCGCAAGGTCTTTTTGGAAAGTGCGTACTATAACTCGGAAGACACGCATACTCCTGCTTATATCCACGATATTTTTCAAAATGGCCTGCCAGCCGATTTTCGTCTGGTCGGAGCGACGACTCGTTCGCCCCATGAACTGCCTCCAGCCTTGCGCTCCCGGTGCATGGAGGTCTATTTCCGTCCATTGCTGCCCGAAGAGATTGGGCAAATCGCGGAAGATGCTGTTCAGAAAATCGGATTCAGTCCGTGTCCAGAAGCAGTGGATGTGGTTAAGCGCTATGCAACCAATGGTCGTGAAGCGGTGAATATCATTCAGCTCGCTGCGGGGCTGGCTTTGACTGAAAAACGTGAAACGTTGCAGGCTTCGGATGTGGAATGGGTCGCTGGCAGCAGCCAGATTCAGCCCCGACCAGATCGCAAGGTGCCTTTGCGGCCGCAGATCGGTTTTGTGAATGGCTTGGCCGTATATGGACCGAATATGGGCACCATTCTGGAGATCGAAGTATCCGCTGTTCCGGCTCTTCGAGATCAGGGACGAATTAACATCACGGGAGTTGTGGATGAAGAAGAGATTGGAGGCGGTTCGCGCACACTCCGGCGAAAAAGCATGGCTAAAGGCTCGGTTGAAAATGTGTTAACCGTATTAAAGGCCATGGGTATTCGTCCTAACGATTATGATTTACACGTCAACTTTCCAGGTGGAACGCCAATTGATGGCCCTTCTGCCGGGATTGCTATGGCGACAGCCATTACATCAGCCATCCAGGGGCGTCCGATTGACCATGAGACAGCGATGACTGGCGAGATCAGTATTCATGGCCGGGTAAAACCGATCGGCGGTGTACTCGCCAAAGTGGAGGCTGCATTCCAGGCGGGTGCGAAGACGGTCATTATTCCGGCAGAGAACTGGCAGTCCATCTTTGAAAATCTGGATGGCTTACGTGTTATCCCGGTCGATACTGTTGAAGACGTATTCCGAGAAGTATTTGACTGGGTGCCCAATGAGGAGCAAGTCAAACAAATCAACCTTGCGGAGGAGACAGCGACACCTGCACCGGAGATCTTCCCACCGGCATCCGCATCCTATTTACGTGCTGACTTACCCCGTCCAGGACAGGTTACAGATTCGGGAAGCTGCTAAGCGCTTCCCTTCATTGGTTTTTTATGTGAACATTTGATAGAATAATGAATGACTACAACCTGAGAGCCATTGGAGGTGCGAAAGCGATGGGACCGAGCAAAGCGAAAGGTCGTCGTTTTCCTTTACTGCCTTTAAGAGGACTTCTCGTCTACCCGAGTATGGTACTGCATCTCGATGTGGGCCGGGAGAAATCGGTCAAGGCTTTAGAAAAAGCGATGGTAGAAGAACATTTGATTCTCCTATGTTCCCAAGCCGAGGTAAATATTGAAGAACCAACACAAGAGGACATTTTCAGAATCGGAACCGTTGCCAAGGTCAGACAGATGCTGAAACTTCCAAACGGGACGATTCGTGTACTTGTGGAAGGCTTGGAACGGGCTGAAATCATTGAATATACGGACAACGAGGAATACTATGAGGTTCTGGCTCAAGAGCTTCCTGAAGAGGAGAACAGTCATCCAGAAACGGATGCGCTGATGCGTACAGTTCTGAACCAGTTCGAAAATTATATTAATCTGTCCAAAAAAGTTACACCTGAGACACTTGCGGCTGTGTCCGATATTGAAGAACCAGGTCGCTTGGCCGATGTTATCACCAGTCACCTGTCTTTGAAGATCAAGGACAAACAGGAGATTTTGGAGACCATCGACGTTCGTGAACGGCTGGAGAAGCTGCTGGACATCCTGAACAATGAGCGGGAAGTGCTGGAGCTTGAACGTAAGATCAGTCAGCGCGTGAAGAAACAGATGGAGAAAACCCAGAAAGAATATTATCTGCGTGAGCAGATGAAGGCGATTCAAAAAGAGCTGGGTGAGAAAGAAGGCCGTGCCGGGGAAGTTGAGGAACTCCGAAATCAAATGGAGGCTCTTGACTTGCCGGACAAGGTGAAGGAAAAGGTTGAGAAAGAAATTGATCGTCTGGAGAAAATGCCATCAAGTTCTGCCGAAGGCGGCGTTATACGCAACTATGTGGATTGGCTGCTCGGACTGCCTTGGACGCAGATGACAGCCGACGATCTGGATATTCAAAAGGCTGAAGATGTGCTAAATGCAGATCACTACGGTTTGGAAAAACCGAAAGAACGTGTACTTGAATATCTGGCTGTTCAGAAGCTGGTGAAAAAGCTAAAAGGACCGATCCTCTGTCTGGTTGGACCTCCAGGGGTCGGAAAAACGTCACTTGCCCGCTCTATCGCCAGATCCCTTGGACGCGAATTCGTCAGAATATCGCTGGGGGGCGTGCGAGATGAAGCAGAAATTCGCGGTCATCGTCGCACCTATGTGGGTGCAATGCCAGGACGTATCATTCAGGGCATGAAGACGGCGGGTTCACTCAATCCGGTGTTCCTGCTGGATGAGATCGATAAAATGGCTTCGGACTTCCGCGGAGACCCTTCCGCAGCGTTGCTCGAAGTTCTTGATCCCGAACAGAACAACACGTTCAGTGATCACTTTGTAGAGTTGCCGTTTGACTTATCTAACGTTATGTTTATTACAACTGCCAACACAGTGCATAACATTCCGCGTCCGCTTCTGGACCGGATGGAGATGCTCAATATTCCGGGATATACCGAACTGGAGAAACTGCAAATCGCCAAAAACTATTTGCTGCCGAAACAGAAACAGGACCATGGCCTGGAAGAAGATCAGCTGAATATCGGGGATGACAGCTTGCTGCGTGTCATTCGTGAATATACACGAGAGTCCGGCGTACGGAATCTGGAACAGCAGATGGCTTCGTTGTGTCGAAAAGCGGCCAAAAACATCGTGTCTGGTGTAGAAGGTCAGATTAACATTACACCAGATGAAGTGAAGAATTACCTTGGTCCGGGTAAATTCCGCTATGGTATGGCCGAACTGGAAGATCAGATTGGTACGGTGACGGGACTAGCGTGGACTGAAGTGGGTGGAGATACCCTCGTGATCGAGGTTACCGTTGTACCTGGTACAGGCAAGCTGACGTTGACGGGTAAACTGGGCGATGTCATGAAGGAATCGGCTCAGGCGGCATTCAGCTACACCCGATCCAAAGCTGCACAGCTTGGCATTCCGTCCGACTTCCACGAGAAGAACGATATCCATATCCACGTTCCGGAAGGAGCCATTCCGAAGGATGGACCATCTGCCGGAATTACGATGGCGACTGCGTTGATCTCTGCTCTAACAAACAAACATGTCTCCAAGGACATTGCCATGACTGGCGAAATAACGCTTCGTGGTCGTGTGTTGCCGATTGGCGGACTTAAGGAAAAATCACTGGCGGCTCACCGTGCCGGTTACAAAAAAATATTATTGCCCAAGGATAACGAACGGGACCTGCGGGATATTCCAGACAGCATCAAAGAAGATGTGGAATTTGTTCCTGTAGCTCATATGGATCAGGTGCTGCAACATGCGCTTGTGGAACAGGCAGGAATTCACCTGTAGTCCGTTAAACGAGGGATCGTATGAAGAGTAAACCGTTCTGCGGAAGCTTTGGCGTCCGCTGGAACGGTTTTTTTGGTATGATAGAACAATCCATGGCATAATACCAACAGCAGCTCTAAGTAAGAGCACAGGAGTTAAAGAGAGGACAGATACATTATGAAAGTAAATCAATCCGAATTTATTATCAGTGCCGTTCGGCCTGAACAATACCCCGAGGACGGCTTGCCCGAGATTGCCTTGGCGGGGCGGTCCAATGTAGGGAAATCATCTTTGATCAACCGTTTGATTAATCGCAAAAACTTGGCACGGACAAGTTCTACTCCTGGTAAGACACAGCAACTGAACTATTATAAGATCAATCAGGATCTCTACTTCGTCGATTTCCCGGGATATGGCTACGCTAAAGTTTCCAAAGAGCAACGCTTTGCCTGGGGCAAAATGATGGAGAAGTACTTGTTGGGACGCGAGGAATTGAAACTGGTCATGCAGATGGTGGATATGAGACATGAGCCGTCCAAGGATGACAAGATGATGAATGAGTGGCTCCGCCATCATGGCTTGCCTCTGGTAGTGGTTGCGACGAAGATGGACAAGATTCCAAAAACGCGTAGAGCCAAACATATTAAAGTCATCAAAGAAGCTTTGGATCTTCGTCCTGGCGATCTGTTTGTACCGTTTTCATCGGAAGAAGGTTTAGGTAAAGAAGAGTTATGGGAGATCATCACTCGCTTTGCCGGAATCGGTCAAGAAACAGTGGAAGAAGAGTCACAGGCTGAGAAAAATCACGAAGACAACGAAATTAACGGATAACCGGGGATTACGCCATTTTGATGCAGGAAAGCGAGCAACTGGGGTGGATCTTTGATGCGATCAAGGATTAATCCATATTTTATGGATTTTAGTGAACATTCATTGTTTTATTTTGGGGCGAAATAGCTATACGGTAGTGTATAATGAGTATAGGTGCATTTGTGCCAACAGTACCAAAGTAGCGGCCTTGCCGACCTGAAGAATTTTGAGATCACTGCCACAAGTGCAGGAAGACAAAACAATCGGGAAAGAATTGAGGAGATTTTATGGCTCAGCGATTAGCCACAGAGTATGTTAAAGCCACTTTGAAATTGTCAGAACCCCAGATGCATCAGTTTTTACGCATGACAGAAGATGGCCGGATTCATCAACGAGTGAAGGTGATGGAGAATGGCTGCCAGGAAATTGTGCTCGTGGATGTGAGTGGAGAAGAAGTTCATTTCCCTTTTGACCGTAGGGAAGGGTTTTACATCTGTGAGTTATCTTGCCGCCTGGTAAACCATTATCTGACGAACGTAGTTCGAAAGCTCTTTATGACCTTTAAGGGTGATGGCGTTGTTCATCGCATTTATGAGGAGTTCACCATGACGTATGTTTATACTCAGGGCGTTGTCCGTAAAATTGTGGAGCAGACCGGCGAGAATACCCGTGTCATCTACGAATACAAAAATACGTTGCTTGAATTGCAACGTGTGTTCCAGGCTCGAGATATTGAACGCGAGATAAACAGGTTATACGCCGAAGTTGATTCGTTACTCGATTCAAGATTGGATGCATCTACTTCTGATCAAGTTCAGCAGATTGATGAAAAGCTTGCGCGCCACCAGAAACGGCTGTTTGAGCTTGAAGCCTACTGACTCAAAAGAGTGAATTATACAAGTATCTAACTAACCATCCCCTAATGCTCTGATCTGGCATATTCCAGGCAGAAGCGAAAGGGGATTTCTTGATTTTGGGAGCTTGATGGACACGAATCTTTTATTTTTTGATCTTCCTAAAAGGGGTTGCATTCCCTTTGGATAGATGTTATTTTTAATCTCGAATTGCAAATGGAATTACCAGAAATGAAACCAAATGAAATGTTATACATGATTTAATTCGACAGCATGAATAATGTTCACATATCGGGATGGAACGAAGATCATCCCAAACCTGAATAGTCATGGAGCCATCCATGGCTATTTGTTTTATATGGGATTTTCCTGAATTTTTATCATTAAAACAAGTATTTAACGCATAACGGTGAAGATTGGTGAGACACTACAATAAATGACAATGCATAAGATGATTTACATGGGGATTTCATAAACATTTCATAAAAATGGCCCAGTCATACTATGGATGTGTGATATAATTAACCATGTCAATCATAAATGGATGAACATATGTAGAAAACACTTTGATTGGAAATTTATTAGGCAGGTGAACTTGCAATGCACATCGTTGTCGTTGGTTTGAATTATCGCACGGCGCCTGTAGAGGTTAGGGAACGATTCACATTTGCAGAAAAGGACTTGTCTGAAGCGCTGCAGCAGCTCAAGCTGACCAAGAGTGTATTGGAAGGTGTAATCGTAGCCACATGTAACCGTACCGAGTTGTATGTTGTGGTAGACCGTCTTCACATGTGTGGTTATTTTATTCGGACGTTCATGGAACAATGGTTTAATGTTCCGCGGGAAGAATTTACGCAACACTTATATATATATGAAGATGATCAAGCCATGCGCCATTTGTTCCGTGTCATTTGTGGGCTGGACTCAATGGTTATTGGCGAGACTCAGATTCTTGGACAGGTGAAACAGGCTTTTTTCAAAGCACAGGAAGAGAAAGCTACGGGGACCTGGTTTAACATGCTGTTCAAACAGGCTGTTACATTGGGCAAACGGGCACATTCGGAGACTTCGATCGGAGAGAGTGCGGTATCTGTAAGTTATGCTGCTGTAGAACTAGGCAAGCGTATCTTTGGTATGTTCACGGATAAGAAGGTGCTGATTCTTGGTGCCGGCAAAATGAGTGAACTTACAGTAAAACACCTGTATACCAACGGAGCCTCCGAAGTCATTGTGGCGAATCGGACACTTGCGCGTGCTGAGGAATTGGCAGCGAAGTTTCGGGGGACCCCTTGTACGATGGAACAGGCACTAGAACGACTGAACGAGGTTGATATTGTCATCAGTTCGACGGGGGCCGAAAGATATGTACTGGATGCCACTGTTGTTCGGGAGAGCATGAAGCGTCGTCAATCGCGTCCACTGTTCCTCATTGATATTGCTGTTCCACGGGATATTGATCCGGCAATCGGCGAGTTATCCAATGTATTCCTTTATGATATTGATGATTTGGAAGGAATCGTGGAGAGCAATCTGGAGATGCGTAAGGTAGAAGCTGCTAAGATCGAGAAAATGATTGAACTTGAGATGGAAGATTATTATCAATGGCTCAAAACCTTGGGCGTTCGTCCTGTCATTCGGGCATTGCAGGAAAAAGGTGCTTCCATTCATGAAGAGACGATGGATAGTCTGTTTAATAAATTGCCTGAACTGGATGAACATCAACGTAAAGTTATCCGCCGTCTGACGAAAAGCATCGTCAATCAAATGACGACAGATCCGATTAACCGGATTAAGGAAATGGCGGGTACCAAGCACGGTGATGAAGCGCTGCGCATGTTTACTCAGATCTTTGCTCTGGAGGATGCAGTAGAGGTGGCCGCTGAGAAAGTAAGTCAGAGTGATGCGACGGCTCTGCGCAAACCGGATGCCGTTCATCTTAACGATTCCCGGCAAGACCCCGTGCCGGCTTATGCTCCGGCAGGCGTATAAGGCGGGTGGGCAGCTTGACCCTAGCTGAACAAATCTATGAAGCTTTAATCTATATGTATGCCCTGAGCCTACTGTTCTATTTCTCGGACTGCATTCGACGCAATGCGGGGGCGAAGCGGACAGGCACAGGGTTTCTTGTTGTTGTGTGGGCACTTCAGGTGTTCCATGTCATTTTACGTATGTTAACTGAAGGGCATTTTCCAATCTACACCACGTTTGATTTTTTGTTTATCTTTTCATTTAGTATTGTGTTGATGTCTCTGGTAATGACTCGTATTCAGCGTTCCGAATTTGTCATTTTATTGCTGAACGTGGTAGGTTTCTCCGTTACGGTGTTGAACCGATTGTGGTTTACAGCAGGTGAGATATCTCTGCATAACTGGCAGACTGTGCATGGATTGCTTATTATGCATATTACGTTGGCCAATCTTGGTTTTGCGGCTCTGACGGTGGGTGCTGTATTTGCAATGTTATATCTGTTCTTGCACCGTAAGCTGAAGAATAAGAAATGGAATGATACCGTACGCCGTCTGCCGAGCCTCGAAGTGATCGGCAAATATATGGATGGGGCTACACTGATAGGCACACCACTTCTTGGTGTTTCTATCATGCTCGCGGTATTGTCCATTGTAGCTGAAACGCGCTGGAGCCTGCTCTTGGATCTCAAGGTTATTGCAACGGGACTGGCCATAGCGATCTATGTGGGATATTTCGTCTTTAAGAGAAGAAAACAGTTTTCCACAGTTATTATGGCGAGATGGACGCTGATCGGATACGGCTTTGTCATTATCAGTTTTTTATCCAATGCGTATTCAGCGTTTCATCGTTGGACGGGAGAGTGAAGGGGATGGAACGGTACACGCCAATATTTGTGGATATATCAGGGAAATCCTGCTGCGTGGTTGGAGGCGGACGTGTTGCTGAACGGAAAATAAAAGGTTTGCTTCATGCGGAAGCGCAAATCAAGGTGATTAGTCCGGAAGTTACGCCAACGTTACAACAATTGCATCATGATTCCCGAATTCAATGGCTGGCCCGGTCCTACCGCAATGGAGATTTGCGGGGGGCCTTTCTCGTATATGCAGCAACGGACCATATTGAAGTGAACACAGCTGTTGTCCAAGAAGCTGAAGATGCGGGTATACTGGTTAATGACGCCATATCTTCTGAGCGTAGCACCTTTATTACACCAAGTGTGGTCAGGCGTGGAAGACTGAGCATTGCGATATCAACCGCTGGGGCAGGACCCGTGGCCGCAGCAGAAATTCGTGACACCTTGGAGCAGCAATTCGGAGATGAGTACGAGACATATATTGAATTTTTGTATCAGATGAGGATGGAAGTAAAGGCACGTGTATCTTCTTCAGGTGTCAGAGCTAAATTACTTCGTCGTTTAACCGAAATGGATGTGCTGGAAGAGATCCGTACAGGTCAGTTTGAGTGGTGGACCGAAGAACAAATTGGGGACTGGATATCCCATAATCAGGAGGACGTGTAGACATGCGGACAATTAAAGTGGGAAGCAGACAAAGCGCACTTGCTTTGACCCAGACAGGCCATGTAATTCAAGATTTACGTGATATTTGTGAACGGGAAGGATTAGCTTTTGATTTTGAAGTACATAAAATTGTTACAAAAGGAGATTTGATTCTCGACGTAACCCTGTCCAAAGTCGGAGGCAAAGGACTATTTGTCAAAGAGATTGAACAGGCGATGATGGATCGCACGATTGATATGGCTGTTCATAGCATGAAGGATATGCCTTCTGAGCTGCCCGAAGGGTTGACGAACGGGGCTGTTCCGCGTCGTGCGGATCCTCGTGATGCACTGATTTCGAATGGTGGACTCACATTGGATCAATTGCCAGAAGGTGCAAGAGTGGGGACGAGCAGTCTGCGTCGATCTAGTCAACTGAAAGCATACCGTCCGGATTTGCAACTCGAATCGCTTCGTGGCAATATTGATTCCCGTCTGCGCAAGCTGGAGACAGAAGGTTTGGACGCTATTATTTTGGCTGCCGCTGGTTTGTATCGAATGGGCTGGCAGGATCGGATTACGGAGTATCTGTCAGAGGAAGCTTGTCTTCCCGCAGTTGGTCAGGGTGCGCTCGGCATTGAATGCCGTGAAGATGATGCCGAACTGCTCCATCTGTTGCAGTTGTATAACGATCCGGAAACCGCATTTCCTGTGTTGGCTGAACGTCGCTTCCTTAGTGTGTTGAATGGGGGCTGTCAGGTTCCGATTGGAGCTCATGCCGTATGGGTGCCACAGCAAGATGCAGATTCCCCGAATGGACAAAACACGTTACAATTAACAGGTATGGTCGGTACGCCAGACGGTGGACTGATTCTTAAAGAAGCGATGACGGGCAAAGATCCGGTTCGTCTTGGAGAAGAAGTGGCTTGGAGATTGATTGAACGGGGAGCAGAGCAGATACTGGCAGAAGTTAGGGGATGAAGACATGGTGGGGAAGGTCTTTTTGGTTGGTGCAGGTCCAGGTGACGCCAAGCTGATTACGGTAAAAGGCTGGGAATCGATCGGTCGAGCGGATGCTGTTGTTTACGATCGGTTGGCTAGTCCAAGATTACTCAAACAAATGAAGCCCGGCGCGGTTAAGATATATGTGGGTAAACGGCCGGATCGACATACGATGAAGCAGGAAGAAATCAACCAGCTGCTGGTTGATCTCGCACTGGAAGGCAAAGTTGTGGTCCGGCTTAAAGGGGGAGACCCGACGATATTCGGACGCGTGGGTGAAGAGGCTGATCTGCTGCGCAAAAACGACGTTCCTTTTGAAATCGTACCTGGTGTAACCTCAGCAATAAGTGTACCTGCTTACGCTGGAATACCTGTGACCCACCGCGACTATGCTTCCTCTATTTCCATCATTACGGGGCATGAGAGTCCGGACAAGCTTGACCGCAGTATTCATTGGGATAAAGTGACGAATGCAACAGGTACACTGGTATTTATGATGGGCGTATCCAAAATTGGATATATCAGCGAACAGTTGATTCGTCACGGACGCCCGGCGCAAACACCAGTGGCATTGATTCGCTGGGGCACAAGAGCAGAGCAAGATACGATCACAGGTACGCTTGAAGATATCGAAGCAAAAGTCATCGCTGCGAATTTTCAACCACCCGCTGTCATTGTAGTTGGTGAGGTGGTGAACCAGCGCGAACAGTTGAAATGGGCGGAAGCACTGCCGCTGTTTGGCAAACGCATTTTGGTAACGCGGGCACGCAGTCAGGCTAGTGAATTGGTGAACCGGATCGAGGAACTTGGCGGTGAACCTTACGAGTTTCCGGTAATTGAGACCGTGATGCCATCAGGGGAGTCGGCACAGGAAAGTGTCAAACAGGCCTTTGGTGCGTTAAATACGTTTGACTGGGTATTTTTCACGAGTGTAAACGGGGTGGAATTCTTCTTCCGTCATTTGCAGCAACAGGGGAAAGATATTCGCTCCATTCATCAAGCGAGAGTTGCGGCGGTGGGGCCTTCAACTGGGGATGCTTTGCGTAGATATGGTATCGTTGCGGAAGTCATCCAAGGACCATTTCAGGCCGAAGGTATGCTTGAAGCTTTTGAAAGTGAACTGAAGGAAGGGCAAAGGGTTCTTTTACCGCATGGAGATCTCGCACGCTCCTGGTTGCCTGAACAGTTAAGGGAACGAGGACTTCTGGTTACCGAGGCGATTATCTATGACACCATTCTGGCTGGCGAGGATGACGATGAACTGCTGAAGCTGCTTGAAGAGGGCGGCATTCATGCGATGACCTTCACAAGTTCATCTACCGTCACCAATTTTATGAGCATTCTGAAACGGATGGGATTGCAGGACCCCTTGCCTTTATTGGAAAATGTAGAGGTTGCATGTATCGGGCCTGTTACAGCGAAGACGGCAGAAGCAGCAGGCTTGAAGGTCACAATGATGGCTGAAGAAGCAACCATTGAGAGTCTGATTTCTGTGTTGTCTGAGTGGAAACGAAAGCCTGCCACAGAAGCTGCATTTCCCCGTTAAACATATAAATTGAACCGCAATCGATAGATGAAGCGTGCTGAATTCGTTACGATACCGGCGCGCTTCGCTTTTTGCTCCACATCACTATTCAGGGAGGTTTCACACGTATGAGTTTTCCAATTGTGCGGCATCGCCGTTTACGTCAATCCACAGGTATTCGCAATATGGTAAGAGAGACCCATTTGACTGTGGATGACTTTATCCAACCTATCTATGTTACTTATGGTGAAAATGTAAAATCCGAAATCAAATCCATGCCGGGCGTATTCCGCTTCTCGCTGGATCGTCTGCAGGAAGAAGTGAAGGAGATTGCCGATCTGGGTATTCCAGCTGTGCTCTTATTCGGTATTCCCGAAACCAAAGACAGTGTTGGTTCGTCTGGATTCGCAGAAGATGGCATTGTACAGGAAGCAACGAAGCTGATTAAGTCCTGGTATCCTGAGCTGCTCGTTGTGGCTGATACCTGTCTGTGCGAATTCACGGATCACGGTCATTGTGGTATGGTGCACACCGTGGAAGTGGACGGTCACATTTGCGGAGATGTTCTCAATGACGAATCACTGGAGCTGCTCGTGAAAACAGCGGTATCCCAGGCCAAAGCTGGAGCGGACATCATTGCACCATCCAACATGATGGATGGATTTGTCCAAGCGATCCGTGCCGGACTGGATGAGAATGGTTTTAGTCATATTCCGATTATGTCCTACTCCGTAAAATATGCGTCGGCATTCTATGGTCCATTCCGCGAAGCTGCGGACTCCACGCCACAATTTGGAGATCGCAAGTCGTATCAGATGGACCCGGCGAACGCTCGTGAAGCATTGCGTGAAGCCGAAACCGATGTGCTTGAAGGAGCGGACATGTTGATGGTGAAACCTTCACTGTCCTATCTGGATGTCATGCGTACGATCAAGGACCAATTCGATCTTCCACTGGTTGCTTACAACGTAAGTGGAGAGTATGCCATGGTGAAGGCAGCGGCGATTCAAGGCTGGATTGATGAGAAAAAAGTGGCCATGGAAATTCTGCTGAGTATGAAACGTGCGGGTGCAGATATGATTATTACGTACTACGGAAAAGACGCTTCACGCTGGTTGGCCGAGAAATAATAGCTTGCTCCCATAACAGCAAGGACGAACAAAGCGGATTAAGGTTTATCAAAATTATATAATAGGCTCCTCCAATAGGTTTGGAGGGGCCTCATCACTAAGGAGGATGTTCATGACTGCACAACAAGGAACTCGTCGCAATGATGAGCGCTCACGCAGCGCATTTGAAGAAGCCAAGCAGTACATACCTGGGGGTGTGAACAGTCCCGTTCGGGCGTTCAAATCGGTCGGGCTTACCCCAATCTATGCAGAGCGCGGAGAAGGCTCCAAAATTTATGATATTGATGGCAATGTTTTTATTGATTATGTGGGATCCTGGGGTCCGCTTATTATGGGACATGCGCATCCTGACGTTGTAGAAGCTTTGCGTGAGACAGCCCTTAAAGGAACAAGTTTTGGTGCGCCAACACTGCTGGAGACAGAGATGGCTAAACTCGTCTGTGAGCGTGTGCCTTCGATCGATATTGTACGAATGGTGAATTCCGGTACGGAAGCAACCATGAGTGCGATTCGGTTGGCACGTGGTGTAACCGGACGCAGTAAAATTTTGAAGTTTGAAGGATCATACCATGGGCATGCCGATAGCTTGCTGATCAAAGCAGGTTCTGGTGTAGCGACACTGGGTCTGCCTGACAGCCCTGGTGTTCCTGAAGGTGTGGCTATAAATACGATTACGGTCCCATACAATGACCTGGAGTCGGTGAAGCTTGCTTTTGAACGTTATGGTGAAGAACTGGCTGCTGTCATTGTGGAACCTGTTGCAGGTAATATGGGAGTTGTACCACCCGTTTCGGGTTTCCTTGAAGGCCTGCGCAATTTGACGTCGCAATACGGCAGTTTGCTCATTTTTGACGAAGTCATGACTGGTTTCCGTGTAGGGTTGAACTGTGCACAGGGACGATATGGCGTTACACCTGACCTGACTTGTCTGGGTAAAGTGATCGGTGGCGGGCTTCCGGTGGGCGCTTATGGCGGCAGACGTGATCTGATGGAACAGATTGCTCCGACCGGACCAATCTATCAAGCAGGTACACTGAGCGGTAATCCGCTGGCTATGGCAGCAGGTTATACCACACTCAAATTGTTGACACCGGAGGTCTATGATCGTCTGGAGACATTGTCTGCACGCTTGCAGGCTGGGTTTGAAAAGAATGCAGTGGAGACCGGCGTAGCCATAACAATTAACCGTGTTGGTTCGATGGTATGTCCATTTTTCAGTGCAGTTCCAGTTACGAATTATGATATTGCCAAAGAAAGCAATCTGGATCAATTCCGTCGTTACTTTGCGGCCATGATTGATCAGGGTGTAAGTGTTGCTCCTTCCCAATACGAAGGTATGTTTGTCTCTGGCGTGCATACGGAGCAGGATATTGACGATACGATTGAGGCGAACCGTAAGGCTCTTCAATCACTATGACCATTAAAAGTTGGAAACGCCGTGGGGAATGGCTTGAGCTGATGCCAGGCAAAGCGGTGACAGGCAGTTCAGACAGGCAAACGGCTGCAGAACAATGGCTCTTGTCTGAGCTTCAGTTACCAGAAAAAATGTTGCGTCAGCTAAAGACCAACCAGGGCATACAACTCGCAGGGGACCGGCTTCGGCTGGCCCTTTTTGCGTCTCAGCCGATCGATGTTGAACCGCGTTGGGCGGATATCGATGTTCTGTATGAAGATGACTTCTGTCTGGTTGTGCACAAACCGGCCGGAATGAAGCTTCATCCCGATGGAAGCCGAACGGATCAAGCTATTACGCTGGATCACGCGGTGGCCTCCTATTACGAAATGAATGGGGTTCAGGCGAATGTACGCCATGTTCACCGTCTGGATGAGGACACAACTGGGCCTGTTTTATATGCCAAAAATGCTTTTGCTCTCACCAAACTGGATGAAGCCATGCGGCGTAAAGACATTGGACGGCATTATGTCGCCATTGCAGGCGGTAAGATATCCACGGAGCTGAATAGGATTGATGCTCCGATTGGGAAGGACAGGCATCACAAGCAGCGCAGACGTGTCTCTGAAGGTGGGCAGGACGCTGTAACTCACGTAGAGATCGTAGAGGTATGGGATAGGGCGACCCTTATCAGGCTGACACTGGATACAGGGCGCACACACCAGATTCGGGTGCATTTAAGTTATGTGGGACATCCCCTCGTTGGAGATGAGTTATACGGAGGCAGAAGGGATTCTATTGGTCGGCAGGCGCTCCACGGTGAGACACTGATTTTTAGTCATCCACTGACAGGGGCACGAATTGAAGTGGCAGACCCTTGGCCACAGGATTTCGAACAACTGGCACAACGTAAAGGCAAGGACCAATAAACTGGGAAGGTTTGCATAAAAGGTGGCATGCTCATCTCATTCAAGGCATATAGATGGGGTAACGAAGGATTTGGACCATGGATCAGTCCCATGAGAAGGATCATGGTGAACATATGCCGAAAGGAGGACGCCACCTTTGTTGAATCAACCTTATGGTTTGCGGTTCGATATTTATGAGCGCGTTCATTTGTCAGAGGGAGTCCCTGCAATTGAGGAACTGGAGGAAATTGAGTTATATCCCCGCATTCAGGTGATAGGTCAGGATGATCATGCAACATTGCGAGGCCATCTTTTGCTAACAGGTGCGTATCGGGGAGAGAACGAGATCTCGGAGGAACTCAAACATTTTATTCCGGTGGAGATCACGGTACCCCTGAACCGGGTAAGATCGCTTGAGGATATTTCCATTGAGATCGAAAATTTTGATGTCGATTTGTTATCCAACCGAAGTCTAAACATTACAGGGGTATTGTCACTTCGCGGTATTGAGGGCTTTCCCGTGGAGGAACCGCAGGTCTGGTCAGCAGATGAGTTTACCGTTGTACATTCGCCCGACCCTCAGCAGGGCGACCGTTCCGCTGAAACAGAGCAGACAGGCAGCTATCCCAATGCTTTTGCTCAGGAGTATCTGCTTCAACGGAGCGAAGAGGAGCTGCAGCAGGAACATCTATTTCAAGCTTCTTCCGAACAGTTTCAGTCCTGGCAGCAAGGGGATGGGAACGCGGAGCAAAGCAAAATAGTAGCTGAAAACGAAGAGTCCTCGTCCTTGAGGGACAAGGTGGATGAAGCGCAAGCGAATGTGTTGTCCGATACGCCTTCTCCAGTTTCGTCTTTTTTGGCGGAGACAGCCGACAGGTTGGCTTCTTACCCTGAATCTGAGCCTTTGCTTCCTCTGGCTGAAGAGCAGTCTGTTTGGTCCGAGCCTTCCGTCGAGACCTTACATACGAACTTAAGGAATTCGGAGCAGGCCGATTCCAAACTGGAACTGCAGCATTCGGATGAACTGGCAGCACCGGACGTATGGCATTTTGAATCTGCTCGATCTGAACCAAAGCAGGAGGAGCACGCAGTTGCAGATGTTCCGGCAAGTTCGCAGTCAGAGAACTGGCAGGATGTCTTTGCAGCGTCTGAATCGGAAATTTCGGAGGAAGACAGACCTCCTCTTGAAGCGGTAGAGACGAATGAGCCCGCTGAAAAAGAATCGTTTATCCCTGAACCTGTGGCTGAGACGGAAGACAAGCCGGAGCTTAAGGTTGCTTTTGGCAGCAAGAGAGAATCTGCACCCAAACAGGAAGAGGGCGTAGGCATCTCCTCCTTGTTATCCTCTGGCAGAGTAACACGGGAGGCGGAGGCAGAACGAGAGCAAGAGGCACTTGCTGGAGTCCTGCAGGAAGAAGCATATCAGCCTGAAGATGTCGAGTGGAAGAACCTGTTTCTCGGCACCATTGTCGACCAGACCCCGTTCCGTAAAGTAAAGTTATGCATTGTACAGCGTGAAGAGACGCTCGATACCATTGCAGACCGATATCAGTTAAGTACCCGAGAGCTCCAGTTGTATAATCGTCTTTCCGAACAGGTTGTGGAGGAAGGACAGATTCTATATATCCCTTAACCTGTAGGCAGGTTTAATGACCATTTCGACCCGTGATCCCTTGAGGATGGCGGGTTTTTGCTTTGTCTGCCCTCAACCTGCATTGCAGCGCGCTTTTTCCGCTGTTGTCAGGTTGACTATCGGGCACGGGCAGGGTATGATGTGTTTAGGTTTTTTGAAGAACAACGTGGATCGGGAGTAGTAGACAGTATGACCTTTCAGAGAGCGGAATTGTAGCGCTGGGAAATTCCGTAGGAACCAACTGATCGAAGTCGCCCGGGAGTTGCCTGTTTGAATACAAGGGATGAGTAACTTTAGTATCATTCATTCCTAAGGTAGGATGGGCCGGTCGCAGCCGTTATCTGCTTGAAGTGTCACGTAAGTATAGAAGGGGTAGTCTATCTTTTTATCTGCGTGAAACAAAGGTGGTACCGCGAAAGCTAACCTTTCGTCCTTTGATGGATGAAAGGTTTTTTTGTTTTTTGGCGATGATGAATAAGTAACGGAGGAATGACACATGTCTGAACAAAAAAATTCAGCTGCAACAGAAATGCCAACCACATATGATCCGAAAGCTGCGGAACAAAAATGGTATTCCACTTGGATGGAAAATGGATATTTTAAGGCGGGTCAGCGTAAAGATGCTGAACCTTATACGATTGTAATTCCACCCCCGAACGTAACCGGAATGCTCCATATCGGGCATGCGCTCGATTTTACACTGCAGGATATTCTGATTCGTACCAAGCGGATGCAGGGCTATGATGCACTGTGGCTGCCGGGTTCTGACCATGCAGGTATTGCTACACAAACTAAAGTAGAGCAGAAATTGCGTGAAGAAGGTCAGACTCGTTATGATCTGGGACGCGAAAAGTTCTTGGAGAAGGTATGGGACTGGAAGGATCAATACGCAACAACTATTCGTCAGCAATGGGGCAAAATGGGCTTGTCGCTCGATTACTCGCGTGAACGTTTTACACTGGACGAAGGTCTATCCCAGGCTGTACGTAAAGTGTTTGTTCAACTGTATGAAAAAGGCCTCATTTATCGAGGCAAACGAATTATTAACTGGGACCCGGTGAACCGGACTGCACTGTCCGACATTGAGGTTGAATATAAAGAAGTTCAGGGTCACTTGTACCATCTGCGTTATCCGCTCAAAGACGGAAGTGGGTATGTTACAGTAGCGACAACTCGCCCGGAAACGATGCTGGGAGATACGGCAGTTGCTGTTCATCCGAAGGATGAGCGTTACGCAGATATGATTGGCAAGGTGCTTGTTCTGCCTATTATCGGACGCGAAATTCCGGTTATTGCAGATGAGTATGTTGATAAAGATTTCGGAAGCGGCGCCGTGAAAATTACGCCTGCTCATGATCCGAATGACTTCGAAGTGGGCCTTCGTCATGATCTGCCACAGATTACGGTGATGGATGAGACGGGTACGATGAATGCCGAAGCAGGCAAATATCAGGGACTGGATCGCAGCGACTGCCGTAAGCAGATTGTTGCCGACCTGCAAGAACAGGGCGTATTGATCAACATCGAGGATCATACGCATCAGGTTGGACACAGCGAACGTACAGGAGCTGTCGTTGAGCCGTATTTGTCGACACAGTGGTTTGTTGAGATGAAGCCACTCGCGGAAAAAGCGATTGAGAAGCAACAAAGCGGTGAAGGGGTTCATTTTGTTCCGGATCGTTTTGAGAAAACGTATCTGAACTGGATCGAGAATGTTCGTGACTGGTGTATCTCTCGTCAATTGTGGTGGGGTCATCGTATTCCTGCCTGGTACGACGAGGAGACTGGAGAAGTTATTGTATCTGCTGAAGATCCGACAACATTGCCAGAATACGCTGGACGCAAGCTGAGACAGGATGAAGACGTTCTGGATACATGGTTCAGCTCCGCATTATGGCCATTCTCTACATTAGGCTGGCCGGAAGATACGGAAGATCTGAAACGTTACTACCCGACAAGTGTACTCGTAACAGGGTATGACATTATTTATTTCTGGGTGGCGCGTATGATCTTTACCGCTCTGGAGTTCACGGAAGAGGTTCCGTTCAAGGATGTGCTGATGCACGGTCTTGTTCGTGATGCAGACGGACGGAAGATGTCCAAATCGCTAGGCAATGGTGTTGATCCGCTGGATGTGATTGAGAAATATGGTGCGGATGCAATGCGTTACATGATCTCTACAAGCAGCACTCCGGGTCAGGATCTCCGTTTCCGCTGGGAGCGGGTTGAACAGGCTCGTAACTTTGCCAATAAAATCTGGAATGCATCGCGCTTCGCTTTGATGAATCTGGAAGGGTTCACCTATGAAGATCGTGATATTAGTGGAGACCTCGGAACAGCGGATTACTGGATTTTGCACCGCCTGAACGAAACTTCTCGTGATATTACGCGTCTAATCGAAGCATATGAATTTGGAGAAACAGGCCGTTTGCTGTATAACTTTATTTGGGATGACCTGTGTGACTGGTATATTGAATTTGCGAAGTTGTCCTTCTATGGGGAAGATCCGGTTGCCAAGAAGAAAACACAATCGGTGCTTGCTTATGTGCTGGATCAGACTATGCGCCTGATTCATCCTTTCATGCCGTACATTTCGGAAGAGATCTGGCAGCATCTACCGCATGAAGGCGAGACGATTACGTTGGCTTCCTGGCCGGTGTATGACCCTGCGTTGGAGAACCCAGAAGCGGTTGCCGAGATGAACCTGCTTATGGATACCATTCGTGCAGTGCGAAACATCCGTGCAGAAGTAAACGTACCAATGAGCAAGAAAATTGAATTAATGGTGAAAGCGAACAACGCAGAGACATCCAGCATCATTGAACGCAACAGCCATTACATCAAACGTTTCTGTAATACGTCCGAGTTCGACAGCGGCCTGGATCTGAGCTCACCGGATAAAGCAATGACTGCTATCATTACTGGGGCTGAGCTGTACTTGCCGCTGGCGGGTCTTATTGATATTGATCAGGAAGTGGCTCGTCTGGAGAAAGAGTTGCAGAACCTTGAGGGCGAAGTACTCCGTGTGGAGAAAAAGTTGGCGAACGAAGGCTTTGTTGCCAAGGCTCCTGCCAAAGTTATTGAAGAAGAGCGCGCCAAGCAAGCGGACTATTCCGATAAACGGGATAAGGTGATTGCACGAATCAAGGAACTGAAAGGTTAATATATTCGGGTCGGATGGAGTGCTTCTGCGCCATCCGGCCGCTTTTTTCAACCAAACTCAAACTAAAGGTGAATCATATGACGGAACTTAACGGGACAGAAATAGCATCTCCTTTACTTACCTATGACGAGGCTGTGAACTGGATCAATGGCCTTATTCCTTTTGGCATCCGACCTGGATTGGAACGAATCGAGGGATTGATGTCATTGCTGGGCAATCCTCACCAGCGTCTCAAATTTATTCATGTCGCGGGAACGAACGGCAAAGGTTCGACTTGCGCTTTTTTGACGTCAGTGCTTCTTCAGGCGGGATATGATGTTGGAACGTTTACATCCCCTTATATCACCAAATTCACAAACCGTTTTCAGTACAACGGTGAGGATATCCCGGAAGAAACGTTGCTCAAACTTTCAAACCGGCTTTATCCATTGGTTCAAGAGATGGCTTCAACTCCCCTTGGATCACCTACGATGTTTGAGGTTTCTACAGCAATCGCCCTTCTGTATTATGCGGAAGAGTGCTACCCGGACATTGTGGTATGGGAGACAGGGCTCGGGGGAAGGATGGACGTAACGAATATTGTTACACCCGTGGTATCGGTCATTACTAATATCGGTATGGACCATACGGATGTACTGGGAGATACGATTGAGGCGATTGCTGGAGAGAAGGCAGGTATTATTAAGGCGGGGGTACCCGTTGTTACCTGTGCCACGCAGCCAGAGGCTGTGAAGGTGATCCAGGAGACGGCAGAGCGGCTGCGTTCAACCGTGTATCTGGCGGGAGATCGTTTCTCCTATCATAGACTGGACAGTGATGAGAACGGACAATCTTTTCATTTTACAGGACCGTTCCGTGATCTGGACGCCCGTATTCGCATGCAGGGTGTACATCAATGCGACAATGCAGCGGGCGCACTTATGGTACTGGAGTTGCTTCGCCAATACATGGCATTTATGCTGGATGATGAAGATATTGCGCTTGGACTGGAACATGCCTTCTGGGCAGGACGGTTCGAGAAAGTGGTTGATCAGCCCCGCATTATTCTGGATGGTGCACATAATCCGGAGGGGGCCGAATCGCTGGCCAAGAGCATTATCGACGTATATCCTCACAACAAGTTAATTTTGATGATGGGCATGCTGGCGAATAAGCATCACGAAGCGTATTTGCAGCATATACTGCCACTAGTGGATACGCTGATCCTGACCGAGCCAGATTTCCGACGCAAAATGGATGCAGCCAAATTGCTGCAGCTCGTCGAACGGGTACGTCCCGCCATTGCGAAACCGGAGCTGGAAATCATCGTCGAGCCCGAATGGGCAAAGGCACTTGATCTATTGAAGTCACGGACGGAAGCGGAAGATCTGGGGGTGGTGTCCGGCACATTGTACCTGATTGCAGATGTGCGGGCAGCCCTTTTGCATCAAACCGATTCTGAAAAAGGTTGGTGAAAGTTTTGTTAAATACATCGGAACACGTTCATTTTATAGGGATTGGCGGATATGGCATGAGTGCCATCGCGAGAGTTATGCTTGAGATGGGATACACCGTTACCGGATCGGATGTCGCTTCACAGGAGTTGACCGAGAAGTTGGCAGCCAAGGGAGCGAAAATATATATCGGACATACGGCAGAGCACGTAAATGGGGCAGACCTGGTTGTCTACTCTACGGCAGCTCCAGCTGATAATGTGGAACGGGTGGCAGCTGAAAAGCTGAACATCCCGATTCTGCATCGCGCCCAGATGCTCGCACGTTTGCTGAACGAGCGCAAAGGTGTGGCTGTAGCCGGTGCTCATGGCAAAACAACCACGTCATCCATGATTGCACTTGTTATGGATAAATGTGATACAGACCCGACATACATCATTGGCGGGGAAATCATGAACGTGGGGACCAACGCGAAGGCAGGCCAAGGCGACTGGGTCGTTGCCGAGGCAGACGAGAGCGACGGTTCATTTTTGCAGTATCACCCTTGGCTCGGTATTGTAACGAATATTGAAGCAGATCATCTTGAGAACTACAACAGTGATTTTGAGGAACTCAAAAAGGCTTATGTGCAGTTCCTGAGTCAGATTCGTCCAGAAGGCACGGCCATTGTGTGTGCTGACGACGAGAATGTTCAAGCCATTTTGCCTGAGCTGAAATCACGGGTAACCACATACGGCATTGATTATGCTGCTGATTATACAGCAACAGATATCGTGCTTGGTGACCGCCGAATTTCCTTCACGATGAGCCATCAGGGCAATGTGCTGGGTACGGTGGAGTTGTCAGTCCCAGGTAAACATAACGTTTATAATGCCATGGCTACGGTTATTACCTGTCTCGAAGCAGGTATTCCATTTGAGAAAATTACAGCCGCCATTATCCAGTTCCATGGAGCGAAACGCAGATTCCAGGTGCTGGGTGAAGCACGTGATATGTTGATTATTGATGACTATGCTCATCACCCGACTGAAATTGAGGCTACAATCAGTGCGGCCAAAGCAACGGGAAAACGTATTATTGCGGTATTCCAGCCTCAGCGTTACACACGTACGTTCTTCCTGCTTGATGCGTTCAGTCGTGCCTTTGCAGAAGCGGATGAGGTTCTCATTACCGATATCTATTCCCCTGCGGGTGAAAAACAGATTGAAGGTGTTCACTCGGCTAGACTGGTTGAACTCATTGTTCAAAACAGCAATGCTTCTGCACGTTATCTGCCGACAAAGGAAGAAGTTGTTGCAGATTTGCAGAACCGTCTTCAGCCAGGCGATCTTGTGCTCACGATGGGTGCAGGTGATATCTGGAAAGTTGGCGATACACTTGCCAAAGGGTTGAATTAATTACAATTGTAAAACCGTCTGACTTCATTGCGAAGCAGGCGGTTTTTTGCATGAAATGGAATGTTTCAGATTCTCTCCGCATATAGCTGTTATAAATGGGACAAAGGAGAGGGTACGGGGTGAGCAATGCTAGAATGACGTTTCGCTTTGGGGATAACGAGTCGGACAAGCCTGAAAACAAGGGGATATCCACATCCAGCACATTTGCAGCTTTGAGTGAAGAAATTCCGCACAGTCCAACGCCAACATCGACGCAGTTGAATACAGCGCCTTCATGGACACCAGAGGATATTCCCGGTGACTGGGGAGAGACGATGCTGACAGGCTCCACTGTACCTGAACCTTACCAAAGAACGGACAAAGATTCGAAACTCGATGAGCCTGGATACAGTTATAATCATCTAACTGCGTATCCCGAAGATGAGGACGAGAACAGGTCGGACGAGAATTATGGAGGCCATGATTGGCTTGCAAATAGTGAAAACTACTCTTATAAGCGAAATCGTCCCCCGAGGGGCTGGAAAATGATTGGTTCAGTAACGGGTGCACTTGTAACCGGGGCCCTCTTCGGCATGGTTATTCTTTCTTTTTTTAATCGGGAAGGGGCCGTAGATCCTGGGAGCAAGATCCCCGCCAATCAGGCGGTATCGGCTGTAACAGGTCAGCAGGGAGTGGCAGGTTCGGAACAGCAGATTCAGGCAACAACTACAGGCGGCAGCTACTATGCACTGCAATATGGTGTATTCAGTTCTCCTGAACGCGCAGAACAGGCGAAGGTGGAGCTGTCCCAGGCAGGCATAGCGGCAGGCTCCGATCCGGAGGATGGTAATCGGGTATATGCAGGCATTTCGGCTGACCGTGAGGAGGCCAAGCTGCTCAGCTCAAGGCTTAAGGCCGAAGGTGTGGAGCTGTACGTCAAGGAAATCGTCAATCCTGAAGTGAACCCGGCAGTATTCGGCGGAAAAGCAGAGGATGTACAGCATTTCTTCGCAAGCGGGGCGGCTTTGGTTGAACAACTGTCTACCCTTTCGATCCAGCAACTTGGTCAGTCCGTTCCTGAAGCCGTTTCAACCGAAACGATGACCTCATTACAAAATCAGCATCAGCTCTGGCTGACCGGTTTGAATAGTATTGCACCAGGTCTGAGTGCAGACGTACAACCCTATGTATCCGCGATGGGAAAATCGATGGCGAGTGCGGTAACGGCAATTGCCGAATACAACAAAAATCCGGCTAATGTGCATATGTGGTCTGTACAGTCCGATCTGATGGAATATGTATTACAGCAAAAAAAATGGCTTGAAGCGATAAAACAGTAATTACCACTTTCCCATAACACGGCCTTGAAATACCTATCCGGCAAGGAACTGGAAATAGTTCCCCTTGCCGGATTTGTGTTTGTATTGACGTACAAAACCCCGTATAATAATGTGGGTGTCAAAAAATGGCGAGGGAAGATCACCGATGAAAAAAAACTTCGGCATGTTATTGCTGTTTCTACTGCTCGGCTGGCTGGCCGGTGCGTGGATCGCCAAGGCACTGCAGCCTGTAAAGGCCGTTGCCTTTCTAACGAAAGCCACGACCATTCGTTGGTCGCCGCAGGCTGATCTGGATATTATCAGTTATGATATTTCACTTCAATTTCAAATGAGCCTCCTGAGTCTGATCGGTATTATTGCTGCTGTATGGCTGTATCGCAGGTTATAGGAGAATGACGAATTTTGACGAAGAAACTAAAAAAAATGATATCTACTAGCGTGATCCGACAGGATGTCGCCGTAGCATAAGGGGCCGGTTATTTTGGATAAAACACAACAGCGTCGCATTATTCTGGCTTCCACCTCGCCGCGGCGTAAAGAACTGTTCGCATCACTCCATCTAGCTTTTGAAGTAATACCAAGTCACGCTGATGAAGATACACCCCCGGAATGGACTCCCGAACAGACGGTACAGGAGCTTGCGATGCGTAAGGCGCTTGCCGTTTATCGCGGGCTGGAAGGCCGTGAACAGGATGCTGTTATTGTTGGTAGTGACACTGTTGTCGTTCTGGACGGTGATATTCTTGGTAAACCCGTAGACGAAGCGGACGCTGAACGAATGTTATCTCGTCTACAGGGGCGTGTACACCGTGTTTTCACGGGAGTAGCTTGTATCGATGCAAGTAATGGACAATCCATGGTTCAGTACCGGCAGACCGATGTAACGATGAAGGAACTGTCTGAAGCTACGATTCGTGCGTATGTTCAGACTGGAGAGCCTTCGGACAAGGCAGGATCATATGCCATTCAGGGCATTGGTGCTTCGTTGGTAGAACGTGTTGAAGGATGTTATTTCAATGTGGTAGGCCTACCATTGTCCTTGCTTAGCGATATGCTGGATGGATTCGGCGTACATGTACTGCCACGTACATGAAATTCCGCAATTGACGATCTGAAAAGAGGGAACATATGGAGTCGCCTCAATATATGATGCGCGACATCCCCCAGGAAGAACGCCCGAGAGAACGCATGATGGAATACGGGGCGGGCGCCTTAAGCCATGCTGAATTGCTGGCGATCTTACTTCGAACTGGTACAAGACAGGAATCCGCAGTGCATATGGCACAGCGGATTCTGACCGAAGCGGGTGGAATTCGCTCGTTGATGGATTTGAGCCTGGAAGAATTGACTGCGATGAAGGGAATCGGCATGGCCAAGGCTGTACAGCTGAAAGCCAGCATTGAGCTTGGTCATCGAATTGCGAAGAGCAGACTTACACAGTCAACTTCAATTCGTACCCCTCGTGATGCGGCCGACATCCTTACTGAACAACTGCGTTACTTGCAGAAAGAACACTTTGTGTGTCTTTTCCTAAATAGCAAAAACCACATTATTGCCCAGGAAACACTCTCCATGGGTAGCCTTAACGCTTCGATTGTTCATCCGCGTGAAGTGTTCCGGGCTGCCATCAAATGCAGCAGCGCCTCTATTGTGTGCGCACACAACCATCCCAGTGGTGATCCTACGCCTAGTCCAGAGGACATCCAAATAACCAAAAGACTGATCGAGGCCGGTGCAATTGTTGGCATAGACGTGCTGGATCACATTATTATCGGAGATGGAACGTACGTAAGTTTGAAGGAGAAGGGCTTAGTATAATATAATGGTTGGCGTTGATGTTTTCCTATGAATGTTGACGGCGTTGTCCGTAGAAGATAGGTTCACTTTACTAATGCAAAACAATGCAACACAAAACAAATGCGAATATTAGCTCCACCACTATGGTGGGAATGAAAATGAAACGCTCTTGATTCACTGGGGCGGCTATATGAGGCAGAAAAGGAGATTACGTCATGTTTGGTGGTTTTACGAAAGATTTGGGTATTGATTTGGGGACAGCGAATACGCTGGTTTATGTACGTGGAAAAGGAATTGTGGTGCGCGAACCTTCGGTTGTCGCTATACGGACAGATACAAAAAGCATTGAGGCAGTAGGTGAATCTGCAAAAAAAATGATTGGACGTACTCCAGGTAACATTCGTGCCATTCGTCCAATGAAAGACGGCGTTATTGCCGATTTCGATACAACGGCAACGATGATCAAATATTTCATCCGTGAGGCGCAGAAACAACGCTCCATGTTCCAACGTCATCCTAATGTGATGGTATGTGTACCATCGGGGATTACTGCAGTAGAACAACGCGCGGTTGAAGATGCAACCAAACAGGCTGGAGCACGTGAAGCCTATACGATTGAAGAGCCTTTTGCAGCTGCCATTGGTGCAGATCTGCCTGTATGGGAACCAACGGGTAGTATGGTTGTCGATATTGGTGGTGGTACAACGGAAGTGGCTGTCATCTCTCTTGGCGGTATTGTTACAAGCCGTTCGGTTCGTGTAGCGGGTGACGAGATGGATGAATCCGTGATTCAATACATTAAACGCCAGTATAATCTGATGATCGGTGAACGTACATCGGAGCAGTTGAAAATGGATATCGGATCAGCTATGCCGCTTGAGCAAGTGGAAACAATGGAAATTCGTGGACGCGACCTCGTTACAGGCTTGCCGAAGACGATTACGATTACTTCGGATGAAATCAGCGAAGCTCTGGCGGATACGGTGAATGCCATTGTTGAAGCTGTAAAAGTAACCTTGGAGAAATGTCCTCCTGAGCTGGCAGCAGATATTATGGACCGTGGTATTGTTCTCACAGGTGGCGGCGCATTGCTTCGCAATCTGGACAAACTGCTTGCTGGTGAGACAGGAATGCCTGTTATCGTAGCAGAGAACCCGCTCGATTGCGTTGCAATTGGAACAGGTAAAGCGCTTGAGAATATTCATTTGTTCAAGAGCAGAAGCAGTTCGGCAGTTCGTTCCAAACGTTAATTGATATAGGCTTTGCTTGGTTCGCTTCACGACCAAGGGGCATGATATCAACGAAGAGGACCCGGTTAACCCCGGGAGAGCTATTACCCGCATACCCGGGGAGAATCGGCTGATATTCTCGATGGGACTATAAGTCTGACAGTCTCCCCGCCGGGCAGGGCTCGGAAGAGAATAATGGATGTTAGAGGGTGGTCGAACTGTTTAAACTGCTGGGTAACAAAAGACTTTTTGTTTTGCTGGTGGGCCTTGTTACATTTATCGCGTTAATGGGCTTTACGCTCGGTCCGCGAACCGCTCTATCCTGGCCGGAGAAATTCCTGAAGGATTCAGTCGGATTTGTACAATACGTATTTTACAAGCCCGCTTCTTCTGTAGCGGGCTTTTTCAAAGATTTGGCGAACATGCGTACGGTATATCAAGAAAATGAAGAGCTTCGTATTGCGATGGGTCACTATACCCGGGATCGGCTGAAATACAATGATATGGAGCAGGTGAATGAACAGCTCCAGAAAGCGCTCAATTTTACCGAAGAACAAAAGAATCGGTATAACTACGGTTCACGAATTGCTCAGGTCATCAGTGCTAACTCTGACCCGAACAGCAGAACGATTAATATCGACATTGGTGAAAATGCGGGAATCAAGGCTGGAATGGCTGTCACTTCGCAAGAGGGGCTGGTTGGGGTTGTCAGTCATGTCAGTTCATACACGTCAACCGTTAATCTGTTAACATCCATGGATGCTAATGATCCTACTTCCAATGCCATTGCAGCTACAGCGGTTGGTAAAGAAAAAGTGTTTGGTATGATTGAGAGTTATGATCCAAAGACCGGCATGCTCAAAATGACCAAAATTTCGGAAGATTCAGATATCAAAAAGGGTGATGAAATCATCTCCTCCGGGATTATCAACAATTTTCCAAAGTACATGCGTATCGGAGAAGTGCAGAAGGTTGAAGTTGGGGAATATGGCTTGACACGGACTGCGATTATTAAGCCATATGCAAGCTTTCTGGACTGGAAAGAGCTGATTGTGATTATCCCACCTGAGGTAAAAGAATAATGATAACGCGCAAGCAAGTCTTATTCCTGTTACTGTTCATTTTGTTCATTGTTGAAGGAACGATCCTTCCGCTGCTCATTCCTTCGGCCTGGCAAATGCGTATTTCTGCCAACCTGGTCTATATCGTGATTTTGTTTATTGCTGTATATCATCATCGGCACACGGCGTTGGTGCTTGGCATATTATTCGGACTCTTGCACGATGTCGTATTTTACGGCGAAATGATTGGACCATACGGATTCTCGATGGGATTATCGGCATATATGATGGGACTTATTTTTCAAGCGCCGCGCGCACCACTGCCGGTTATGGTTTCCGTCGTCCTTTTGGGAAGTCTGCTGAATGACACCATGTTATTCTTTCTGTACAAGCTCTTCCAACTCAATCATGTGACATTTGACTGGGCACTGCTTGAATACATGATTCCCAACTTGTTCATTCATTTTGTGTTCGCGCTGATCATTTATGTTCCTCTTCGGAAACAACTGGAGCGAATTGGTAAGAGAAAGAGCAAAGCACAAGAAGCTTCTTGATACATTTATGGAGTGAGAAGCAGGAACTTGGGGACCCGGGCACGAAATGTAATGAGATGGGAGGGACAGGCTTATGACGGTAAAATCGAATCACGTAACGATTAAAGGCATCCGAGACGGCCTGGTTTTCCTGTTGGACGATCAATGTGAATTCGAGGAATTGCTCTACGAGCTCCGCTATAAGCTGGAACACAGCCATCAAAATATTTTGACCGGACCGATAGTTCATGTGGATATCAAACTGGGCAACCGGGAAGTGACGGAGGACCAGAAAGAAGCAATTCTTGATATATTGAAACAAAAAGGGAATTTGCTCATTCGTTCCATAGACTCACCGGCCCTTAAACCAGAGGTTAAAGGGCCGCCGCCGATTGTAACTATGTGTGGTATGGTACGTTCGGGTCAGGTGCTTCATCATGAAGGGAATCTACTGTTTCTTGGTGATATCAATCCGGGGGGCACAGTAACGTGTACCGGAGATATATATGTTTTGGGTTCACTCAGAGGCATGGCTCACGCTGGAATTGGTGGGGACGAAGACTCAATCATTGCTGCTTCGGTGTTTGCACCAACGCAGCTGCGGATCGCTGACATCATCAGCCGTCCTCCCGATGAGTGGGAGAGCCGAGAGACCGGTATGGAATTTGCTTATTTACAGGACAATCAGATGCAGATCGACAAGATGAGCAATATCGTTCGGTTGCGCCGAGATTTTAATGTGTTTAAAGGAGTGTAGCTCATGGGAGAGGCGATCGTGATCACTTCGGGTAAAGGCGGCGTTGGTAAAACAACCACCTCGGCAAACATCGGGACAGCGCTGGCGCTGCTCGGTAAAAAGGTTTGTCTGGTAGATACCGATATCGGCCTTCGCAATCTGGATGTCGTGATGGGACTCGAAAACCGGATCATTTATGATCTGTGCGACGTTGCAGACGGCCGCTGCCGACTGAATCAGGCTTTGGTCAAAGATAAACGTTTTGAAGAATTATATATGCTGCCTGCAGCACAAACGAGAGATAAGAACTCTGTGTCACCAGAACAGGTGAAGGACATTATTCTCGAATTGAAAAAAGATTTTGAATACGTCATTATTGATTGTCCAGCCGGAATTGAGCAGGGGTTCAAAAATGCGGTTGCAGGAGCTGACCAGGCGATTGTGGTCACTACACCAGAAAATGCGGCTGTGCGTGATGCGGACCGTGTCATTGGTTTGCTGGAGAGTTCGCACATTCAATCACCAAAATTGGTTGTGAACCGTATCCGCAACAATATGGTCAAATCAGGCGACATGCTCGACATTGACGGTATTTTACAAGTACTTAATATTGATCTGATCGGGATCGTTCCTGATGATGAACTTGTCATTAAGGCAGCCAACTCGGGAGAGCCCACCGTAATGAATCCGGATTCACTTGCGGCCATTGCCTATCGTAATATTGCCCGTCGTATTCTGGGAGATACCGTTCCTCTGATGCAATTGGAGCAAAAAAAGGGTGCTTTCACACGTTTTAAGAAGTTTTTTGGAATGGGTTAACTCGCTCTTTCTCATCACATTCATGTATGATAGCCGTGGCCCTCAAGCCCGGCTTTTTGAATATTATGGAGCATTTTATTAAAGGCGTCTTGTTTAGAACAGGATATGTACTTCACAGGAGGACTCCACGTTGTGGGGTTATTTTTGCTTCCAACCGAAGCTTGTTCATATTATGAACGAGCTCCTCATAGGATGTAGTAAACAAGCCTCGGCGGGAGGACATTCCATGAATACGAAACTCAGAATCAAGCAGAGAAGAGAAGAACGCATTCGGCGGTTAATGGATGGGGCTACGGAAGAAATGATGCAGCAGCGAGAATCGGGCTCGGTATTCGACAAGCGTACATCTTCGCAACGTAATCCCTTCTCGTCTATGGATATACAAGAAAATCTCCGAACGGCAAGATCTTCGTTGGCAGAACCGGAAAGAGATCCGGAATGGCTGTGGAAAAAAGAGAACGGACATTATGGTCCTGGCGGTCATCCGCGTTTTAATCTGATGAAGTCATTCGTGGGACGAACGGTGGTTAGCATTTTATTATTTGGCGGTGTCTGGGGATTGTTTCAGTTGAACACTTCGTGGACGACACCTGCCAAAACCGTAATCGCCGATATGCTGCATCGGGACATGGATTTTGCCTATGCCGCGGCCTGGTACGAACGGCATTTTGGCGGAACACCGTCGTTCCTGCCTGTTCTTGGACATACCACCGATCCTGTGAACAGCTCAGGTATTCGACACCTGCTCGGCAAACCGATCTCGGGAACCGTCGTTCAACCTTTTGCACTGAGCATGAAAGGCATTGAGATTGTTCCCGAAGCTGGCGGTACGGGACTTGTTCAAGTAGTCAGTTCAGATGCGGGACGAGTACTTCAAGTATTGGATGATCCGGAAAATGGGACAACGGTTGTAATTCAGCACTCTGGTCAAGTCACAGCCATATACGGACGTTTGAACGAAAGTGAAGTCCAGGTGAATGATTGGGTGGAAGCGGGTGATGCGGTCGGCAGCCTAAAGAAGACTGGAAATGATCAACCTGCCACATTGTATTTCGCTGTAAAAGAGGGCGAGCAGTACGTGGACCCTGCGGAAGTGGTTGCCCTTGATTAGGTTGTGGGGTGTACGTATCTCGTTTCATCCTTTTTTTGTGATTATCATGATGGCTTCCCTGCTGACCGGGAACTTTATTGAACTCATTACGTTGTTTGCCATCGTTTTTATTCATGAATGTGGACATGCTGCAGCGGCAGCCCTTCTGGGCTGCCGTGTCCTTTCGATACAGATGCTTCCTTTTGGTGGCGTCGCCGTTATTGAAGATGCCGGGAATATTACAGCCCGCCGGGAGATTATTATCGCTTTGGCAGGTCCCTTTCAAAATATGCTCATGGTTGGAGTTGTATTGTTGCTGAAGTACGGAAACCTGGGAGACCCGCTTTTTTTGGATTATATTATACAGGGGAATCTGCTGATTGCCCTATTTAACCTGCTACCGGTGTTGCCGCTGGATGGCGGTAAAATTGTACAGGCACTCGTTAGTCTTGCTGCTCCCTACTATACGACATTGATGTGGACTTACAGAATCAGCATTCTGTGTAGTGCAGGGGTTATCTTGGTTGCCATCGGTCGGTGGTTTACCGGTGATTATGGGCTGCCTTTAAATATTCTGTTGGTCGGAATTTTTCTGTTCTATTCCAATGTGACGGATTACCGAAATATTCCATACCGTTTTATCCGATTTCTAATGAATCGTGAAAGTGCATTCACCCGACATGCAGCTACAGGTAGTTTGGCGCAGCCGATTATCTCATTTCCGGCGAAACCTTTGGAGACTATTTTGCGTCTATTAAAGAGAGAAAGATACCATATGATATATGTGATGAATAGACAGGGAAGAATCATGGCTGTTTTGCCTGAGCAGCGAATCATCGGTTCTTATTTCAAACAAGACACGGATAAGTTGTAGCATCTTGGTGGATATGTCCTGAATTGGGTTAATACATGTACAATGAGTATGCAAAGTTACAGAATGGATGTGGATGAATTGAATTGTCTTCTAGAGGTGAAGCCATGAAACAAATGATTGTACATAATGAACATAACCTCATGCAAATGGCGCTTCTGGAAGAAGGCAAAGCTGTAGAATTCATGGCAGAGCGTACACGCGAGCGTGGACTGCTGGGTTCGTATTTCAAAGGACGGGTAGTGAACGTGTTACCAGGTATGCAAGCTGCTTTTGTGGATATCGGTCAGAAAAAGAATGCTTTTCTGTATGTGGACGATGTGTTGCATCCCAATCTGGAGAAACAACCCAAAGTGAAGCCTTCAATTTCGGAGCTGCTTCGTCCAGGTCAGGATGTAATCGTCCAGGTCCTGAAGGAGCCAGTAGGAAGCAAGGGAGCCCGGGTGACGACTCATTATTCGCTGCCGGGCCGCTGGCTTGTCTACATGCCTTTAGCGGACTATGTGGCCGTCTCCAAAAAAATTGCCCGTGAGGGTGATCGATCCCGCCTCAAAACGCTGGGTGAACAGCTGAGACGGAACGAAGAGGGGCTTATCATACGAACCGTATCCGCAGAGGAACAGTGGGAAGCCATTCAGGCCGACCTGGAAACATTACGTGAGCAATGGCGTCTGATTCGTGAAAAAGCGGATAGTTTGCCTTCACCAAGCCTGTTGCATCGAGACCACAGTATGGTTCAGCGGATCATTCGTGATGTGTATACGCCTGGCAGTGATGAAGTCATAACGGATAATGAAGCACAAGCCCGTGAATTGAGTGCTTTGCTGGAGGAAATCTGTCCAGGCCATCAACCTAAAGTACAGGTGTATAGGGGAGAAGAATCAATTTTTGCTGCTTATAGAGTGCAGGAGCAGTTAAACAGGGATTTCGCCCGTAAGGTATGGCTGCCTGGTGGCGGCTATATTGTCATTGATCATACCGAGGCGCTCACTGTAGTCGATGTCAATACAGGCAAGTACACGGGAGCAGGCGGTGACAGTCTGGAAGAGACCGTAACGGAAACGAACATGCAGGCAGCGGTTGAGATCGCCCGTTTAATGCGTCTTCGGGATATCGGCGGCATGATTATTGTGGACTTCATTGATATGGAGGAAGCGATGAACCGGCATGAAGTTGCGGCAACGCTGGAAAATGAACTCAAGAAGGATCGAACCAAGGCTTTTGTGATGGGTTGGACCAAGCTGGGGTTGCTCGAACTTACCCGTAAGAAGGTACGAGAAGAGAGCACGCTCCCTTACGTGGAGCCGTGTTCTTCCTGTCATGGGACAGGCAAAAGATATATTTCGCCGTTGCATTGATTTTTAGTATGGTTGGTGGTATAATCATCAGGTATGTGTTTAGCCTATTGGTCTTGCACATGCTGTAACCGCACTGGCCGGGTACAAGAACAGTTCCGCAAGGACACTGTCACCTGAGACCGGGCGAGTCTGAGACATGAGGAGGTGCAAGGCAAATGTACGCAATTATTGAAACAGGTGGCAAACAGTACAAAGTCCAAGAGGGCGATGTTCTGTTCATCGAGAAATTGACTGCGAACGATGGCGAAAGCGTAACGTTCGACCGTGTCCTGGCTGTATCTAACGATCAAGGTTTGACAGCAGGTACACCATTGGTTTCCGGAGCAACTGTAACGGCTAAAGTGGAGAAACATGGCAAAGGACAAAAGGTTGTTGTATACAAATACAAACCTAAAAAGAACTACCATGTGAAGCAAGGTCACCGTCAACCGTATACAAAAGTAACTATCGAAGCAATCAAAGCGTAAGAAGGTGCGATAAGTGATTATCGTTCAAATCTTTCGTAATGATGACGGGAGCATCGATCGTTTCTCCATCAAAGGGCATGCTAATTTTGCCAAGCGGGGAGAAGACATCGTATGTGCCGGGGTATCCGCTGTTACAGTGGGTACGGTGAACTCGATTGAAACACTGACTGGTGTCGAAATGGACGCCAAGATGAAGAATGGCTTTTTAAGCGCTTCTTTACCGGTGCTGGAGAAAGACGGAACTTGGTCCCAGGTACAATTGCTACTCGAATCCATGGTGCTTATGCTCACTGATATTGCAGAGTCATACGGAAAGTATATTCAGATAGAGCAAGTCAAATAATTAAAGAAGGAGGACAACCAATCATGTTGAAATTAAATCTTCAGTTATTCGCATCGAAAAAAGGTGTAGGTTCCACGAAGAATGGTCGTGACAGTAACGCACAACGCCTTGGCGTTAAACGTGCTGACGGACAAACAGTAACTGGTGGTAGCATTCTCGTTCGCCAACGCGGAACGAAAATTCACCCAGGTACTAACGTGGGTATCGGTAAAGATGACACTTTGTTTGCGAAAGTTGACGGCGTTGTGAAATTCGAACGTTGGGGACGCGATCGTAAAAAAGTAAGCATCTACCCTGTGAATGTTGCTCCAGTAGCAGCTGCAGTAGAAGCATAATATCGGCATTCCGCCTAAGGAGCCTTCGGCATTTTTGCCGGAGGCTTTTTGTATTTATAGGTTATTCGATAATGAACTGGCAGAAAAGACATGTTATACTTGGTTACGGTGGGGTTTAAACCAACCGAGTTTTGTAGAACGGGGAGAAGCCATGAAATCTTGGAAAAGAGTGCCCTGGATTGCGGCATGTTCACTTCTGATTCCTTTGGTTTTCGTTATGCTGTATCCAGTGATTATTTCAATTGCTGTATACGCATTGTGGTCCGTCGCGGTGCTTTTTGTTTCTGTGAATGTGATGAAGAGACAGGCAGAGGCGGAACGCAGAACCATCATACAATCTATGGAAAAGACAGCAATTGCATCATTAAATCATCATAGGCATGATTGGATGAACGATCTTCAGGTATTGTATGGATATCTTAGACTGGGCAAACTTGATAAATCAGTGCAATGTGTGGAAAGAATAGTAGAGCGGGTTAACGAAGAAAGCCGAATCTCCAGATTGGGTATTCCTTCACTCGTATTTTATCTTCAATCTTTCCGGACCAGTGGAGTCGCTCTGGAATTGCATGTGGTCGTAGAGGAAGAGTTGCAGCTTAGTGCTCTGGTCTCTCCCGAGGATGGCGAGTCGCTTACGGGGGCGATTGCCGATGCGATTCGAGCCTATCAATATGGCGGCGGCCGGTCGTCTTGGGGAGAGGTTCGCAAACTGACCTTGAACTTCGGACAGGATCACGGAGATGTGGTTGTCCGGCTGGATGGGGATCAAACACCCGATCCGGAAACATTGCGGCAGCTCAATGCCGTACTCAAAGGAAAAAAAGTCAGAACGGAGCAGCTTCCGTCTGAGGATACGTTTATACAATTCAGAATGCCTTGCGGAATATAGGAAGAAGGGGTTAACCAATGTTTGTAGATAAAGCGAAGATTTATGTGAAAGCCGGAGACGGAGGGGACGGAATTATTTCGTTTCGTCGTGAGAAGTATGTACCGAACGGCGGACCTGCAGGGGGTGATGGAGGCAGAGGAGCTGACATCATTTTCCGTGTGGATGAAGGTCTGCGTACGTTGATGGATTTCCGTTACCAGCGTCACTTCAAGGCCCCTCGTGGTGAGAAGGGACGTAATAAAAGTCAGCATGGCGCGAACGCTGAGAACATGATTGTACGTATTCCACCTGGAACCGTCATTTTGGATGAAGACAGTGGAGAAGTACTGGCTGATTTGACGCGTCATGGTCAACAGGTTGTTGTTGCTCGTGGCGGACGGGGCGGACGGGGAAACATTCGTTTTGCCACGCCTAACAATCCAGCGCCAGAACTGGCCGAAAATGGCGAAGAAGGTCAAGAACGTTACATCGTACTTGAGCTTAAGGTCATGGCAGATGTCGGTTTGGTTGGTTTCCCAAGTGTCGGGAAATCCACACTGTTGTCTGTTGTTTCGGCAGCCAAGCCAAAGATTGGAGCATATCATTTTACAACCATTACTCCTAACCTGGGTGTTGTTGGTGTGGGTGAAGGTCGCAGCTTTGTTATGGCCGACTTGCCGGGCCTGATTGAAGGTGCCCACGAAGGTATTGGGCTTGGACATGAGTTCTTGCGTCACGTAGAACGTACACGCATTATCGTTCATGTCGTTGATATGTCTGGTTCAGAAGGACGTGATCCGTTCGAAGACTGGCAGAAAATCAACGAGGAACTCAAATTGTACAATCCTGTCCTCGCTGAGAGACCACAAGTTGTAGCAGCGAATAAAATGGACATGCCGGATTCCGAGGCTAATCTGGAAGAGTTTTTGCAGAAGGCTCGTGAAGTTCAACCGGATATTGAAGTTATGCCTATTTCGTCCCTGACACGGAAAGGGATTCAAGAGCTCCTGTATCGTGCGGCTGATCTGCTGGATCAAATTCCGGACGAGCCAATGGTTGAAGAAGTTGCTGACTTATCTGAACGCAAAGTATACAGCTTGGACAAAAAAGAGGACGATGGCTTCCGTATTGTACGGGAGAATGAAATCTTCGTTGTCGAAAGTGCCAAGATTGAACGTATGATGAAACGGATGCAGCTGAATTCGCATGAAGCGATTCTCAAACTGGCGCGTACATTGCGTCATATGGGTGTGGATGCGGAACTGCGTAAACGCGGAGCTGAAGAAGGCACCATTGTGCGCATTGGCGACTTTGAGTTCGAATTTGTGGAAGGTAGCAGCTACTATTAAGATAGAAGTGCAACCTTTACGAATATAAAGGCTTAAAACATATACGCAGAGTAGTGGGAGATAACCCGCTGCTCTGCGTTTTTTTTATATTTCCTTACCTGCACGTGGGATAAACTTGTATACTGTTAGGAATAGTTTTTCAAAAATAGACATGTGAGGTATTGCCCTTTTGAGATAGATCCTATATAATGTCCACTATATGAATACATGAGTCTTTGAGGAGAGGACGTTCTGTGAATGAACGCTATTACTTAGTACGGGAAGACATTTTGCCAGAGGCTGTGGTGAAGACCATGCAGGTAAAAGAACTGCTAGCTTCCGGGGATGTCAAAACAGTCCATGAGGCGGTTGAACAGGTTGGATTAAGCCGGAGCGCTTTTTATAAGTACAAGGATGGCATCCATTTGATCAATCAGCTTGAACGGGAGCGAATTGTAACGATCTCCATTGATTTGGAGCATCAGTCAGGGATATTGTCTCGTGTGCTCGGACATGTAGCTGGTTATGGAGCCAACGTGCTAACCATTAATCAGAGTATCCCGCTCCAGGGAAGAGCCAATGTCGTCATTTCAGTGGAGACATCACATCTTCATGGGGAAATCGGAGAAATGCTCGATCGGATGCAGGATATGCCCGGAGTTCGACGCACGCGCATTGTTGGCCAAGGCTAATTAGACGTTAACGTAAAACGTTTAGGAATAAGATCTATGTATGGTTAAATCGTTCAGGGGTGAAGGAGAAAAAGACATTGGGGGTAGATCGTTAGTGAAACCAGTAAAAGTGGGACTGTTGGGTCTGGGCACGGTGGGTACTGGGGTCGTTCGCATCGTGGAAGGAAATCAGGAGGATCTGAGCAGTCAGGTTGGATCACCGATCGTTATTGAGAAGATTGCAGTGAAGAATACGGAGAAGGATCGTGTCATTGCTGTAGACCGTGCCAAGCTCACTGAAGATCCTTGGGAAGTCATTCGTCACCCGGATATAGATGTTATCGTGGAAGTTATGGGCGGCATTGATCAGACCAAAGAGTACATCCTTGAAGCACTGGAGCGGGGCAAGCATATCGTAACCGCGAACAAGGATTTAATGGCTTTGCACGGTTCCGAGATCTTGGCCAAGGCACAGGAAAAGCAATGTGATGTATTCTACGAAGCGAGTGTGGCTGGTGGCATTCCGATCATCCGCACGTTGATTGAAGGTTTCTCATCCGACCGGATTACCCGCATTATGGGGATAGTGAACGGAACAACGAACTTTATTTTGACCAAAATGAGCCAGGAAGGTGCCTCATATGAAGAGGTTCTGGCAGAGGCTCAAGCACTCGGATATGCAGAAACCGATCCAACTTCGGATGTCGAAGGACTCGATGCAGCTCGCAAAATGGCGATTCTGGGTACTTTGGGCTTCCGAACCAATGTGGAACTGAAAGATGTGACCGTTAGGGGGATTACTTCCGTAACCCGTGAAGATATTACGTATGCCAAAAGACTTGGTTATGAAATGAAACTGCTGGGTATCGCAGATCGTCGAGATGATGAGATCACCATAAGTGTTCAGCCGACGATGGTAAGACAGAATCATCCAATTGCTTCCGTCAATGGCGTGTTCAACGCAGTGTATGTACATGGCGAAGCTGTAGGTGAGACGATGTTCTACGGTGCGGGTGCAGGCGAGCTTCCGACGGCAACTTCTGTAGTAGCGGATATCGTGGCTGTGATCAAAAACCTGAAGCTGGGTGTGAATGGTCTCAAAGCGATTGTGCCTTATAAACAGAAGCGTCTGCAAAGTGACGAACACATTATGTCGAAAAACTTTATTTTGCTGCATGTGGATGACAAGGCAGGGGTACTGGCGCAAATTACCCAAATCTTTGCTGAATACGAAGTCAGCCTGGCTTCAGTTGTGCAACAGCCGAACGAACACAACCCAGATGCTGAGATCATCATTGTTACGCATAACGCTAGCAAGGCAAGCATGGATAAAGTATTGAAACACTTTGAATCACTTGCTGTCATTCGTCGCATTAAGAGTGTGTACCGGGTAGAAGGATAACTCGCCCCCAAATTCCGGTTTGAATTTCAGGTCTAAGCTAAGTTTAAGATACACGCCTAACCATATTGAGGTATGCAATCATATTAATCATATTCGGATTATTAACGACAAAGGAGTTTACCCACAATGAGATATCAAGGATTACTGCAAACGTATAGAGAACACCTTCCGGTTAATGAAAACACGCCCCTGCTTACGCTTCATGAAGGAAACACACCCCTGGTTCATGCGGAGAATCTGTCTGAGGAGCTTGGATTGAATTTATATTTCAAATATGAAGGTCTGAATCCGACTGGTTCATTTAAAGATCGCGGAATGGTTATGGCTGTTGCTAAAGCGATGGAAGAAGGCAGCCGCACGATCATGTGTGCATCGACAGGTAACACTTCAGCGGCTGCAGCAGCCTATGCGGCTCGTGCTGGTCTGAATTGTATTGTTTTGATCCCGAATAACAACATTGCGCTGGGTAAACTAGCTCAGGCTATAATCTATGGAGCTAAAGTTATTGCGATTAATGGCAACTTTGACCGTGCATTGGAAATTGTGCGTGAAATTACAGCCAAGCATCCAATTACGCTCGTGAACTCCGTGAATCCGTTCCGGATTGAAGGACAGAAAACGGCTGCGTTTGAAGTCATTGAACAGCTTGGTCAAGCACCTGATGTACTTGCCATTCCAGTGGGCAACGCAGGGAACATCTCGGCTTACTGGAAAGGATTCAAAGAGTATAAAGAAGCAGGCAAATCGAACTCCCTGCCACGTATGGTTGGTTTTGAAGCGGAAGGCGCAATGGCAATTGTCAAAGGTGAACCGATCCTTGAGCCTGAAACCGTAGCAACGGCTATTCGAATTGGTAATCCTGCAAGTTGGAAAACAGCTGTAGCTGCAGCTGAAGAGTCTGGCGGACAGATTAATTATGTAACTGATGAAGAAATTCTGACAGCATATCGTACGATCGCCGCTCGTGAAGGGATTTTTGCTGAACCTGCATCCGCTGCTTCCGTTGCTGGTGTATACAAACTGAAGAGTGAAGGATACTTTAAAGGTGGAGAGACTGTGGTTTGTGTTCTGACAGGACATGGTCTAAAAGACCCTAATATTGCAATCAAAACGGTAGCGACTGAACCACTTGTTGTGGAAGATTCTGAAGAAGCGGTTATGGCGGCAATTGCACAATTGGAGCAACAATCCGTATGAGTTTGAAGCAAAGGGTAACTGTTAAGGTACCTGCAAGTACAGCCAATCTGGGTCCAGGGTTTGATACCCTGGGCATGGCATTGTCTCTGTATGCATGGCTTGAGATGAAACCGGCTGAGCAGACAACATTCCATTTACATGGAGATCATCTGACGGGTTTGCCAACAGATAAATCCAATTTGTTATATGAAGTCGCGCAGATGGTCTTCAACGAAGCCGGAATCTCCGTGCCGGAGTTGGAGATTTCCATGTATTCCGATATTCCGCTTACTCGGGGACTGGGAAGCAGTGCATCCGCCATCGTGGGCGCGTTGGCTGCTGCTAATGCTTTAATAGGCACTCCTTTATCTGATGCCAAACTTCTGGACATGGCTACGTCGCTGGAGAAACATCCGGATAATGTAGGAGCTTCACTATATGGAGGTATCATTACAGCAGCGTGGGATGGCAGTCGGGTAGACCATATTATCATTGAGCCGCATCAGGACTTGCAGACGTTGGTCATCGTACCGGACTTCGAGTTGTCCACTTCGAAAGCAAGAAATGTAATTCCACAGCAGTTTGACAAGTCTGATGTCATTCACAACATAAGCAGATCATCCTTACTCGTTGCAGCTTTGGCAAGTGGGAGATTGGACATGATTCAAAAGGCGATGTCTGACCGAATTCATCAACCTTACAGAGCATCCTTGGTACCCGGTATGGCTGAGATCCTGGAAAATGCGGTCAGTCATGGAGCCCTGGGGGCTGCATTGAGTGGAGCCGGACCTACCGTTTTGACGTTGGTAGATCGTCATGATACTCGTAAGCTCGAACTGGAGCAATATTTGATAGACACAATGAGCCGTGAAGGCATCACTGCTTCTGCATTGTGGTTGGATCCGGATCTGGACGGTGTTACCGTACTGCCTGATCAAGATGAAAGTCCGTTTATGGACAGAGTTAAAGGGGAAGTTAACGCATGAAACGAATTGCAGTATTACCTGAAGGTTCAGTTTCCCATGAAGCAGTAGATTTTCTGTTTAATGGGGAGCCTTTGGAATTGCTTCATTCCAAGCTGATTTCTGATGTTTTCCGGGCTACGGATAGTGGGAAGTCCCAGTACAGTGTCATACCCATTGAGAATACGATTGAAGGCTCTGTTAGTTTGCATATGGACTGGCTGGTTAACGAAGTTGATATTCCGATGCAAGCAGAATGGGTTTATCCATCCATCCAGAATGTCATTGGACATGGCTCCGAGTTCAGGGCAGAGAGTGGTGAATATGATTTCGGGAAAATTACGAAGATCATGTCCCATCCTGTAGCGATTCCGCAGTGCCAGAATTTTATTCGCTTACATTCACCTGGAGCAGACCTTGAGGGTGTAAACAGTACAGCGGAAGCTGTAGAAATTGTGAAAAAAAACCCTGGCAAAGGCTGGGTCGCGATTGGCACCAGGCTGGCTGCACAGAAGCACGGTTTGGACATTATGGCTGAACGGGTTACCGACCATGACAACAACTATACTCGTTTTGTGCTAATAGGTCATGAACCTGTTCAGATACCACGAGAGCCTGATCATGTAAAAACCAGTTTGCTTGTTACATTGCCTGAAGATGCACCGGGTGCATTACATCAGGTGTTGTCGGCTTTTGCCTGGCGGAAGCTGAACCTGACCCGACTGGAATCTCGTCCAACGAAGAAAAGGTTGGGGAGTTATTATTTTTACATTGATGTTGAGGAAAGTGCAGATTCGGTATTGCTTACCGCAGCCATGGCTGAGATTGAGGCTTTGAATTGTCAGGTACGTATTCTTGGCAGCTATCCGTGTTATACATATCCTTCGTTGAAAACGACCTGAATCAGGACGTACATTGTTGAAGGTTGTCATAAGACTGGGTAAAATGAGCAAGAAATAGCTTGTCATTTGTTGTACAATGAACGAGATAAATGTAGTTTCGGAATCTAGGAATGGAAATTTTATGGAGGTGCAGTCATCGGTGTCAGAACAATGGATTTATTTGGATGGTCAATATGTGACCAAAGAGAACGCAACCGTTTCGGTATATGATCATGGATTTTTGTATGGAGACGGTATTTTCGAAGGTATTCGGATTTATAACGGTAACATTTTCAGATGCAAAGCGCATTTGGATCGTTTGTACGATTCAGCTAAATCCATCAGTCTGAACATTCCGCTGTCTTATGATGAGATGCTGGAAGTGATGGCTGAAACGGTACGTCGCAATGATATGCGTAACGGTTATATTCGTCTGATCGTTTCACGTGGACCTGGTAACTTGGGTCTTGATCCGCTGCGCTGCCCGAAAGCGTCCGTAATCATCATTGTAGAGCAACTGGCAATCTATCCGGAGGAAGCGTATCTTACTGGGCTAAAAGCCGTGTCTGTATCCCAGCGCCGCAACATACCGGACGCATTGAATCCAAAGATTAAATCATTGAACTATCTGAACAACATTCTTGTTAAAATTCAGTCTAACTACTCAGGTGCTGGTGAAGCGATTATGCTGAATTCCCAAGGTTACGTTACTGAGGGTTCAAGTGATAACATCTTCATCATCAAAAATGGTGTAGTTTATACGCCACCTTGTTATCTTGGTGCATTAGAGGGAATTACACGTCAGGCCATTATCGATCTGTGCGGTGAGCTGGATCTTGAATTAAAAGAAGTTCCATTTACGCTACATGATGTGTACATTGCCGACGAAGTCTTTTTCACTGGAACAGCTGCAGAAGTTATTGCTGCTTATGAGGTGGACGGCAGAACGATTGGAACGGGTGTTGCAGGTCCTGTAACCTTGAGGCTGCTGGAAGCATTCCGTCAAATTGTCGACAAAGATGGTTACAAAGTTTGGGAAGATTAATTGGAACGAACTGAATAGGGAAGCAGGAAATCCTTCTTGTCTCAGAAACTCAGCATACCTGAAGTATGCGGTTTTTAGGGCGAGGAGGATTTTTTTTGCTTAGTTGATGTCATTGGCCCAATTTCTGCATAGGATGTAGTAACGGTATGGGCGAATGCACTGCCCAAGTATCACGTCTAGGAGGTTAGTTCCAAGTGAAAATACACATGGTGAAAAAAGGCGACACATTATATCTGCTGTCCCAAAAATATAATGTAGCGTTGGACAAAATTATCGCAGCTAATCCGCAAATTTCTAATCCTGACAAGTTGGAGATCGGCATGAAGGTCAAAATTCCTGCGGAGCCTGTAACACCAAAGCCAGAAGGCGTGTTGCACAGTCATAAAGTCCAGCAAGGCGATTCATTATGGAAGTTGTCACAGGCTTGGGGAGTTCCGTTGAAAGATATGATCAATGCGAACCCACAATTGAAAAATCCTAATGCTCTTCTTGTAGGGGAGACCGTGTACATTCCATCAGCGAATGCACCAGGGAACACGGCTTCAGAAAATGGTACATCACCCAATGTTGCTCATGAGAAGCTGTCTCCTGAAGGGAAGGAATACACGGGAGTTAAAGAAGAAACGGCTCCAGTCGTACCAGTAGTCCCAGTGCCTCTACCAGCACCTGTACCGGAAGTCTCCAATACGGTTCCGGCTCCTGTACCTGCAAATCCGGTCGTACCTAATATCAAGCCAGAAGTGGAAGTGTTACCACAGTTACCTGAAATTCCTGAAGAGAAGCCGCAGAAGGAAGCTCAGAAGAAAGAAAATACCAAATCCGAAGTGCAATTAAAACCGATAACTGAAGCGCCGACGTATACGATGCCTAATATCTCACCTGAAGTCCTGCCTTTACCTGTAATACCTAACAACACGGAATGGCCTACAGAAGTAGCTCCTGCGACCAAAGCTCCATGTGGTTGCGGTAGTAAAATGCTGCATGCTCCTGCCGAGCATCCATATGCCCAAGTTCCTGTACCTGCACAAGAGGTATACACTACTCCACAAAACATGTATACGGCTGGGGCGAACGACAATGCTACATTCCCAGGTATACCTGAAGTGAGTCCGTACTCCATAGGTCATACATCCAACATGCCTTGGACCGGCACGGAGTATAATCATAACAACGTTATGCCGAACGTATCTGCTGAGATGCAGAACAACTCATATCCGATCGCTCCATCAGGTCAAGTGAACAGCCCATACCCTCCATTTGCAGCCAATGAGCATATGAACCACCAACCGCCTCATATTTCTCCCTACTCTATGCTTCCGTACCCGCCATGTGGATGTGGCAACCATCACATGCCCAACCATCAATACGCACATCCCTCACATAACTACCAGAACCCAGCGTGGGGCACATACAATCCTTATGGGATGCAACCTGAAATGACCACATCCATGATGCCTAATCAGCCATTGGAGTATGCCTACCAAAATCCATACCCTACTCAGAACATGGTGCCGCCGTCTCCATTAGGTGCATTTGGTGAACTGTATCCTCCACAAGGTAAGGGGGAAGGCAAAAAGGGTGGACGTGACGAGGCTAACTTAAGCCAGTCTTCTACAGAGAGTGAGACTGAGTTCAATCTGGATGCTAAGCCCAAACAAGCAGCCAAAACAGGAACTGCGAAACGCAGAACAGCCAAACCTGCTGCCAAAGCTAAATCTAAAGTATCTGTATCCGGGAAACAATCAAGAGAACGCACAGGGATAACCACTAAACGTAGTTCTGACAACAAAAAGCGTAGAAATCCCTGGATACAGCAATAACACTGTAAAGTAACGGAAAACCGTAAATCTTCAAAAGGTCGACTCTGAGAAGAGCCGGCCTTTTGAGTTTTTGTATGGAGAGTAGGGTAATCCTAATGCAGTATGGAAGTGCCACGCTTGTAAGGTTCTTTAGTAGATATCAAGAAAGAAAACTCTTAATGTGGATTGAATTGTTGGGGAATAGAGCTCCAAATTCGCTAAAGTTTTTAGTGGGGCACTGGGGGCTTAGAATCTATTAAAAGTTTTTTCGAAAAAACTATTGCATTGGTTTCATCAGTATGATATATTATTTAAGTCGCCGCTGAAACATAGCGTTGACAACGAAAAGAGTAACACAAACAAGTTTGATCTTTGAAAACTG